>JAEUVY010000051.1 GCA_016786565.1 Flavipsychrobacter sp.
ATAAGTGTTCAAAGAGAGTAGAAATAGGAAAGTAGTCGCAATCCTAATATGTAAGTTGGTCATTCGCACAACGATTTTTGCAAAGGAACAAAAAATGTATAAGGGGCCGACCGTTGATTTTTTGTTGTCTGAAATAATAACACAGACATAATCTTACCTTGTCAATGAGGCGAGTTGAGGTTACTGTTCCGGAAGCCGGTAATCCCTTCAGGTTGATTTTTGCAGCGAAAGGATATCCTGTACCGGCAAATAGAAGTGATCGATGATTGTTCGGAAACAGTGGCCCGGCGACGGCTAGGACAGAGGGAATACGCCTATATAAGCTGCATAATATGTACGCAGGAGTAATACACGTCAATTGTGTACAATGCGGCTTTGGACAGTGAGCGTCGCCTAAATGAAAATCATCAACTGATTCGTCATTGATTTTTCCCGTTTCGTCATGGCGGAATACTACCTCGGACAGGTTGATACCGCCCGACAAGAGTACTGCGGGTACATTTGCTACATAAATTAAAAACAACCAAAAAACAGCAAAATGAAAAAGATCACAATCATGATTTCGGCGGTAATGTTCAGTGTACTGGCTCTCACTTCTTGCAGTAAGAACGATAACCTTGCCGTAAAGCCCGGTACAACCAAAACTGACGATAAGGGTTCAAACTCAACAGGCACTGACGACAAAAACGGAAGTGGTACAGATGATAAAAACGGAAGCGGTACAGATGACAAAAGCAGCACCACATCAACAGGTGGTACGGGTACAACTTCGTCTAAGTCGCCAAAATTGAGGTACCAGTTGAAAGCGTCGAACTACTCCTATGGTGTTGCGCCAAAGCCAACCGCGGGCGGTTCATTTACCTGGACGAAAGCAACTGCCAGTCCGTCTGTAATAAAGTTTGAAGCCAAGAAGAACGGTGTAGAGCTTGAATATAAGACTGTAAACACGACTACTATTGACCTGATGTCGCCTACAGCAACGTATTTCGGAGCCTTTACTATAGCGTCTGGTACCTATAATGAAGTGGAACTTAAAATAGAATTATCCCGTTCTTCAGCTCCATCGATACAGTTGACAGGAACATACAGCGACGGTAGTACAACTATCCCGGTGAGTGTTGTGGTAAATGAATTGGTTTCGCTGAAAACCGAGCAATATAACGTAACTATGAGCGATAGCAGTACTTTTACTTCTCTCACAGTATTCGATCTGTCCCGACTTACGAATGGCATCACCAGCAGCATGATCTCATCTGCGACACTGACGAGCGGTACTCTGGTTATTTCATCAACATCGAATGTTGCAATGTATAATAAATTGATCGCCAACTTTAAAAATGACGATCACCACCACGAAATAGGGCATGATTAGTACCTGCTCAGGTTCCGGCAATCAATTCCCCTGCAATCAAGAGAATATCTGGTCGCAGGGGTTTTCCACTGCAATACATGGAGTTGCTCGGGCAACAACTGTTTTGGTTAAATTTGTGCATGATGCTATCGGTAAGATCGTTGGTTGTTTTGGTGCTCTGTATGATCAGTTTCCCCGGCTTTGCACAGTCGTCAAAGGTCTATGAAGTGTTGAAAGGGGAGGTCAGTTTCAGGTCCGAGGCGCCGAAAGAGCTTATAAGTGCGTCGTCGGATCAACTAAGAGGATTGATCGATATTCAAAAACGAACGTTTGCTTTCAAGATACCGATGAGTTCATTTTTAGGGTTCAACAGCAAGCTGCAACAGGAGCATTTTAACGAGAATTACCTTGAAACGAATGTATATGCAGACGCGACCTTCAGGGGGAAGATCGTGGAAGATGTGGACCTGTCAAAAGAGGGTGAATACACAGTAAGGGCAAAAGGACAGATGTCCATTCACGGTGTACAGGCTGAACGGATTGTGCAAGCCGATGTGCGTGTAAAAAATGGAACACTCAGTATTTCTTCTGCATTCACTGTTGGCCTTAGTGATCATAATATAAAGATACCCCGGTTGGTGTTTGAAAAACTGTCGTCAGAAATAAAGGTTGCATTATCTGCAACGTTAAAGCCTAAGATCTGATGCGCTATCTGACATTTCTCCTTTTCCTGCTTTTTGCCGGATCTTTTGTGAGGGGGCAAGTTCCGTTCGTGAAGTTTGTTCCCGTGGGTGATGAAGACCAGAACGTGCAGGTGAAATGTGTTTCCCTGGACCTGAACGGTTTTCTTTTATTGGGTGCCGACAAAGAAACCTACCTATACAATGGCAGCACCTTTAAAGTGGTGCCTTGGGGGGCAAATGTATCCCCTCGTTGCATTACAAATGAAAACGGGAAGACGCTTGTAGGGTGTGCCGAGGGCAGTGTGCTGAGTTTAGATAAATTTCACAGGTACAGAACAATCTGTGCAGCATCTACGATCAATGCAGTTGTCCATGATATTGAAATTGTGAATGATTCGACCATTATTGTTGCCACAGACACACGTGGGTTACTATTTTGCATTCGGGACAAGGTTGTACTTGAGTTTACCAAAAAAAACGGGCTATCAGACGACTATGTCTATAAAATTTCGAAGCTCCCGGATGGTGGATACGTTACTGCTACCGATCACGGTCTGACATTCTTTAGTTATG
The DNA here is from genome assembly GCA_016786565.1 of Flavipsychrobacter sp. Taxonomy (GTDB): domain Bacteria; phylum Bacteroidota; class Bacteroidia; order Chitinophagales; family Chitinophagaceae; genus Nemorincola. Next base: position 2,608 of record JAEUVY010000051.1, read on the forward strand.
AGCAAAAAACTATAAGAAAACTCTTGTACAGGGACCAACTAACTGGACTCTCGGACAACATTTGTCGTGCGATGACGGTTGACCCAACAGACAGTTTTATAGTTGTCGGTGGCCAGCAGGGAGGTGTAAGTATTATTACTTCAAAAGACCTTGAAGTAACCAGAACCGAACGCTGGCCCTGGGGCCAGGTAAATGATATTGTAAGGATAGGTAAAAAGACGTACTGGGTGACGACTCAATCGGGCGCCCTCGTTGAAGTGTCGATATCACCTGCGGGGAGATTGATCTCAGCAGTGGTATATAAGGGGGAAAGCGCCTTGGGATCTCTGGGGGCGGATAAGACGGGCAACTTCTGGTGTGGAAGTACGACAGGGTTGATCAAGTTCTACTCTCCGGACATGTGAAGGGTCAATGTGACCACGAACTTTTCGTTAAGAGAACTTACCTCTATGGCATTTGTAGATACCGTCCTATATTATTCATTGGGACGAAATATTTACAAAATGGCTCCCGGCTGCGTACCGTTAAAATGGGCGACTACCGCCGATATAGTAACTGCGATGTATTGTGATGAACGCAAAAGGTTGTGGATCGGTACATTGGGGCAAGGGCTATTATGTGCATCAGGGGGTAATATTCCCGTACCTGTATCGTGCAACTCACAGCTTACCAGCAAGCAGATACTTAGTATTTCGGCCGTAAAAGATACCATTTGGGTTGCTTCGTTGGGAGGTGTAGATGAGATCGTTGCTACCGGAACATCGCCGGAGTGTACCCATAAACAACGACATAGTAAAACGTCGGGAATGGGCAGCGACTATGTTTATCAGCTCTATGCGGACAGAGGTAACGCCATGTGGATAGCTACAGACGGGGCCGGTGGGTATCGTTATCAGAACGGTCAATATTTCAATGTTACATCAGGTCTTGGTTTGAGAGAAAAAGTTATCTATAGTATCACACAAGGGAGCGATGACGCCATTTGGATGGCGACAATGAAAGACGGGCTTCTGAGATACAAAAATGGTGAATGGAGGACCTACAATAAAACGAGCGGTCTGACCGATCATAACATTTATGGATTGAAAACAATAAGAGACGGAAACATACTCGTCTTACACAAGAAGGGGATAGACGAATACTATCCTGCATCAGGATGCTTCCGGCATTATACCCGAATGCTGGATATGGACATTGACAGTGTTTCAGAAACGCTTAATTGTTTTGCGGTTGACAGCAGGGGAGTGGTTTACGTGCCGTTTGAACATGGATTTATTTCCTTCAGCCGGTCTGACCTTGTCCCCGACTTACGGTCTGGCGTACATATTTCTGATATTCTTGTATTCTCGAAGTCTATCGCTAACGGGAAAAAGATCTTCGAGCATAGTGAAAATTCATTCACATTTAAGTTTGACGGGGTGAATTTTACCAATCCGGACCGGCTTTATTTCAGGTACCGACTGGCGGGCTACAATGACGATTGGGTAGTGACCCGTGACCGCGCGGCTGTTTTTCCGCAGTTGCCACCAGGCAGGTACTCCTTTGTAGTTCAATCTTCTCTCACATCTGATTTTTCTGTTCCATCCCAATCGACATTTGAATTTTTGATTGCCAAGCCGTTTTGGCGTCGTAGCTGGTTCCTAATAATGGCAGGTGTGATCGTAACAACAGTTGTCTTAATGGTGATACGCAACAGAGAGAACAAACTGCGTACCCGATCTAAGTTGGAGCGGGAGCGGCACCAATATGAATATGAGTACCTTAAAAGTCAGGTGAACCCACATTTCTTGTTCAATAGTCTGAATACATTGGTGAGCCTTATTGACGACAATAAAAATGCCGCAACTGAGTACACGATCCATTTATCGGATTTTTACAGAAACCTGCTCACCTACAATAATGTTGATTCAATAACAATGGCCGAAGAGCTGGATCTGCTTGAGAAATACGTGCATATACAAAAGACCAGGTTCGGTGCCGCATTGAACGTGGAATTACAAATCGCTCCTGTTTACCGTTCGGCAGGAAAAGTAGTGCCGATGGCTCTTCAGTTACTTGTTGAAAACGCCATAAAACACAACGTGGTTTCGATGGCGAGTCCTTTGCACATAGTTATATCTGCTGCCGATGGGGTGTTGACGGTGAAAAACAACATAAAGCCAAAAGTTGAAAAGGAGAAGGGAGCCGGTCTGGGGCTCAGAAATTTAAGGGAGAGGTACCATTTGCAAGGTGGAAAAAACGTAGCCACGTATATAGAAAACGGATATTTTATTGTTAAACTACCGCTATGATGAAAATTCTAATTGTTGAGGATGAAATGCCGGCTTATAACCGATTGGTGAAAATTATAAATGAACTGTTACCTGAAACTGAGATCGTTGGTCACATCGACAGTATTGAATCGGGCGTGACCTGGTTTGAAAATAATGAAGAGCCTGACCTAATGCTGATAGATATTCATCTGGCAGATGGATCGGGGTTTGAATTGATCAGTCAGGTTTCGCCGAAGTGTCCATACATTTTCACGACCGCATATGATCAGTATGCGATAGAGGCTTTTAAAACCAACGGATCGGGATATGTTTTGAAACCGGTGAAGAAAGAGGAACTGCTGTTCGCTGTTCACAAAGCTATGCAACTGAGGGCTCAATCGGTGGAACCGGGCACAGAAGACACCGGGCGGGGGAAATACAAATCCCGATTTATGGTGCGCTTCGGAGAAACAATAAAAGCACTTCAAGTTTGCGATATAGCATATTGCTACTCTGAGAGCAAAGCCACTTTTGCTAAATCCTTTAACGGGCAGACCTGGCCTATGGATCATAATCTGGATGCATTGGAGTCTATGTTAGATCCCAGGATGTTCTTCAGAATCAACCGTCAGTACCTGGTGAGCTTCAGGTCTATAGATGAAATGAAGATTTATACGAAATCGCGCATATTAATTAAGTTGAATCCGCCTGTTAAGGAGCCGCCTGTAGTAAGTTCTGAACGATCGGCCGACTTTAAACAGTGGTTGGATGACGCGGTTTAGTCGCCATTTTTCCGTTTTCATCACCAGTATTTACCGATTCAGCTGAATTCAGGCAAAGATTCTATCCATTCATTTTATCTTCGAATAGTAAAAAAATAGTGTCTTTATGAACAAACCTCTGTTATTTTCCCTCGGTTTCGTAATTGCTTTAATTGTAGCCTCGTGCAAGCACGAGCCGCCAAGCGCGACTCCTACCGGCGGGGGCGGTACTCCGGGTGTGACGACCGACTCTTCGATCTGTTTTGAACGGGACATACTTCCCATTTTTGTGTCGGGGTGTGCGCGGCCGGGATGTCACGATGCAGCCACGGCAGCAGAAGAGTATGTACTGACCGATTATACAAACATCAGGAGAAGGGGTATTGTTCCCGGTAATGCGAATGCAAGCGAGATATATGAAGTGCTTGTTGAGAACAATGTGAGTAAAAGGATGCCTCAGGCTCCGAATCCACCGTTGTCGGCAGAGCAGATCAGCCTGGTAAAGCGCTGGATCGATGCGGGTGCACCTAATGGAACTAACTGCTCTCAGGGGCCATGTGACGATGCGGTATTTACGTACTCCGGCGCCATAAAGCCACTGGTCAGCACCTATTGCAATGGATGTCATAATAGCGCTTCACCGCTGGGTGGCGTGATACTAGACACCTATGCCGGCTTGAAAATTGTAGCTGATAATGGCAAGCTCATTGGCTCAGTGAATCATAACACGGGCTTTTCGGCAATGCCTAAAGGAGGAAACAAACTATCAGCATGTCAGCTCTCTCAATTTCAGAAATGGGTTTCTGCCGGTGCATTAAATAACTAACTTCGCTTTGTATGAAATATCTATCGGCGTCTATTTTATTTCTCGTAGCTCTTGCAGGATGCTATGACGATGATAAACAAACACTGTATCCTACGCAGGCTTGCGACACAAGTAATGTCACCTATGCTGCGTCAATTGCCCCTGTTATGACACAATACTGTGCATATTCCGGGTGTCATGCAGGTGCGGCACCGGCATCGGGTATAGACCTCAGTAGTTATGCAGGTGTACAGGTCACTGCACTGAACGGTAAGCTGGTTTCTGTCATAGAGCACAAGTCAGGCTTTTCGGCAATGCCCAAGAATGGAAGCAAGTTGACGGACTGTACCATCAACAAAATACGTATTTGGGTCGGAAACGGGGCAAAAAACAACTAAACAGTGTGTAGGTAAAACTTACTTAGGTTTTTTGTTTCGATAGGCTATTTCAATATCCCTTTAAGTACTTCAATATGAGAAAGTCAATTTTGTTAGCGTCATTCAGTATTATGATAGTCGCTATGTCATTTCAGGCATCTGCTCAGGTGCAGCTTGATAACAAGGAATCGACGGCATTGGCGGAGAAAGACGAATCGGACGAGTTGGCAAATATGCTCAACGAGTCGGACCCTGCGACTAAGAAAAAGACTGAATACACGATAGCGACCTTTAAGACTACCCGTATCATAAATTCACATAGTATCGAGAATACCGGCAAGGGTGTACTTGATCTGAAAATATCTCACCGGTTCACCAGCATTGATAAAGGAATAAAGGATTTCTTCGGATTGGATGGAGCCACTATCAGGCTTGGTTTGGATTATGGACTGACAGATGGTATAACAGTAGGCATTGGCAGGAACTCTTACGAGAAAGAATACGACGGATACGTGAAAGCGAAAATTTTGAGGCAGAGTAACAGGTCTCCTTTAAGTGTATCGTACGTTGGTTCGTCAATGATACAAACGCTGGACGCTAATGTGCTTCCGGGGCAAACTTATTACTTTTCGAACAGGGTGTGTTACGCCAATCAGATACTGGTAGCGAGAAAGTTCAGCCAGTCGTTGTCGTTGCAGTTTATGCCTACACACGTACATTACAATCTTGTGGAACTGCAGAGCGATGCCAATGACCTGATAGCTCTTGGCTTTGGCGGCCGGTTGAAATTGTCGAAAAGAGTGTCGCTGAATTTAGAGTACTTCTATCAGCTTCCTGATCTTAAAATGGCCGGCACAACCAATTCGCTTTCTGTTGGGTTTGATATTGAGACCGGAGGGCATGTTTTTCAGCTACATTTCACCAATTCAGCAGGCTTGACCGAACGGACGTACGTGGGAAGAACAACCGACAAATGGACCGATGGTGGTATCCGGTTCGGGTTTAATATTTCAAGGGTGTTTACTGTTCGTAAACCCAGGGAATTCAAAAATCTGACTAATAAGATCTATTAGTGGGTTGACGGTAGAAGGTGTGCAACTTTATATGTCAACCAGTGATTCGCTATGCTGTTTGCGAAGGAAAAATATTTGTGTTTAGACATTTGTATTGGGCACACTGTTACAAAATGATACCGCAAAGGTTACCGTACATATAGTGTATCGTAGCATGAATAGGAGGTCAGTCTGCACGTATCAAAGCATTGCTTATGTATGATTCGGGGTGTGAACCTGGTCTCGGTACATCGTTCGAGATTATTTTGCCGTTCTTTCCGATCAGGATATAGCGAGGTATTCCACTGACGTGAAAGTGTTTTGCACAATCAGAAGCAAAACCTCTTTTTTCGATGAGATGGGTGCCACCGATGCTGTACTTATTAATCATCTTTCGGGGAGCATCAATGTCATTGTCAAATGAGATCGAGACAAAGGCCACATCGGATCCTTCAAACGTCTTCTGAAGTTCTGCCATTGGTGCCAGTTCGTTTATGCATGGCGGGCAGTTAGTTGCCCAGAAATCCAAGTAGACCACTTTCCCTTTGAAGTCAGACAGCTTCACCTGTCTACCGTTGAAATCATTAAGTGTGAAATTGAATGCATCTTGCTCGGGCTTACTTAGCTCTGTTAATTTTTCGTTTATGCTGTGGAGGTATCTTTTATTGTGAAACCCCTTTGCAAACAAACTGATGCACCTCTGAGCTTTTTTAAATGTGGTATCAAAAGCCTTGCCACCTTTCAGATGTTCGAGGGACTCTGTTTCATTCTGAAGGAAGGAGTAAAGCGCAACATCATAAACCTCGCCGGTGAAAAGCGTTTTGGCAATAGAATCATAGACCCTGCATCGTTCGTTCATCTGGTTGAAGTTTGGTTTACGTGGCTTTCTCCCTCCCATAGGTTCGGCAGAATAACGAACGATGTTCCTGACGAACCCAACATAATAGGAACTCGCTAATGCCGCGGGATCACTGATTAAGAATTTGTTGAGATATTTTCTGAAGCCGGGTGTTTCGAAGATATGTTCGTGAGCATATCGGCCCCTCCATCCGTAATTTACGATATTGACACCCGCTTGGTATCGCATCTCATTATAGATCGCTGCCTTTAGTGCCGGATTAAGATCTTTGCCGGCGAAGATCCTTTCGTAGCATGCAATACTGCTATCGCTGAAGTCGCTCCAATATTTGGCGAATTCTGTGTCGTGCAGTTTTTCAAGGGTTCCCTGCATCTCGGCGATCCGTTCCTTCGTGAGAAATATTCTGTCAAATTCAAACATACCTGCAAAGGCGTCTTCACCACGCCCGGATATTGTTGTGCCCGCGGTGTCGAATTCGAAATACAAACTGTCGCCCGGTGAAATAAACTTGCTGAAGAATAACCACGATTCACCGCACATCAGGTTTATTGACTCCGGTTTGGAGATATCTAATACAATTGAAAAATTCCTGTTTTTATCGGATTTGGCTACTATACGCTCGGGGCGGCTGTCAATACAATTGATCGGGGAAGGGTGGTAGGTTACAATAACGATGCTGTCGGTGTCATAGTTAAAATGCCCCTTCAGGATGGTTTTGGCGGCATACATATTATTGAAAAACAAACTAATGCATGCTAAGGCGACGGCCCTTACAAAAAGAGGAAACATGGTGTGGTGTTTAAATGGTTTAAAGTGTGGTGACACGTCGGGAGTATCCCTCCCAGACTACTAAAATAGTAAATGTCATTGATAATGCGATTTCTGCCTGATGCCATTTTGTTTAACTTTCTATTTGTTTTAAATAAACGGTTAATTTTGGCACCACAAGGATAAATGATCGTTTATGACAACTAAGAACCGAGTTATAAGGGCGCCGAGGGGCAACCAGCTAAATTGTAAGAATTGGGTGGCTGAGGCAGCATATAGAATGATACAGAACAATCTGGACCCTGAAGTGGCAGAACGCCCCGAGGATCTGGTAGTATATGGAGGGATAGGTAAGGCAGCCCGCAATTGGGAGAGTTTTGATAAGATATTGGAGTGCCTGAAGGACCTGAATGAAGATGAAACACTGATGGTTCAGAGTGGTAAACCGGTAGGTGTTTTGCGTTCACATAAAGACGCACCACGCGTTCTGATCGCAAATAGTAACCTTGTGGGTCGCTGGGCAAATTGGGAGCACTTCCGTGAACTGGAGGCGAAGGGGCTGATGATGTATGGTCAGATGACGGCCGGTAGCTGGATATACATAGGTTCTCAAGGTATCGTTCAGGGTACGTATGAAACGTATCTGTCACTGGCAGATAAGCATTATGGTGGTACATTGAAAGGAACACTCAATGTTACTGCCGGTCTTGGTGGTATGGGTGGTGCTCAACCATTGGCGATAACCATGAATGAGGGTGTGTGTCTGGCTGCTGAGATGGAAGAGTGGCGCATCCTTAAGAGGATCGAAACAAGGTACCTCGACAAATGGACCAACAATATTGATGAAAGTATAGACTGGGCGCTGGAAGCAAAAGCTAAGGGTGAGCGTGTTTCGATAGGTGTGTGCTGTAATGTGGTGGATCTGCTGCAGCGACTGATAGATCGCAATATCACTCCTGACTCGCTTACGGATCAGACATCAGCTCATGACGAATTGATAGGGTACTTCCCCGAGGGACTTAGTGTAGCTGAGGCGAATGTGCTGAGAACTGCGAATCCGCAGGAATATGCCAGCCGATCACTGGATACGATGGCAAAACATGTTCGTCAGATGCTGGAGTTGCAGAAGCGTGGTGCGATAACCTTCGACTATGGCAACAACCTCCGCGGACAGGCTCATGACAAGCGCGGCGTTACCAATGGATTTGATTTCCCGGGCTTTGTACCTGCATACATTCGTCCATTGTTCTGCGAGGGCAAGGGACCGTTCCGTTGGGTAGCACTCAGCGGTGATCCCGAAGATATTTACACAACAGACAAAGCGCTGATGGAATTGTTCCCTGACAACGCGGGCTTGCATCGTTGGTTGCATATGGCGAAAGACCGTATCGCATTCCAGGGATTGCCGGCGCGTATCTGCTGGCTGGGAATGGGTGAACGCGAGAAAGCTGGTTTGCTGTTCAATGAACTTGTAAGAACCGGAAAGGTGAAAGCACCGATCGTTATCGGTCGCGATCATCTGGATACAGGTTCAGTTGCATCGCCCAACCGTGAGACGGAAGCAATGATGGATGGAAGTGACGCAGTTGGCGATTGGCCAATACTCAACGCGCTTATCAATACTGCAGGTGGCGCCAGCTGGGTGTCTTTCCACCATGGCGGTGGCGTGGGTATGGGTTACTCGCTGCATGCGGGTATGGTGATAGTTGCAGACGGAACCCAGGACGCAGAAGACCGTTTGCGCAGGGTGTTACATAACGATCCGGCAATGGGTGTTATTCGTCATGCTGATGCAGGATACGACATTGCGAAGGATACAGCCCGCAAATACGGTCTCGATATTTAATGTCTTCAAATTCCTTTTCCTAACTTCAGTGTCGGTATGGCTGACACTGAAGTTTTTTATTTGTCTAAAATGTACAATTGCCGATGAAGAAGTGTATAGTGTTCCTTTCGTTAATGCTTGTTGCAATAGCCGGCAATTCGCAGGTTTCGGTGAAGCGATCGGCTGCGATGAGACCAAGCGGTGGTCGTAGTATTTTTGTTCGGCAACCCGATGGTAAGCTTCTTTTCTTCACGTCCACTGAAGGGCGTTTTTTCTCGGGGCGCTTATTTGCTAACGGAGAGAATGATGATGCCTATAATGGCGCACGGTCTTCCCGGCAGCTGTTTGAAGATCACTACAACTGTTCTACCCGGGCAGTCACCATTGATAAGTGGAATCGGATACTTTTTTGTGGCGGGGCATCTATTGATTCAGCAGGGGCGCCACATGCGACACTCTCAAGGTATGGCCGCAATGGTGATCCGGATAACGATTTCCTTGCCCGTGTACAACAGATAAAGGTGGGGGATTCATCTTATGCAGCAGGTATTGCCGTGTTGCCGGATGAAAAGATACTGGTTGCGGGGTCATGTTTTTCAGAGGGCAGGTGGTCCCCTTTCCTTTCGCGGCTTCAGTATAATGGCGATAGAGAAACTAATTTCGGAACCGGAGGTGTGATCGTTGACAATTCTATTCCTGGCAATGCGAAGGTTAGCGCGGTGTGCCAGCAGACCGATGGCAAATTATTGCTGGCCGCGTTAAATGAAACCGGCGGAGTGCGGACCATCTCTGTGACCCGATACTATGCGGATGGTACCAAGGACACCATGTTCGGAATAGGTGGTAACGCAGCGATGCCTGCGGAAAAATTGGAGCTGACGGATGTTAGCCACATGGGGCTACAGTCGGACGGGAAAATTATTGTTGGGGGGACGTGTCGATCACCGGAAGGGCGAAAGTCTATTTTTCTAGCTTCATTTACACAATGGGGTGTGCCAGATACGGCCTTTGGCGGTGGTACTGCAGTACGGATAGCGGCACCTTATCATGAGAACACACTGCACGACATGCTGATCTTGCCGGGTGACAAGATAGTGGTGTCCGGCGCCGGGCGAAATGCAAATGAAGGAGTAAACAGCAGAGAGATATTATTACGTTTTGGTAAAGAAGGTACACCTGATCCTCAGTATGGTTATGGGACGCTAACGGGATTTGGAATGCATTTTTTCGCGAATGGGTATGTGCCGGTTGCACACAATATAGCATTGGCTGCGAGCGAGAGGAAGATATACAGGCTAAGCGAGTTGAATGAACTATCGGGAAAGGAGACACTCCTCACACTTACTACTTTCCTTTTGGATACATCTCTTGGCGTGATAGACGTACCCAACAGAAAAGTGCAGCACCATATTTATCCGGTTCCTATCCGGAATACTGTCAGATTCTCGTTTGATCTGGTGGATGACCAAAAGGTTTCTGCGCGACTTTTGGATAAGGCAGGGAAACCCGTTGTTGCTTTTGCCGACGGCAAAGTAATGGAAGAAGGGGAGAACAGCCTTGAAGTAAAGATCCCTCCAACAAGTCCTGCCGGGGTTTATACCTTGGAAATATCTACAGAACAGGGATATAAACAGATAATTGAGCTGACTAAAGCGGGCGATAGGTGATTCAATTCAGTCATTTATTTGCTAAAGTTTTGGCGAGAACACATGTGATAATGTGTGCATTAGTGATCCTTAATGGTGCAAAATACCTGCATTTTGTGTGCGTATCTATATATTAAATGTGCATTAAGTGTGCATTTCATATTGGGTTTATATTGTAGTAATATTTTGGCAATACTAATGTCGGTAACTTTAGTAAACCTAAAATACATCAATATGTTATGGAGAAGATTCAGCGGTGAACCGTTAAGAATTCCTGTAAAGGCCGCAGTTGAGGAGGCAATTATTTGTGAGACAAATGCCGGACACAGACTGAAAGTATGTATCGGTACGGACTCGCAAGTACACGCAACA
>JAEUVY010000109.1 GCA_016786565.1 Flavipsychrobacter sp.
TAGTTGCCGTGCCTGTGGTGATGCCATTTACAATGCCTGTAGATGATCCGATGGTGGCAACTGAAGTGTTGCCGGATGTCCATACACCGCTTGTTGTTGCAGATGATAATGTAGAGGATGCGCCCACACAAATATTAGTTGTGCCGGTGATAATTGCCGGTGGGTTTGATACAAACAAAGACAGCGTTCTTGTACATGTACCGACCCGATAGCTAATGTTGGTGGTGCCACCTGCCAATCCGTTCACAACTCCTGACAAAGATCCTACTGACGCTACGCCTGTATTACTGCTGGTCCAGGTGCCACCGCCGGGTGTACTGGTCATTGTTTGTGTTGTGCCGAGGCACATAGGCGTCGTGCCTACAATGGGGGTGGGGGATAGATTCACTGTTTGCACGCGGGTTGTAAAACAACCGGATACATTCATTCTGTAGGTAATGACAGATGTGCCTGTGGCTACACCGGTGACAACACCGTTGCTGCTACCTACTGTTGCAACCGATACGTCGGATGAACTCCAAGTTCCTGTACCCGCTGTGCTATTGGTAAGGCCAACATTTACACCGGCGCATTGCGATGAAGTGCCTGTTATAGCTAATGGTTGTGGATAAACACCCAGTACTTTGGTGATAACCATTCCGGGCAACACATAGCTGATTGTGACGACCCCGGGCGCAACACCCGTGACAATACCCGTAGCGCTACCTATTACTGCAGTTGCAGTGCTGGAGCTACTCCACGTGCCACCGGTTGTGTCTATCGTGAGTGTTCTTGGTACGCCAATGCAGATATTATTGCTTCCCCCACTGTTGATGGTTGCGGCTTTTAGCGCAGGCAGTACACAAAGTACTGCGACGATCACAGATATTAATTTTCTCATAATTTTCGAGTTTAATTTGTAACAACCCACAATGCTACTTCATTTCCTGAATGATTAGTAGCTACTAACACTAAAATGCCACATAAATGAAAAGTGTGAATGTGAATTATTTGCTCGGGAAAGTGGTATGCCGGAAATGAAAATGTGTTCTGGTTGCCTAGCCCCCTTTTACTGTAGCGTGCTCTCTTTATCGACGAAAGATGACGCTATACTGCGATGATTGAGTGTATAGGTATGGCAATGAAAAAGTTCAACTTTAGGTTAATGGCTGAAAGTACTATTTGCCGGAATCAAATTCAAAAGGGCTGCGTCATTAATTTGAAAAACTAATTTCTCCACAAGGAACAATTACAGTATCTGTGCCGGCTGTGATTTTGTAATATAGCTCTTTGCCTTTTAATATAAATTCTGCCCTGACCGGCCACTTTGTTTTATTAATGAAAACAGGTATATAAAATAAATATTCCTTCTGAGGTGAAATCCTGTTCTTAAGAAATTTTAGTTAGTTTGATTCAACATTCAAAAGAGAGGGTATATCATTAAGTCCATAGTCTAACTCTTGAATTTTGTCAGGTGTCATTTTAGCCTTAGTTAACGTGGCGATAAAATGAGATCTGTTTGAATTGAAGAAAGTGAGTGAAGGGAATTTAATTTGTAATTCTAAATTTGATGTAGAATTATTAAGTATGCTGGCCCAAAAAATAAAGTAGTTGTATTCTTTCCCAGCATGATACGCGAGGCCACCTCCTCTGGGTAAACTATTGGTGATAAAAGTAGAGTTATTGGGAGAAATGCGATAATTAACTTTAGAATGGATCCAGTTTCTCCCATTCACCGATTGTCCATAAGTTCTAATAGAAATCAGTAACGCCAGAAAAATAGAGATAAGCTTTAAATCAAATTCAGAATTTTGACAGAACTTTTTCATAAAATGAAGAAAGGGTTACACTATGTAAGTATAACCCTTTCTTTTCTTGCTCCCCCTTCAGGACTTGAACCTGAGACCCCATGATTAACAGTCCAGTCAGGGGTTGCCTGAAATGTAGTACTGTAGCGGGATTGAGGGAAATTTTAATTTTCATTTACAACTGATTTTCAACCAAGTCAACAAAAATGCGGGTTAAAAAATGAATTCAATGAATGTGAAGTGTACTTTTTGGGAAGGGTTTCGCTGTAGTATTATTCTAAGACAAACCACGGGTAGGGATCATCAGAGTAGGCTTGCGGAGTTCACCGTGCTAATACTCCTCCGCCTGCCCGTGGCTATGCCTTAAAGGTAACATTTCTTTTTCAGGGGACTTTGAGATTTCAGAGAGGTAGCCCGTCTCAACAGAAACCAACTTTGCCTACCGTGCCATATCTGCCAATCGTGCAAACTGCACATATTGCACAAACTGCACGCTTTGCATAAGTGGAAACGAAATACAACATAACTCTCCGCCGTTCGACTTTGGGGAACTTGGATGCACCTGACTGCATCATACCTCTGGGGCTGGTTCCCGTAGGGTCAGAAACTGGCAACAATCGCGAAATGAGAATGGGCGAATACGCCGAGGCTGGTTACATACAGGAGATCATCGTGGAGATTGGTTGAAACTTCGTCCACATAGATGGACGTTCCTTTCTTCAATCCCATGTAGTCTTCTTTGCATGTGACCCTGAATGGGGTATATAACCGCCGCATACGTCCCATTGTGTTCACGATCAATATACTGGTATGGTCGCAATAGCTGACGGTGAAGTCTTCCATATGCGCTTAGTTTATATACCAGCAATCCGATTTGTTCTGTAGCGCACCCATAAGCTCTCGTGTGAGGTTGAATGCCTGAGCGCTCCTATCGAGAAACATGTCTATGTAGCTGCTCTTGTTTGCGCCTGTGAGAAGGTTGTATAGCCGCCATAGGTTGATACTACCATCCGAGTTACAGCAAAACGACTTATCGGTGTAGTAGTCCTTACACACGGCGTTGAGCTGTGCATCCCCGAGGCCCAGTTCTGTGATGCTCTGTTTGGCACCATCGGGCATGTGGCGGTACATTCGAGCTCTTCCTACGAGTTGGGCAAACTGGCTCTCCGTGAGGGCGAAACCCTGTAGTCTCTGTAGTTCATCTGCCGTGTGTACAGCATCGAACTCCATAACCAGTGATTCAATAGCCCTGTACAGTGCACCAATGCTGCGAACCTTCAAGTTGCCAAGATAGCCGTCCGTTGATACACACAGGTTGGTGCATACGAGGTTCTTAAACCCGATGAACACCTTAAAATGCTGCTCGGAGTTCTTGGTCATTAGGCTGTCCAGGTTGTAGCTCTTTACGCCACCGATGGTAAGATTGAGTCGGTTACCTTCAATCTCGTTCGTGATAGACGGTATTTCTATCAGGAATGCCATCCTTTCGTAGTAGAGCGTTTTCTCGTGTTCCAGCAGCTCACTGGCAGGCTTATTTCGGGCCTCCGGGGTTCTGCCTTTTATAGGGTGGGAGAGTCGAATGTTGGGGCGTAGGATGGTCTCACCCTTGAAGATACCGCTGACTGCCTGCATGGTAGCATCGATGAACTCACCGTGCGATATGGCAGGCTCATTCTCCTTCACGAATACAGGGATGATGTGCTTGTTGTTAAGTTCGTGCAGCGTTCCGCTGATGGTGTTGGCCTCAATGAAGCCACGGCTGGATGATTGCAGTTCATCCATGATCTCAGTAAGTGTTTCGCCCACTGCAACGGGCTCTTTGATGTCTGATTGCATGTTACTGTTGGTTGGTTTGGTGAATAATGTTGTTTTGAATCTGGAGTTTCCGGGTAGTAAACTCGTCCCTGAGAGCTTGTTGATACTGCGGATAGGTGTAGTATAGGGTATTCAGTTCGGAGATGTTCTGAGCGTTGCGAACGAGCTGTAACACCTGGTCGTATGTAAATCCCTGAGGTACATCAATGCCTTGACTACACCATTCGGCTATAGCTCTGCCGGTTTCTACCGTAGGAACAAACTCAGGTTTACCCATGAACAGACCCGTTCTATCCTTTGAAGCTTTGGCCATGTGCGCCATGTTCATTTCAAAAACGAGTGTAAACTCGTACTCAAGATTGTCGCGCTGATGGGCCTTCAAGCCAACTTTTTCAGGCACTTGCTTACCGTTCTTCTCACTCAGGACATAGTCGGTCTTGCTACGGATGGTGCAGATAAAGTGAGCGTTGGATTGAAGGATCTTGTTGACAAACGCCTCATGACGAGGTGTGACCCGTGCCCAGTTGGTGAATGAGTTGCCCTGTAAGGAGCTGTGGTAGTCCAGCAGGTTGTCCCATTCGTGGCTCGTTGAATCTATCACGATGACCTCTATACCTGCGTCCAGACAGATATCAATACCTTCAATGTACCTCTCGGGACTGTACGGCGGTTCTAAGGACAGCGTTTTATACTCACCGAGGTGAGCATACAGGTCAGCACTCTTATTCTCCGTGTCTATGACGGCAATCTTGCTCCAGTTGCCGCATAGACCGTAGGCAATGAGGAGAGCGGACATTGTTTTACCCCCTCCGCTCGGGGACTGTATGCCAAGCTTAATCCTGGCCTTCTTACGTGATGCTTGTTGTAGTTGCATAGTTGTTATATTTGTGTCATGACTTGTCCTTATTGCTATAATGATGTTAAAATTGACTTTAATGTCCATGAATTAGGTAAAGACCGCGAAGGCTTTTGGGAAATGCATCATGGCATTTGTCCATCAAACAGTTGTGGGAAAATTGTAGCTCGATTGGTTGGCTACAAAGTGGATAGATTTATCAATCGTGCCTATTATGAGGAGAAGGGAAAAGTGATATTAGACGTGCAGATTAAGCCTAAGGGAACTAAGAAGAAGCCATTGCCCCCAAGCGTACCGCATTTTATTTCCAAAGACTATACAGAAGCTTCTGTAGTTATCGAGGACAGCCCCATGGCGAGTGCCGCATTAAGCAGAAGGTGCCTACAGTCAATCCTTAGGGAGGCTGCCAACATCAAAAAGGGAAACTTAGCGGACGAAATTCAGCAAGTTCTTGACGCCAACATATTGCCCATGCACGTTGCTGAAAGTATAGATGCCGTGAGAAACATCGGCAATTTTGCTGCTCACCCAATAAAAAGCACATCAACTGGAGAAATCGTTGATGTTGAGCAAGGAGAAGCTGAATGGAATCTTGAAGTTATAGAAATGCTTTGCCAATACTACTACGTAGAAGTTGATTCGATTCGTAAGAAGCGAGACCTATTAAATGCAAAACTTGCGGATGCCGGTAAACCTCCATTGAAATAAGGACAGCTGTATCGCTGCCCCTATCTCAATTTTGGCTCTACTTTACAAGAGGCTGCTCTTGTAAGGAATCTTCCTCTTGCTCTTTGGGTTGATTGACTATACGCCTTACTGCTGGTATCCGCATAGCTCCCTCTGGCACATAACCCCACCTGTAGCCAATCTTGATTGCTTCGCCTGTAGCCTCTATAGTGTAGTCATATGGCTCGCAGGGAACTCGTTCAATGGAGCCTGGCATCTGCTTGCCAACCATGCGCTCTGCTGTTAGCTGATCGAAGGTGCTGCTAATCGCGCATCTGCGTACCGTGGCATAGAACCTCCCTGTGGCCTGGCTCTGCACCATTTCAATATCTCCTTCCAGCTCTAATGAGATGTAAGTCTTTTGTTCGTTGTCTTTCTGTGTACGAATGTTGTACCCGATAACTGTAACCATGTGTTTGAAGTTTTAAGATTTAAAAAAGTGATTACCGAGATGGGGCGTAGCACCCCGACCCTCGACATTGAGCCGGGGCTATAAAAGGGGGTGCCCTATGAACGGATATTTGTGACCCGGGGAGGGTCTGGAAAGGAGCGCTAAAATTTTGGGGTAGGAAATTTCGCCTGTCACCAAGTGTAGCAAAATGACAATATGTCACAATCTTTAAACTGGAACTCGATTTGTTATACATCATTAAAAAAGAGAATGAGAAATATCAAACTTACTTTTGTAAACAGCACCTACTTGGATACGCTAATGAATGATAGCAGATTTCAGCGTTGGATTGCTTACTTGAACCCCAAAAGGCTGTCAGAAACATCTATAGCGTTATATGATTCTGTTGAAACGCACAGCCAATTAGATACCGAGGTTGTCGTATTGACGGAATTTGCAGGAGCTGTAAAACGGCTCATTTTCCCAGATACTCAACACCAAATTGAATTCCTAAATCCGTTTGCAACCCAGCTAAAAGGTGGTCTTCACCACAACGGTGAACGTATAATTAGTTCTACTGATGTCAGCCTATAACGAAAACATCTTTATAAACATGCACGCGACCATTCATGTTAATGACGACGGTAGCATGCTGAAAAACTCGCACGGACAGCTGGTTGCTCCTGAGACCTCAATATTTCCACTGGTAAGTTACAACATCGGAGAACAAAGGTGGATTTGCTTAGGTACGGGTTTCTTTGTGGATGGCAGGGGCGGCTTTGTAACTGCGAGGCATGTCTTTTACGATAACGGACTTGATGGTAAGCACGTGGATACACTTTATGCTGTACAAAGCCTTCCAAATGGAGACCGCATACTCAGGTCGATAACACATTTTTCCGTACACAGGACTGCGGATATAGCATTTGGTTACTTAGGATATGCAAGAAACCATCTTGTTTGGTCGTATATGACACCTTTAGCCTCAGCCTTTTGTATATCTAAAAATGCCCTTACAGTTGGTGATTCAATTGTGAATTTTGGATTCCCCAGAACGACGGATGAGGATATAAACAATGACCGACAGGTGTTTACCTTCAAAGGAAGGTGGGAATCTGGTAAAGTTGTTGACTTTCACCCGGAGGGAATGGGCCATTTCCACAAAAAAGAAGGAGTATACCAAACAACGATGAGAATTGATAGTGGGGCAAGTGGTGGGCCTGTAATGAGGGAGAATATTGTTGTCGGAGTGAATTCCGTTGGAATTGATGTGGCGAACGATGAGGAACCAATTTCGGGAGTTGTTCCTATTTCATACTTACATGACATTGAGCTTAAAGGTCCCGGAGGTAGAAAGATGTATGTGGGGGACTTGGTGAAGAATGGGACAATCCCAAGCTTGTAAGCGCATTGTTCATGCAATTAATACCCCCAATCCACATGACTGACAGGCAGCTTGTTCAGCTCGTCTTTTAGTTGTCGCCAGTGGGGGAGGAAGCGATCCATATAGGCAATGAATCTGTCGTTGTGGCTGCGCTCCAGCAGGTGAACCATTTCGTGGACTACGATGTACTCAATACACTGCTCGGGCTTTTTTGCCAGTTCCAGATTCAGCCATATCCTTGCGGCAGCGGCATTGCAGGTACCCCATTTAGTGCGCATCTTCTTTACGGCGAACTCTTCCACCGTAACGCCCATCTTCTTTTCCCACTTGGCAATGTAGACAGGTAGCATATCCTTTAGTTGCTGCCTGTACCAGCTTTCCAGCACTTCCATTTTCTTAGCCCTGTCGGATCCGGGGCGTACATACAACACTATCGACTGATGTTTCAGCACTACGGCTGGTGCCGCGTCACGCTCCACAACCTTCAGCAGATACCGCTTGCCAAGGTAGTAATGGCTCTCACGGGTTGTATAGTCACGCGGGGCTTCACGTTGCTGGGCTTTCAGTTTGGCCTGTTGTTTACGAATCCAATCCAGCTTAGATATGGCGTAGATACGTATGGTGTCAATATTCATTCGCTCGGGCGCAGCAATCTTTACACGCCCGGCGGGTGGGTACACGCTCAGGTGAAGATGCTTAATGTCCTTCTGCACCACATCAACCGTTATATCTCCCAGACTTATCTGCATCAGTATTCTGCCTGCTGTTTTACAATCTCAAAAATCCGTTCTACTTCCTGCACGTCCCGTAGTATGCCATACAGGGCAGCCATAATGATACGCTCCTTGGGCTCAACACCACGCCAGCCATCGGGTTTCACCTCAATCACCGTATGGTGTATCTGCACGGCAAGTGCCTCGTTCTTTCCAAGGTTGTTATACAAAGCTCTCAGGGCCGGTGTTCTCAGTTGTGCGGGTGTATCATCTGCCTTGCCAGCCGACACTGTATTCACGAGGGCAGCGATCTTGCGCAGGTATTCTTCATACTCTATGGCCTGCGCCCTGCGTTCCTCAATAATGGTGTGGAGCAGCTTACTCATCTCATCATAAAAAGCGGGGTCCAGCAGGTGGTCTTTAATGATCTTCTGACGCACGTTGTTCTCAATGGTCTCTGCTATGGCCACCTTGCTACTTTTTATGCCTCCGGGTAGCGACCCTATCGCATCAGCTATGCCCGACTTAACTATCAAATCGAGCAGGGGGATATCGGCAAATGGCGATATGGTTGTAGGGTCTTCGGCCTGTATGTACTTGTCTATCAGGTAGCGCATATCAGCCTCGTAAGTCTTCAGGTCCAGCGTTTCGCCACTGGCCTTACGAATCTCTTCGCGTAGTTTCAGGTAGAAGTCAACCTGGCGCTCCACGTCAGCGATCTCCGCATCTGTGTAGCCAGCCTCAGGCAGTTCGCCATTGATGTTGGCATAGGCGCGTATGAGAGTAACGATGCCTTTGTAGAGGGCAGTACGGCGAAATTCGGTAGCCTTCAGTTCATCCTGCACCTCAGGGTTGCCACAGAAGTAGTGCTGGAAATCAAGCGACGATCTGGGTGGTTCTACCGGCTCGCATAGTAGCCCCAATGCTACCATTGCTGCATCCAGCCGTTCTTTGCCCAACTTCAGGCGGTCCTGCATCATCACGTCCACATCTTCCTGTTTGAAGTTGTCGTAATCCAGCTCTGATGTGTACACCGCTATAGCACCCTTTACACTATCAAACAGGTTCTTGTAATCTACTATATATCCAAAATCCTTTGATTCGCCATCGAGTCTGTTCACCCGGCAGATAGCCTGGAACAGCCCGTGGTCCTGCATACTCTTGTCTATGTATAGATAGGTGCAGGGTGGTGCATCAAATCCCGTGAGGAGCTTTGCTACCACTATCAGCAGCTTCATACGGGCAGGGTTCTTGATAAACTCGTTCTTTGCCCAGTCTTCGTACTTTTCTGTGTCAGTATGGTAGCCCGTGAGCACACTTTCGTAGATGCGCTCCATAAACTGCTTCTCCGTCTCTGTGTTTTCGCCGGTATCTTCCAGCACTACATTGCGGTAAGATGGATTGTAGGAAGTGATGATGGCACACTTACCGCGGAGTTCGGTGGACTGGAACAGCTCGTAATACCTGCACGCTTCATACATGCTACCAGCTACCAGAATAGCGTTGCCTGCATCGTCACTTATGCGAGGTTTTACACTAAAGTCGTATATGATGTCGGTCACGATCTTGTCCATTCGGCTTTTAGAGCTAAGGACTTTTTGCATGGTGCCCCATTTACGCTTCAGTTCTGATCGTTGAAAATCGTTCAGTCCTTTGGTCTTCTTCTCAAAATACTCGTCTACACGGTCGGGGCTGGATAGACGTTGGTCAATATCCCGTGCCTCATATACGAGGTCCAGAACCACCTTGTCTTCAACAGCCTCGTTGAATTTGTAAGTATGTATGTAACTACCAAACACCTCGAGACTGGTCTGTTTGTCTTTTTTGAGTAGGGGAGTGCCCGTGAAACCGATAAATACCGCATTCTTCAGCATGGCCTTCATTACCTTGTGCAGCCTGCCACTCTGTGTGCGGTGGCACTCATCCACAAATACAAACAGCTCGCCCACTGTTTTGGCAGGGCTGGCTTCCAGTTCCTTTATGTAGGCATCAAAATCATCTTCATCGCGCACCCCAAACTTGTGTACCAATGAACATAATAACCGCGGTTTGGCTGCCGACAGCTGCTGTAACAGATCCTTGCCACTGCGGCTGCGCACTATCTGCTCTCCGGCATCTTCAAACACGCGCTTTATCTGTTTGTCCAACTCTTCACGGTCTGTTATCAGCACCACACGGGCATCGGGGTTGTTCTCCAGTATCCACTTTGCCAGCAACACCATGGTAATGCTCTTGCCGCTACCCTGAGTGTGCCATATAATGCCTCCTTCCCTACGTTTTACGCTCTCCTGAGCGGCCTTTATGCCGAAGTACTGGTGGTATCGTGGCAGCTTCTTCTTGCCGCCATCGAACAGTACAAAGTCGTACAGTAGCTCCAGCAGCCGCTGTTTATTACACAACTTCAGCAGGTACTTATCAACCTGTAGCATACTGGCGTCCTGCTCGTCTTCCTTCCAGCGCAGGAAGTATTTTTCACCCGTGCCGATCGTGCCATATCGCAAACCTTCAGAATCGTTGCCGGCCATAACGAGCTGTATGGTTGAAAAGAACTGCCCTATGAACTCTCGTTGCTGGTTGGTGATACTCTGTCTGATGCCTGCTCCTATATCTCCGGTACTGCGTTTTAGTTCCAGCACACCTATGGCTATGCCGTTTATGTAGAGCACAATGTCGGGGCGTTTCTCCCGATTGCCCATCACTGTCACTTCCTCGGCTATGGCAAAGTGGTTGCGCTCGGGCTGCTTCCAGTTAATAAGGTGCACCGTTTCTGTAAGCTCTCCGGCCTCCGGCTTTACCTTTACACCATAGCGCAGCAGGCTATACACCTCTTTGTTGTTGTCGTACAGTTCGCGCTCATAGTTGTTGGCAGCAGCTTTAAGACGGTCCAGCGCCTTGCCTATAAGCGTAGTGCTGTATCCCTGAGAGCTGAGATATTGGCGTAGCAGCCCTACTTCAATGTTACTGTTATCAAGGCGATCTTCCCAGTTGCCCAGGTAGTCATATTGCAACTGCTGCCGGAATAACTGGACTATACGGTTTTGGGAATAGCGTTCGGGTTGGCCTACGGTAGACATATAGGTATGTTTAGTTGGCGTATATTTCTTTAATCAATTCAAACAACAGTTGCTGTCTCTCCTCAATTGCCTCTCTTGCCAATAAACCAGCATCATCTGGTTCGTAGCTCTTAAACTTGCTTTTAATAGCAGCATGACAATTGTTCAGTGATGCCTTGTTTATCGAATTTGTAAGTATCCTGTTCCAGATGAAGCCGCTGTTCTTATAGGATGCAATTTTCCTACTATACACCCAGTTGCTTGTTCGGATATTTTCGTTGCCTTTCATTAGCAGCACGGCACCCAGTCTATTTCTTTCGTCGTTAAACAGCTTTTCATCAAACTCCCCATGTTCATTCATAAACTGTTGCATAATCTTGTCATTGTGTGAGAACATGTGCTCAATATGAAAACCGTTGACCGGGCTACTGCCACTATGAGTAATAAAGTGCAGTGAGACTTGCTTTGCAAATGACTGCTCATTTAGGATGTCGGCCAAATAATAGTCTATGCGTGCCAGAACATACTTCGAAAAACGTCCAGCAAGGCTTGCTCTTTGGAAATATCGATACTGGAAGATGTCATTAAAAACAGTTACGGGGAAGCCTTTAGAATTAAAGTACGCGACTGTTATTTTATCGAACTCAGTTTCTATTTGTGCCAGAGTGTTGTTTCGAATGGCCTTATTGAAATCATAGACAAGTTTTTGCATCTCATTATTATCATAAGCCCCGATAAGGCTCGCTATAGTGTAGAACTGGTCGAACTTCCGTGCAACTAATGCGATTTTTGCGTCCCTTTCAGGGTCATTGAGTTTTAGGGCTGAGAGTACGAGTAGATATTGCTGCCCTTGTTCATTTGCATGATTTGATGACAAGTATAAATTCGTTCCGTCTTTGGCAGCCTTTGTAATTTCAAGGTATGCTTGATAGAAGTACTTAAAATCGTTCTTGATGAACCGCTCAATCTTAGCCGGATTGCTTCTATCCAGGTCTCTGACTATTTTGTCGTTTGACAACAGGCTTCTGTGATACTTGCCGGCGAATGTCTGATACTGGTTTTGATTGTCTGCATACTTTGCCCTAAAATATGTCCTGAAAAACTCATCAACATTCTGATAGTTTCCGTCTAAGTTGTAGAAGGTTTTAAGCGCTTCGTTCCAAATCGCATTACATTCTTCCTTAACGTCAATGTCAAGCACACCAAGTAGAAGTCCCTTTAATACCTCATGCGCATCGAGCTCTTTACCCCTGTCGTTTGCTGTTTCAAAAATCATCGCCACATCTTCTTTGTGCTTGATGATCTGCTCAATAATCAGCACTTTAAGCAAGAGGTTATATACATAGTAACTATACTTCACCTTGTCGAAAGAGCCATCTTTCTGAAAAAAGTATCTATCAAAGTGCTTTGAAATGATTTGGTAATTCTCCTTCAGGTTTGCCTGTGTTAGGTTTTTCAAGTCAGTTGGGGCGATAGGCTCCTGGTCAAAAATCTTCTTGATAATGGAATTGCGGTCCTCATTCGAAATTTTGAAGTGTTTGACACTTGCCATGTCTTCCTCATATATCTTTTCGCCTATAAATTTATCAACATTAAAACCACCTGTGTCGTTGGTATTGCCCAGGTGATATAGTTTTATCAGAAGAAGCAGGATTGTGGTAAGGCGTTGTTGTCCGTCAACGATATATATGTTGCCTCCCTGCTCGTTGAGCATGATGGTATTCAGAAAGTATGCCGCGAAGTTATCCTCCACGTCCTTCAAAATTCTGGGAAGCTCGTCTGTTTGGTTTCTGCGATTATACTTCATATTGTTTTCAAACCGCAGCTCTATGTCCGTAAGCAGTTGGGTAACAATCTTGTACTCGCGCTCATCGCTCCAACGGTAGTCTCTTTGATATACGTCGAGACTGTAGGGTTTATTCTTACCAAATATGTAGTTGATGTCCCTTTCTTCAACTTCAATTAGTCGTGCCATGTGATTGTGTTTATGTGTTTATGTGTTTGGTTATATAAATCATAGTAGCCTCACATTCCCCGTTAGCAGCACCTGCATCATGCCCTGCTTTATCTCTTTCTGCTTTGCCAATTTTCTTTCCAGCGCATGTATTTCAGCATCCATATCACCAATTGCCTTAGCTATTTTGGTTTGTACTTCATATGGCGGAACATGTATATCAATATATTGATATTCTCCTATCCATCTCCTCTTATGGTCTCCCCCTAACGCGTAAACTATCTGGTTCATTGATTCGTAAATAAACCGAAGGTCGATTAAATCGTGTTTAGGCTTCAGGAATTTCATTGCCGATGACTTAACCTTGAATGGGAAGTCCACATATTTCGTAGTGGTAGTGAAGTCATCAAATATTATCACAGGGGTTGAGCGAAATATACCAAACTCTTCGTCAGTATAGCCCAAGATGAATGTTTTACCTGCGGTTAAAACCGGTATTTGATTATTATCGTTGTACTCCGTATCCTTAACCAAATAATTAGTTGGCTGTTCGTAGGTCAAACATTCCCCCAACTTCTTCAGAACCCATCCCATCTTTGGCCGCAACAATTCCTGCATAGCGCCCTGTTTTATGAGTCGCTTCTTTTCTATAAGCTTTTCCATCCCGGCAATGAGCGCATCTGCACCGCTTAGAGCTGTGGCTATGGCGGTTTGTTCTTCTCTTGTAGGGGGCAGTGGAATCTTTATCCTACCTATTAAGTCTGTGTTTAAGTTTGGTTGGCCATTTCCTGTCGCAATCACTTCTCGCAGTCTTTTTGTCTGCGAATTGATATAGTGTGCGATAAAAAGTGGTTCAACCTTGGTGTCAATGTCCAATAGCGCTGCTATGCCATCGTTAGCACAACATTTAATTTTCAACAACTTGGCTACACCTAAAGTCGCACCGCTATTAGAGATAATAAGTGTGCCAACTTCGAGCGTTCTACTAAACATTGAGCCGTCCTTTGTAAGAGAAGTCTCCGTCTCTATTACATGCATTTGTGAGGTCGGGATGTTGGTGAGCGAAGCAACCGTTAACCAAGGAATATAGTCTCCGTTAAAGTATTTGGGGTCACCTGCTGGCCGAGGAGACCCTCCACGGACTGGGGTGGAGACTTCAGCAATAGACTTAACAGACCAATCTTCCGGAAGTGCACCAAGTTCCGTTTGCTGATATTTCTGCTCCACCATTAGTTCCATGAGTATCCCATTTTTTGCAGGTGCGCATTTACTTTACTTTCCAGTTCTTCCACTTCTACCAGCATTGCGGGCATAGGTGTGTCGTAGCGTTCGGCCAGATCTTTTACCCGCTGGGTAAGCCGCTGGCTTATGCGCTGCATCTCGGCATGTACGGCATCACTCAAGGTGTGCATCCATTTATCTTCTACCACCAGTGTGCAAATCTCATCCTCTGTCAGCTTACCATATTGCTGCCATACCAGCTGCTCCAGTTCTTTCCATTGGGTTTTGGCCTGTCTGCTTTTATCGGCCTCCTGCTCGCTCAGCTCCAGCCAAGCTTCCAGAACTTTTCGTTCTTCAGCGGCACTCTTATCTTTCTTTATGGTTTTCAAGCGGTCCTTTACACCGGCGGTTGTTATCTTGTCCTTATCGTTGCGGGCATCAGCCATCAGTCCTTCATCGCCACCGTGTTCTTCTTCCAGCTCCTCCATTTGCGCCTTTAGCTGATCGCGTTCCGCTTCCAGTTGTTCTATGGCAGCCCGTTCTTTGGCGTAGTACCTGTTTATCAGCAGTGCAGGTTTCAGTAGCTTGCTTTCAAGCCCGTCTATGCCCTCTACGTCCTTGCTCTTTGTCACCTTGCCTTCCTTATCCTTCGTGTGCTTCTGCAGGCGGTACACATCTCCACCAACTTTCCAGCCGTCGCTCACCAGCACATATACATCATCCTGCATGGTCTGGTTCCAATAGGTCATCAGGTGTTGGTACACATCGTAGTTATCTATAAGACGCAGGCTGCCAAATGCCTGTAGCAGGTCTTCGCTGAGGGTGGCTATAAATTGCTTCGGCTTCGTGGCTGCATCTATGGCTTTGCATAACGGTATGGTCTTGCGCTGCCACTGGTTGTACACGGTCTCCACCTTATCGCTATACGCCCTGAACTCGGGGTGGTTAAAGATAGTGGTCTTTACGTCCTCCTTAGGTACGCGCAGTTTGCTGTATCCGGCTCTAAGGGATTCGAATAACACCGTGCGCAGGGTAGGGTACACTTCCCAATAGTTTTGCAGGGCTTCAATGTCGGCATTGGGTATGCCACCCAGCAGGTGGGCTGCTATATCCTGAATGTCCTCGGGTTCCTGGCTGTCTATGTAGCGGGGTATGTTGAGGTTGTATTCTTTTTGTTCTATCTCGGCAATGGGCACTATGCGGCTGTACTTTTCCACCTCTTCCTGGCGGTTGAATACGTCCGTTATCTTGTGGATGTCCTGCTCGCGCAGGCGGTTCTTGTTGCCGTCTTTCTCGTAGCCCTTGCTGGCATCTATCATAAAGATGGCCTTGCGGCTCTCGGCGTTCTCCTTGTCAATCACGATAAGGCAGGCAGGTATGCCGGTGCCATAGAACAGGTTGGCAGGCAGCCCGATGATGCCCTTTATAACGCCACGGCGTATGAGGTTTTTACGGATCTCGCCCTCGGCACCACCACGGAACAGCACTCCATGAGGCAGGATAACGGCTCCCTTGCCCTTGCCGGGCTTTAAAGAGCGTAGTATGTGCAGCAGGAAGGCATAGTCGCCATTCTTTTCGGGTGGTATGCCGTAGCCCTGAAACCTTTGGTAGGGATCACCGGCAGCATCTACACCTGTGCTCCATGCCTTGTAGGAGAACGGAGGATTGGCTACCACGTAGTCGAATGTCTTGAGGCTGTCGCCGTCTTTAAACTGCGGGTCGGCCAGAGTGCTGTTGCCATTGCACTTTATCTGTGCGGTAGGGCTGTTATGCAGCACCATGTTCATGCGTGCCAGTGCGGCAGTGCTAACGTCTTTCTCCTGCCCATATATAGATATGGTCTTCTCTGCCTCGGCAGCCACCTTCAGCAACAACGATCCGCTGCCACAGGTGGGGTCATACACGGTGGTATCGGTGCGGGAGTTGCCGCTGTTGATGCCCAGTATCTTGGCCATTATACGGCTCACCTCGGCAGGCGTGTAGAACTGTCCCTTGCTCTTGCCACTTTCTGTAGCGAAGTGGCGCATGAGGTATTCGTAGGCATCGCCCAGTATGTCGTCGCCCTCAGCTTTGTTCTTGCTGAAGTCCAGCGCGGGGTTCTCGAAGATGGATATCAGCTTAGTCAGCCTGTCCACCATCTCCTTGCCGTTGCCGAGTTTCTCGTTGTCGTTGAAGTCTACATTGATGCTGCCCAGGGACGTGTTCGCCTCGGCTATCTTCGCTATGATCTTCTTGTTGATGTCATCGCCTATGGTTGGCGTGCCCTTCAGCTTCACCATGTCGGCGAAACTGGCACCCTGAGGTACAGCAATAGGTGCATAGGGTTGTCCGGCATACTTGTCGCTCACGTACTTGATGAACAGCATTACCAGCACGTAGTCCTTATATTGGCTGGCATCCATGCCGCCACGCAGTTCGTCGCAGCTTGCCCACAGGCTGCTATACAGTTCTGATTTCTTTATCGCCATGTCTTCACTGGTTCTGGTTAGAATCTAAAGGGTAAATATACTCTTTGTAGGGATAGGAAGGAAGACGCGGGTGGAGAGTATAATGCTATTCTAAACGTGGCTAAATACGTGCCTTTACCGACTGCAAGAGCTTAGTTCATCAATCAGTTGGCTACATACAGCCTATAGTCGATTCCCGGAGCGCTTAGTTGTAAGCAAATCGCTATTTATATATAGTAGGATCGCCCCCAACCATCGGTTGCTATTTGCCAGTCTTACCCGCCTGCAATGGTAGATGTGCGCACACGTATGCCAATGCCGAATCAAGTCAGGCATGCGTTTGGGGCCAGATTTGGTGGTTTGAACTTTATGACCTACCTTTGCACTGTTCGTGGTGAAGTGGGTCCTCCACTGCCACATGTAGAAGGTGATATTGAAGAGCTGAGAAGAAACACACTGAAGGTATTCCCTCAAACTTACTGAAGAAGAGCTGAACCGCCGTAGCGCTGTTACAGAGATCCCCAAACCCCAAAGTCCATTGCGCAGCAATGAAGGAGAAGAATGAGAGAAAGAAACAAGTACCGTTTGTAAAACGTAAGATTGACAGCAGAAAAATGGATGCCGATACCGGTTTACGGTGGCATCTACGAGGTTTCCGACACCGGACTGGTTCGGAGTGTGGACAGGTACGTTGACCTGCCAGGAGAAAAGAGAAGAAGGATCAGAGGAAAACAGTTATCACCCAAAAGAAGTAAAGACGGGTATCTATTCGTAAGTCTCAGTAAGGACGGTGTGGCAAAGACCCACTACATACACCGACTGGTGGCGACTGCGTATATACCAAATCCGAATGGATTGCCGGAGGTAAACCACCTCGACGGTATCAAGACCAATAACGCTGTGATAAACCTGGACTGGTGCACGCATCGGGACAATGTTCGCCATGCCTATGCTAACGGGTTGAACCTAAATGTAGGCGAGAATCATCCGTTTGCAGTGGAGGTCATTGACAACGAACTTGGTCAAACGTTTGGGACTGTGCAGGACTGGTGTGCAGCAAGGGGTATCAAGTACTCAACAGGAAGGAACTTATTGAATAACCAGGGAAGGAGTAGAACTATCGATTTAACTCAGGTAACTAAAGTTTCAAAAACCAACAATGACTAACATACAAACAAACCAAACAACTATCGCTGCTCCTGCAGCCAATGAAAACAAGCAGAATGATATTGCACAAACGGCACAAACTGCACAGGTGCAACATTCAGGAATAAGCACGCCGATGATTCCGGATGAGGTTTATAACAACCTTCCTGACTTTCTGAAACGGGCGTGTGAGGTGTTTGAAGGCAGGGATCGAGACGTGTTTTTTACGGCTGCGCTGACTTCTTT
>JAEUVY010000120.1 GCA_016786565.1 Flavipsychrobacter sp.
TGGTCCGGCAACATCAGCTCAAATTTTCACTCCATTTGATCTCGCGGTTGACAAATATGGTTCAATTTATTTTCCAGATGCCAACAATAAACGTATTAGAAAGGTCAGCGCGTCCGGGATAATCGAAACTATTGCAGGGAATGGTGATCTGGGTATAAAATCAGACAATATTGATGCGGCAACAGCATATATCCGACCATATAAAATTGCATTAAATAGTTCTGGCGATATTTATTTCTCAGATAGTAATAAGATTCGCAAAATCAGTAGTTCCAGATTTCTAACAACCGTAGCCGGTACCGGTGCGTCCGGATATAACGGAGACACTATTACAGCAACAAGTGCTTTGATCAGTTCTCCATCAGGATTGTCAGTCGATACCTGTGGGAATTTATATTTTGGCGACGTGGGGAACGCTCGCATCCGCAAAATTGCTTTTAACCCCGACTGCGTGCCCATGGCGGTCAATGAACCAATGCAACTGGCAGCGCAAGGGTTGCGTATGCAACCCAACCCCACCACCGGTTCAGTAACAGTATCTGCGGGTGTGCCTATACAGTCGGTAGTTATCTACAATCTGTTGGGGCAGGTGGTGGTGCAACGTGCAGGTAGCGGCAAACAACAACAACAGGTAGATGTGAGCACGCTGCCGCCGGGCATGTATATAGTGCGGGTGAATGTGGTGTGGACAGCACGGCTGGTGAAGGAATAGGTACAAAACTCATCGCAATAAATAGAAGCAATTTCAATTAATATTAAAACACATTCATTAACTTCGATTAAAACTTCTCTATGCCGGCATGTTTCAACTTTTCATCCATACTTGGCGGCCAAAACAACAACGATGGCGGCTTCGCAAACGCGCACATTGCCGGTAGCGGCATCGCATTGGGCCCGGGTGTCGGCAACCCTAATTCACTACATATAAACGGATTGTGGGCTAATGGGATACCTGGTCCATTTTTAGCGATCCCTCCATTGCCAATTGGCACAGTCTATTTTGGTCCCGCTGGAATACCTGGTGGAAATATATTGTATATTGTTTAACTGCACGTGAAATTAAGAAATGAGACTATTATTAACGTTCATTTTATTAAGTTGTCTGCCTGTTCTCTTGTGCGCACAATATGTAACTACGATAGCTGGGCTAGTTCCTGGTGGATCAACTGCTGAGGATATCCCGGCAAACACCGCAAATATCGGCTTCGTCGGTTATTTGAATTTTGATGACACCGGTAACTTGATATTTGGGTCAAACCTTTACAAAATAAGGCACATCAGACACAATGGCAGGATATTCACGATTGCAGGAAATGGTACTTTTGGGTACGATGTTGATGGTGGGTTAGCAGCAAGTTCAAAAATTAGCTTGCCAGGAGGCGTTGCTGTTGGAAAAGATAGAAACGTTTATTTCTGCGATATCAATAATAACAGGATTCGCAACACTATTTCTGCGGTTTATTTACCAGATACAATTAATCGGGTCACCGCCCAAAAGGCAACCACCGAGTCGTTCGCTGCGCTTCTCTTTACTTTCGACTACCTGAATACAACCTTTCTTCTTCCTAATACAAGAATTGACGACCCCAAATTCCAGAATATCCTCACATCATTGGGTGTATCCAGTGAAAATTTTATCGTGCCGCCTGTGCCGTTTGATAAAGGTAGTATTTGGGATCTCGCACTTTTTGTTTATCAGATTCGTCATCCAGATTTATATCGAATTGAATACGACGTTAATTACAGATCACAGGCAGAAAATTATCACAAGGCATTTCAAATATTTGCTAGGTTACGTGGTGCATCTGTTATCTCGATATCACATACGCACCCTGGGTTGAAACCTCAGTACGACTTTCAAAATCATTTTGTGCAGAAGGACGAAACCTATTTTCATACCAATCTAAGCGAGGGAGATGAAAAATTAATGAAAGAGAATGAACTCCCAGACTTGATTATTATATTTAAAAATGATGGCAATAACTTTCAGCGTGTTGAAAAGATTGTGGTTCTCTGGAGTACTGCAAGAGACTTCACAGACGTAGCACCAGTCTGCTACACAAAAGAACAATTTTTCAGTATGAGAAGTAGAATATTATACTCATTTTTGATTAAACATTATCCACCTCCTCATAATTAGTTTCATTTCCTTTAAAGTATATGCGCTTCTACTTTACATCTATACTTCTTGGGGTTTCTCTCGCTCTTTGCGCTAAAACAATTTGCAAGCGCCAAGGGATAGTGTATCATGTTTCCCCAAAAATTCAACGACACCTGCACGCTGCCATTAAGAAGATTCAAATGTCAGGAAACAGCGATATCGCGTTGCTCATTGACACCAAGAACATCAGCTTTTTAAAAAATGATGCTGTACATATTGGAACTAGCCGATTTTATGAAATTTCTATCTACAGATATGCACCTTACACGGAGTATAGAACAGGGTATACTATTTCTGTAAAAGGAAAACGGTTTCCTGTTTTCTTTAATACAACCGACGATGCGTTTGCTCAGCGCTCATGCAATGTGGACTTCAAGCAATTTGGCGGACAGGGTGTTCTTGGCTTCAACGAACTTGATGTTGACAAGATTGTCGTGGATGTCCAAGATAATAGTGTATATACAATTGATAATGTATGGAAATTAAAAGCAAAACTCGAGAAAGAAAAGTAGTAAAATTAATCCTTGCTCTTTTTCTTTTATTCAATGACGCTACGGCTCAGGAAAAAGGCAAACCTGATGAGGTCAGCGATTCTTGTCTTGCCTACTGCATTTTTGATTCAGCTGAGCGGTATTTTATTCAACTAATAAACAGCAGAAATGATCGGCCAGTTGGCTTCGTTATAGATTCTCGCTGTTTAAACTGCTGCACGACTATGACACTAGAATGTCACTATCATTTATGGCGTGTAGGAATTGTATATTTCGAAGAATGGAAAAATTGTTCAGACATATTTCATGTACTCTCTAGTACTCAGCGTATGATAAAAATTGGAGGGGTGAATTACCCTATTGCTCAAATGTGGTATGATAATGTCTTTACAATGACGAAAAAAAGGGGAAAGTCCGATGGGAATTGGGTTGACTGCCTGAATAATAGTTACTCTGCCATTTTAAACATGTTTCTACACGAGTATTATCTAAAATAGGTCAGGATGTTCCGCAGGGCATCCGGATCAGGTTGTTCCTGATGTTCCGCAGGGCATCCGGAACTCAAAATAACAATGTTATGGTTAGCTCCGTCGATCCACCGTTCTCAGAACGTCTTCATCTTGATGCCGTTCCATAACCGGTCCTAAGCCTACTTTTTTCTATCATACCCCCAAAAACGCACTATCATAAAACTTTCTTTTGCCTGTTTTCATGCATGGTTGTAACTTGAACTATAGTAGGGAAAAATGAGGCTTCTACCATCTTATTATGAAAATATACCACTTCTCACCCGCGCATCAGGTGCGCAGAAGTGGGAAGTTTTTGCGCAGTTTTGGGAAGCAAAGTGCGCACCCGCTTCCCACCTTTTTATTGACAATCAATGAAGTATGTAAAAAGTGCGCAAAAGAAAAAAATGTGCGGTTGCACACTATTGCGATCTGTCTAGGTGTTGAAAGTGTGACTTCTGTAAATGGTTGCGCGGCACCGTAGGTCAAAGAAAAAGCCCCGCATTTCGGTGCGAGGCTTTTGTATAAATTGAAGATCGGAGATTAGAAAGTGTAACCCATTTTGAAGGCTCCCTGAGCAAGGAAGTTTACGCCCTCGTTGTAGTTGCCCACTTTGTCGTAGTAGGTGAATCCAAGACCCAATTCAGCACCAATGTACAGGTGCTTGGTAGCCATGATGTTGAGTGAGTTGTTGACCATCATACCCAAAAGCAGGCGGTTCTGAATTACCTCGCCCGGTACGTAGGTAGTGTAGCCGGGGTTGTAGTAAGAACTTGTGTAGTACATCGGATAATCGTAGCGCGTTGTCCTCTGTCCCATGCCGATCACCGCATTAGGACCTACAGCGTACTTCACTTTGCCCATGCCTGTAGGGTAGAACTTCACACCCGGCATCAGATAAACCATATATGACGGCGTAGGGTTGCCATAATAGTAAGGATCGTTGTAGTAGCCGTTGTAATAGCGGTCGTTATGGTGATTCATATTGAAAGTTGCAATAGCAGGTACATAGGCAGAGATGATACCATTTTTGTCGAGTGCGCGCTCGTAGCTCAATCCAAGTCCAACGCCATTTTCGGTGAACTGGAGCGGAGAAATAGCAATAGTTGTGAGGCGATTCCAGGAATCAGCGCAGCAAGAAGCGCCGTCGCGGCCTGGTTTAGGGCTGCCATCGAAAGCGATACGTTCGTTGGTGATGCCGTCGTCGTCAGAGCCGTTGTCTTGTGCGTAAGTTGCTCCGAAAACCAATAGGGTGCATGCTGTTAAAATAAGTCCTTTCATTTTTTTAGATTTTTAGGTATTTGTTGCAAATTCTGATGTGAATGTACTACATATTATAGACAAAAGTCAGTACTATGATATGATTTTTGTCAGTGATGGATATGTATATGTTGTTGTTTAATTTGTTTAGGTATATGAGAAAGTTCCGTGTGCAGAATTGATGACCACTTCTTTTTTGTCGGAGGCTTCAACCCGTCCGGATATCTGCGCAGCGATGTTGAAAGAAGCGGCAATGTCAATGATGCTTTTCGCGGTCTCGGCATCGGTAAATATCTCGAGGCGCTGTCCCATGTTGAACACCTGGTACATTTCGCGCCAGCCGGTACCTGCCGATTCCTGGATCATGGTAAATAACGGAGGAACGGGCAATAAATTGTCTTTGATGACACGAAGCGGTGCCGGCAGGTAGTGGAGGCACTTGCTCTGACCACCGCCACTGCAATGAATGATGCCGTGTACCTTATCGAAGTGCTGCTGCAGTACCCTGAGGATAACCGGCGCATAGGTGCGGGTGGGGGAGAGTATCATCTTGCCCACATTGAGCGGGGTAGCAGTGCTGTCGGTAAGGTGGAATTTGCCGTTGTACACCACATCTGCCGGAAGGTTGGGGTCAACACTTTCGGGGTATTTTGCAGCGTAGTCTTTGTGCAGCATTTCGTGGCGGGCACTGGTGAGGCCGTTGCTGCCCATGCCGCTGTTGTACTCGCTTTCGTAAGTGGCCTGGCCATAGCTGGCTAAAGACACTACTACATCGCCGGGTTGCATTTTCTCGGTAGTAACGAGCTGGTCGCGGCGCATGCGACAGGCCATAGTGCCATCGACAATGACTGTGCGCACCACATCGCCCACATCGGCAGTTTCGCCACCGAGGAAGTGAATGTCGATACCGTGTTGTTTCATGGTATCGAAGTATTCCTGAGTGCCGTTGATGAGCGCGGATATCACCTCGCCCGGAATGAGGTGTTTGTTGCGACCGATAGTAGAAGAGTACGTGAACGGACCGGTGGCACCTACACACAACATGTCGTCGATGTTCATGACAATGCTGTCTATGGCGATACCCTTCCAAACGCTCATGTCTCCGGTCTCTTTCCAGTACATGTAGGCGAGGATGGACTTTGTGCCCGCGCCATCGGCGTGCATGAGGTTGCAGAATTCGGGATCGTTGCCCCAGAAGTCGGGGTAGATCTTACAAAAAGCATTCGGGAAAAGCCCTTTATCGAGCTTTGCAACGGCTTTGTGCACGTCTTCTTTCTGCGCGGAAACACCGCGCTGGCTGTAACGGTCGTTCATTGTGAGTGCAAAAGTAATACATTCTTGACCGTGAAGGAACGGTAAGTGCCAAACAAGGGCGTGCAGATAGCTGTTTACTTTTTGTATTTCCAGTTGCGGGTCTTGCCCTCGGCTATCCATTCCAATGCCTGTTCCATACGTTTGGCACGGGTGGCATCGGTCTTGGCCTCTTCGAACCAAGAGATGTAGTCTTTTTTGTTGGAGTAGGAAAAGTCGTTGAAAACGGTGAGGGCCGTTTTGTTTTTCCTGAGCATGGCGGCAAAATCGGCCGGGGTGACGAGGTTTTTTTTGTCTTCGGCGGTCGCTTTTTTGGCGGCTACCTTCACACCTTCCTCGTTCAGCTTCATGGCAGCCTTCAGGTATTTTTTCAGCACGCTGTCTTTGGGCAGGTCTTTGAGGCTGCTGATCTTGCCGAGTTGCCCCATGGCGGCTTTCTCGGCCAGTTGCAGAATGTTGTCGGGATCGGGCATCAGAGATGCCTTCCAGAAGCCGAAGGAGCAGTGCTGTTTGAATGCGGCCATGTTGCACATGGTGCTGCCCTTGTAGTCGAAATTGGGAAAGCTCCATTTCCATGTTTCTTCTACATCGGGGCATGTGGCATGAATGAGCTCGCGCAAGTGCCTGAGGATGGGCTGCGCGAACGGGGCGCTTTTTTCAATATACGCATCAATGCGAGGATCGTAGGTGCTCATATATATCCGATTTTGGGTGACTGTTAGTTTGCGACAACGTTCACCACTTTTTCTGCCGGTGCGGTGAGGTGCCCGATAGGTGTGGTGAAACTTGAGTAGCCGGTATTGACGAGTATGTCGCAGACCTGCTGCACCGCGTCGGGGCGAACTGCAACCAGAAGACCACCATTGGTCTGAGGGTCGGGCAGGATGCTGAAAGCCTCCATGACATCGACACCATCGCCGAAGGTGATGCGTGTGTGGTAGCCATTCCAATTTCGGTAGGTGGCATCGGGCACAATACGCTGGGCGAGGTATTCTTTTACTCCGTCCATTATAGGGAGCGCCGAATAGTTAACGACAGCAGAGAGTCCGCTGCCTTCGGCCATTTCGATGAGGTGACCGGCGAGGCCGAAGCCTGTGATATCGGTCATGGCCGTAACTCCGTCGCAGTTGCCCAGTGCTGCGCCTACAGCATTCAGTTTGGTGAGCTGTGCAGTGAGTGACGCTGTATGTGCCTCGCTGATGGCCCCGCGTTTCAGCGCTGTGGCAAGTATGCCTGTGCCTATAGCTTTTGTGACGAAGAGCACATCTCCTTCGCGAGCAGTGTTGTTCCGTTTGATGCGGGTAGTATCACAGAATCCATTTACTGAAAGACCGAAGATGGGTTCGGAAGAGTCGATGCTATGGCCGCCGGCGAGTGGTATGCCGGCTTCTGCACAAATGCTGCGTGCGCCTTCGAGTGCACGCTTGGCCAGGGCAACAGGGATACGATCGACTGGCCAACCGAGGATGGCGAGTGCGAGTGCCGGTGTGCCGCCCATTGCATATACATCGCTGATGGCATTTGCAGCGGCGATGCGGCCGAAGTCGTAAGCATCGTCGACGATGGGCATGAAGAAGTCGGTAGTGGCGATCAGCGCTTTGCCGTTGCCCATATCGTAGGCCGCAGCATCGTCGTTGGCATCGTTGCCTACGAGCAGGTTGGGGTTGGGTTGCTGCGCTACATCTGTCTGCAGGATCTCCTGAAGAACTGCGGGTGCTATCTTACATCCGCAGCCTGCGCCGCGCGAGAACTGAGTTAATTTTATTGCTTCCTCCATAGAGTGGTGTGTTTAGTTGTTTTGCAGAATGGCTGCAGAAAGGACAAGGTTACAGTTGGCGGTAGGGTTGACCGTAGGCGCATCGATAGTAGTGATGAGCTGGTCGGCATTGTTGCGGTTGTATAGCCCTTGTATGTAGTATTTGTCGTAGTAGGCAAGCAGTATCCTGAAAGCTGCGGTAACGTTGTCTTCGAGAATGTGGTTAACAGCATCGCGCGTGGCAAGCCCGCCGAGGCGTTTGCGTATGCGCACGATGGTATTGATGAGGTCTTCTTTTTTGAACTTGCCGTATTCGGAGAGGATGTGTTGCAGTCGTTCTTCGAAAGGAATGTTGATAAAGAAGACGGGACTTTGCCGCATGGTTGTCCACATGGCGAGCGGAATATTGAGATCGCCTATGCGGCGGCTTTCGTCTTCGAGCCAGATGGTTTTTTCTGTCGGTAGTTTTGATAGCTGGCGCGCAAGTTCGTTTTCGAACTGTTCCTGTGATGTTTGTCCGGTCTTGCCGAGACCACCGAATGCGGAGCCTTTGTGATTGGCAATTCCTTCGAGATCGAGTACTACTTTGTCGCGCTTGCGCAGCTCGGTGAGCACATGTGTTTTGCCCGATCCGGTGTAGCCGCCTATGATGCCGAAATGGTAGGGTATTTCGAAGCGGGAGAGTACCCAGTTGCGGTAGGCTTTGTAGCCACCCTTTAGTGTGTAGACCTTGAAGCCATAGAGGTCCAGCAACCATGCCACACCGGCGCTGCGCATGCCGCCACGCCAGCAGTGTACGAGTAAGATCTTATCGGGCGTGCCATGCGTTGCCGCAATGGCCTCAGCCTGCTCAACCATCGTGCGCATTTTAGTGCCGAAGTAGTCGAGGCCGATCTTAATGGCCTGCTCACGCGATTGCTGTTTGTAAGCAGTGCCCACCACCTTACGTTCTTCGTTGGTGAAGAGCGGAAGGGAATGGGCACCGGGAATATGTGCATGGTCGTACTCGCCGGGGCTGCGCACGTCGAGTACGGGGTGCAGCTGCGCGAGCGCGAGGAATTCGTCGATATCGGATTTGATGATCATTATTCGCGCATCATATCTTCAATTGCCTGTGCGATATTCTCGGCATTTGGTTTGGAGAAATAGTCGCCGTCGGTAGCATATGCCGGACGATGTGCCTGCGCCGTGATGGTGCGTGGCGCCACATCGAGCCAACGATAACCGCCCTGCTGCTCCATTACCTGCTGGAACATGTATGCAGTGGCACCACCGGGAACGTCTTCGTCGATGAACACGATCCTGTTGGTTTTTTTGAGGGACTCAACGATGATGTGGTTCACATCGAACGGAAGCAGTGTCTGAACGTCTACCACTTCGCAACTGATGCCTTTGGGTTCCAGATACGTGTTGATAGCGTCGTCGATGATGCGGAGTGTGGAGCCATAAGAAACGATGGTGACATCTGTTCCCTGACGGATCACTTCTGGTACACCAAACGGTACGGTGAAGTCGTTGAGGTTGGATGGCATCTGCTCCTTGAGGCGATAGCCATTCAGGCATTCCACCACGATGCCCGGCTCATCGGAGCGCAGGAGTGTGTTGTACATGCCGGCAGCCTGCACCATGTTGCGCGGAACGCAGAGGTACATGCCACGGATGGAGTTGATGATCATGCCCATGGGCGAGCCGCTGTGCCAGATGCCTTCGAGCCTGTGGCCGCGTGTGCGCACAATGAGCGGGCATTTCTGTCCACCACGTGTGCGGTATTGCAGTGTTGCAACATCATCGCTGAGTGGTTGCAGACCGTAAAGGAGATAGTCGAGGTATTGTATCTCGGCAATAGGACGGAGGCCACGCATTGCGAGACCGATGCCCTGACCTATGATACTGGCCTCGCGGATGCCGGTGTCGGTAATGCGCATAGCGCCATACTTCTCCTGCAGGCCTGCAAAGCCCTGGTTCACGTCGCCGATCTTGCCAAGGTCTTCACCAAAGGCAACGACCGCAGGATTAGCAGCGAATGTGTTGTCAAAGAATTTGTTGAGTACTTCGTATCCGTTGAGGTGCACGGGATCGCCATCGTATTGTGCGGGAACCACAGGCACTTTCATAGCGTTATGGCGCGATTGAGAATGCAGGTGTGACGAGAACTTCTCGCGGTTGTCTGCAAGAATGTAGTTGTAGAAACTCTGCAGCTCATTTGTGGCTGGTGCGCCTGCTGCTGCAAGTGAAAGCACTTTGCTTACTGACTGCAGCACATCTTTACGGATAGGCTCTTTGATTCGGCCCAGCTCTGCAACGATAGCGGTGATGCGGTCTGCATTGTAGCCTGCGTCTGCGAGTGTGTTGTTGCAGAGGCTAACTGCCTGATCGCGCTGCTCTTTTATAGGCGAGAGGAAGTTGTCCCATGCGCGTTGTTTGGCGGTGCGTGCCTCTTCTTTCGCTTCTTCTTCTATTGAGTTCAGTTCTCCCTCATCAGCGATCTTATTCTCGATGAGGAATTGTTTCATTTTTGATACACAGTCCCACTCTTTTTCCCACTCGAGGCGCTCCTTGCTTTTGTAGCGCTCGTGCGATCCTGATGTAGAGTGTCCCTGAGGTTGTGTAACTTCCTGAATATGGAAGATGGCAGGGATATGCGTTTGGCGAACGCGCTCTATGCCCTCAGTAATTGTTTGTACCAGGCCTGCATAGTCCCAGCCTTTAGCTGTGTATATGTTGATGCCTCCTTTCTTCTCGTCCCACTGCATACCTGCGAGGGCTTCTGAGATTGAGTTTTTGGTTGTCTGGTAAGAACGGGGAACGGAAATGCCGTAACCGTCATCCCAAATGAAGATAGCCATTGGTACCTGCAATACGCCGGCTGCGTTCACGCTCTCCCAGAAGAGGCCTTCGGAAGTAGACGCGTCGCCGATGGTACAGAAGATAACCTCGTTGCCCTTGTTTGTGAAGTTCTCGAAGCCTGAATGCGTTTCTTCAACGTGGCGATATACTTTGGAAGCGTAAGCCAGGCCCAGTGCGCGGACCATCTGGCCTGCAGTGGGGGAGATGTCGCTGCTGGATTGCGGGGCGTTCATCAGGTTTTTCCAGTCGCCGTTTTCGTCGAGCCAGCGGGTGGCATAGTGGCCGTTCATCATACGGCCTGCAGTCGCGGGTTCGTTCTCGATATTTGGGTCTGCGTAGAGCTGGGAAAAGAAACGTTGTATGTCGCTCATTCCGGTTGCGAACATGAGGGTCTGATCGCGGTAGTAGCCGCTGCGGATGTCGCCCGGTTTGAAGCACTTAGCCACAGCTACCTGAGCAAGTTCCTTGCCATCTCCGAAAATGCCGAATTTAGCTTTACCCGTCAGTACCTCGCGGCGGCCCATGAGGCTGGCTTCGCGGCTGGCGACAACGAGGCGATAGTCGTTTAAAGCTTCCGTTTTGAATTCTTCAAAAGACATTCTTGATGACCTTGGTGAGGCAGCGATCAATGGCATATATTATATTTTAATTATAAACCTGTTTAGTGTACAATCTGTTCCGAACTGAAGATGATCGAAAAAACGTGTCGATCTCAGGCAGCGCATAAGGGACAAAGATAACCCATGGGTGGGAAAATAGGAAAAAGTGTGTCACGAGGTTTTGTAGTGGGGTGGTGGTGGTCAAATATCTGTACCTTTGCGAACCTTTTTGTGACGAGAGGTTTCTGAATTTATTTAATGTGATGAACAAGACGGTCGCTTTCCATACGTTGGGTTGTAAACTGAACTACTCTGAGACATCGGCGCTGAGCCGTATGCTGGAAGTGGAGGGGTTTGTGAAGAAGGATTTTGATGAGAATGCCGACGTTTATGTGATCAATACGTGTTCAGTGACCGACAATGCGGATAAGGAATGCAGGCAGATAGTGCGAAAGATACAGAGGCGGGCGCCTGAAGCAATGGTTGTGGTGACAGGGTGTTATGCCCAGTTGAAGCCGGAACAGATAGCATCGATAGAGGGTGTGGATCTGGTTTTGGGAGCGGCGGAGAAATTCAATATCGCGAAGCATTTGAAAGAAATAGCAGAAGGCCCAGCTGACAGGGGAGGTGCCAAAATATGTTCCTGCGATATAGATGAAGTATCCGGTTTTCATAGTTCGTTCTCGGTGAGTGACCGTACGAGGACCTTTCTGAAAGTGCAGGATGGCTGCGACTACAATTGCAGTTTTTGTACCATACCATTGGCGCGCGGACACAGCCGTAGTGACAGTATAGACGGAGTGCTGGCAAATATCAATGAGCTTGCCGAGGCCGGAGTGAAGGAGATTGTGTTGACCGGTATTAATCTGGGCGATTTCGGGAAGGGGGCAGACGGAGGGAAAACGAAAGAAGTAACGTTCTTTGATCTGGTAAAGGCTATTGACGCCTCTGCGGCGCCGGGTGTTGAGCGGTTCAGGATATCTTCTATAGAGCCTAATCTGCTTACTGACGAGATCATAGAGTTTGTGGCAACGTCGGGTCGGTTTATGCCACATTTTCATATACCCTTACAAAGTGGCAACAATCACATTCTTGGTCAGATGCGTCGACGGTACAAGCGCGAACTGTATGCGGATAGGGTGGCGCTGATAAAGAAACTGATGCCGCATTGTTGTATCGGTGCAGATGTTATAGTTGGATTTCCTGGGGAGACTGATGCAGAATTTCAGGATACATTTGAGTTTTTACATTCGTTGGATGTGTCTTATCTGCATGTGTTCACCTATTCTGAGCGTACGGACACCCTTGCCGCGGAGATGGCGGGTGTTGTGCGGATGAATGTGAGGAATGAGCGTAATAAGATCCTTCGCAATCTCTCTTACCAGAAGATGCAGTATTTCACCGAGCAGCACCGCGGGCAGGTACGTCCTGTACTTTTTGAGCACGCCGAAAAAGGTGGCATGATGGAGGGATACACCGATAATTACATCAGGGTGCAGGTGCCATATTCACCCGAGCATACCAATAAGATAATAGACTGGATCATTTAGCGGTTCTTAGTCCGGGGCTACATGCGATAGTTAGCCTCTGCATCATCTTTTAGCATGGGTATCGATATTGCCCGATTTGTTATTCAAACGTTTTTTAGCCGGCGTGTTATGTGTTAGAGGTGACTTTTGCTTTAGTTTTAAAGCGTGAAAGATCTCCCTTTGTGTTTATTTGTTTTTTCGGTTAAGAAAAATTCCGGCATTTCCCCAATGACGACATGTGCGGCGAAAAAGCTGATGTTTCTGGTGCTGGGCTTTGTGGCGTTCCTGCCCAATTCATTCGCGGCTTTTTCC
>JAEUVY010000052.1 GCA_016786565.1 Flavipsychrobacter sp.
AGACGGTGACTCGGTAACGTGCGAGGTGAAGGGTAGCGGCGCGTGCGGCGAGGTTACGATCAACTCAGTACGTCTGACAGTGATGCCAACAACAGGTGTTGTGCTGACAGAGAAAGGCGCAATGAATGTACAGTTGATGCCGAACCCGAACAACGGTCGCTTTGTGGTGAGCGGAGTAGTGGGCGGTACGACTGAAGAAGTAGTACTGGAGGTAACGAATGTACTGGGTCAGGTGTTGCACAGGAGTGTAGAGCGGGTACAGGGTGGCAAGGTTACAGCCGAGCTGAACCTGGGCAACGGTCTTGCGAATGGCATGTACCTGATGAATGTGACAGCCGGTGCAGAACGCACTTCTATCCACTTCGTGGTGAAACAATAATATGGTTCTGAATGAGGATTTGAAATGGCGAACACTTCTGGTGTTCGCCATTTTTTATAGATATTGATTTGATTGCAGCACTGGTACATAGCAATTCTGTACTTACCTTTATAAGACAATGGCGTACAATAACAAAAAGGTGATCATGATCGCGGAGGATGACGCGGACGACCGCTATCTGTTGCAGGCTGCATTTGAAGACAATGGATTCATGGACGAGTTAATATTCGTTGAGAATGGTATTGAGCTTCTGGACCATTTAAATGGCGCTGTAAATGGGGAAGGATTGGCCATGCCTGATCTTATCTTGCTGGATCTTAATATGCCCAAAAAGGACGGGCGTGAGGCACTTAGGGAGATCAAGGAGAACGATGCCACTAAAAGGATACCTGTTGTCATATTCAGTACCACAAACAACAAACATGAAATTGTAAGGTGTTATGATCTTGGGGTGAATTCATACATAACCAAGCCCAATAGTTTTGAACAGTTGGTGAAAGTTGTCATGATCCTGAGGAATTATTGGCTGGAAGTCAACAGGTATTCCTGATACATTTCAGCTGTCGAATTTTATATGCATAATTGATTATTATATTTCTTAATTTTTGTTAATGTAGCTGTTGTGTAAAAACAAATGCTGTTACTTTGTTTTTTATTAATGCAGTAGACGTGTCGGCTGTTAATTTATAAAATGAAAGTGTGCTATCCCTGATCATAAGGCAACTAGCCTCAAACCATATCTTCGCGAGTTTTGCCCTTATTATCGCGGTTTATCTTATATACCTCGTGGTGATTGGTATTCACTTGTATTCTTACAAAAAGAAACATCAGTCATTACCTGTACACTACAGGGCATTCAGGCTGTATAGTTCAAACCTTATCTCCAATTCTCCGTCTAAAAAGGTGAAGAAATTTTACCGCGACACTAATAAGATCACCATCTTCTTCAATTCTTTGCTCGTTCTGTCATTTCTGGTCTGCCTGTTTTTTGTTTTCCGTTAGGTTCATTCAGTTCGCTGTTTCTGATGCCGAAGATTTGACTTACTTTCATGTTTCTATATTATCGGAACCATGAACGAAAAGCTGCTGCAGTTTTTATGGCAACATAGCTTGTATAATACAGTTGGCCTGCATACAACTTCCGGAGATGAGTTAGTTGTCATTCATCCCGGTCGGCTTAACCACGACTCAGGCCCCGATTTCAGTGAAGCGCGGGTAAGGGTAGGCTCCACAACACTCGTTGGAAATGTAGAGATACACGTTCGTAGTTCAGATTGGGTAAAACACGGGCACGATGATGATCCTGCCTACAAAAATCTGATACTGCATGTTGTTTATGAGAACGACATCGATCACGCTCCGGCCAATACTCCCGTATTGGTACTTTCTTCCGCCGTCACAGAATCTGTGATAGCAAAATATTCCGACCTCGTTCATACAGACCAGCAATTGCCATGTGCAGGCAGGCATCATGTGGTGAAGTCGATAACTAAAGAAGGATGGTTGAGCAGGCTGCTGGCAGAAAGGTGGGAGCAAAAGCTCGCTGACTGGAATGTGCTTCTGAATAACTCTGCTGATGACTGGCGCAATCTGTTGTACTGGAGATTGGCTGCAAACTTTGGGTTCAAGACAAATGCAACACCGTTTTTGCTGCTTGCCCAGTCGCTACCCATCAATATCCCTACAAGACATAAGGACGATCTGATGCAGTTGGAAGCCCTGTTTTTTGGACAGGCCGGATTGCTTGATGAAGATTTTGAGGACGACTATTCGCGTCAGTTGCAAAGAGAGTATGATTATCTCAGGAAGAAGTATTCCCTTAAGCCCATAAACAAGGCTCTGTGGAAGTTCATGCGCATGCGACCTGCCAATTTCCCCACTGTCAGGATTGCGCAGTTTGCTGCCTTGGTGCAGCGGTCGGTCCATTTGTTTTCGCAGATCATCGAGACTCATTCGGTAAAAGAGATCATACCATTGCTGGACGTGAAGGCGAGCGAATATTGGGATACTCATTTTCGCTTCGATTCGGTAGCAGAACATGGGACGCCCAAGGCATTGGGACGAACATCAATAGAAAACATCATCATTAATACCATTGCGCCTATCCAGTTTCTTTATGCTTCCCGCCAGGATACCGATGCATTGCGCGAACGGGCATTGCAGTTGCTTGAAGAGGTGCCCGCCGAAGGGAATAAGATCATTCGTATCTGGCAGGAAAACGGCTGGGAGGTGTCTAATGCCGCTCAGTCGCAGGCGCTTTTGCAGTTATACAATAACTACTGTTCCTCAAAAAGGTGCCTTGAATGTACCATTGGTCATAACATTCTGCGACAGGCGTAGGTGCATTTATTGATCTTCTGTAGTTTTGCACCATGCAGTCAGAGATTTTAAAGGATCTTATACCCTCCGATTTTCCCGATTCGTCACGCGTATGGGTATATCAGTGTAACAGGGCGTTTATAGAAAAAGAGGCCTTGGAGGTAAACGAGCAACTTCATCATTTTTATGCCCATTGGCAGAGCCATGGCACTCCTGTAAAGGGTTGGGCCGGTCTGTTGTTCAGGCAGTTTGTGGTGGTGATGGCCGATGAAGGTGTTGAGCCGGTTAGTGGTTGCAGTACGGACAGTTCTGTGCGTGTTATTAAGAGTCTCGAAAAACAGTATGATGTAAATTTCTTTGATCGGATGATGATCACATTCCTGGTGAAAGATAAGTCTGAAATGCTGCCGTTCAATCAGGTTCAGTATGCCATAGACAGAGGTTATATTGACGAAGAAACACCGATGTTCAACAACGTAGTTACAGACAAGAAAAGCCTGATGCAGAATTGGCTGGTACCGTTGAAAGAAAGCTGGCTAGCAAACAGAGTTTCCTTTCAAAAGGTAGGTTAGACTGATCACTTATTGTCGGTGATGCGGATCTCAACACGCCTGTTCTTTTCAGCGTCTTCCTCACTTTGTTCCACCTCTATGACAGGGCGCCTTCGGCCATAGCCAACATAGGTGAGTCTGCGCGGGTCTATGCCTTTTTCAACCAGATAGTTGTATATGGCTTTGGCCCTGTTTACGGACAGGTGTGGCTCATAAGTATCAATGTCCAGTGCGTCCGGCGCATCACGAACGCAGCAAACGTGCCCTTCAATACTTATTTTTAGGTTGGGGTTGTTCTTTAGTACAGTATACAATTTCTCCAGGGCCTCCATCGACTCCGGCTTCATTACATGCCGGTCGGCAGGGAAGTAAACGTTCTTCAGTTTCACTACCGTTCCCGACTTCATGTTTTTGATCTCGTCGATGTTGGTGACATTAACCCGGCGAATGGTGTCTTTC
This sequence comes from Flavipsychrobacter sp., assembly GCA_016786565.1. Lineage (GTDB taxonomy): Bacteria > Bacteroidota > Bacteroidia > Chitinophagales > Chitinophagaceae > Nemorincola. The sequence goes on from JAEUVY010000052.1 coordinate 3,709, forward strand.
TTGTTTTTCTTCTTGTCGGTTACTGACTTGCCGGTGTAGTTGTTCATCACAATATCTACACGCCTATCAATAGGGTAGCCACCTGGGTCCGTCATGCCCTTCCTGTCCACTTTGCCTTTTCCTACACACAGCGTTATGTCTTTTTCGTTGATGCCATACTTCACCAGGTAGTCTTTCACGTTCTGAGCCCGTTTCATGGACAGCTCCTGATTGTACTTTTCAGATCCCAGATAGTCTGCATACCCCACAATCGTCACACCGCTGCCTGATAGGATCTTATCATTATAGATCAGAAGATCTATTTTTTTCTCCATCTTTTGGTTCAACGTAGGTACGTTCAGATCAAAATACAGTTTGAATGTATCTGTCTCTTTCTGTGCGGAGCAGTAAGATGCTGAAGTAAATAACGATATGTATAGTAGGATCTTATACATTTTGGGGAAACCAACCATAAAGTAACAAAAAAAATCGATTCGGTGCTAATCGGGAATAGCTACCGTTGGGCCGGATTACGCAGCGTTACTTATAATCGTCAATTTTCAGCAACGAGAAAAACTCACCTTCCTCATACTCTCTGATGTGTCCGGGTGGTAGGTCGCCGAGTTCCAGCCCTTCAATTGAAGTGCGCACCAGTCGCCGGCATTGGTGGTGCACAGCCGATACCATTTTCCTTATCTGGTGGAATTTTCCTTCCGTGAGTGTGATCTTCAGCCACGTGTGTGGAATATACCCTCTTAGTTCCAACTGGTGCGGTGGCAATGGTGGATTCTTCACTATTTCCACATCGCAGGGGCGAGTAGTGTATATTTTTCCCTCATCTACCACTATGTCCAGCCCTTTTTTTATCTTCTCTACAGTCTCTTCGCTCACAACATTCAGCACCCTCACCATGTAGGTGCGTATATGCGGTGTGGGGCTGTTGAACAGCAATCTGGTTACCTTCTTGTTGGTTGTAAGTATCAGTAGTCCTTCCGATAGTTTGTCCAGCCTGCCTATCGCATGTGTCCCTTCAGGGAAATCAAAGTCAATGTCGCCCAGAAGGTTCACTTTCTCCTGGCTCACAAACTGAGAGACCATGTTGTATGGTTTGTTCAGTACAAAATAGCGGTGTGTTGTTTCTTCTGACATCTTTACTAGTGTGCAATTATAGCCGATAAAAAACATAATTCCCTCATTTTTTTAAATCGTGTCTCCGGTCATATTTTTTTGACAATCTGACCAATATCATGCTGCCGTGTGTCCTGCGTCATAATCGCCGCCTGATGGGTTGGGTACGTTTGTCTGTAAAATTTCTAATTAATGCCATTTTATCATACACTGGGAGTTATTCCCGATAAGCGCCACGTAGTAAGTCGCCAGCCAAACGGAAAATTGTATCAGGAAGAATTGGTAGGCACGCAAGGGTTTGCAGGCCTTTCCTCGCTTGTTTACCACTTACATCCGCCAACATGTGTGAAACAAAAAGGCCAGCCATATTCTGTAAAGCCGGAGATCGCAATAGAGAATGGTCTGAATGCCATGAGCTTTAACGGCTTTGACATAAAGCCCGAAGAAGACTACATAAAAAGCCGCAAGGTGCTGTTTGTGAACGCTGCTATGCAGATAGGTCTGGCTGCCCCAAAAAAGTCAACCGAATACTTCTATAAGAATGCCGATGCTGATGAAATGCTGTTCATCCACAAAGGCAGTGGAGTGGTGGAAACAATGTACGGAAGTCTGCCATTCAAATATGGCGACTACATCGTTATCCCTCGCGGAACGGTCTATCAGATCACGTTTAATGATGAAGACAATAAGATACTCTTTGTCGAGTCGCCCGATCCTATCTTTACCCCGCGCCGCTACCGCAACGACTTTGGTCAGTTGCTGGAACATTCACCATTCTGCGAGCGCGACATCAAACGCCCGCAGGACCTCAGGACCCACGACGAAAAGGGCGAGTTCGATATATTCATTAAGAAGAAGGGGATGATGTTCCCCTATACTTACATAAACCATCCGTTTGATGTGGCCGGCTGGGATGGATACCATTATCCATACACCTTCTCCATCTTCAATTTTGAACCCATTACCGGTCGCATACACTTGCCACCGCCAATTCATCAGACGTTCGAGAGCAGGAACTTTGTGATCTGTTCTTTCGTTCCCCGTCTTTACGACTACCACCCCGACGCTATTCCGGCACCGTATCACCACAGCAATATCGATAGCGATGAGCTGTTGTATTATGTGGATGGCGATTTCATGAGCCGCAACAACATCAAGGCGGGACAGATAACACTGCATCCCGGTGGCATTCCGCACGGTCCGCACCCGGGCGCAATAGAACGCAGCATTGGTCAGAAAGAGACCAAAGAACTGGCAGTGATGATAGATCCGTTTCAACCGGTGAACATCACTAAAGAAGCATTGGCTATCGAAGTGGATGGCTATTATAAATCATGGTTAACCGAATAAATTAAATCATAGAAAATGAGTACTGCAAATCTTACAGAAGTAAAAAACTTCAATTACGGCATAGAAAAGATCTTCGATAAAGCTCAGGATTTTCTGCCTATCAATGGTACTGATTATGTAGAGTTGTATGTTGGCAATGCCAAGCAGTCGGCTCACTATTACAAGACAGCTTTCGGCTTCCAGTCGCTGGCTTACTGCGGCCTGGAGACAGGAGTCAAAGACCGCACATCTTATGTGCTGGTACAGGATAAAATAAGGCTGGTACTCACCACACCAATGGTGCCGGAGGGCGAAGTGGCAGATCATATCAGAAAGCATGGCGATGGTGTGAAGGTGATCGCTCTGTGGGTAGACGATGCCCGTTCTGCTTATAACGAAACTACGTCCCGTGGTGCAAAGTCATTTTTCGAACCAAGAGTAGAAAAGGACGAACATGGCGAAGTGGTTCGTGCCGGTATTCATACGTATGGCGATACCGTTCACATTTTTGTTGAGCGCAAAAACTACAAGGGTGTGTTTCTGCCCGGCTATGAGTCATGGAACTCTGAATACAATCCAGCTCCAACTGGCCTCAAATACATAGACCACATGGTGGGCAACGTGGAACTGGGTTCAATGAACAAATGGGCCGACTTCTACGCACGTACCATGGGTTTCGCAAACCTGGTCACATTCGACGATAAAGATATTTCTACCCAGTACACGGCGCTGATGAGTAAGGTGATGAGTAACGGCAACGGCCGTATCAAGTTTCCTATCAACGAGCCTGCTGTGGGACTGAAAAAGTCGCAGGTAGAAGAATACCTCGATTTCTATGGTGGCCCTGGTTGCCAGCACATAGCCGTTGCTACCGATGATATCGTTTTCACGATCTCTGAGATGAGAAGGCGTGGTGTTGAGTTCCTGCATGTACCGGGCACTTACTATGATACCGTTCCAAACAGGGTAGGGCAGATCGCCGAAGATCTTGAATTGTTGAAGAGTCTTGGTATCATGGTGGACAGGGACGAAGAAGGATACCTGCTTCAGATATTCACAAAACCTGTAGAAGACCGTCCTACAATGTTCTTCGAGATCATTCAGCGCAAGGGTGCTAAGTCATTCGGCAAAGGCAATTTCCAGGCATTGTTCGAATCTATTGAGGCTGAACAGGCAAGAAGAGGTACACTTTAATCAATCTTTTTCACCGCATTAAAACATAAACAAAATGGAATTGAAGGAACAAACTGCCGTTCAGTCCGATCTTCTGAAGAGTTTTGAGGAAAAGATCGGTCGCGACGATGCCATTGAGCCCAAAGACAAGATGCCCGATGCTTACCGCAAGCACCTCATCAGGCAGATATCGCAACACGCGCATTCTGAAGTGATAGGTATGCAGCCGGAAGGCAACTGGATAACACGCGCCCCATCACTCAGGGCAAAGCAGATCCTCCTTGCCAAGATTCAGGACGAGGGCGGTCATGGTCTTTATCTCTATAGTGCCGCCGAAACACTGGGCATTTCCCGCTCCGAAATGATAGAACAGCTGCATTCGGGCAAGGCTAAATATTCGAATATATTCAACTACCCTGCACTCAATTGGGCCGATATAGGAGCCATTGGTTGGTTGGTTGATGGTGCCGCCATCGTAAATCAGGTGTCACTGCAGCGTACATCTTACGGTCCTTATAGCCGCGCCATGGTGAGGATATGTAAGGAAGAAAGTTTCCACCAGCGTCAAGGCTATGAGATAATGGCAAAGATGATGGCCGGTACCGCCGACCAGCGCGAGATGGCTCAGGATGCTATGAACAGGTGGTGGTGGCCTGCGCTTATGATGTTTGGCCCGCACGATAGCGAATCGCCACGTTCAGGTGATGCCTTCAAATGGAAGATCAAGCGCCAGTCAAATGACGAATTGAGAGCCAAGTTCATTGATAAGACTGTTCAGCAGGCAGAGGTAATTGGTCTTACCATTCCCGACAAAGATCTGAAGTGGAACGAAGCTCGTGGTCACTACGATCACGGTCCTATCGACTGGAACGAGTTCTACAATGTCATAAACGGCAACGGCCCTTGCAATAAGCAGCGCATGGATCATCATAAGCGTGTACACGCCGAAGGTGCATGGGTGAGGGAAGCAGCGGAAGCGTACCGTGCAAAAAAGGAAAAACAATTATTTCAATCGAAAAACTAATTCTATGTCAGCAGATACTCAATTGGAAAAATGGGAGGTGTTTATCCAGTCAAAGCCGGGTGCCAATTTTGTGCATGCCGGATGCGTTCATGCCTCAGATAAAAAAATGGCCCTGCAGAATGCCCGCGATACCTACACCCGCCGTGGCGAAGGTACCAGCATATGGGTAGTTCCCTGCGATGCCATAGTGGCTTCAAATCCCGATGAGAACGATATGTTCTTCGATCCGGCAAACGACAAAACATATCGTATGCCTACCTTTTATGTAATGCCCGAGGGCGCAAAAGCCATCTAAAAACCTAATTGTTATGAATCAACAGGAAGCAATGTTCAAATACTGTCTCCGTTTGGGAGATAATGCACTGATACGTTCTTATCGTTTGTCAGAGTGGTGCAGCAATGCGCCCATTCTGGAGGAAGACCTGGCACTCACCAACTTTGCGTTGGATATGATAGGTCGTGCGCAAGCCTTGTTGGGATATGCCGGCCAGATAGAGGGTAAGGGCAGAACCGATGATGATCTCGCTTACCGTCGCGGCGAAAGGAGTTTCTACAATGTGCTGCTTACCGAATTGCCCAATCAGGACTTTGCCTATACAATGGCACGTGAGCTTTATCTGTCGGCGTTCGAATATTTCTACTATAGTGGTCTGGCTGGATCTAAAGATGCTACACTTGCTGCCATCGCTGCAAAAACACTCAAAGAAATAAAGTACCATCTGTCACACGCTACCGATTGGGTTTTGCGTCTGGGTGACGGTACTGCTGAGAGTCACGCAAAAATGCAGACTGCCGTTGACGATCTTTGGCCTTATGCAAGTGAATTGTTTGAGTCTGATGCTGTTGATGCCGCAATGATCAGTGCTATTGGTGCTCCCGATCCGGCCGCATTGAAAGACAGCTGGATGAAGCATGTATCGGCTATACTTAAAGAGGCTACACTCGATGTGCCTACTACGATGTACACCCACACAGGTGGTCGCAACGGTATTCATAGTGAGAACCTGGGTCACATTCTTGCAGAAATGCAATTTTTACCCCATGCATATCCCGACGCGAAATGGTAATGCACGTACACAGCAAGGATGATATTTTCAGGATGTTGTCGGTTATTCCCGATCCTGAGATCCCGGTCGTTAATATCTATGAGATGGGAATGCTTCGCGATGTGGTGCTGGATGACACCGGTTACGAAGTGATACTCACACCCACTTATACCGGTTGCCCGGCTATGGGTATGATAGAAGCCGATATTCTGGCAACACTTGCCCACAATGGGGTGAAGGGTGCCCGTGTGAAAATGGTAATGGATCCGGCTTGGACCACCGACTGGATGAGCGGTGTTGCAAAAGATAAGTTGCGCACATACGGCATTGCGCCGCCATTACATTCGTCCTGCAACAACGACGTGTTCGGGCATAACATCATAAAATGTCCCAGGTGCCAGTCCGACGATACCGTGATGTTGAGTCGGTTCGGAGCCACTGCATGCAAGGCGCTATACCAATGCAATGATTGCAAAGAGCCGTTTGAATATTTTAAATGTCATTAGGTGAGACCGGAAGTGCGCTTCCGGTCTTTTTTGCCTTGTTTCTCCGTTTTTCTGGCGTAGATTTGAGTCAGCCCCGCACATGACTTTTGTCATGGCTCTGAGGTTCGGCCATCGTTATATTTGCTGAACATTCAGGTCGGCACAGACCATTGAACTATTTATGAGAATGCCTGATTCTTTTAATAAGTACCTTGATGAGACCGGGGCCACCTCGCGGTTCACCTATCGGTATTTTCATGAGTTGGTTCGCCCTCGTTACGAGATTAGGCAGTTTTTGCGCCAATGTTACCTTATCGGTTATACTTCTTTGCCGCTCATTGGCATCACCGGGTTCATTATGGGGTTGGTGCTTACCATACAGTTGCGTCCTTCGCTCATTTCTTACGGAGTCGAGTCTCAGTTACCTGTTATGGTTGCATTGGCCATTGTGCGTGAGATCGGGCCGGTTATCACTGCACTCATTTTTGCGGGTAAGATAAGTTCCAGCATAGGTGCCGAGTTAGGGTCCATGAAGGTGACAGAACAGATCGATGCGATGGAGGTATCAGGCACCAATCCGTTCAAATATCTGGTTGTTACACGTGTGGCTGCCTCTACGCTCATGTTGCCGGTTCTGGTCATGATATCAGATGCTATATCATTGTATGGCTCTTACCTCGGCGTCAATATCAGAGGGAATACCAGTCTGAGGTTGTTTTTCTTTCAGGTATTTCAGACGTTGCAGTTCGGCGATGTGTTGCCGGCATTTATCAAAACGTTCTTTTTTGGCTTTGCCATCGGTATCATAGGTTGTTACAAGGGTTATAATTCGTCTAAGGGAACTGAAGGTGTGGGGCGGTCGGCCAATTCTGCGGTTGTTGTTTCTTCACTCATGGTGTTTATCATAGACCTGATCGCGGTGCAGATCACCGACATTTTGGGTCTTAACTGATATGGAAGTGGCAAAGGCAAATATGGAAGGGCATAGCTCCGATGCGGTGATAGCGATAGACAAACTTGTGAAGAAGTTTGGAGAAAAGGTGGTGCTCAATGAGTTTACCGTAGACCTGAAACGTGGAGAGAACCTTGTGGTGTTGGGCAGGTCAGGTAGTGGTAAGTCGGTGTTGATCAAGTGTGTGATAGGGCTAATGAGGCCGGAGAGTGGAACGATCAATGTCTTGGGCGAGGATGTTCTTTCGTTAGATCACGATGGGTTGGATAACATCCGGTCTCGGGTTGGTTTTCTGTTTCAGAGCAATGCCTTGTACGATTCTATGACCGTAAAGCAGAACCTCGAGTTCCCTATGCGCAGGCATCTGAAGAATATAGATTTCAAAGAGTCGATGGACAGGATCATGGACGCGCTGGAGAATGTTGGTTTGGCACATACGTTGAACATGATGCCCTCTGAATTGTCGGGTGGCATGCAGAAGAGGATAGCATTGGCCAGAACATTGATCCTGAACCCTGAGATCATTTTGTATGACGAACCAACAACCGGACTCGATCCTATAACAGGAAAAGAAATAACATTGTTGATCAAAGATATACAGGAAAAATACAAGACTTCTTCCATCATCATTTCGCACGACATGAAATGCGTGAAGCGCGCCGCCGACAGGATCGCGGTGCTCGTGAACGGCTCTTGTTATGCGGTCGATACCTACGATAACCTTAAACGATCATCGGACCCCAACATAAACCAGTTTTTTGAGTGACATGAGTACAAGTAGTCAGAATAATGTCCGTCTAGGAATATTTGTCACAATCGGGGTGCTCATCCTGGTAGTGTCGCTATACATCATTGGTAAGAATCAGAATTTCTTTGGTTCCGGTTACTCTTTGCGGGCCAGGTTTCGCAATGTTAGCGGCCTTATGGTGGGCAACAACATCAGGTACTCAGGCATTCAGTCCGGTACTGTCAGTAAGATCGCAGTCATTGATGATACCACTATCGAGGTGACTCTTTTAGTTGATGTAAAAATGAGGCCTTACATCCATCAAGGAGCATCTGCTTCCATTGGCAGCGAAGGACTCATGGGCAACAAGGTCATAAACATCACTCCCGGCAACGCGCAATTGCCGTTACTTGCTGAGGGCGAAATGTTACTCACAAAAAAGGTAGCCTCTACCGATGAGATGCTCGAAACGCTCTCGGCTACCAACAATGATGTTCAGATCATTGCCGAGAATCTCAAGAATACGGTTGTAAAGCTCAATAATAGCACAGCATTGTGGCAGGTGGTGAACGATTCTACACTGCCGGGCAATATCCGTGTGTCTATGGATAATATTCGTCAGGCTACAGAACAGATCAACGAGTTCTCTGCAGCTATCAACGAAATGGTCAAGGAAGCGGAAAAAGGCGAAGGTGTTGCCGGTACTTTGTTGAAAGACGAAGCAGCTGCCACCGACCTGAAAAATGCTATCCGCAATATCTCAAGGATATCGGAAGATGCCAAGGTACTTATTGCACATACCGACAGTGCTGTGAAACAGCTCGATCGCAATGTCAATAACGGTCCGGGCGTGGCTCATGCTGTGCTCAAGGATACAGGTATTGTAAAAAAACTCACTACTAGTCTCGGAAACATAGAAAAGGGTACTGCCGCGTTCAGCGAGAACATGGAGGCCCTGAAGCACAACTTCCTTACAAGGGGGTATTTTAAAAAGCAGGCAAAAAAGCAAAAGAAGGCTACGCAAAACAAGTAGCCCCTATGTGATACCTATTTATTGGCCATTTTTAAAACCGAGATTATGTACATCCAACAGATCTACACGAATTGTCTTGCCCATGCGGCATACTACATCGAGTCGGCCGGAGAGGCTGCCGTTATTGACCCCTTGCGCGATCCTGGTCCCTACCAGAGGCTGGCTGCAGAGCGTGGCGCAACAATCAAATACGTTTTTGAGACCCATTTTCATGCCGATTTTGTTTCCGGTCACATCGATCTGGCCAACAATACCGGCGCTCAGATTGTCTTTGGTCCCGATGCCCAACCCGGCTATAAATGCTATATAGCCGAAGACGGAGAAATGCTGCCCCTGGGCGATGTGCGGATAGAGGTACTGCACACGCCGGGCCACACCATTGAATCTACATGTTTCCTATTGCACGATGCCGCCGGGAGGAAGCAGGCCATCTTTACCGGTGATACACTTTTTGTTGGCGATGTTGGTCGCCCCGACCTCTTGAGCGGCAATCTTCCCAAGGAGGTACTTGCAGTCATGTTGTTCGATTCGTTGCAGAGCAAGATCAAGACACTGCCCGATGATGTGGTTGTTTATCCCGGTCATGGTGCAGGATCTGCCTGTGGCAAAAATATTGGCAAATCTTCCTATACAACTATTGGCGAGCAGCGCACGACTAACTATGCGTTACTCGCTACCAATAAAGACGAGTTCATACAGGCTGTTACCTCCGATCAGCCAGTCATTCCTGCTTATTTCTTCAAAGACGCGGTCATCAATAAAAGCGGCGCAACCGCTTATCAATCTGTATTAGAGCAAAGTTTGAAACCGCTTTCCAATGAGGCGTTTACCCGGGTTATGGAAGCCGGTGCCGTAGTGCTGGATACCCGCGATCCGATGGAGTTTGCAGCCGGCTTCGTAAAGGGGGCTATCAACATCGGTCTCAACGGAGATTTTGCTGTTTGGGTAGGTACCATCATCGCGCCCGATGCCGAGATCGTACTTGTTTGCGAACCAGGTAGGGAGGGCGAAGCTATTGAGCGACTGGCCCGCATAGGCTACGAAGGGGTGAAAGGTTTCCTTGACGGTGGCATGAAGCAATGGTTTGCCGCAGATCTCAGTTACGATGTGGTGCTTACTATTGATGGTTCCGAATGTGAGGGCCTCATTAACGAGGAGCAGTACGAATTGCTTGATGTGCGCAACAGGCGCGAGGTTGCCCGCAATCGCATGGTTGGGTCCGTTCACATACCATTGAATATTCTGAAAGATGAATATGCGCAGCTGGGGGCCGACAAAAAATGGCTCATTTATTGCGCGGGTGGTTACCGCTCCATGGTGGCGGCCTCATTCCTCAAAAGCAAAGGTTTCCATTTTGTGGCCAGTGTAGAGGGAGGTATCAAAGAGGTGCAGCGTGTAGCACCATCACTTGTTGAGGAATTGGTTGACGCCGATTAATAATATATAAAATCCCTTTTTATGGAACATCTGTATGAAGTTGATCTTAACTGGGTAAAAGATCGGGCGGGAGTTTTGTTCTCGCCCGACTTTAACGATGAAATGACTGTCGTTACGCCCCCTCAGTTTCCCGGCGGTATTGCCGGCCGTTGGTCTCCTGAGCATCTTTTTACGGCAGCGATAAACAGTTGCCTGATGACCACTTTTCTCGCTATTGCCGAAAAGTCCGGTCTCGGTTTTTCCTCTTTTTCATCCCGGGCCTACGGAAAATTAGACGATTCCGGTGGCAAGTTGCTGATGACACAGGTTACCCTGAAGCCGGTAGTCGTGGTGGAAAAAGAGGCAGACGTAGAGAAAGCCCGTCGCGTACTTCAGAAGTCTGAGGTGGCATGTCTCATATCTAATTCCGTCAGATCTGAGATCATTTTTGAGCCCGAAGTAAGGGTTAAAACATGACCAAGATCAGTTTTTTGACTACCCAACATCAGCATTTCCGGTTATGTATAAGGATAACTTTGTCGAAACTCCTCTTTTTTCATGGAAAAAGAAATGCTAAAAAGTAACCTTACCGCTAATCTGAATCAGTTGGTCGACCGGATCAGTACAGATAATTATGATGAAATAATTAATCTGTGCCATAGTGCAGCGAGGCAGATCGAAAAGCTTGAAAATGCTGGTTTGCAACATGCAACCACTCAATATACAACCACGTGTGGAGAGCTGATAAAGGAAGTTATTATGTATATTACAGAGCGGAAGGAAAGGGTGATCCCATACCTGAAGGAACTGTCGCATAAAGCTGAAACAAATCACGATTGCAGCACTTGTTCGGGTGGATGTAAGGTAAATCATGACCTGCACCTTATCGAACTCAGAGCATCTCACTCTGCGATGAGAAGCATTCTGAATCGTTTACAGGTGGTTGGACTTCCTTTATATTCCGATACTGTTTTTCCTGATGCCTACCGGGTGCTACGCAACCAGATGGTATTAATAGAAAACGGCCTTACCGAGTTGTTCTTCCTCGAAGAGAATTACCTGCTCCCTAAGGTTGTTGACGCTCAAAAGAGAATCAATGTTAGCCGTAAGTAATTCCGATGCGAAAAAGGCTCCTTTCACCGCTCCGCCGGCCACCGACCTTCTGTGCTATCACTGTGGCACACCGTGTATAGGAGAGCGTATTGCCATAGACGATAAAGCGTTTTGTTGCGACGGCTGCAAACTCGTCTATGAGATCATTAACGAGAATGACCTGTGCGATTACTACAAATTGCAGTCGCATCCTGGTCTGTCGCAGGTCAAAGCCATTCGCAGCGACAAGTATGCATACCTCGATAACGAAGATATCGCGCGCCAGTTGGTGCAGTTTACCGATGGCGATCACACAGTAGTTACTTTTTATGTTCCCGGCATTCACTGCAGTTCCTGCATGTGGTTGCTCGAACACATGAATCGGCTGAACGAGGGCATCAAAGAAAGCCGCATGAATTTCAGTACCAAGGAAGTCACCATTCGGTTCTCTTCTAAGGCCATCGCGTTACGCAAGGTCGTAGAGTTGCTTGCCACCATCGGTTACGAACCATACATCAGCCTCGATGAGGCAGGCAAAAAGAAATCTGCCACTTTCAATAAACAGCGTGTCTTCAAGCTGGGTGTTGCGGGTTTCTGTTTCGGAAACATCATGATGATGAGTTTCCCCGAGTATCTGTCATCTGCAACGGGCATTGAAGAGAGTTATGCACTCTTGTTCAGATACCTGAATCTTTTCCTCGCGATCCCGGTTTTCTTTTATAGTGCTTCCGAGTTTTTTGTCACCGCCTGGAAGGGTCTTTTGCAGAAGACGCTCAACATCGATGCGCCTATTGCCTTGGCCATCATCATCACATTTGCCCGCAGTATTTACGAAATACTTTCCGGAACCGGTGCCGGCTATCTCGATAGCATGAGCGGTATTGTGTTCTTTATGCTGGTGGGTAGGGTAGTGCAGGAGCGCACCTATCGTTCCCTCTCCTTTGCCCGCGACTACAAGTCTTATTTCCCGATAGCAGTGAACGTCGTTACCGAAAACGGACTGCAAAGCACCAAACTACAAGACCTGAAGGAAAATGACGTGGTGCAATTGCATAACGATGAGATCATACCAGCCGATTCGGTGGTGGTGGCCGGTAAGGCACTCATAGACTATAGCTTTGTTACCGGCGAAAGTGAACCGGTAGAGATAAAGGCCAACGCGCTGGTATATGCCGGCGGCAAGCAGACGGGCGATCAGCTCACCATCCGCATTGTGAAACCTGTAGCCGGTAGCTACCTTACATCCCTCTGGAACCATTACGCTTTCAGAAAGGATAAGGCCGAAGAGAATGACCGTGAAAGTGTCATTCACGTGTTGAGTAAGTACTTCACTGTTATACTCTTCACCCTGGCCGCGGCCACTGCGGTTTACTGGTATTTTGTCGACCCTTCAAAGATCATCAATAGCGTATCCGCAATGCTGATAGTAGCATGCCCTTGTGCATTGTTGTTGTCTGCTACTTTCACAAACGGTAATATCCTTCGCTTATTCAGCAATAATGGTCTGTTCCTTCGCGATGCATCTGTGATAGAGTCATTGGGGAATGCTGATCATATTGTGTTCGATAAGACAGGTACCATTACACAGGGCGGCGCTGCGCAGTCTGTTGAGTGTACAGGGCATCAATTGTCACCCGCCGAAAAAGACCTTTTATACACTGTCGTTAGGGCAAGCAAACACCCCAATAGTAAGTCTATCGCTGAGTGGTTGGGCAGCAGAGATCTGGTTCAGGTTTCGGCATGGAAAGAGATCCCCGGCAAGGGCATCGAGGCATATGCCGGAGCAGACAACATTATGGTCGGTTCTGCCGAATTCGTAGGTGTGCCACGCAATTGGTCACAGGAGGAGAAAGCTACCGTTTACATCCGTATCAACCACGAGATAACTGCAGTACATCTTAAGTCTGTGTTGCGCGAGAGTGCTGCAGGTGTCATGGATACCTTAGGCGATAATTATGGCATGTCTCTGGTGTCGGGCGATAATGACAAACAGCGGTCCATTGTGGCGCCGGTTTTCCGTAAGAACAGCGACTTGCTCTTCGAACAGAAGCCTATCGATAAACTGCACTACGTAGAGTCGCTTCAGAAGAAGGGTAGGTCTGTACTTATGATCGGCGATGGATTGAATGACGCCGGCGCGCTGCAGCAAAGTAACGTGGGTATCACAATATCAGACGATATCAACAACTTCACCCCGTCTTGCGATGCCATCCTCGATGCTTCAAAATTCAACCTGCTTCCTGCAGTGTTGCGACTGGCAAGGGCATCCCGCCGTCTCATTGGGCTGAGCTTCGCTGTGTCTCTTGTCTATAACTTTATTGGGCTCTACTTCGCAATGCGCGGTTTGCTCACGCCTGTAGCAGCTGCAATCCTTATGCCATGTAGCACCATAAGCATCGTTATCATTGCCACGGGCTTCAGCAGCTTTGTTGCCTGGCGCTATGGCTTGCGTGTGAGCGCGGAAAAGTAGCGGCCGTCAGTCTCACACACACCGAAGAATTTGTTTTGGTTCAATTACAGGGTAGCATGGAAACATGCTACCTTTTTTGTCATCAGGATATTGAGCATTCGGAATTAGGAGTCTGGAATTATGAATTGGGGGGCTTTAGTCTTTAGTCTTTGGTCTTTGGGGTTTGGAATTTGTTCTTTGGAATTTGTGATTTTGTTCTTTGGGATTTCCCCTTTGTTCTTTGGAATTTTCGTTTTTGAATTTTCCCGTTATGGCATGCAAAAAGGCTCCGGTAAAAACCGGAGCCCTTGCAGAAAGATGTTCTATTGTCTTTGTTTATTCTGTCTTCTCAATTTCATGTTGCTCTCAGAGCCAACCGACCATCCTTCTGTCACTACTCATCCCAGAAACAATTGTTACATCCATTTTTCAGCGAACTTCCTGAACGTACGGATCATATCGTGAATAATTTTTTCTTCTCCTTCGAAACGATTGCCCAACTCTGTATGAGTTGTTTGCAGGCTCTCATCTATATAGCCCGCACTTTGGTGCTGTGCTTGCTTGCTTATCGCGTCTATGTTCACATGAATATCATGTGACAGGCGGTCGATGTTGTCATTCTGGATCTTGAACTGGTTTTCAAAGTGTTCAACGTCTTTCATAACGTCTGAACCCGTATTTTTGCCCGCGATCTCAGTAAGACGGCCTTTCAGAATGCTGATCTCTGTCTTATAGAAATTGAGGCTTCTCAGCCAGTAGTTATGTTCGTTGCTTACGTGTGAAATGTTTACTTTTTTCATTGTTTTGATTTTACACAAAGGTAGGTCGGGCTGTCAACTGCGAAACTGACGGTAGTCATAGCAAGCGGTGATTGATGTTAGTGCTACTCCCCTATTTAGTGGGGTGCTTGTGATCGGGAACATAAATGCCCGCACATCAAACGGAGGTCACTGACAAGGAACATAATTACCGCTGACTGATGTCAAGTGCAGGGTTGGATGGCAAGTGTACTTTTGGCAAAAAAGGAGAAGCTATGGAACCTCGATTTGTTACCGGAGACAAGGTGCGGTTGAAATCCGGAGGCCCCGATATGACAATACGTGGGCCGCATTACGATGTTCTTGCCAATCAGTACAGTAGCACCATGTATGACTGTATCTGGTTCGCGAAGAACAAAGACGGCCGCGAAGAAGTGCACTATTGCCCTTTCGATGCCGATGAACTTATTAAAGTAAAGGATGCATGATGTCAGAAAGACAAAATGAATTTACCCCTGTTGGCTCAAAGAAAGAGATAGAGTTCCTGGAGGGACCACGGTCAAGGTGGCGCGAGTTTGTATTTGTACTGGACGTGTTCAAAGAGTTTGTACACGGCTTCAGGATGTTGCACTTTATCGGCCCTTGTGTCACTGTCTTTGGCTCAGCACGTTTTGCTGAAGATCATCCCTATTATAAGAAAACACAGGAGTTGGGCGGCGAGGTCGCTAAACTCGGATTCACCGTTCTTACCGGTGGTGGCCCCGGTATCATGGAGGCAGCCAACCGTGGTGCCCGCGAGGTGGGTGGCAGGTCGGTGGGTTGCAACATTGTGCTGCCCATGGAGCAGAAGCCCAATCCATATCTCGACCATTGGGTAAACATAAAGTACTTCTTTGTCAGGAAGGTGTTGCTTACTAAGTATTCCTACGCCTTTGTGGTAATGCCCGGTGGTTACGGCACCCTCGATGAGTTCTTCGAAGCCGTCACACTCATGCAGACCGGCAAACTAAGCCGCTTCCCTGTGGTGCTTATGGGCACCGAATATCATCAGGGACTTATGGCGCATGTAAACAAGATGGTTGCCGACAAGACCATTGCACCCGAAGATGCCAACCTTTTCCTCTTTACCGATTCGGTCGAGGATGCAGTGAAACACATTAATAAGTACGCTATCGAAGGTTTTGGATTGAAGAAAAGCCGACACGTAAAACCATGGGGGCTGTTGGGCGAGCGTGGGGCAGGGTTGCGCAGGTTGTTTGCAGCTCACCACTTGCGTTAGTCGTTAGTATTCTATCTGAAGTCCCATCCCGTCACGCAGTCTGGCCAGGTTCGGGTTCTTGGTTGCCATCACCTCAAACATCTCGTTCTTGCTCAGTACCCTGTTTGTCGGTTCTGTCAGCGACTTGTCCTCCCGCACTTCTGTAGTTACACGTACACGTATTTTGGCTTCCTTCATAAAGAAGTCTATCAGGTCGCCGCGCTGGTCCTTGGCATAGTTGTCGGTAAGGTCTCCCGGCGATATCAGCCGCACTTCATCCGGCGGATACACTTCCATTTTCATCAGCGCCAACTGGCCCAGTACCACACTCTGGTCTTTCTCGCGCAGGTGTACTTTATACTTTTCCAGTATGTCAGCGGCTACCTCATAAGTTATTTCTACCGGCTGTGCGGCACGAGCGGCGACAGCGGCATTAAGGTCAGCATCCAGATCGCCCAGCATGTTCAGGCTCACCTTGCGTGCCGGTGGCGTCGTTGGTTGCGCGGCTGTAGGTGCTGATGTTGAAGCAGACTTTGGTGCTGGTGTTGGCTGTGGTGCGGCGGGTACCGGTTGTGGTACAGCAGGAGCAGCTTGAACAGGTGCCGGAGCCGCAGGTACAGCTACTGGTTGCGGTGGTGCAGGCTGCGCTGCAACTGGTGCGGGTGCAGCGGCCATCACTGGTGCCGCAGGCGCAAAAGATGCCGGCGGCGCGGTGTTAAAATTGATGCTACCTAAACTATCAGTGTTTTTTTTTTCACCACCCTCGCCGGGCACCATCGTTTGTGGTTTCGTGAACTGCATCAGAAAGCAAAGCCTTATCATGCACAACTCCACGTGCAGCCTGCGGTTGGTGGCATTGCGGTATTCTATTTCGCACTGGTTCAGCAGATTCAGCGCCGATACTATAAATGATGGTGGAGCCTGGTTGGCTTTCTCGTAGTACACAGGTTTGTGTTCGGTGGGCACGTCCAGCAGCTTGGCCATGCGTGCGTCTTTGCACAGCATCAGATTACGGAAATGGCCCGCAAGCCCACCTATGATCACGTCTCCCTCAAATCCCTTTTCCAGCGCGTTATCCAGCATCATCAGCGCTCCGGCCACGTCTTGCGCCAGCATAGCATCGGCAATGCGGAAGTAGTAGTCAGCGTCCAGCAGGTTCAGGTGCTCCATCGTGTTGGCATACGTCAGCATGCCATTGGTGAATGAAGCGATCCTGTCCAGCATCGACAGCGCATCGCGCATACAACCCTCACTCTTTTGTGCTATCACGTGCAGCGCGGCCTCATTGGCTATCATGCTCTCACGCGCCGCTATCCCTTGCAGGTGCAGCACAATATCATTGGTAGTGATGCGCTTGAAGTCAAATATCTGGCAGCGGCTCAGGATGGTCGGTAATATCTTGTGTTTCTCAGTCGTTGCAAGGATGAAAATCGCATAGGGTGGCGGCTCTTCCAGCGTCTTCAGAAACGCGTTGAAGGCCGATGCGCTCAGCATATGCACCTCATCGATGATGTATATCTTGTATTTGCCGTGTTGCGGAGCAAAGCGAACCTGCGCTATCAGCTCACGGATGTCGTCTACCGAGTTGTTCGAGGCCGCATCCAATTCAAACACGTTGAATGAAGTATTGTCTTTAAAGCTGACACAGGTCGAACACTGACCGCATGCTTCCATGTCAGCAGTAGGAGATTCACAGTTGATGGTCTTTGCAAGGATACGGGCGCAGGTCGTCTTACCCACACCCCTCGGACCACAAAACAGGTAGGCATGAGCCAGATGCTGATTGCGGATCGCGTTCTTTAGGGTGGTGGTAATATGTTCCTGACCCACAACTGTATCAAACGTTTGGGGACGGTATTTCCTGGCCGATACTATATATTCTGACATTCTGTGTTACTCCTCAGATTTTCTGATTCACTGTTGCAAAGTTGCACTAATTGGTGTTAACCTCCAATCAAAGTTATTCACCATAATAGCCCACTATTTCCTTACCCTCGCTGTTGGTCATGCCACGGTACATGCCTGCCGAATTAAAGCAGAAATCGAAGTTGCCCTTCGCGTCCACCGCTATCAGGCCACCTTCGCCGCCCATTTTCACCAGCTTGTCCTTTATCACAAAGTCACAGGCTTGCTGCAATGACATTCCTTTGTATTCCATAAGGCAAGATATGTCGTAGGCTACCACCGCCCTCAGGAAGTATTCTCCATGCCCCGTGCACGATATGGCGCAGGTACGGTTGTTGGCATAAGTTCCGGCACCAATCACCGGGCTATCGCCTATGCGGCCAAAGCGCTTGTTCGTCATGCCGCCGGTCGATGTGCCCGCTGCAATGTTGCCTTGTGCGTCGCAGGCCACGGCACCC
Organism: Flavipsychrobacter sp.; assembly: GCA_016786565.1. Taxonomy (GTDB): domain Bacteria; phylum Bacteroidota; class Bacteroidia; order Chitinophagales; family Chitinophagaceae; genus Nemorincola. The sequence goes on from JAEUVY010000052.1 coordinate 21,921, forward strand.
ACCGTGCCGAATTTATGTCCTGTATTAGGAATAGGTCCTTTCAGGTTATCGCCTTTGTGGTCCAGTTGTGTATAGTCCGTATCCCTTATTTCCACCCATTGGTCGTAGCGCGACTTGTTGAACAGGTATTCATCTGTGGCAGTTTCCACACCTTGTTTCAGTGCAAATTCAGCCGCCCCCTCGTTCGACAGGAACACATGACCCGAATGCAGCATCACCTCGCGCGCCAGTTTTATGGGGTTCTTGATATTGCGCACACCCGCTATCGCTCCCGCCGAAAGGTCACTACCATCCATGATGGCTGCGTCCATTTCATTCAGTCCTTTTTTCGTAAATACCGACCCGCGTCCTGCATTGAACAGCGGATTGTCTTCCATTTCGCATATCGCCGCTACCACCGCGTCCGTCGCCGATCCGCCTGCTTTCATTGCTTCCGCTCCTTTTCTCAGTGCTGCCTGCAATGCGGCTGTGTATTCAAGCTCTTGTTGCGCGTTCATTATAGCGGGGGTAATGTTGCCTGCTCCGCCATGTATCACCAGTGTAAATGACATTATCTGTAAAAAAGTGTTTTTGTCTTAGTTGTTCAAAATTCAAAATTCAGCCGGTGTGCCGCTCTGTTACTCCAGGTAAACGGCTTTTACCTTTTTACCCGATGTTTCCACGTCTATGTGGTCTTGTATGGTGGTGGCCACCGTATGCCCCACTATGTCCGCCGCTATCGGGAACGACTTATGTTTCCTGTCCACCAGCACAGCCACCATCACCTTCTTCAGGTTATAGGCCAGCAGGCAGTTCAGGCTATACATCAGTGTCTTGCCCGAGTTGGCTACATCGTCCACCAGCACCACCGCCTTGCCGGTCAGGTCCTCGGTCCCTTCATAGGCAAAATCGAGCGGGCTCTTTTTGTTGATGGTAAGCGTGATGGTCTTTATCTTCAGCGGACTGATCTCCCGTAGTATCTCTACCAGGTTATCGGCCACAACCTTGCCACTGCCGTCTATGCCTATCATTACGATCTCTTTTTCGTCGCAGTTGCGTTCCCATATTTCAAACGCCATACGGCGCATTTTGAACGCTATCCTCTGTTTATCTAGTATTAATATCCTTTTCTCCTTCATGGTACATCAATGTGTTCTGATTGCAACTACGGGATCGAGTTTAGAGGCCGATATGGCTGGTGTGATGCCTGCCAAAACGCCTACGAATATAGACACAAATATTCCTATAAGGAAATTGGCGAACGACAACACCACTTCGAAGTCAAATGCGTAGGACACCACGAGGCCTATCAACACCACTACCATTATACCTATCAGTCCGCCTATCATGGAAAGCGCCACGGCTTCCAGCAGAAACTCCAGCAGAATGGAGCTGCGACGTGCACCGATCGCTTTTTTCAGGCCTATGATGCGGGTGCGCTCCTTCACCGTCACAAACATTATATTGGCAATGCCGAACGCACCTACCAGAAGCGATAGCCCGCCTATGAACCATGCCACCACGTCTATGGTCCCAAAGATCAGGTTCAGCCGTTCCGATACCTGACTCAGTTGGTTGATAGCGAAATTGTCGGGCTCACCGGGGCGCACCTTGCGGGTACGGCGCAGCACACCGGCTACTTCATATTTAACTTCATCTATATTTTTGCCCGGTGCCGCTTTCACCGCCAGCAGCGGGTCTATATTGCTAGATTTCATGTCCAGCAACGATGCCGCGGCATAGTAGGGAAAAACAACCGAGTTGTCATAATCGAAGCCCGCCATGTTCTGTCCTGCCTTCTTCATCACACCCACCACATTGAACCTACGCCCGAGAAACGTCACCGACTTGCCCAGCGGGTCTATATTACCCGGAAATAGGTTCATATAAACTGCATAGCCCAGCACCACCGAGTTGTTGCCCCCATCAAGTTCAGATGTGCTTAGGTACCGCCCCAGTTGAATGTCAATATTCTGCACCTTGTCAAAAAACGTCATCACAGCATAGCCGGCAATGCTGCTCAGTTCCATGTCGCGGTATTTTACAGTCAGGCGGCGGGTGGTCAGGCACAGGGTGGCCGTGGCCGCATCCGGCACTTGCGACTCGATCGCCCTTACATCGCGTGGTGTCATACCGGGCCGGCGCCAGTATTCCCACCATTTATATTCTCCGCCATCGTCCATCCACGGCCAGCGGCCTATATACAGCACATCACTGCCCAGGGTGGCCATGTCTTTCTGAATGGAATTTTTGAGGCTGTCCAGAACTGTCAGCACCGAAATAATGCAGAAGATACCTATCGTGATGCCCAATAACGACAAAAACGTACGCAGTTTATTGGCCTTCAGCTCCACGAATGCCTGAACAATACTGGTAGCCGTTATCTGCCTGAAGTTTGTCATTGGATACAAATTTAGTCGTCTTAATGTTGTTGGTAAAGAATATTTTTGCTGCCTACCAACGCACTAAGCTTGTCGGGATTTATTAATTCGTTTCTTAATAAGAATAAAGCGCTTAGGGTGCCCGAGTTCAGGTATTACCTGCTCATGCGCCTGTCGCTCATCGGTGCGCTCAACATGCAATCCGCCATCATTGCCTATTATGTCTACAAACTCACCCACGATAAGTTGGCACTGGGTATGATAGGCTTGTGGGAGGTGATACCCGCCATTGGCTTCTCCTTGTTCTCCGGTCATTTTGTCGACCTGCGCGAAAAACGGGCCATGTTGTTGGGGTGTTTCTCCGCCTATCTCCTGCTGTCGGCACTTTTTGTTACACTCGCCCTGCCGCAGGTGGTCAACCTGTTGGGGGTGAGGTCCATTCTCTGGTTACTCTACGCCGGTGTTTTTGTAGGCGGTGCGCTACGGGCGTTTGCCAGTCCGTCCACCTTTGCGCTCATGGGGCTCATATTACCCAAAGATCTGTATGCCACCGCCACTACCTGGAGCAGTGCTTCGTGGCAGGCCGGGGCTGTGCTGGGTCCGTTGGCCGGTGGTTTCATGCTGGCATGGAGCGGTTTCACGGTCAGTCTCATTTGGGTCGCCGTCATTCAGATCCTCGGCATCATAGCCACATTGCGCATACCGCGCCAACCTATCATGAACAAGGCAAAAGAACCCGTACTGAAAAGCCTCGGCGAAGGCCTCAGGTTCGTGTTCAGCACACAGGTGGTCCTTGCCGCGCTTTCGCTCGATATGTTTGCCGTGCTCTTTGGTGGTGCCGTGGCCCTGCTGCCTGTTTATGCCGAGGATATATTGAAAGTAGGTGAGTTGGGGTATGGCTGGTTGCGTGCCGCCCCGGGCATAGGTTCTGTATTATGTCTCATCCTGGTGTCGTTTTTTCCATTGCGGCGCAATGCCGGCAGCAAACTCATGTGGAGCCTCGTTGGCTTTGGTGCAACTACGGTCGTATTCGGTCTTTGCGGCTACTTCGGTACAGAAGGGCTTTTTTCGGTAGGAGGTTTTGCAGTGTCTGCAGGTTTTCTGGTAGCTTTTGTGATGCTCCTCGCCGGTGGCATGTTCGATGCCGTAAGCGTCGTGATCAGGGGCACCATTCTTCACCTCCATACCCCCGATGAAATGCGGGGGCGCGTAGCAGCGGTCAACACCATGTTCATCAGTTCATCCAACGAACTCGGTGCCATGGAAAGCGGCGTCACCGCCCGCATGATGGGTACCGTACCCGCCGTCGTTTTTGGCGGCATCATGACCATACTGGTAGTAGCCGTCACTTGGTTTGCCGCACCCGCTATCCGCACCTTGAAGTTGTATAAGGATGAGTAAGTCCGCGCTCCTGCAATCATATTGTCTTCAGGTTTCATCCATTATGGCTTGCCTGCTGCCGGCAGGTTCAACCCCATTTGGCGCGAGTGTTTTCCACTCGTGTCTACAGTCTTGCAAGTGTTTTGTACTTGCATAAAGGATCCGTGCCATCTGTGTAATTTTACGAATCTGTGGTTCAGAAAACTATAATTCGCCTTCTTTCCCCAGTCTGTGAAATCAGTTGTCATAGCCCCCTCGGGGCCACCGCTTTGTAGCATTGTAAAATTAAAGGAAAACGAGCCCTGTAGGGCGCTCCCCATCGCGATACGGGTGTTTTTCATGTCACTGCGAGTAAGAAATGCAGCCAACCCACAATCCGTGCCATCGGTGTAATCTCGCGAATCTGTGATTCAGGCAAAGCAATCACCATTTGGCGCGAGTGTTTTCCACTCGTGTCTACAGTCTTGCAAGTGTTTTGCACTTGCATAAAGGATCCGTGCCATCTGTGTAATTTTACGAATCTGTGGTTCAGAAAACTATAATTCGCCTACTTTCCCCAGTCTGTGAAATCAGTTGTCATAGCCCCATCGGGGCAACCGCTTTGTAGCATTGTAAAATTAAAGGAAAACGAGCCCTGTAGGGCGCTCCCCATCGCGATACGGGTGTTTTTCATGTCACTGCGAGTAAGAAATGCAGCCAACCCACAATCCGTGCCATCGGTGTAATCTCTCGAATCTGTGGTTCAGACAAAGCAATCACTAAATATACCCCCGCCTTTCCATCTACCATACCACACAAACTGCCATACCATATCACACAATTTCACTATCATAAAACATCGTTTTGCGACATTGCTTCTTTGAATGTAACTTTAATACATGCCAATTGATATCACCTGCACCACTTGCCAACTGTAAACAAAAAACAGGATTATCTAACAAAGGTGTAAACCTATTTCAGGACGATTTTGGGAGGTAAGCCTGCCTGCCGATTAGGTAGGTGAGAAGAAAATGGGAAGCAAGTGGGAAGCAAGTGAGAAGCAAGTGAGAAGTTTTTGCGCAGTTTTTGGGAAGCAGCTGCGCAGTTTTTAGACCTTCCTTTGGCTTAAGTGATTGAAAATCAGTCGTTTTTGGAAATTTACGGGATTCTGAGAAAAAAATCGCAGAAACCGGAGTTTACAATGGGAGTTTTTTACCGCCGCCTGAAACACCCGAAGCCTCCCGGGTAGGGTAGCGTTAAGGGTAATTCCCTACTGGTTTTGCCGGTCTGTTTGCATCGGGTAGGGAGGTTGCTTCTGGGGCATTCCCGTCAGCCGATGAAAACGTCTGTCAGGCGGGTGCATTTACACCGCATTTATATTATCTTTACGGAAATTTTGACTGCAAAACTGTTCACATGAAGAAATTGCTATTGGTTGGTGCGGCTGCTATGGTCAGCTTTTCGGGTTGTTACAAGAAAGAAGTTGCTCCCGAATCGAGTGCCAAAACCCTCACCACAACCAGGTGGGTTATTGACAAACACGTGCCCGTCAAGGCAGGTGGCGAATGTGCCATAGCATCCGAGATCGTATTGAATGCGGACAGTACCGGTTATTATGTGTACCCCACCAAGTGCGCGTCCGACGATGTGGACACTTTGCGTTTCAATTGGCATCTGTCTGCCGAAGAGGCTAATATGTATTACTCAAATGTTGGTGGCGACCCCAATTTCAGGGTCGTTGTCGGCGTTTCAGATTACCGCTACGATGCGCTCGAGCTTCGTTGCACCGTAAAATACAAGAACCGCTTCCTCGATGGCATATTTGTAGCCAACGGTCCAAGGTAGGTTTGATCCTCGCAACAGAATGCCTTAGATAAATTCGTGTCGGGAAACGTTTTCAGACTCATTAAATACCATATATTTGACCAAATGTTCCATATGAAACTTACTTTACCTGTTCTTTTGTTCTCTTCGGTGCTTTTCACTGCCACAGCCAATGCGCAGGTGAAGCATATAAAAACGATCTGTGGCACTGGTACCGGCGCGTTCAGCGGCGATGGTGCTGCGGCAACCGGCGCAGAACTGCATGGTCCTTACTGTGTTTCTGTAGATGGAACAGGCAATGTGTACATCCTCGATAAAAACAACTTCAGGATCAGGAAGATATTTACTTCAGGCATCATCGTTACCATAGCAGGTACAGGTGGCCTCGGTAGTACCGGAGACGGTTCGCTCGGCACATCTGCCGAATTGAGGCCCTACGGTATGGCGGTAGACAAGAACAAGAATGTCTTCGTTGCTGATGCTGCCTTTCACAAGATCCGCAGGATCAATGCGGCGGGTATCATCTCTACTTTTGCAGGTACAGGCGTCATAGGCTCCACCGGCGATGGTGGTCCTGCACTCTCCGCTACATTCAACGGCCCTTATGGTCTGGCTACAGACGAGGCAGGCAATCTTTATGTGGCCGATGGTCTCGCTAATGTAGTGCGCAAGATCAGTGGCGGTATTATCACTCGTCTGGCCGGAAACGATACTGCAGGTTTTGCCGGCGATGATGGTCCTGCCTACATGGCAAAACTCGACTCTCCTTACGCCGTAGCTGCAGACAGGAAGGGCAATGTGTACATCTCTGATATGATGAACAACCGCATTCGCCGTGTCGATGCCTCAGGCATCATCACTACCTATGCGGGTACTGGTGTTAATGGTTATTCAGGCGACGGCGGACCGGCAGTACTGGCTCAGCTCGATCGTCCTGCCGGTCTGGCTACAGACACACTTGGCAACCTCTACATTGCCGATGCTGATAACGATGTGATCCGTATGGTTGACACTGCCGGCATCATCACTACAGTGGTGGGCAATGGTACACCGGGTTTCGGTGGCGACCTTGGTCCGGTTAATGGTTGCAACCTGCATACACCATTCGGCGTTGCGGTTGATAAAAACGGCGAAATATATATCGCTGATGCCAACAACCAGCGTATCCGCAAGACCTACACAACAGTAGGTGTGAACGATGTGCCGCAGAACAACACAGTAGATCTGTTCCCGAATCCGGTAAAAGACAAGTTCTCGGTTGCGGGCCTCGATGCTGCCGATGTCGTCAGTGTGTTTGATGTTACAGGGAAGCCTGTGACAACTGCCACACAAGTGCGCAAAGGAAGTGAAATGGAGGTGAACCTATCGGGTTGCGCGTCAGGCATCTACCTGCTGCGGGTTACAGATGCGTCGGGAAATAGCAAAGCCGCAACAAGGCTTGTGAAGGAGTAAGAGCTCCGCGTAAGGTTTAACACGAAATTCATTTAGCTGATTTGCTTTGCGTACACCCCGATGAGGGGTGTACGTTTTGTATAAAACAGGTGGGAGATCGTGGTCTTTCATGGCTCGCCACCACCAACAATAACATTCGATACAAGAGATAATATATGGAAATAAGTAAGAATTTTCAGCATAAAGAGGCAGAGAAAAAGTGGTACGGACACTGGAACGGATCGGGCTATTTCAAAAGCACACCCGATGATCGTCCCGCCTATACGATAGTGATACCGCCACCCAACGTAACGGGTGTGCTGCACATGGGCCATGCCCTCAATAATAGCGTTCAGGATATACTCATCCGTCGTGCCAAGATGACCGGATACAACACCTGCTGGGTGCCGGGCACCGACCACGCGTCTATTGCCACAGAAGCCAAGGTGGTAGCCATGTTGCGCGAGCGTGGTATTGATAAAAAGACACTGTCGCGCGAGGAGTTTCTGAAGTATGCATGGGAGTGGAAAGAGAAGTATGGCGGCATCATCCTGAATCAGTTGGAGAAACTCGGTTGTTCTCTCGACTGGGACCGCACGTCCTTCACTATGAATGACGACTATTATGCGGCGGTGATGCGTGTGTTTGTCGATCTGTATGAAAAAGGCATGATCTACCGTGGCGTGAAGATGATCAACTGGGACCCGAAGGCAAAGACCGCCCTCAGTGACGAAGAGGTGATCCACAAGCAGACCAACTCCAAGTTGTATTACGTTCGTTACAAGATAGACGGTGACGCCGATGAGTACATCACCATAGCCACCGTCCGCCCCGAGACAATTCTCGGCGATACCGCTGTGTGCGTGCATCCTGAAGACGAGCGTTATGCGCACCTCAAAGGTAAGTACTGCTTTGTGCCATTGCTGAATCGCAGGGTGCCCATCATTTTCGACGATTATATAGATAGGGAATTTGGTACCGGTGCACTCAAAGTAACGCCTGCACACGACATTAATGACTACAACCTGGGGCTGAAACATGGCTTGCAGGTGGTGGATACACTGAACGAGGACGGAACCATGAGCGAGGCCGCGCAGCTATATGTTGGGCTCGATCGTTTTGTGGTGCGTAAGCAGATAGTAGAAGACCTGCGCACAGCCGGCAATCTGGTAAAGGAAGAAGATTACAGCAATCAGGTGGGCTTCAGCGAGCGCACGGATGCGGTTATTGAACCACGCCTCAGTATGCAGTGGTGGTGCAATATGGCCGAACTGTCTAAACCTGCGCTCGCAGCCGTTATGGAAGACGAAATAGAATTCCACCCGGCGAAGTTCAAGAACACTTATCGTCACTGGATGGCCAATATCAAAGATTGGTGCATCAGTCGTCAGTTGTCCTGGGGGCAGCGTATACCTGCCTGGTACGATACAGAGGGTGGTATGTACGTGGGGCTAAATGCTGAAGAAGCACATAACAAGTACCGTACCCAAAAGCCTGAACTGGCAGCTAAACAGCCGGTGCTGAGGCAGGACGACGATGTGCTGGACACTTGGTTCAGCAGTTGGTTATGGCCTATGCAGGTATTCCACTGGAACGAAGACCCCGCAAACAAAGACCTCGCATATTACTATCCTACCAGCACTCTGGTTACTGCTCCGGAGATCATCTTCTTCTGGGTGGCGCGTATGGCAATGGCAGGGTACGAGTTCCTGGGCAAGAAGCCATTTGATAAGGTTTATTTCACCGGCATCGTTCGCGACAAGCAGGGACGTAAGATGAGTAAGTCGCTCGGCAACTCTCCCGACCTGTTGGAATTGATCGATATTCATGGAGCCGATGCGGTTCGTTTTAGCGTTATGATCTCATCACCGGCTGGTAATGACCTGCTGTTCGATGAATCGCAACTGGAGCAGGGTAGCTTCTTCTGCAATAAGATGTGGAATGCCATGAAGCTCGTGAAGATGTGGGAAGGCCGCTGCGCAGATGGTGTGGACGACAGCAATGTTCAGTTCGCGCTCCAGTGGATGGAAGCACGCCTTGCCGAAGTGTCGAACGAGCTCACAGATATGATGAAGGACTTCAGGCTCAGTGAGGGACTGAAGACTATCTATTCACTCATCTGGAACGACTTCTGTTCCTGGTATCTCGAATGGGTGAAGCCCGGAATGGAGCAGCCTATATCGCGCAAGGTATATGAGCAGACCATCAGCATTTACGAGCGTCTGTTGCAGTTGCTGCACCCATACATGCCGTTTATTACTGAAGAGATCTATCACCTGCTGCGCGACCGTGCTGTCGGCGACGATCTTATCGTAAAACAACTGCCTGCTGTTGTAGTACCCGATGCCGCTGTGCTGAAGGGGGGCGCTATGTTGCAGGAGCTCATCACTGCTATCCGCGACACACGCAACAAGAACAAGCTGAAGCCGAAGGATACCATCAAACTCTGGATCCAGACAGCCGATGAAGCATACTATACAACTGTAAAAGACATACTCGGTAGGCAGGTGAACGCCGAACAGGTATCATTCACCAAAGAAGCAGTGCAGGGTGGTATCTCTATCGTCGTGCAGACAGACAAGTTGTACATCGAAGCAGCAGCTGCTACCATAGATACCTCTGCTCAGAAAGCCGAGATGGAGAAAGAGATAGCCTACCTCGAGGGCTTCCTCGTGTCGCTCGACAAGAAGCTCGGCAACGAACGCTTTATGGCCAGCGCCAAACCCGAAGTGATAGAGAACGAGCGCAAGAAACAGAACGACGCGCTGGCAAAGATCAGAACGCTGAAAGAGAGTATAGCGTTGCTTGGTTAGTCCATGCTCACTCATAATAAGAAGAGTGACCCAAGAGTCGCTCTTCTTATCAAAATGACTGTCGTTAGTTAATCAGCCAATACCGGTAATTCTATATTCGACGGATACCTGCTGTTGGTATAGATGCGGATGAGTGACGATACAAAGTCCTCCTCGCCGCAGGTGTATATGTTGACAAACTGCTGCGGATTACGGTCAGCCAGCGGGAACCATGTGCTCTGTATCTGTATCATCAGTTTGTGGCCTTTCTTGAAAACGTGCGCCACATCCGGCAGTTGGTAAGATACCTCTGTTACCCGGCCCGGTTTGAACGCTTCGGGATAGGTGAAACTGTTGCGGTAGCGGCCACGCATGATCTCGCTGCGCACCAGCATCTGGTAGCCACCCATTGGGTAGTTCTTTCCGTTTCCTATTCCATCCACCGAGTCGGTATAGGAAAAGTCATCAGGAAATACGTCAATCAGTTTCACCACAAAGTCAGCATCTGATGTTGATATAGAGGTGAACAGATTGGCAATAACAGGACCGGTGACAGTAAGATCGTTCTGCAGCGTCTTCGATGTGAACGAAAGCACATCGGGCCTGCGCCATGCGAAACGCTGGTCGTCGGTCATATACTCTGCAGTACGGCCTGCATGTACGTCTTCTGTATATGGCACCGGTTTGGATGGGTCGCTTGTGTATTCCTTGTAGCCTGTGGTGTTGGCAGGTTCGGTGGCAGAAAGTGAGCCATTCTCTTGCAGGTAGATCTTCTTGTTCTGTGCCTGTGCAGGTGGCCATTTATCAAAGGTGCGCCAAGTGTTGGTTCCTGTCAGGAAGATGCTGGCCTCAGGCAGTTTGTTCAGGTCGCCAACGCCGCGCAGGTGATGCTCGAAATAGGGGATCTCGATGTTCTCCTGATACCATGTGGACGTCTTGCTGCCGAAGCGCACATTGCCCAGGAACTCGCCGGTGCCACGTCCCCAGCCACCATGGCTCCACGGACCCATCACCAGCTTGTTGTTGTTAGGAGTCTTCTTCTCAATGGCCTTGTAGAGTTCCCATGCGCCAAAGCAGTCTTCTGCATCAAACAGGCCACCCACAACCAGTGTGGCGGTGTTGGAGGGGATGTGCTGCACATGGTTGCGCACATTGCGCACTTGCCACCATTCGTCGTAGTTGGGGTGGTCATACAGTTCCTTCCAGAAGGTGATGCTGTCGCCCATCAGTTTGGCGAGGTTGCGCAGCGTGCCGGCCTCAAGGTGGAACTTGTAGTTGTCGCGCACCTTGGTCTGGAAGCCACCGGCGAACGATGTAGTGGGTTTGGGGCGTGGCTTACCAAAGCTGCTGTAGAACCCGAATGCGTCCAGCTGCATGAATGCTCCGTTGTGGTGGAAGTCGTCACCCAGGAACCACTCAGTCACCGGTGCCTGCGGGCTCGAAGCCTTCAGCGCAGGGTGCCCCGATAATGCGCCCATGGTAGCATAGAAGCCGGGATAAGAAATGCCGAATATGCCTGCACGGCCATTGTTGTTCGGTACGTTCTTCACTAGCCAGTCTATCAGGTCATACGTATCTGATGCTTCATCGATCGTCGTGCCCTTTTTGTCCACATTAAAGGGGCGCACATCCATGAATTCGCCCTCGCTCATCATGCGGCCACGCACATCCTGGTATACCATTATGTATTCCTTTTTGTAGTAGGCCATATGATAAGAACGCCATACCTGCTTCAATTTGTCTTCGCCGTAAGGCGCAATAGAGTATGGTGTACGGGTAATGAGTATAGGGTGTTGTGTTGTGGTTGATTTAGGCGCATAGATCGCGGTATACAGACGCGCACCGTCACGCATAGGGATGTATATCTCCTTTTTGGTGTAGTTCTGTGCCAGCCATGTGGAGTCTTCCTTTTGCTGGTCTTTTACCGGTTCTTTTGCCTGCGCAGCTGCAGGCAGCCATAGTGCCAGCAGTAAAACAATGTATTTCATAAAATGGTATTGACAAACGTAAATGTAGCGCATAAAGACGGGAAAGAGGAACGGAGCGGAACGGTATGATCGCGGTCGGTGGGCAAGTCAAACAAATTACTTAGGTTTGCACCTTCATTTTTAAGATCATGCAACAATCTACACTGGAATTAATGCAGCAGATGGGCCACGAACAAGTGGTGTTCTGCCAGGATCCGAATACGGGCCTTAATGCCATCATCGCGGTGCACAATACTACATTGGGCCCGTCTTTGGGTGGCACACGTTTGTGGAACTACAACAGCCATGAGGAAGCGCTGATAGATGCCCTGCGTCTGAGTCGCGGCATGACCTACAAGTCAGCTATCAGCGGACTGAACCTGGGTGGTGGTAAGGCAGTACTGATAGGCGACGCAAGTAAGCTGAAGTCTGAAGCGTTCTGGCGCAGGTACGGCAAGTTCGTTAACAGCCTGAATGGTAAATACATTACCGCTGAAGATGTGAACACATCAAAAGGCGATATGGAATACATAGGCATGGAGACGAAGTTTGTTACCGGCAAACCTGAGTACATGGGCGGTAGCGGCGATCCTTCTCCTGTTACAGCGTATGGCGTGTACATGGGTATGAAGGCCGCAGCTAAGAAAGCATTCGGTACCGACGTGCTTACAGGTAAGCGTATCCTGGTTCAGGGTGCAGGCAATGTAGGCCAGTACCTGATGGCTCATCTGGTAGAAGAAGGTGCAAAAGTATCTACATGCGATATCAACGAGGCTAAGCTGAAGCAGGTAGTTGCTAAGCATCCAACGATAGAAGTAGTAGATGGTGATACTATATTCGACAAAGAATGGGATATATATGCACCATGCGCATTGGGTGCTACTGTGAATACAGAGAGCATCAATAAGCTGAAGTGCCCGGTGATAGCAGGTGGTGCAAACAACCAGCTGGCCGACGAGAATGTTCACGGACCTATGCTCGTTGAAAAAGGTATCATTTATGTACCTGACTTCCTCATCAACGCCGGTGGTATCATCAACATCAGTATCGAGATAGATGGTTACAACAAAGACCGTGCCTACAACACAGTAGCTAAGATCTACGACCGCACGCTTACAATATTTGACATGGCTGAGAAAGCCGGCATCCACACACAGCTTGCGGCAATGCAGATGGCTGAGAAGAGGATGAATGAGATCGCTAAACTGAGGGTGGGTATTTAATCAATACCTGCCCGCGGTCGGCGGACATAAATAAAGAAGGCACTGTGAAACAGTGCCTTCTTTATTTTGTTCAGAGCGAGAAGATTACTTCTTGCTCATGATCTTAGTAGCGAACTCTTTACCTGCTTTGAACTTAGGCACTTTGCGCGCTTTGATCTTGATAACTGCACCAGTCTGAGGGTTGCGGCCGTTGCGGGCAGAACGCTCAGATACTGAGAAAGTACCGAAGCCTACCAGTGTAACACGGTCACCTTTTTTCAGCGCACCTACCACTGCATTTGTAAATGAGTCAAGAGCGTCGTTAGCCTGTACCTTAGTAAGACCGGCGTCTTTTGCAATCTTGTCAATCAATTCAGCCTTGTTCATAACTGTTTTGTTTTTGTTGTGAAATGATAATTTTTGAGGATAGAACAAATATACAGACGAATATGTCAACACCAAATATTCTGAATTATTTTTTTGGTGTAAAACCCTTGCCTGAAGCAGGTTTCCCACATATTGCCAACAATTTTTAAGTGAAATTTGGATTTAACAAAATAATGCTGTAAGCGGCTGTGGGTGCGGTTTTGCGACGATTTTTCGCTGTTTTCCTGTTTTTTCTCGGAAATTTCTACCACATCAGAGCACTTCCATTACCGACCGAAATGCCACGAAACCCGCGCCAAATCTATCGAAAGCCTTGTTGCGCATTGCCTGTGCGTGGTTGTCTATATAGTCATTATATTCCTTCAGGCTGTTGCAGCTGTACTGTGCCGAGAAGGTGATCCCTTCGGCTTCGTCTTGCTCCAGAAGGCGGCAAAGGCGATATTCTGTGAAAAGGCCGGTGCTCTTCAGGTCGGGCATGTGTTCTTCCAACATCCATTTTACCCAGGCATCGGCAATAGATGCTTCTACTTTCACTGTTACGTTATAGATGATCATTGTTCTGTGGTTTTTACAAAATTACTTTACTGCTGTTATTGTTGGTTGGCCGACATTGCCATTGCTGCCGTGAACCCGCTACTCCATGCATGCTGAAAGTTGTAGCCTCCGGTAATACCGTCAACCGCCATTATCTCGCCCGCGAAATATAGCCCCGGTATTTTTCTGCTTTCCATTGTCTGCGCGTCAATGTCGGCTATAGCCACACCACCGCAGGTTACGAATTCCTCTTTGAAAGTGGTTTTGCCTGATACCGCATATTGATCGCGCAACAGCGCTTCCGTGAGTTTGTTCTGCACACTTGCGGGTAGGTCGCCCCAACGTGTCTGGTCTGTAACACCGGCGCGGGTCGCCATGAACTCCCACAGTCGTTTAGGTAATGCGAAAGGATTCTTCTGCATCACAAAGTTCTTGCCCTGATCGCGGCGCTGGTAATTGATCTGTTCTTTCAGGTCGTTGTCGTCGGTTCCCGGCAGCCAGTTGATGAGTGCAGTGAAGTTATAGTTGCGCTCAGCCAGCTCGCGCGCGGCAAATGCAGATGTCTTCAGTATTGCAGGACCGCTCATGCCCCAGTGAGTGATGAGCAATGGTCCAGACTGACTGATCTTTGTACCCGCTATCTTCACTGTCGCTTCGGGTACGCTCACACCCATCAGTTCGGTAATGGGGTTGCCCGGCATATTGAAAGTGAACAACGACGGAACAGGTGGTTCTATCTTGTGGTCAAGCACTGCCAGCCAGTTGTACTGTTCCGCCTTCGGAAAGCCTCCGGTTGTGATAAGCACCTTATCTGCAGCGAATACTGAAGTGTCTGAAAAGGTGAGGATAAATTTGTTGTTGTTTTCTGCTGATGGTGGTGTGATGGATGACACAGATTTGCGATAATACACCTGTACTTTTTGCGCCATCATTTCCTGCCATATGCAGTCTATAATAGTTTGCGAGTTGTCCGTCACCGGAAACATCCTTCCGTCTTCCTCGGCTTTTAGTTTTACACCCCTTTGCTCAAACCAATCTATGGTCTGTTGCGGGCCGAAGCGGTAGAGCGACTTGCGAAGCAACTGTTTGCCTCTCGGGTAACGTTCCAGCAATTCCGGGATATCAAAACAGTGGTGGGTAACATTGCACCTGCCGCCACCCGATACTTTTACTTTTTGTAGTGCTTTTCCGGTCTTTTCAAACAGAGCAACCTCGCTTCCGTTGCTGAACGGAATATTGGCTGCGGCAAAGCAACCGGCTGCACCTGCACCAATGATGGCAATCTTCATTGGTGTAAACATACGGCGAATGGATGGAAAATACGGAGCTCTTTATTCTGTATGTAAAGTCGGGCTATTTTGTCTAATTTGCCTTCAAAACCCCCTCGATATATGTTGCAGAAGTCAACACTTGCTTTTCTTGATCAACTGGCCCGAAACAATAACAAGCCTTGGTTTGAGAAAAACAAAGACGCCTACATGGCAGCAAAAGAAGATTTCGAACAGTTTGTGACCAATGTTCTTGCCGGATTAAGTGAGCTTGATCCTGCATTTAAGCAACTCACAGCGAAGGATTGTGTGATGCGCATATATCGCGATGTGCGTTTTTCGAAAGATAAGTCGCCGTATAAGCTGAATTTCGGAGCCGGTTTCAGCAGCGGGGGTAAGAAATTTCCGGGTGCGGGATACTATTTACACGTTGAGCCGGGCAAGTGTTTTGCAGGTGGCGGCATCTGGCAGCCCGAGGGGCCTATGCTTAAAGCCATCCGTCAGGAGATAGATTATGGATTTGAAGAGTTTAAAAAGATCGTTGAGGCAAAGGACTTCAAAAAACTATTTGCTCAGATAGATGGCGATAGACTGGTGAAGGTGCCTATGGGGTATGGCGAAGATAATCCTGCCATAGAATACCTGAGGTTGAAGTCCTTTACGGTGAGCGGTAACTTAACCGATGCTGATATAACAAAGAAGACGGCCGTAGCAAATGTGAACGAAGTGTTTGCCGCTATGAAGCCGTTTGTTGATTTTCTTAATAGGGCGGTAGGGTAGCGCTACTGTTTACATGGTAAGAGCCGATAACTGATGCAGGCAGACAATACACAAAAGCCCGATATATGGAAGGTGAGTGAGCGCGTATTGCGTATGCTGCTTTTTGCCGGTGTGTTTCTATGCCTGTTACAAATATGGCTGCCTACCTATTTTGTGAATGGCGACGGCCCGTGCCACATAGCCAACGCCCGGGTGATGCACGACTGGTGGACAGGAGAATCAGTGGATTTTTATAAAAGGTTCTATCATTTCAATCTTCACCCGCACCCCAACTGGCTATCGCACCTAATTCTTGCCGGGCTCATGTTTGTGGTGAACGGGTTAACTGCTGAGAAGCTGCTGCTTACCGGCTATGTATTGCTGATGGTTACCGGCATGTATCGTTTACTAAGGCAGGTAGCCGGCCGGCCCACTTACTGGCCTTTGGTTTTGTTCCTGTTCATTTTTCACAACCTGGTAGCGCAGGGGTTCTACAATTTCTCGTACAGCATAGGGTTCTTCTGCCTGTTGGTGGCAGAGTGGATTAAGTATCTTGGTGATAAGGACCGTAAGCGCCTTGGCTCATTTTTTGTGTTGCTGCTGCTCACTTATTTCTCTCACCCGGTGGCATTCATACTCGGTGGCGTTACCTGTGTAGCCCTTGCCATTTCGCATGCGGTAGCAGAGAAGGGTAGTGCCGCCGGGCGAACAGTGATGCGCATACTGGTAGTGCTGGGTCTGTGTAATATTCCTCTTTTGCTGCTGTTTGCCGGCTTTGCCAACAGGCAGCACAGCGGTCATGGACCGCACCTGCAGTTTGTGCCCGACCGGTTCCTGGAACTGGTGCGGTTTGAGTATCTGGTAAACTATGACCACCGTGAGGTGTTGGTGGCGGCAATTTCGGGTATTGTGTTCTGTTGGGTGTTTCTGGTGGCATTACTTCGTCGGGCACAGGCCGGAAAGACCGTTCATAGGTTCGATGGCTTTTTGCTGGCATTCCTGTTCACTATGTCTCTGTTTCCGGTGGTTTCGAACCTTATGTTGGGTGGCGGGGCACTGGTGGCACGCCTCGGTTTGTTTGCTATTTTGTTTATGGCGCTATGTGTTGCTTACATGCCCGTTCGCGACAAGGTGCTGAACATTGCCGGGCTACTGCTATTTTCCTACAGTAGTGTGCTGGCGGTAGTGCGCATGAATATAAACCTGGAAGGATCTGAAGCTATAGCTGACCATCTGACGGTAGGTAAGTACATAAAACCCGGGTCAGTGGTGCTGCCGCTTCATTTTGCTACATTCGGTAAGAAGGAGGAAGGTGAAATGATAACCGACAAGAATAACACGTTTGCACATGAGGGCCAGTATCTGGCAATGGAAAAGCCGGTCATAGTGCTGGACAATTATGAAGCAAATACCAACTATTTCCCCCTAAAGTGGCATGACGGTGTTAACCCCCACAAGTACCTAAGCCGCAAACGAGGCATAGAGGGTGTGCCGCCGAGTGCTGCCATAAACGAGTATAGGCTCAAAAATGGTGTGGTTATAGATTACGTCGTCACCCTTTGTTTCGATTCCTCTATGCTGAAAGATGCTGATGTGGCCGAATTAATGAACGAGGTAGCGGGCGGATACCATATAATATATACCTCACCTGCCCGTCAGGCGGTATTGTGGCAGAGGAATTAGCTATTTGGATAGAGGTCGGTCATATAGGAGTCCATTAAAAGGAATGGATGCATTGGATTTGTGAATATTTAATTTGTTGGGGGTGGGGTGTTAATAACCTTTGTGTTGTGGTGTGGCAAAAAGCCCGAATACTTTTGACTTTTTAAATACATACCCTTACCTTTGCGCAAAATTTCACAGACCTAATTAATATAATAACTCATACATATGCCAAACGTTGGTAAGATCAAACAGATTATCGGGCCGGTGGTGGACGTTTATTTTGGTGGCGACAACAAGCTTCCTGAAATATTTAACGCGCTGGAACTGACCCGTGAAAACGGTGATAAACTGGTACTTGAAGTACAGCAGCACCTTGGTGAAGACAGTGTTCGCGCGGTAGCGATGGACGGTACTGAAGGCCTGGTGCGCGGTACTGCAGTGGTTGATACCGGTAAAGCGATCGCTATGCCTATCGGCGATCAGATCAACGGTCGTCTTTTCAACGTAACAGGTGATGCTATCGACGGTCTTCCTGCTCCTGATAAGACAAACGGTCGTCCGATACACGCTAAACCACCTAAGTTTGAGAACCTGAGTACTGCATCAGAGATACTATTCACAGGTATCAAAGTTATCGACCTTATCGAACCATATGCAAAAGGTGGTAAGATCGGTCTGTTCGGTGGTGCCGGTGTGGGTAAAACAGTATTGATCCAGGAGCTTATCAACAACATCGCGAAAGCTTATGCCGGTCTTTCGGTGTTTGCAGGTGTTGGCGAGCGTACACGTGAGGGTAATGACCTGATGCGTGAGATGATCGAAGCAGGTATCGTGAAATATGGTGATAAATTCATCCATAGCATGGAAGCCGGCGGATGGGATCTGAGCGCTGTGGACCTGAATGGTCTGAAAGACAGTAAAGCAACATTCGTATTCGGACAGATGAACGAGCCGCCAGGAGCACGTGCGCGTGTGGCGTTGTCTGGTCTTACTATCGCTGAATATTTCCGTGATGGTGATGGCACAGGCAAGGGCAAGGACATCCTGTTCTTCGTAGATAATATCTTCCGTTTCACTCAGGCAGGTTCTGAGGTGTCAGCCCTTCTGGGTCGTATGCCATCGGCCGTGGGTTACCAGCCTACACTGGCTACAGAAATGGGTCTGATGCAGGAGCGTATCACTTCAACTAAGAATGGTTCGATCACATCCGTACAGGCGGTTTACGTACCTGCGGATGACCTTACCGATCCGGCTCCGGCAACTACGTTCGCTCACCTTGACGCGACAACCGTACTGGATCGTAAGATCGCTGACCTTGGTATCTATCCTGCGGTTAACCCGCTTGAATCTACTTCACGTATCCTTTCACCGGCTATCGTTGGTGATGCTCACTATAACTGCGCTAACCGTGTGAAGCTGATCCTTCAGCGTTACAAGGAACTGCAGGACATCATCGCCATCCTTGGTATGGATGAACTGAGCGAGGAAGACAAAATGACGGTGGCACGTGCACGTAAAGTGCAGCGCTTCCTGTCGCAGCCATTCCACGTTGCGGAAGCGTTCACAGGTCTGAAAGGTGTACTCGTTCCGATCGAAGAAACTATCCGTGGTTTCAACATGATCATGGACGGCGAAGTAGATGAGTATCCTGAAGCAGCGTTCAACCTGGTTGGTAGCATCGATGACGCTATCGCGAAAGGTAAGAAGCTGATGGAGCAGGCTAAAAACTAATACTAACCAGCACAGCAAAAAATGAACTTAGAAATATTAACACCTGAGCACAAGGTTTTCAGCGGCAAAGTATACGGGATACAGCTTCCCGGTACGCATGGTTCGTTTGAGATACTTGAAAAGCACGCACCCATGATCTCTTCATTGGGTAAGGGCAAAATGAAAGTGATCAAAGACAAGAGCCAGGGCAACACTGAAACTTACGAGATCACTGCAGGTTTTGTGGAAGTGCTGAACAACAACGTTAGCGTTCTTATTGAAGACGCAAACGCGCTGGACTAAAAAATCCAATATTGAATTTGAAAATGCCGGGTATTTGCCCGGCATTTTTTTGTTTTAGTCATGCCGCATATACCAAATTGACTTGATTTTGATGATTTTAGAGTAATTTTACAAGTAATGGCAGCAAATGTTATCGATATTGAGATACAAAAATACCTGCATTTTCTCGGTACAGAGGAGAAGAAGTCAATACTGCATGTGATCAAATCATTTGTGCAACTCAGGCAGGAAAATGCCTCTCAACGGGTAAGTATTGAACAGTACAATAAAGAGATTGACGAAGCACTCGGGCAATTTAAGTCTGGCGATTTTCTTACCCAGCAGGAGTTGGAAAAGGAAATGGAAAAATTGTAAAACGTCGCAAACTCGTTTGGCCTGCAACAGCAGTGGTGCAGTTAAGGTTGGTGTATGAGCATATCAGGAAAGATTCTGAAAAGAATGCGGCAAAAGTCCGAACCGAAATAATGAATGCCTGTAAGGAGTTATTAAAACATCCCGAAAAGTATCCACCTGATAAATACCGGTCGGAAAATGATGGCACTTTCAGGGCATTCGAATTGTATCACCATCGAATTGTGTACATGGTCACTGAAAGCGAAATAGTGATCGTCAGAGTGCGCCACACCGCCATGGAGCCATTATCATATTGATATTAAATATTTCCATGCGCGAATTTATTAGTATCAGCGTTATCTTTGCATACTTATACATAGGTGAAAAAGCAGGTCGTTAAACTACTCGGTGTTTTCCTTTTCGTGGTATTCCTTGCGGGTATCATGCCGAAGGAGTATATCCATGAGGCATTCTTCGATCATGAGGATGACATTCACCCAATTTACAAGAAGGGGGAGATGGTCATCACCAAGGCGCACAATCACTGCTCCTTCCTTAGTTTCGAGTTTGCCCCCTTTTTACCGGCTGAAGTAACTGTTTTTTCTTTCCACGAGAGTGCTGTTCATCACGAGCACTATTCTTCGTTTTACGTGTCCTATTGCCCGCCTGTGTCAGGTGTGCGTCTTTTGCGCGGACCGCCCGCATATGTTTCTATCTGATCAGATCGGCCATCTGGCCCTAAGGAAACATATTTTTCACTGAATTATTATTGTAATGCGTAGCATGCTGTGCGTGCTGGCGTGTTTATGGTCGTGGAACGCGGATGCGCAATCTTGTTCTATTTCCATAAAGCTGTCGGTCGTAGAAACGCACAATTTCGAACCGGTATACCCGGCATTGGTACATATTGACCCCATTGATACGTCGCTGGAGACGGATGAGACCGGCACAGTGCAGCTAAGAAAGCTGTGTGCAGGCACCTATGTAGTGCGTGTTGTGGCTGCGGGATATACACCGCAGGTCGATACCCTGAGGATCACCGGCGACAAGACCTATCGCATCAAAGTAAGTCTGGCAGAACATGAGCTGTCTGAAGTGTCTATCAAGGACGAACGCAGGCATACTATCCGTCAGGTGCGCGAGCAGATGGATGAAGCCGCCCTGAAGGCTGCCAGCGGCAAAGGCCTTGCAGATATGCTGCAGGCTGTAAATGGTGTGAGTGTTCTCAGCAATGGTGCCACCATAGCCAAGCCGGTGATACATGGCATGCACAGTAACCGAATAGTGATGGTGAACAACGGAATTAAGCAGGAAGACCAGCAATGGGGTGGGGAACACGCGCCCAACATCGATCCAGCCATAGCCGGAAAGATCACTGTGGTGAAAGGCGCCGCAGGAGTGCGATATGGTACCGATGCTATTGGTGGCGTGGTCCTCGTAGAACCTTCGCCGCTGCGCAACAAGGCAGGTTGGGATGGTAGTGTGGACCTGTCCGCTTTTTCCAATAACCGCATGGGCGTAGTGTCGGGTATGGTGCAGCACAACTTTAAGTCTGTTCCGGCTCTGGCGTTCAGAGTGCAAGGGTCTTACAAGCAAGGTGGCAACTATCGCATTCCCGGTCACTGGGTAGCCAATACGGGTGTTACCGAGGCCGATCTTTCATCGACAGTTGCCTACAGAAAACTGCACTATGGCGGCGAGGTTTATTACAGCCATTTCAGCACCGATCTCGGTGTTTATCGCGGCAGCCATACCGGTAATCAGGCTGATCTCGAGAATGCGATCAATAGTCCGGTGCCTTTGGTGGAATCGGGATTTACCTACTCGCTGGATCGTCCGCGTCAGCACGTCACGCACGATCTGGCAAAGGCCAGTGCCTATGCGGATACGCGAATGGGTATGTGGCACGTAGATTATGGTTTCCAGCGCAATTTTCGTCAGGAGTATGACGTGCTGCGCAAAGAGAATGGCAAAGCGCAATTGAACCTTACGTTGAACACACATACGCTGAATGCGCATCTGGATCACAAACCCTTGCTGGGGCTGGAGGGACAGTTGGGTATAGATGGAACCTACCAGACCAACTACTTCAGAGATGGTGATAGGTTATTCATCCCGCTCTACGATGCTGCCGGTGCCGGTAGTTACCTCATAGAGCGGCTGAAGCGTGATAAGTGGGATATTGAGGCAGGTTTGCGCTATGACTATAAATGGTATGGTGTGAAGAACCCCGAAGGGAATGACCAGCATCTGGTTTACTATTCATTCAACTATAGTAATGCCTCCGGTACAGTGGGTTTCCATAAGCAAAAGTCCGACAGGTTTGATTGGCAGTTGATCCTTGGTAACGCATGGCGTGCGCCACAGGCAAGCGAGCTCTTTAGTGCAGGCCTGCATCATGGTGCGGCACGCGTGGAGCTGGGTAATAAATTTCTGAGGCCGGAAAGGGCGTATAGCCTGAACGGTGAGGCTAAGTATGCAGCGGGGAAAAGTGTGCTGTTTGACCTGTCGCTATATAGTCAGCTCATCAATGATTTTATTTACCTGCAGCCCGGTGCCAACCTGCTGACGATAAGAGGGTACTTCAAAACCTTTAACTACACACAGACCAACGCATGGTTGAATGGTGCCGATTTCGCAGCTACGGCAAACATCACCGAGCGACTGACCACTACGCTAAAGGCTTCAATACTGAGGGCACTTGACCGTTCTAAGAACGACTGGCTGATCCTTATGCCTGCAGACAGGCTGAATGGAGAAGTACGCTATACGGTTTCGTTAAGCCCTACAGTGAAAGACTTTTATGTTGAGGCAAATGCGCGTTATGTCTTCCGCCAGACACGCATACCGGAAAATTTTGATCAGATAGATTACCCGCGTCCGCCGGCCGACTATTTTATTGCCGGTGCAGGCACGGGGTGTATTATTAAAACCGGAAAGCAGACCTTCCGTGTGAGTGCAACAGTAACCAATTTATTTAACGTGAAGTACCGCGACTACCTGGATGTATTCCGTTACTTCATAGATCAACCCGGAACCAATGTCGTTTTACGAATTGGAGTTCCCATCAATCAATCTTAAAAAAAAAATCAAACAATGAAAAAAATAGCATTAGTATCTGCAGTTTCAATTTTGGCAATAAGCATGACAATGACATCATGCAAAAAGAAGGAAGATCCCAAGCCCGATGAGCAGGAACTCATAACCACACTGAAATTGAGTGTATCCGGTAGCGGAGGGTTTGCTAAGACGTTTACTTATAAAGTCGAGAACGGCTTTGGCGGCACTACGTCAGGAACTGTGCAGATAGACACCATCAAGTTGCCGGCAACACAGACCTATTCAATGACAGCCGAGGTGCTAAATGAGAAAGCAAGCCCTGTAGTAAATATTACAGACGAGGTGATTGCAGAAAAGGATGAACACTTGTTGTTGTACATTTCTACGCCATCATCAGGTGCGGGCTCATTAACGTTCTCAAACGGTAGCAAAGACAGTAAGAACCTGCCCTTCAATCAGACGATAACTGTGGCCAGCGGTGCTGCGGGCAGCGGTAAGTTGCAGGTGAACCTGATACACGCACCATCAGACAAGACGGCTACCACCACCACAGGTGCAGGCGGTGAAACTGACGTAGAAGCGATCTTCCCTGTGCTGATACAATAGTTAGCCGTAGAGCATTAGGGTGACCCGATAGGGATCGGGTTGGTATTTTTACGTCTGTACGTTTCATTGCTTTCATGACACTTCTTCATACTGCTTTGAAGGTGCAGGCAGGTTATGAAAAGATCACTCACTTATTAAATCGGCTTGTGAGCCACAAAATCAACTTTTATGAACAAATTCATCAGTACTTGTATTATATCCGCTTCTGTTGTTTTTTCTGTTTCAGTGAGCGGACAATCAATGAAGAGACCCCAGACATGGGAAATGAGTCCACGTAGTTTTAATTGGGAACGCTACGATTATTATTATGGTCCGGACGGATACTATTCCCGGGTGAAGTCGGGTAAGGAAAAAGGAACGAACTGGGGTGACCTGAAGTATTATAAGGGCGCCCGGAAATCGCATTATCCCGTATTTAGAAAGGCGAAGTACACCGAAGACAGGAAGGGAAGGGGATTTCTTTATCCCGCTGATGCCACTCGGTCGAATGACTAAATGAAAGCCACCGGTATCAGCTACTTAAGGGTTGATCCGGTGGCGACCGTAAGTCGGTCAAAGTTTTCTTAGTTTCATGCTTTGTGCATGGGCCGGTCTGTTCTCAGACCGGCTTTTTTTGTGTAAGATAGTCAATCAGCTTGTGAAATGGTAGGTTAATACATGTTTGTTTCGTAACGGCAGCACACAATAAAACAGGCACCGTGCGCGGGCGCCTGTTTGGTGATGGCAGTAATATGATCTGTTAGAGATAGAAGTTCTTAATTGTTGTTTGCCTTGATGAGTTTCAGGAAGTCATCAAACAGGTAGCGCGAATCGTGCGGACCCGGTGTTGCCTCAGGGTGGTACTGTACCGAGAATGCAGGCCTGTCGTTCATTTTGATGCCCTCAATAGATCCGTCATTCAGGTTGATGTGAGTAACGGTTACATTGGCGCAATTTTTCACCGCTTCTGGGTCCACACCAAAACCGTGGTTCTGTGTCGTGATCTCAGACAGATTGGTCTGCAGGTTCTTTACCGGATGGTTCAGCCCGCGATGGCCATGGTGCATCTTGAAGGTGCGGATACCATTGGCCAGTGCCAGCAACTGATGACCCAGACAAATACCGAAAACGGGTTTGTTGGTATCAAGGATGTCTTTAACTGTTTTAACTGCATAATCCATAGACGCAGGGTCGCCGGGGCCGTTGGATATGAAGTAGCCATGTGGCTGGAAAGCATTCAGTTCTTCAATTGACGTTTTTGCAGGGAACACTTTCAGGTACATGCCGCGCACCGC
The DNA here is from genome assembly GCA_016786565.1 of Flavipsychrobacter sp. Taxonomy (GTDB): domain Bacteria; phylum Bacteroidota; class Bacteroidia; order Chitinophagales; family Chitinophagaceae; genus Nemorincola. The sequence goes on from JAEUVY010000052.1 coordinate 46,755, forward strand.
AAGGTTTTGCAGGATGTTGATCTTCACTCCGAAGTCAAGTACCGCTACCCTGTAAGGGGAGTTAGGGTCGCCCACGTTGTACGCTTCCTTAGTAGATATTTGAGATGATAACTCAAGACCGGCCATATCAGGCACATTGGCCAGTGCGGCTTCAAGCGCCTCCTGACTTTCGTGTTCTGTAGAAATGACACAGTTCATGGCGCCCATACTACGAACATGCTGCACCAGCGCGCGGGTGTCCACGTCATATATGGCAACAATGTTGTTTTTTATCAGGTAATTCTCCAGGCTGTCATCGGCTACCATACGTGAGTAACGGTTGGCGATGTTTTTGCAGATGAGACCGCTGATCTTTACGGATGAGCTTTCTACATCGTCATTTTTCACACCATAGTTGCCTATGTATGCAGTATTCATTATCAATACCTGTCCGGTGTATGAAGGGTCGGTGAACACCTCCTGGTAACCGGTCATACCGGTATTGAAACAGATCTCGCCACCGGCGGTTCCTTTGGCGCCAAAAGCCTTGCCTGCAAAGCGGGTGCCATCCTGCAGAAGCAGCCAGGCCGGAGTATGTACGTGTGTAGTAGTCATTTTGAAAAAACAAATTGTGCAAAGGTAACGTTTAAACAGCCAACACGCAAAAGAAAAAGAGCGAAAGACGGTAGATGTCTCTCGCTCTGTGGATTACGTCAGAATATGTCTCTCGGATGGGTAATTATTCATATTTCACCCATTTTTGTGTGGTGGTGCCGGTCTGCGTGCGGATGCACACTGTGTACATACCTGCAGGCAGCGTGCTCACATCTAGTTGGAATACGTTTTGACCTGCCATCAGATGTTTGGTGGCAGGGTAGAGTACAGATCCGTTTATGGATACAATGTAAATATCCGCTGTTTCTTCTGCTGCAACAGTCACCACAAGGTTCAGTTCGTTACGCACCGGGTTAGGGAATACCTCTGCCTTTACCGAAGAGCTGCTGTTTTGTACCAGCGTTGGGCTAGCTGGGAAGGTCACTGTAGCAGTGTCGGTGATGCCGATACCCAGATTGTAGTAAGAACCTGACGGCGTTGACTGCAGTTTTACAGGGCGAACCATGTAGTATTTGAGCCCATTGGTGCCCACAGTGTCGCTCCAGGATGTTCCGGTTACCAAAGGAGAGATCTTTGACCAATATCCGAATGCGCTATCTGCGCGGTACAGGTAGTAACCTATAACAGCAGCATCGGGCGATGCGGTCCATGTCAGATTAGCACCGTGGTCTGCCACAGGTGTCGCGTTCAGGTTAGATGCCTGTTTTATGTAATCGGTACGCAGGGTGAGGTCACCGAGCAGGGCTATGTGTACACCGGCAGCCGCATAGTTGGCAGGGTAGTACAGCGATCCGCCATTGTTGTTGGTGAGCAATGCGCCATAACCAATATGTTCGCCCAGTGTCATGTGATGGAGGAACCAGTTGGGGCGGCCTGCCCAGCATGCTGTAAGTGCCGGCGTATCTGCGCACAACGGCGCGCGAAGGAAGTTGTCGGTTGTGTTCCAGTCGCCGAAATAGCTGCCAAACATCACAGTAAAGATGCTATGCACGGCACCTGCACTGGCGAAGTTCCCTGTATTGCCAATGCCTCCCGCGCTGGTATAAGAACCTCCGCCGCAACCGTATGCCCATTGGTAAGAGGTGTCAGAAAGGGTAGATATGAACGGCTTGTTGAAGATGCTATCCCTTCCTACCATTGGCGTAAAGTTGCGCCACGCATTCGCCGCAAATGCCTCGCCGCTGAATGCACCGAAATTATCGCTAACCAGCGCTTTTTTACGCACAGCCAGAGAGTCCATTTTATAGCTATGGTCTTTGTTCAGGTAGCGGCGCATCATTTGCACTTCGGTTGCCGAAAATGCCGGCATATTGTTGAAGTCTATCCGGCTCACCTGCAGTTGGGCGTATGACCCTAATGCTGATTGGTCCCACTTGCCGTCACCGGGTATGTTTCGGTTAGCAGCGGCAGATGCGGTGCTGTTGTTTACAGAGACATCTGTCCATGTGCCTGTAATGGAACCATAGTAAATATCGGCCGGCCATGCACCCAGATGGTCTGGGTGAGCGTCAGGGTTCAGTTCGCCGCTGTAGGGTACTGCAAGGTGCCCTACAATAAGCACTGCTTTTACATTCGGAATATTGGTATAGTCGTTTCTGATTATGGTTTTGATCGCAGTGTCTTTCAGCGATCGGGAGATGTCGTGACGAATTACCTGCCAACCGTCGCCGTTTATATCTCTGGCAAGGCGCGCCAGTTCGGTCGAGCAGGAATCGGTGAAGGTGCTGTCCACCAGCATGATGAGCGCACCACGTACATGTATAGACGGAGCCTTGATACCTGCAAATATGTAGCCCGTAGGTGTAGCAGCCAATGTGGTGCCTGATGCTGCAACCATATATTCGTAGGCCGAATCAACAATAACAGAATTATCAGTATAGCTGGTGTCTCCGGTAGTAATGGTGGATATAGCAGTACCCCATGTGGTTGCGGTTTTCGCCTTTTTGAAAACGTTGTACACCGGCGTGCCATATGGGATCTTTCGCCATTTCAGATTGATGGAGGGTGGACTTACTTGGGTTGTAGCACTGAGCTGAATGGCATAGTCCTGAGCTGTTTGTGCATGAGTAGCTGATAATGAACACATTATAGCTACTGCCGATAAGATACGTTTCATTGTTTGGCTCTATATATATGGTACTAAGTTATGACTATTATATCGTTAAGCAAACAATGGGAATTACGACCAGTTTTCTGCTTTCAGATCGTGTCTATTGATGAAATAAAAAGCCCCGCATACATACGCATGCGGGGCTTTACTAAAGTTGGTAATTCAATTAATTGTGCTTCGAAGACAGCATGTTTTTAGCTTCAATGCTGAGCGTAGCATGCGGCACTGCGCGAAGGCGAGCTTTGTCAATGAGTTTACCTGTCACACGGCAAACACCGTATGTTTTGTTCTCTATGCGCACGAGTGCTTTCTCCAGATGGTTCATAAATTGGATCTGGCGGCTGGCCAACTGAGCAAGCTGTTCGCGCTCCATAGCTCCGCTGCCGTCTTCCATGTTCATGAAGCGGTTTTCTGTATCTTCTGTACCAGCTTCATCTTTGCGGGTAATGAGGCCCTGCAGATAGTGCAGTTCTTTACGGGCAGCATCCAGGCGGGTGACAATAATCTGTTTGAACTCAGCCAGTTCCTCATCGCTGTAGCGATAAACGGTGCTCTGCTGTGGCAGTTCCGGTTCGTCAAGGATAGAACGGTATGTTTCAGCCTGGTAAGAAGGAGAGGATACATTTGTTTCCTTCACTTTCGATTTATTCTCCAGCTTGCGATGAGCGATGATCACCGTAGGCTTCTTTTCAATGGGGCGAGCAGCCGGTGTAGCGGTTGGTTTCGGTGTAGGAACCAATGGTTTTACCGGTAATGCTTTTGCCGGAATCGCTTTCTTAGCCACAGGTTTAGCTGCTGGTTTAGCCACCGGGGCCGGTGCTGCTTTTTTCGCAGGTGCCGGAGCTGCCTTTACAGGAGCCGGTGCTGCTTTTTTCGCAGGAGCCGGAGCCGCCTTAGGTGCACTTTTCGCAGCGGGTGCAGGTTTTGCAGCAACTGCTTTCTTAGTTACAGGAGCTGCTTTCTTAGCTGGTGGCGCCGCTTTTTTAACGGCAACAGCTTTTTTCGCCGGCTCTGCTTTTTTTGCAGGTGCCGGTTTCTTACCGGAAGTTGGTTTTGTTGCCTTCTCTGCAGGCTTGCTTGTCTTCTTGTTCACAGTCTGTTGGTTATGATTTGTTGCTGATTTTTTCTTTGGATCGGACTTCGGAGCAGATACGTTTTTCTTGGCCTGTGGTTTTTTCAACTGTGGTTTCGCCGGTGCAGGTTTTGGCGCTGCCTTTTTTACAGGTGCTGGCTTTGCCTTGGCCGGTGCAGCTTTTTTTGCTGCTGGTTTGGTCACCACGTTCTTTTTCGCCACGGGTTTCGACGGTGCTTTCTTAGTTATGGGCTTCGACTTTGAAGGGGCAGCTTTTTTCACTGCAACAGCAGCTTTTTTTGCCGCCGGTTTGTTTTTTGAGCTATTTGCAGGCGTTGCCGCCTTCTTGTTCTTGATAGCCATAACTTATCTGGTTTTTGAGATGAGTATTTTGAGTATTACATCGTTTATCTCTATTTCAGTCCCATTATCTAATTCCGTTGCTATATCTATCCTGTCTGCCAAAATTTCCGCGCAAATATAATTACTATAATTAATTATTGCAGTTTTAAGTTCTTCACGTTCCTGTATAACTAAATTTATCTTATCTGTCACCTCCAAACCCGTGTCTTTACGCACTTTCTGCACGCGGTTCACCAGTTCTCTTGCTATACCTTCTTCCAGCAGTTCGTTGGTTACGGTTATATCAAGAGCTACAGTAATTTGATCTTTATTAGCCACAGACCATCCCGGTATATCTTCTGCAATTATATCCACATCGGCAGTGGTTATTTCCACCGTGTCGTTCTCCAGTTGCAGTACAAAAGAATTGTTTTGTTCCAGTTGGCTTATCTCCGCCTGGCTCATTGCTCCTATCGCGGCAGCAACGCTCTTCATGCGTGCCCCCATGCGGGTACCCAACGCCTTAAAGTTTGCCTTGATCTTTTTACTGATGAAGCCTTCCGTTTCTGTCAGGAATTCAACTGCCTTAATATTAACCTCACTTTTTATGATGTCTTCTATCAGTTCTATCTGCTGCTTCATCTCTGCATTCCGCACCGGAACCAGAATGCGGCTGAGTGGCTGACGCACCTTTATATTTACCTTTTTTCTTATCGACAGCACAAGCGAAGAGATATCTTGTGCCAATTGCATGCGTTCTTCAAGGCGCTCGTCTACGAGCGTATGGTCGCCTGTAGGGAAATCAGCGAGATGCACACTTTCCGCTTTCAGGCGGCCTGTTGCATTGTTAAGGTTGCGGTATAGCCAATCAGCAAAGAAAGGTGCGATCGGAGCCATGAGCAACGACAGTGTTTCCAGACATTCATACAATGTCTGATAAGCACATATCTTATCATGTTCATATTCGCCCTTCCAGAACCGGCGACGGCATAAACGTACATACCAGTTGCTCAGTTGCTCGTCAAGGAAGAACTCCATTGCCCTTCCGGCTTGTGTAGGCTCATAGTCGTTCAGGAACCCGTTTACTTTTATCACCAGGCTATTGAGCGACGAAATGATCCATTGGTCTATCTCAGGTCGTTCTTTAACCGGAACGTATTTTTCTCTGAAACTGAACCCGTCAACGTTCGCATACAATGCAAAGAATTGGTAGGTATTATACAGCGTGCCGAAATACTTGCGCTGCACTTCCTTTATCCCTTCAAGGTCAAATTTCAAACTGTCCCACGGCGATGCATTCGTGATAAGGTACCAACGGGTAGCGTCTGCACTGTTCTGTTCTATCGTCTGGAACGGATCGACCACGTTGCCCAGACGCTTACTCATCTTGTTGCCATTCTTGTCCAGCACCAACCCGTTACTCACCACTGTTTTGTACGCAACGCTGTCAAACAACATCACGCCCAGTGCGTGCAATGTATAGAACCAGCCACGTGTCTGGTCCACACCTTCAGCTATAAAGTCTGCCGGGAAATTCTTCTTCAGGTCTTTTAACGGGTGCTGCTCAAACGGGTAGTGCAGTTGTGCATACGGCATCGCGCCGCTGTCAAACCAAACGTCCACCAGGTCAGGCTCACGGCGCATTGCTTTGCCGGTTGCTGACGCGAGTATGATCTGGTCCACAAATGGCTTGTGCAGATCAAGCGTCTCATCAGAAACCACCTGATTAATATTCAGAACGGAGTTAGCATTTTCGATCTCCGATTTCAGTTCTGCTATGCTGCCGATACATTTTGTCTCTGTACCATCTTCCGATACCCATACCGGCAGGGGAGTACCCCAGAAACGGCTGCGGCTCAGGTTCCAGTCTACCATGTTCTCCAGCCAGTTGCCAAAGCGACCTTCGCCCGTTGCTTTCGGCTTCCAGTTGATGGTTTTATTCAGTTCTATCATCCTGTCCTTCACAGCAGTTGTTCTGATGAACCACGCATCCAGCGGATAATAGATGATCGGCTTATCGGTGCGCCAGCAGTGCGGATAGGTATGTTCATACTTCTCTACTTTGAAGGCCTGACCGGCAAGCTTCAGTTTTACTGCAATGTCAACGTCCACATCTTTGAAGTCGGGATCGTTCTTGTAGTTTTTTACATAACGTCCGCTGAATTCACCGGTATAGTCGTTGAACTTACCTTCCTTGTCCACCATCGTCAGTATACCGATGTTGTTCTTCTTGCCTACACGGTAGTCATCAGCACCAAATGCAGGAGCTGTGTGAACGATACCTGTACCATCTTCCGTAGTTACGAAATCACCGGTTATAACGCGCCATGGATCGCCTCCTGCTATCGCAGCGGTATTACCATCAAAAGGCAGCAGTTGTTCATAACGCAGTCCGTCGAGTTCACTCCCCTTCAGTTCTGCAATGATCTTCCAGGGCAGCACTTTCGAGTCGCCGCTATAAACCGAAAAGTCGCTTTCTTGTCCCTCAGGTTTGAAATATTTCCCCAGCAGTGCTTTCGCCAGTATCACGTTTGCGGGTGCATGCGTATACGGATTGTATGTCTGCACAAGAACGTAATCTATAGATGGCCCCACCGTAAGACCACAGTTACTTGGCAGTGTCCATGGTGTTGTCGTCCATGCCAGGAAGTGGATATCACCTGGTTTAGCATAGGTGCCGCTAAAACGCTCCGCATAAGGCGCCCATGCGTTTGTTGCCGTTTCAGACAGTTTGGCTACCATGTTCTGGTGTGCCTCACTCATAGATACACCGGTACCATTAGCCAGACGGAACATAGCCACTACCGTGGTGTCTTTCACATCCTTATAAGTTCCCGGCTGATTGAGCTCGTGGCTGCTTAGGCCTGTTCCTGCTGCAGGCGAGTAGGGTTGGATGCTGACGCTTTTATACAACAGTCCCTTTTCGTGCAGTTGCTTCAATGCCCACCACAGGGTCTCAATATAGTCGTTCTCGAAGGTAACATAGGGTGCACCCATGTCTACCCAATAACCCATTTTCTCGGTTATCTCTTCCCACTTGTCTTTATACCGCATTACTACCTCACGGCACTTCTTATTATAGTCTTCTACGCTTATCGAAACACCAATATCCTCTTTGGTGATACCGAGTTCTTTCTCTACTCCCAGTTCCACAGGAAGGCCATGCGTGTCCCAGCCGGCCTTACGCTGCACCTGATATCCCTGCATGGTCTTGTAGCGGCATACCAGATCTTTCAGCGTGCGCGATATGACGTGGTGAATGCCCGGCATACCGTTTGCGCTTGGCGGACCCTCATAGAACACGAATGGTTCCGATGCGTTTCTTTGTTCAATGCTCTTTTCAAAACTGCGTTCAGACTTCCAGGCTGCCAGGATCTCCTGTTCTATCGCAGGCATGTTCAGCCCTTTATATTCCTTGTATTTGCTCATTTATTTGTGCTTTCTAAAATTGTCCCACAGATCACGCAGGTGTTGCAACATAGTGATTTTTCTATGTCAATTTACATGCGAATTGGCTATTCTTTCTAAAATAGCGTGCAAAGGTAGTCAGATTTCTCTTCATTAGCATTTTGCCTATGTTATGCGATTAGTTCATCTACAGACTTGTAATTGAGTTGTTGTTTTTGCCTGTTTGTTACGGATCGGTATGTCTCGGTGTCAATCCCGGCACTTTTAGTGTTCGGGAATCTTTTCCTTAGTTTTTGGTTCAGCGATTGGGCGGTAGGACAGTAGTTGAGATATTTTCTTTTATTCAATAGGTCGATCTGCGATCGTTCATGTCGGTTGGGTAATGGGACTCTGTAGACATCAGAAACTCATACCCACCCCAAATTCAGCCAGTTCGGCAACCGAAAGGTGCGTTTTCAGAAAAGCGCACAGGTAGGCTTCTTTGATTATTCCTTTCTCGTTCTGGATGAAGTAGTAGTTGCCTCCCAGTTTTTGGTAGAATTTCCCTTGAGAAAGGAAGTTGGGTTTTACATAATAACCCACCTGCAACACCACGCCCACTTTGCCCAGCAGAAACTCGTTTCCCGCAATTGCAGCTACCTTATATGAATTTCGTCTTTCGGTACCTGCCGGCACAAACGAATTGTCCAAAAGGTATGCATATACCTGTTGGTGATAGCTGTAATCGAATCCGGCAAACATCTTGTTCTTGCTGATCCACCTTTTGCTGACATAGGCCGTGGCCAGATAGATAGGGTAGGTAGGCCCCAGTGGCGCATTCGATTCGTTGAATGCCATGGTCAGACGCATTTGCGCAAGCCATCGGTTTTTCAGTGGTTTCAGATCCCTTTTTATGTGATGTACCGTCGATGTGACTGGGTAGTATTTTATGCCGACATGAGCGCCATACATATTGATGCCCAGGTTTGGTTGCCGGAAAGACGCATTAGATATGTGAGAGAAATTCAGTCCTGTTTGAAATTCCCAATGGTCATTCAAGTGGTATCTGATGTCCGTCATGAATGATGCATAATCGTTCAGCGTGCTGCTGATCGCATTATTCAGGGTGTCAAAGTCCGGTACCCTTGAATATTTATTTGTCACTATGCCGGCACCGTTGCCAATACGCACCGTCCATCTGAGCCTATTACCCGTGATCAAGGGGATCTCAATATTCGGGTATATACTGAATACCCGCCCATACACCGAGTCTATTCCATAGTTAGTGTATGCAAGACCTATTCCCACTACCGGATATCGCCTGCGCTGTTCCCAGTCGTTCTTTCCATATTTCTTCCATTGCAGGTTTATATCTATACCCGAGCGTCGCTCCGGTATTGGTAGTTTGAATTTTGATGTGTGTTTAATGACCTTGCCTGAGAAATAGTTAACGTCGGTGCAAAAACCTGCCCATCGCGGGTTTTCCTGCCCGTTCGAAACGAACGTAACCATCATTGCTATCGCTGATGCAACTATTTTAAATAAAGGGCGCACTACCATCTTGCTGTTCACGTACCTGTCCATGTAACACAACCGTCATGGGCGATGCAGAATTACGTAAAATTCCTGTTTGTTGAACGTGGTTGGGTATATTCTTACAACGTCCATTTTCGTAAGTCCTATTTCTTTTAGTTGCAGCATCAGTTCACGAAAACTGTCCGGTGTGAATGCGCAAGTGGTTATTTCCCGGTTTGGCAGGCCGTTAATGTTCCAGTCGTTGGTGCTTGTGATCGTAGAAAAGCGTTCTGCCAGGTCGGGGTAGTGTGTGCCGTGGTCGCCTTTCCAATGTTGGTCAGCTTCTGCATGGGTGCGCATCAGGCTGCTGCCTATGAGGTCTTCTTTTACAAGATCGGTTTGCTGGTTGTAGTGTTTTGCAAGCAGGGCGGTCAATGTACTGGTCGGGTATGCGTGGTCATATGTGTATCGTTTGTCCGGAAGCACCATCATCAGATGTCCGTCCGCTGCAAGTATATTTTCAATTTGTTGCAGGTGTTTTATCGGGTCCGGTTGTCGGTTCAGGACATGTGCACTCACCACAACGTCAAATCTCTTGCCCACGGCATTCAGGTCGCCGTCCGGTTGATAAAAGTGTACGTCAGGAATGTTTTCAGGCGTAACATTCAGCGCTACAGCCCTGCTTGTCAGTTCTTCTTTCGTGTTGGTTTCAAAATACTTTACGTTAGGCCCCGAACAAATTGGTGCGAATCCCGGCAATATCTCAAGAACATCAGCTCCCTCAGGTATCAGCGAAGAAAAGTCATCACGTGATGTAACCGAATTTGCCTTCCTTCCTTCACCTTTGCCATGCCGCAGATAGTGTTGATACAGTCCTTCTACATCGAATCCTGCTGACTGCAGATCCGGGTGACTATTGAAATAGATATCGTGGTCATATTCTGTAGGGAATTGGTGGGCCATTCTGTAGATTTTCTTTGTAAATATACGTTCCGGCAGCAATAGCTCATAACACCGGTCGCTACATTGCCTTTTACCGTCACGAAAATCTTTATAACTTTACTTCATGCGTAAAACGAGGTATGTATTGCCGGTGGTAGCGGGCGTAATGTCGGGTATGATTTTGCAGGTATTGGGTGAAATG
>JAEUVY010000076.1 GCA_016786565.1 Flavipsychrobacter sp.
CGCTGTTGCGCAGGGCAATGGCACATGTGCTGCCCGCCGGGCCTGCACCCGATATGATTATGTCATAGACAACTGTGTTGGTATCCGGCAGCATGAAACTAAAGGTAGCAAATGTACACCTGCCATATCATTCGCTTTCATTATTCTGCTTTTTCACTACTCTTATTTCATTCAGGTACAATTCGTCCATGGCCGAGTTCAAAAACACTTCAAGGGCTTCTGCCGGTGTTTCTACAATCGGCATACCCCTAACATTGAATGATGTATTAAGCAGCACATAAGTTCCGGTCAGTGTCCCGAAATGCGCTATGAGTTGGTGGAAACGTTCATTCCAGCTTGCATCAACCGTTTGCACGCGGCAGCTGCCATCCACATGTACCACTCCTTTCAGTTTGTCGGCCCATTCCGGTCTTATCAGGTCTGTCAGTATCATGTAGGGGCTGTACCACGCATCGACGAAGTAGTCGTTCACTTTTTCCTGAAGTACAGACGGTGCGAATGGCCGGAAGTCTTCCCGGTTTTTGATGTTTTTGTTGATATGCAATTGTATATCGGGCAGTCGCGGATCGGCCAGTATGCTGCGATGTCCCAAAGCCCTGGGACCTAATTCGGCTCCTCCCTGAAACCAGCCTATTGTCTTGCCGTTTGCCAGCGCTTCAGCGCCATTCTTCACCACATCATCACATTCCATCCAGCTTATTTGGTAGCGTTGACTGTGTCCTTGCAGCGTCTTCAGTATATCCTCATTGCTGTAGTTTCTGCCAAGGAAGATGCTCTTCGAGGGGGAGGTGCGTTTATTGTCCTGGTGATGAATGTGTCCATACCATGCGCAGCCGATGGCCAGTCCATTGTCTCCGGCTGCCGGCTGAATGAACAGGTCTTTTACAACTCCCTCGCGCATCAGTGCGGCATTCGTCACTGCATTTAGTGCCACACCACCGGCTAGTGCCAGTGGAGTGCCTGCAGGCACATTTTTCATTCTTTCCTTTACCAGGTAGCTTACTGCACGGGTAGTTTCCGACTGTACCCATCTTGCGATATCGGCATAGTGCTGAAAATGTTGCGTGAATTGCTTGTATGACGTGCGTGGCATACAAAACTCCTGATCAAAGTGACCATGTTTCACAAAGACACGCCCCTCTGCAAGCAGGAAGATCGGCGGGCGGTTGGAGGGTTTGCCATACGGTGCCAACCCCATCAGTTTTCCCGCATCATCCATATTGCCGAAACAGTAATTGCTTGCCGCGCTGTACACACCCCCAATAGAATGACGGATCGTTGGCATCCGGAAATTAGCTGCTAGGTCCGTTTGGTTCATTACTGAAAGATCCTTTATCAAAGGTGTCGGTGTACCATTGTCAAACAGATAGAAACTATCTTTTTCACAATACATGCCCGGTTCGCTGCCTATGTCGACCGGCATCTCACATTGCAGGTCATCACATTGGTCCAGCGGACTGCCGCAACCATCTATCACCAGTACCGCGCATTTGGGGTAGGGTGCCGCGGCTGCTGCACTCCATGCATGTGCCAGATGGTGTGAAATAGATAAAACGGGTACGGACGTATCGGCTATTGCCCGTGGCCCCAGGTAATGCCCTCGTGCAATAGAATCTTTCCCGAAATTGGCCGTCTGCACTATCAGGGTCAGGTCGTGCGCTTTTATACCAGCGGCGTCAAGGCAATACTGTACGGCTAGTTGGTCGTTACCGCCATCATGCTTTTTGCGGGTCAGGCGTTCTTTTTCTATTGCTGCTACCGGTACTCCGTCCTTTAGCAAAAAGGCCGATCCATCGTGCGACAGACCGGTGCCCAGTACATATACAGGTTGTGTCATTGGAGGGTACTAAAAATTGATAACGGCTAAGGTAGCATTAGCTTCCTTAGCCGTTACAGGTGTTTTTACCTGTTTTTATCCGGGTAATAATTTTGTCAGGTTACAGTTCGTTCGATGCAGTATCCGCAACATTCTTAAGACCCGTTGTAGTCATGATGTACTCAGTGTTGTTGTCAAAATCCATGTCGTCATTGTCCGACCAATGGTGCGACCTGTACACGCCGTTGCCATTTACATTTATGGTGTACCAGCTATATTCGTTGATGTCCTCACTCACCTTGATCGTCTTACCCACCGGCACTTCTACTGTTATCAGTACTTGTTGATTGCAGAACTTATCATGGCTGTTAACAACAAATCCGCGCGGCAGCGTCAATATGCTGTCAAGCTGGCTAACGACAAATGATATTTTATTCGCCTTCATGCTCGCTTCCTGAGAGGAGCTGCCACGGCTGGAACGGGTCTCGTATACATGGAACAGGGTGTCTTCGCTTCGTTCTATGTTCAGCTTCACATTGTTCAGCCACAGCGTATTGCGGTCCATCAGTTTGAACTCGTCATTTTCATCGTTCATGTCGTTGAACCAGCGGTTGTACTTCATGCTTTTTATGGGCAGCATCGCGTTGTCAACCTTCACAAACAGTCTGCCTGTGCCGGGCTGTGCTATCTGCAATTCTTCTTCAATAGTGCCGGTATTGCTGAAGTTGGCGGCTATTTTGCTGCCGGTTGTTGCCACTATAATGACACCAATTATCCATAGTGCAGAGAATATATAGGCAAGGTAGTGCCTGCGCGAGCGTGCTCCTGTCATTCTGCGAATGAGCCATACAGCCATTGCCAATAAAGGCATACCCATTGCCAGACCTATACCCAGCCACACGATCGAATATGACTGAGTGTCGCTGAGGAAAAAAGCTGCATACGGACTGATGGCCGTGCCCGCGACAATAAGACCGATGAGGCCCGCAAACAGGCCCAGGGCCACAGATCCGGCAACCACCAGCAGAAATGATTTCACGAGGATGGCGATGATGCGGCCTATGCTGCTACCCACACTCCTTGTGGCATTGGCGGCCGCATTGGTGCGTGCCTGTGTTGCGGCTTTTATAGAGTTGATGTCTATCTTTTCGCCGCGCAGTTCCATTTTCTCAGTGCCCGATGTGGCATAGGGTAGTGCTATCCATAATATTACATACAGCAGGAATAGTGTGCTACCAAACGATCCGAGGAATATACCCGGTGCCAACCCTATGTGCCAGGTGAATATGCCCATACTTTTAAAGAACACACTGATGATGAGCGGCAGCAGGAAAATGGCACGAACCTTCCAGCTATCCAGTTTGAAGTACACTGCCATACCACCGCACACGCCGGCTATCACCTTGTCGTCCGGATTTCGGTAGAGCCTGTGGGTGGTATTGGTTTCAATACTCTGCATGGGCACTATCAGCCACAGCAGTATATAGATCCAGAACAGCGCTCCGAAAAGGAATACGAACAGGATGCGCACTATCACAGGGTCCATGTTCAGGCGGGCTGCAATGCCGCTACACACACCGGCAATTATCTTGTCGTCGGCATTTCTGAACAGGCGTGTATGCTCGGGCCGAGGGGCCTGATGTTCATTCCTGGTCTGTTTGTTGCTGTCTTTTTCTGAGGTGTGTTCTTCGCCATCGGCAGCCATCAGGTCTTCTATTCTGCCTATACTGTCTATCACTGCATTCATGTCGGCAGTATTGATGCAAGCAGCTCCTTGTTTCAGCCTTGTGGTCAGCAATTCTGCAATACGGTTTTCTATGTCGTTGATGATCTCCTCTCCGCTTTCTTCGTTAGCAAAGTGGCGGCGCAGACTGTCGGTATATTGTTTCAGGTGGTTGTAGGCTGTCTCTTCTATCGGAATGACGCGCCCCTGAAAGTTGATATTGATTACCTTTTCCATATTATTGTTTTGTGCGGTGTGTATCAGAGTTTTGTATTACTGCGGTTGTTCTTCGTTTTCCGGGTTCTGGTTTGGCATCTGTGCCGCTGTTTCTTCTGTCACCGGCTTCAGCGATTCTTCTTTGTTCTTCAGTTTGTTCACTGCGTTGGCCAGTTCGTTCCAGGTGCCTTCCAGTTGTTTGTAAAATGCCTCGCCCTGTTCTGTCAGCGAAAAGTACTTTCGTGGCGGCCCCGAGTTGCTCTCTACCCATCGGTAGGTGAGCATACCCGCATTTTTCAGTCTGGTAAGCAGCGGGTATAATGTGCCTTCCAGTACCTGCAGTTTCGACTCTTTCATTTCTTCGACAATATCGCTGGGATATGCCTCTCCGCGCCTTATCACCGACAGTATGCAGAACTCCAGTATTCCCCGGCGCATCTGGCTTTGTGTGTTCTCAATGTTCATCTTGTTTTCCATAACAGGAACTATTTACCACACAAAAGTATGTACAATACGGTACTTTGTAACACATAGTACTGTATATATTATTTTGTTTATCGAAAATCGTTGATTTTCAATATTTGTTATGGATAATAATATTTGTCCAAAAAGAAGAAAGAACCTTGTTTTGGATAACAAGGTGCTCTTTAAGTATTGAATATTATCAATTAATGTTGCACCGAAACGGTAATAACTTTCGTTTTTGACTCGCTTACGACCCGTAATGTGTACAGTCCGTTGAGTGGGAAATCGGTTAGCGCGACTATGGCCGGTCCTGTATCTGCATGCCGTCTATTACATACAGTACTTCGCCTGACCTGCCTCCCCGAAAGTTCAGCGCGGCCCCCAATTGGTTTTGATACACACCCGGAACCATAGTGTTGATCACATTAACCAGATCGGTGTAGGGCATAATAGCAAGTGTAGAGGGTATTTGAACAACCTTAATTTCCTGCGTTGGTGCGGGCGCGGGTTCAGGTACAGATAATGGAGCCATGCTGATCTCGAGTGGCGTCAACTCAAAACGAGTGCACGGTTGGGCGGCATATCCAAGCGCGCCGCAAACAACCAGCAGAGCTATTATCAGGTGTTTCATAGGTTCGTTTCTGTATAAGACGGTCAAAAACGCGGAAAGATTGGGTTAATTAAAAATTAGTACCGCGCCCTCTTTTATTTCTTATTGATATGATCTCTCTGCTTGCTGTGTAGTTCCAAAATATTATTGTCACGCAGTTCTATGAAGTTGGCTGTGCGGAGGTAGTCGGCATATTGTACATCTGTCAATATCTGCTTCATCTTCATGTCTAGTTGTTGGTAGTGCGCAAACCTTTGTTCGGTTGTTATTCCGGATATGGATTTCATGGAGTCTCTGCCGTTCCTGTAGCTGAGAATGGCTTGAACAACCGCCTGTTCCTGTTTGCCGGTAAGAGAAAGAATGCCCTTGTACCTGTCGGCATACCACTTTGCCACAGCGGCATTGCTCATGGTGTCTTCGCCCGGTGGGCGCATTTGCAGTTGCGCATGGCACTGCACTGCCACTATCAAAGCCAATCCTGCCGAAAATATACTTTTCATAAGTATCTAAAGGTAGTAAAAAAACGGGTATTAAATCACTTCGGTGTACCGTAGAAAGGTACGATATGAGGTGGAATGAATAATGAATGTAAGCTATATGTTAGCTTGCTTTAGCGGGAACTTGCATTGGTTTGGTGGACAGCATTTTTTTGATAGTCTTAATGACTGGCTGTTTACCGGCTTCATATTTAGCTACAAGTTCAGCATCGGAAAGTCCTGCTTTTTTCTTGTTTTTCATATACTCAAAATTAGGGGTAAAAACTTGCAAAATAAAGTTTTAGTTTTGTATTTCAACAAAATTTAAGATAAGGATATAGGGTTAGGAATACTGAAGATATAAGAATGTTAGTATTATAGCATAGGGTTGCAATCACGGAATCGCCAAAATTCAAACAATTGCGCAACAATATGGGTGTACTACGCTGGTAATGGCGTAGCTGTATCTTATTGCGCAATTTGGCTTTGGCGAGCCTCGTGGTTGTAATAATGAAATCAGTTACGCTATTTTTTTGTTTAACCACGTAAATACGCCAAAAATGAAACACACAATTTTACTGCTACTGGCTGGAGCATTGCTCGCCGGAGCCTGTTCCAAATCGCCTTCGGGTAAGGCATCTGCTACGCGCTGTGTCTGCACCTACAAGAAAAATCCGCTGAAAGATACGACTGTAAAGTATGCTGTTGACCCGGGGCTGGCTATCAGTGTAGATTCGCAATGTAACTATCATCTTGCTGTGCTGAAAAGTTATGCCGGCAACAATGGCGCAAGCTGCTACCTTCAATAAACCCTTATCCCATGCGCCTTTTGACGAACCGCTTTTTTGCTATTGGGTTTGCGCTGATCGTATTCATCCATTTTATGACGTGGAAGAATGGCGATCCCGATGATCCGCCGACTATTGAACTGAACTATGTTTACCTGGCATATTTCGTTTTGGTGGTACTGCTCATTCTAAAGAAAGTTCCTGCTGCAAAACGATAAGAAAAGCCCTGCAATGTTTAGTTGCAGGGCTTTCAGCTTTGGCGATTTGCTCGTGGTTGCCTGATAAAAGTAGGGAAGTATAGGAACTATCAGTATAGATTTTACATTAGGTTACAACGTGTAAACGTCTATAATGTTTGTATTTTGGGGTGTCTAAATCAATGTTATGAGTAAAGAACCTCAATTGGATATACCAAGGGATAAGACTATTGATGCAATGATGGATTTGCTGATTGATATAGGGTCACATCAGCGGGCATTACTTTGCATCCTTGAAAAACATGGACTTGAAAAAGTAGATGTTAAGAACCTTTGCTTTCACGATGATATTACTGTAAGGGCTATTGAAATGCAGCGTGTTGATATAATACAGATGCTTAACGAGAAATATCGTCAGGATTGACCGATTTGTCCTCGTGCCGCATCCAATAGCTAAACTCGCGTAGCCAATTTTCCGGCCATGTATCATCAGCTATGCCGTGTTTTCTTTTAAGTTGATTGAACTTATTAGCCCATTTTTTTATCAATTCAAAGTCGGCTGTTTTGCAGACGTTTTGCAGACGTTTAAGAAGGGCTGTTTCAGCTAATATCCTTTCCTTGCAGATGTCTATATCTACATTAAGCAAGTGAGCGTATGCCTGATTTACGTTTTGAATGTTCAGGATTGGCAATAGTCGTTTGCCTTCTCCGGGTAATATCATTTGAATTTCGGGATTGATTTTCTGTTCCATTTTTGTTTTGATTTTGTAGTTAAGAAATGGCTTTAGCCGCTCCCGGTAATGGGAGCGGCGGTAATGGTTGGTGCGATTGGTTATAGTTTCCCGGTAAGCTGCTTGTAGGTTATGCGTGGGTTGTTGGCTTGCTGCAATGTGAGGTCAAAGCGTTGTTTGTCTTTCATGCGGCAAGTGGTGTACCGGAAGGCGTTTTCGTCAGCATATTTTTGCAGGTGTTTTCTTGAAATGATGTGATGGATACCCATTTGTGAGCGTTTTATCCATGTCCAAAATCCTTCAAGGGCATTGGTGGTATTACCTGCAGCATCAACATACTGTTTGGCTCTGTGGTCAATGATGCGGTGGTCGTATGCAGCATTTAGACCGTGATAGGCTACCCATTCATCAGACACAATTATGCTATTTTCTGCAACATGCTGTTTGATTATGGGCTGTAGCGTGGCAGCTTGTGTGTTGGGTACTACTTTGCATTTTACAACGGCTGTTTTGCGGTACACTTTTTCCTTTACAATCTTTCCGGGAATGACTTTGTGAGGGCGTTCTATAATTTCTGTTTCGGCTTGCTGTAACATACCCATGACTGGGGTTTTGTCAATAAACGTTCTGCCTTGCGAATGTTCTACTTTCTTATCCCAATGCCGGTTTTTATTCTTGCCTCCGCAAAATGTTTCGTCCAGTTGTACGGTGCCTTCTAACTGTTCCTGCTGTTCCAATCCCATTGAATGACGTATGCGATGGAGCATGAACCAAGCTGTGCGTTGAGTTACCGAAAGGTCGCGGCTAAGTTGGTGTGAGCTTATTCCCTTCTTATGAGCCGAAACAATGTAGATAGCGATAAGCCATTTGCGATAAGATATGTGTGATGCTTCAAACATAGTGCCGTATGCTACGTTGTAGCGTTGTTTGCATCCTTTGCATTTATACATCCCTTTGAACTCACCTTTTGTTTTGAGTATGTAATGTGCCTGGCACTGACAATGTGGGCATGTAGGGGTATTGTTCCAGTAAATGAGTTCAAGATATTCACGGCAGGCGGTATCATCAGGTAACGCATGCAGCATATCGAATAGCGACTTAAAGTCGGACAATTTATTGGCGAGCCTCATGTGTAATTGATAGTTTGGAAAATGAAGATAATAGAAAAAACCGCCTGCCATTGCAGGCGGCTAATTAGTCGTCATTTTCATCATTTTCGGGTACTTCCTGAAACGAATGTTTGTGCCAAAACCTGTAACATAGGTTGTAGCTATACACATCGTATGAATAGCCTGTGCGGTCGGGGTGGTTCAGGTCTGTTTCCAGTATTTCAAGGTTGCCGTTGCAATCATAATAGCCGGCTTCGATTTTATCGAAAGATTGCATCAGTGCTTTTACTTTATCCATATCCCTGTCTGCTGCTGCCTTTTCGATTTCTTCCAGTATAAACTCCTGTTCAGTTTCTTGGCTCTTGTAGAAGAAGTGGTCGCCGTTGAAGTGGCGTTTTAGTGCATCCTGATATTCTTCCAGTGCTTTACCGTGTCCATCGTAAATGCCACCGCTGAATGTGTTGTGATGTTCACCGGCTCTGTGCCGTGCTTCGCCATACTCACCATCTATATTGTGTATATCCCGCGCCAGTTCGATGATTTCAAATTCTTTGCGGTCGCCAATCAATATGCCGTAGTAGCTGCGTCCTTCGTATAAGTCGCTCCAATGGCTTGCGATTTCTACGGTTGACAAACCAAATTCCTGCGCCAGTTCTTTAGCGTTCTCGCATCCCTTGATGCGGTCGGTAAGGTCGGCAATGCGTTTGCGCTCTGCCTCCTGTGCTATCTCCAAATCTGCCTGTTTCTGAGCGGCAATGCGTTGGATATGGTCGTTGTATGCCTCGATAAATGGCTCTGCATTGAACGGCTCCTTAGGTTCAACGGTATTACAGCTATCATACACATTGTATTCATCATTGCTGTTCCTGACAACGTATGAAGTGGTGCCATTAACGGTAACAATA
>JAEUVY010000085.1 GCA_016786565.1 Flavipsychrobacter sp.
CGATTAGCTTTCTTCTCATCATCGTCGGCAGCTGGGGTAGAGTGTACCAGCGATAGCCCGCGTACTGCTTCCGGATAGGCACGTGCAAATGCAAGTGCCGTATATCCGCCCATTGAGTGCCCTGCGATCACAGAAGATGAAATATGCTCGTTTCCGAGCATATCCATAATGCCCTCTGCCATCTCCGGCAGTAGGGTAGGCTGGGTAAGCGGAGTGCCGCCACTTCCGGGCAGGTCAGGCGTCAGCACGGTAAAGTCTGCTGCTAGTTCATTGGCGATATTGTTCCAGATGCGGCTGCTGTCGGGGAAGCCGTGTATCAGCACCAGCGCAGGTCCTGAGCCTTTTTTTGTGTAGTTCAGTTGCCGGGTCATGTTGTAGCTATGCTGTTGCTGTGTTAGCAGCTTCTTTGCTTTTTCTGTAAATGTTTATGTGTGTCGCCATCAGTGCCAGCATCAATGGCATCAGTTCAGGTACCAGCCCCTGAATGTTCAGTAAGTGCATCATAAAAGACGCGATGATCATTAATATGGCAAGGACTGCGTATTTGTCTTTTTTGACCGGTTTAGCAAACGCCAGAACAAGGTTCACCGGCATTGCCCAAAGTATGTTATAGTTATTGGCACACCCCTGATGGTCGGTAGCAAACCACATTGTAACGATGAGCGCACCCAACAGCCCTGATACAAACAGCAGTAAAATGCTCATGACGCGACCCAGTATGTGCAGCTTTTTAATGCCAATGCCGGCCAGTGTCAGCAACAGCAGAGAACAGGTGAGCAACATGGGGATGTTTGCATCTGCCTCTACAGGTTTGCTGCCCGGAAGTATGATAGCAGGCGCATCGGCAACCTTTTGGCCGTTGTTGGTGGCACCGGCAAGGCCGTCTCTCAGGTAGTCGGGCAAGAACATGATGTCGTTGTCGGTCATTACCTTGTCTATGCGGCTGCCCAACAGAATGTTCACACCTACGCGCTCCCAATGGCGGCGATAGAAGTACTTGTTGATGATATCACGAAAAGTCAGTTTAGTGTTGTCGGGCAATATCTTTCCATATTTGAACCCCGCGCCCAATGTTGCAGGAAATACGTCTCTGATGCGCGTGGCGCAGTTGTCGAAAAAGAAATCGTACTTGTAGTAGCGGTTCTGCGGAAGCACATTTTCCTGAAGGAAGGCATTTATACTTTCCTTGGCGCTATCGTTGATGTCCAGTACCTGTTCTTCTACCTGACGCCCCAGCTCGTTGTATTCCATCATGAAATCCTCAAACTGGTTGGTGGCCACATAGTAGGGTAGTTTGCCGCGCATAAACTTCAGCTCAAAGTTGTCGTCATAACCATTGAACATGCCGTAGTTATATACGATATCGCGCAGAGGGCCCTCTATTGTGCTGTCTACAACCCTTACGGCGGTGTGCCCGAAGATCTCATAAACGAGTTCGCCTACGCCACAGGTAAGCAGGCTGATGCGCAGGTGGCTTTTCTTAGGCAGAACCGAAGTAGTGGAATCAGTCTGCGACCATGCCGGCAGCGAAAGTATCAGGGCTATTGCCAGACTTGCAAAACGCTTCATCATGCTGCAAAATAACGAATCCATTTCCTTTTCATGGGCTAAGAGACCGTCAAACAAGGGTTAATTTTAATAGTGGGGTGGGTGTTTAGTATATTTGATGACCACAAACTGTAGTTATGTATAGAATCCTCTTACCCGCGATGCTACTTGCAGCCCAGGGCTCCTTTGGGCAAACCGTGCTGGATGCTACCCGCCGCTGCTGGAGCGGTGGCATTGCCGGCAGGCATGGGTGCGACTATACGTTTTCGATCCTGTTCAAACCGGCAGGGGCGGCTATCGTTCCGGAAAAGATATGGGTTGATGGTCAGGAGTTGCCACTTTTGCTGAAGGCGAAAGACGGAATGCAGGCGAATGTTTCGCTTACCCGGTCGGCACGCGGACTGCAGCTGGATATAGCGACAGGCAGTCAGTTTGATGATGGAAATATGTACACACCGCCCGGCGATAAACCCCAACCTAAACCTGCATTGAGGAAATATAACGGTGTGGCATTGCTGGCCTATAAGCAAAACGGTAAAAGGAAGTATTTTACCGTGAAGAAGATCATTGTCGAACATCCTCCGGTGTCTTATCCGTGATGATCCGGGAAGTTTCGGTCGCTTTTTGCTTTAAGTGAAAGCAATAATTTCGGCCGATTTTCAATCAGTTATGTGCTGAATAAAAAAAAATGCGGCTATCATTATTGGAAATCTGAATTATTACTTATCTTGCCTTCACAAAATAAAATTGAATGAAAAACTTCGTCTTACTAGCGTGTTTATCGATCGCATTATTCGGTGCAAACAGCGCCTCAGCCCATGGAGATGACTCCAAATCAGAAAAATCTGAGTTCCATTGCTACAAGGCCTGGAAAAAGGACTGGAAGAGCGACAAGAAAGAATATAAAGCTAAGAAGAAAATGTGCCAGGACAGGCCATTTGCTGCTGCTCGTAAGCACCGTAAAGCTCACAAGAAAGCTTGGAAGAGCGAAATCAAAGAGCACAACCACACACATTACTACCACTGGTATTAGTAGATATTTAATCACGAATAGCCCCGTATCACAACTTCGGGGCTATTCGTGATTATATTTTTATAGACTTTCCTCAGGCTTTTGCGTTTTGCAAAAGTTTTTGTTGTTTATGCGGCTTTGCACACGGGTCCCCCCAAGGTGCAAAGTCTTTTTATTTCAGGGTTTTGTCGATTCCACGCCATGCACTGAGAATCACCCATGTGTAGTCCCGGACTTGTTCGTTCTCTCGATTTGAGACCATTACCTAAATGCTCAATTGCTATATTTGGATCACAGGTAATGAAATGTCTGTGCGAAAGAGATATTCTATAAAATCGGTGAGTAAGGGCTAATAAAAAAAGCTGCCCGAAGACAGCTTTTCTATTAGATATTGAGACCTTAATTAGTCTTCGTTTTTAGTTGAATGCAGGTGACCACGACCGTGGCAATCCTGATGGTAACGAGCACGTGTGTAAGTGTGGTCGCAAGATTTTTTGCAAGACTCTTTCTTATCGCAGCAAGATTTCTCTTCGCCACCACATTTTTTCTCGCAGCTACCAGCGCAAGCGCCTTTGTGCTTAGCATAATGACCATCAGGGCCGTAGATGTAACCATGATGACCCCAGCAACCATGATGTGCAGGGCGGCAGCAATCGCCTTTTTTGCAACCTCCGTGAGCGTTAGCAGCAAATGAGTTGAACAGAGACAGGAAAACTACCATCAGCATGCCTGTAAAGATCCTTAGTTTCATACAGTAAGTTTTTGTTTTAAAATGTGTTTGGTTGTTGGGACATAAAATTAACATAAAAACCCGCAATTCAAAAAGATTTTGGCAAAAAAATGTCGTTGTTACTTTTTCCTGTCGTAAACCTTTGCAGGCAGGGCTTTGGACATTGTTTTCAGCGTCCGTTTTATGACCGTGCGCATGCCCTTAGGGACAATTGTTACAAAACTATCCCATATCCTGTAGCACCTTTGCATCATGATAGTTGCCGGATATATTGCTTCCATACTTATAGGCCTCTCGCTGGGGCTTGTAGGTGGCGGTGGTTCCATTCTCACAGTGCCTGTGCTGGTGTATCTGTTTGGCATAGACGCTATGTTGGCCACCTACTATTCCTTGTTTATCGTGGGCAGTACCAGTTTGGTAGGTGCCTTCCGTCATTATCGGCAGGGCAATGTTCAATTGCGGGTGGCTGGGCTTTTTGGTGTCACCTCTATTGCTACCATACTGCTGGTGCGCAGGTTTTTGTTGCCACTGGTACCCAAGGTGCTGTTCACTATGGGCGATATGGTAGTGACCCGCCAGATGGCAACAATGACACTCTTTGCGCTGCTGATGGTAGCTGCGTCACTGTCTATGATCAAAGGAGGCAACACCGAACCGGTAGCCGATGAAAAGAGTGAAAGTAAGACGCTGCAATTTGTACTGGCAGGCATCGGGATAGGTGTGGTAACAGGTGTGCTGGGTGCAGGTGGTGGATTCCTCCTTATTCCTGCATTGGTGCTGTTGTTGCGCCTGCCCATGAAGCAAGCGGTTGGTACGTCTCTGCTCATCATAGCACTTAATTCATTGTCGGGGTTCGCAGGCGATCTTGGTTTGGCCAACATCAACTGGCAGTTTCTGCTCACCATTACGGGTATTGCAGTTGCGGGCATATTGGTGGGCACCAGACTGTCGCGTAATATTCCCGGTCATAAACTGAAAAAAGGCTTCGGTTGGTTGGTGCTTATCATGGGTATTTATATCTTCATAAGGGAAATTTACTCTGCCTGAGTTGCGGGACAAATGTTCCGCACGCAATGCGAACAACTACTGAAATTTGTATAAAAATCAGAAAACACTAAAAGCATATAAAATGAAGATCGAACAAATTTACACCGGCTGCCTTGCACAAGGAGCCTATTACATTGAAAGCAATGGCGAAGCCGCTATCATTGATCCGCTGCGCGAGGTAATGCCTTACGTAACAAAGGCGAAGAACGATGGTGCCACCATCAAGTATGTATTTGAAACGCACTTCCATGCCGATTTCGTTTCGGGTCACGTGGACCTTGCGAACAAAACAGGTGCCAAGATCGTTTACGGTCCTAACGCGCAGCCGGGCTTTGAAGCAATTATTGCTACCGACGGTCAGGAGTTCAAAATAGGTAATGCCACCATTAAGGTGTTGCACACACCGGGTCATACAATGGAGAGTTCGTGCTACCTGCTTACTGAAGAGAACGGCAAGACCACCAGCCTCTTCTCAGGCGATACGCTTTTTATAGGAGACGTAGGTCGCCCGGACCTGGCACAGAAAGCAGCAGATATGACGCAGGAGCAACTCGCCGGCACGCTGTTCGACAGTTTGCGCAACAAGATCATGCCACTGGCAGATGACATTATTGTGTATCCTGCACACGGCGCTGGTAGTGCCTGTGGCAAGAATATGAGCAAGGAAACATCTGATACACTGGGTCACCAGAAGGAGACCAACTACGCGTTGCGTGCCGATATGACCCGTGAGGAGTTTGTGAAAGAGGTGACCAACGGCCTTATGCCGCCTCCGGCTTACTTCCCGCTCAATGTGGCTATGAACAAGGGTGTGTACGACTCTATAGATACTGTACTGGCACGTGGCAAGCGCCCGCTGTCGCCCGAGGCTTTTGAAGCTGCTGCTAATGAGACAGGCGCACTGGTACTCGATACCCGCGACCCTCAGACATTTGCCGCAGGTTTCGTTCCGGGTTCGGTGAACATCGGTATCAAGGGTGGTTTTGCTCCATGGGTGGGTGCGCTGATACCTGATATCAAACAAGAGATATTGATAGTGGCAGAGCCGGGTACTGAAGAAGAAGTGATTACAAGGTTGGCACGTGTGGGATATGACTTCTGTATCGGCTTCCTGGATGGTGGTTTCCCTGCATGGAAGGCTTCCGGAAAGGATGTGGTCACGATAGAGTCCATCTCTGCCGATGAGTTGGCTGCACGTCAGGAGATCAACGATGATGCCACTGTGATAGATGTGCGTAAGCGCAGCGAATTCCTCAGTGAGCATATCCGTGGTGCAGAGAATACGCCGCTTGATGATGTGAACGCGGCTATGCAGCAGCTCAGCAAAGACAAGCCATACTACGTGCATTGTGCAGGTGGCTACAGGTCCATGATCTTTATCTCCATCCTCAAGGCGCGCGGCTACGACAAGCTGATAGATGTGAAGGGTGGATTCGGAGCTATAAAGAATTCAGGCAAGTTCTCACTTACAGACTATGTGTGCCCTACAACACTTTTGTAAGATGAATTGGCACAACCAGATCAGTAATAACTAATGAAGTCGTTGGGTTTTAGTTTACGTGAATGCCGGCATACGCTACTGTATGCGGCATTCACGTTTTTTTTGCTGCCAGGGGCGCATGCACAGCATTACAACAGCTGGGCGCGCCTCACCACGCAAGTGCCGCTGACCGCACGCTGGCAAACGGATGCCGAGCTGCAGTACCGCCGCCAGAGCATTGGTACGCACTTCAATCCTGTAGAGCAGCCGCTGATGGCTTCCTTCCGTAACTGGACCTACTATCGCTATAACGACAGGCTTCGATTCGGTATATCGCCGGTGGCGGTGTTCAGGTCGTGCAATACATTGGTACATGTCGGTGATGATCTGGGCACAGGGAAAAATGAATACCGTGCATCTGTAATGGCAGAGGGTGATCTGCTTCACGCGGGGCACTTTACGCTGAGCACCCGATACGCGGCCGAGTCGCGCTGGTTTGAAGGGGGAACGCATGCGTGGCGGCAACGCCTGCGCTCGGTGTTGCGGTATTCGCCACATGGCAAAACGTCTTGGTCGGCTTATTACGAGGTATTCCTCAATACCACTAACGGTGGTTTCTCTTCGGTAGATCAGCACCGTGCTTTTGCGGGTGTATTGCTACCCGCAGGTCATGCGCTGAAAATAGAAACAGGGTACATGTATGTGCACCGCTACCTTGGCGGCAACACACGGCTGAACGAACACGATCTTGTGGTGAATGTCAGCCTTGCCACGCGCAAGGCAAAAAGCAACTAACGTGTCATCTCGGTAATGATGGTGGCATGCGCGGGATATTGTGCTACCAGTGCCTGCCTGTCTGCCAGTTCGAAGTCGGCAAAATCGAAGCCGGGCGCTACTGTGCAGCCGCATAAGGTGAAGGAGCCTTCTTTTTCCACCCTGGACCCGAACCAACTGCCTGCCGGTATCATCACAAACGGCATAGCGCCTTCTTCAATGCCCAGTAAGTGTCGTTTTAAAGTGCCGTCAGTAGTTAATTCATAGATACAGAGTGTACCGCCATCGTAGTGGTGCCACAATTCATCAGACGCTATGCGATGGAAAGCCGAAAACTCGCCAAACTGCAGCAGAAAGTAGATGCTGGTCATGGCATTGCGGTCGCTGTTGTGCGTCTTAGTAAGTGCAGAGTGGGGTAGTATCAGGCCAGCCCGGTACACTTCGCCATACGCGCCGCCTTCCACATGGGGTGTCAGGTTCAGCTTATCGATCCAGTATTGTGCGTTTCTTTCCAATCTTACAAGGGTAAATTCCAAAACCTAAAACCCAAATTCCAAAATCCAAAACCCAAAACCCAAAATCCAAAATCCAAAATCCAAGAATTAGAACTATAACTCCTTATTCCTAACTCCCAATTCCCAATTCCCAACTCCAAAACTACCTTTTACCCCTATCCCCAATATGCCGCTCACTATGGTAAGATGAGCGTACCAGCGGACCACTCTCCACATAGTCTATGCCCATTTTCAGGCCCTCTTCGCGGTAAAAGGCAAATTCATCGGGATGTACAAAACGCACTACAGGCAGGTGTTTCTGTGTAGGTTGCAGGTACTGGCCCAGTGTCACCACGTCTACGCCGTTGTCGGCAAGGTCTTGCAGCGACTGCAGTACTTCTTCTTTTTCTTCACCCAGTCCCAGCATGATCCCGCTCTTGGTGCGCATGCCGCCATCTTTCAGGCGGCGCAGCACCTCCAGGCTACGGTGATACTTGGCCTGTATGCGCACCTTGCGCGTCAGGCGTTCCACCGTCTCCATGTTGTGCGATACCACCTCGGGGGCAGCGTCTATGATGCGCTGCAGATTGTCCCAGTCGCCTTTAAAATCGGGTATCAGTGTTTCCAGCGTAGTGTCGGGGTTCAGTGCCCGCACCGCCTTTATGGTATTGGACCATATAATGGAGCCACCGTCTTTCAGTTCGTCCCTGTCAACCGATGTGATCACCGCGTGTTTCACCTTCATCAGGTGGATCGCCTCGGCCACACGTTGTGGTTCGTCCCAGTCCACCGGCTCGGGGCGACCTGTGGCCACCGCGCAGAAACCGCACGACCGTGTACACACATTGCCCAGGATCATGAAGGTAGCTGTCCCTTCTCCCCAGCACTCGCCCATATTGGGGCAGTTGCCGCTTTCGCATATAGTGTGCAGCTTGTGGGTGTCCACAAGGTTGCGCACGTGGCGGTAGCTTTCGCCTATCGGCAGTTTCACTCGCAGCCAGTTAGGCTTTTTCTGGCGTTCTTCTCCTTTACTGATTACCGGCAATTCTTGCATATCGGGTTGCAAATTACGACCATCACCAACGTTTGCCAAATTGTATCGCCATGAAAACGTCTACAAATAGCTGTTGGGGGTCTCTGTTGGCCATTATGGTTATGGGGTCGGCATAGTAGTCCACGCTCACACCCGTCTCCAGAGACAGCACGCTGGTGCGTGCCCCCGGCAGGTCAAAGTGCAGCATAGACTTAAAATGACCGCCCGGCACCATTTTCATCTCGCTCAGACCTGTACCAAAGCCCGCAGCCCCCATTATGGAGCGCTGCGACAGGAACAGGTTCTTCGTATCTTCTGTATATTTTATCGCATTCGGGTCGCTCCACACACTCAGGTAGTAGGGTTTCATCATGCCCAGCGATCCGCTCACCACATTCGCCCAGTGTATCGATACCGATCCCGGGTCGGGTTTTCCGGCCAGCATGGCCCTATGACCGTAGCCCAGCTTCAGTGTGTAGAAGTTATTGATCTTTCCGTAAATGTATTTTGTGGTGCCGCCTGTGGCATTGCCCTCCGACCGCAGTTTCTCCTGCTGCGGACTCCTGATCTCGCCCAGCTCCAGTTGCACAAAGTTCACCCGGTAGAACATGTCGGCCGTCTTGGTGTTGTTGAATTTCACCTTGCCCAGTTCGCCATACACGCCCCATCCGTTCGAATTCAGGCGCAATCCGCCGCTCAGCTCATGCTCTATGGGCCTGGGGCCCTTGGGCGCCACCTTTGCAGCCGGCGGCACAGCTTTTTTCACTGTGTCCTTAGCGGTCTGCGCATGGGCATAACCCGCCCATGTGCACATTCCTGCCAGCAACCATAAACTACGCTTAAGGCTTTTCATACCTACATACTAAATTAGTTAGTATGTTTCATTCAAAAAAATAAAACTACACTTCACTACCTTTATAGTTCACTTTTAACACAAACACAACTATGACAGCATTGGTAACATATACCGGAGACCTGCGCACCACCTGTGTTCACACCCGTTCGGGCAGCGCCATAGAGACCGATGCGCCGGTAGATAACCACGGCAAGGGCGAGCGTTTTTCGCCTACCGATCTGGTGGCCACCGCGCTGGCGGCATGTATTGTCACTACGATAGGTATTGCCACTTCGGTGCACGAGCTGGACATTACCGGGGCAGAATGCGAGGTGACAAAGGTGATGGTGTCTGATCCGCGCCGGATAGGAGAGATCAAAGTACACATGAGCTTTCCCAAAAGTCAGCCGTTTACCGACAAGCAGAAAGCCATCATAGAGCGCATAGCCCGCACATGTCCGGTGTTCGAAAGCCTGCACCCCGATCTTGTTAAGACCATGACATTTGCGTGGCCGGTGTGATAGTAGCTTGTCACAGCCTCACCCATTTTCCACCCTCACCCTTTAACCAACATGAACAACACCCTTACGCAGGAAGCCCTGCAGAAAATCGGCATGCAATTGCAACAATTGCGTCATGAAAAAGGCCTTAAACTCGATACCGTAGCCCACGAGGTCGGTATAGCCCGTACAGTTCTCAGCCGCATAGAGAACGGCAGATACCCAAGTCTGAAGGTGTCTTCTTTGTTATGTCTTGCAGAATACTATGGAGTGGCAGCAAACAATCTGTTATAGGAATTTCCATTAACAAAATGTTCACAATGCGGACAAAATAGTGGCTAAAAAACACATGTGATACAGGCATTCGTATTTACATTCGTGTTTATATAGCCGGTGCATAGTATTTGGTGGAAAAAAGTGCAGGCAATAAATGGCAAACAGATGCCTACCAAAATTGCCCGCACTAAAGACTGATATACTTTGCGAAATGGCCGATGGCCAAACGGGAAATCCCCGCCATAGAAACGCGCAGCATACTTCGCCCTTCCTGATAGAAATGCGAAGTTATGTAAAACTACTTATTGCTACAATTTGTATATTGAGCAGGTAGTTGCGTTAGTGTGGTTTGGTTTTCCGCTGCTTTGCTACAGTGGGCAGCGCTGAAATGTGCGGTAGCATTTTTCCTAAGTTTAACCAAAAATCACAATCATGAAGTACCTGTTATCATTTTTTATTGTAGCACTTTCGGTCGCCTGCAGGGCTCAAACTGCCGCTATTACAGTAACGAATATCAACCCTGTATGTACAGCCTACGTCAATCTTTATGCTGCGGATATCCCCAACGGTAATCCATCTTGTGGAATCGTCAGTAATACAGTAATGTTACCACCCAGCGGCTCATTGGTGGCAGGGAGTTGGACCGCACTTATGGGTATGCTTAATTTTACTGCGCCCGTACCAGTCGCAACTACTACATTTTACTGGTCTGATATTACTTTCCAATGGTATTGCCCTTCACCTCCTTGCGGACCGAGTTTATCTTGGGGCGTGATGTCTGATCCCGTGGCCGGACCGACATGCTATGGTGCGCTCACGACATGGACCGGATTCGGTTGCACCGCTGGCACAAGTACATGGACTAATATACCATTTTTGCCATTCATGGCGAATATTCGTGTAGTATTGAATTAAATTTTTATCAGCTGACGGGTGGCTTATGCCATCCGTCAGTAATACTTTCCAAATGAAAAATAAATTGAAACAAATATCAGTATTTCTGTTGCTGCTCTTCGCGGTCAACAACACCTACGCCCAAACCATCACCACAATAGCTGGTGGTGGCACTGGAACTGCTGATGGTATACCTGCGACAAGTTCTTATATGTTGCAGCCATATGCTGTTGCGCAATCATATGATGGGCGGATACACTTTAATGATGGATACTATTACGGCACACGGGTAATAGACAATAATGCCCTGATGTGGAAATTTTCAGGGACAGGTGTATTGGGATATTCCGGGGATGGTGGGCCGGCGACTGCGGCTGATTTTACGATGGTCAGAAAGTGCGCTGTGGATAGGTGGGGGCGAGTTTACATAGCGGTAGGAAATAGGATCAGGCGCGTAGACACAAATGGTATTATCACTCTTTGGGCCGGTACCGGGATTTCGGGCTATTCGGGTGATGGTGGCCCTGCAACAGCTGCTGAATTTGGTATGCCTATCGGGCTTGCTATTGACACGATTGGTAATTTATATTTTTCTACCACGCTTTACATCAAGAAGATCACACCGAGTGGCATAATTACACATTTTGCGGGTGGATTAACTCCTGGTTTTAGTGGTGACGGTGGGCCGGCTACGGCTGCACAATTCAACAACATTCTGGAATTATCTGCCGATCTCTCAGGGAACTTATATATGATCGACGCTGGTAATTTTAGGGTGCGAAAAATTAATAGCGCCGGAGTTGTGTCAACAGTAGCGGGAAATGGAAGTCTGACTTATACCGGAGATGGTGGGCCTGCCACTGCTGCAGGCTTGGGTTCGGCACCAATGGGGGTTGCATGGTCTAGCGGATACATATACGTAGCACAACGCAACGAAAATGTTATCCGCCAAATAGACCCATCGGGTTTCATTACCACAATTGCCGGAACGGGTGCCAGCGGATATACTGGTGACGGAGGACCTGCCACGGCTGCTACATTTAACGGTTCACGCAATCTTTCAAGGCATGGAGGGGGACCACTATTAGTATGTGAGTTTGGCAACAACGTCATTCGTAAAATAGACCTTCCCAACAACCCTGTATATTTTACTCAAGGCAGCACTGTGGCGGTCACTGTGTGTGGCGGCGAAGTTCATACCATAGATACCCTGTTACGTGTTTTTGATGCCGATGATCAGCAGCCGCTTACATGGAGCATTGCGCAGCAGCCCGCTCATGGCGTGCTGGCGGCATGGCACTGGGCGGTATCTGATATGGGAGTGAAAACACCTGTAGGCACCAGCTATGCACCCCACACGGGCTACTACGGTACCGATACTTTTAAGGTGCGCATCACCGATGGCGGTACGCCCGATACCATTACAATTGCCGTGACGATAGAAGCATTTCCCACGCCTGCTGTGCTTGCCGGCCCCGATACGCTATGTATTGGCGAGAGTGCTCCGTTCACCGCATCAGGCACAGGAATGTGGTCGGCGGCGTCGTCCACAGCTACGGTGTCGTCGGGTGGGGTGGTTACCGGTGTAAGCACAGGAGTTGCCGTTATCTCGTATGGTGTCAGCAATGTGTGCGGCACGGCATGGGCAGCAAAAGTAGTGACCATAATGGGGCCGCCATACTGCAACACGGGTGTGGAATCGGTTGCGCCTTCAGGCTTCACTCTTTATCCCAATCCATCCTCCGGCACTTTTACAGTGCAGTTACCGCAGGGCGGTACGGCACTTGCCACCATTACCGATGTGGCCGGCCGCACCGTTAGCACCCGTACTATCACTCACAACACACCCATCCACACAGCACTGCCGCCGGGTATTTATATCCTTCACGTAACCACGCCCACAGGTAGCTGGCGTAGTAAGTTGGTGATACAATGACTATGAATAATCTATACCATATATCATCCCTTTTGTTGCTGCTTTTTGCGGTCAATAGCACCTGCGCCCAAACCATAACCACAATAGCTGGTGGTGGCACGAGTGCAGCTGACGGAGTGCCAGCGACAACAGCCCGTTTTGTGCAGCCTCAATCAGCCGAACAGAGTTTTCATGGAGATGTACACGTAACAAGCGGTTATTTTTATGGTTCCAGAGTTGTAAAACAAAATAGTCTGATCTATAATTTCGCGGGAAACGGTGCCTTGGGGTATTCGGGTGATGGCGGTCTGGCTACAG
>JAEUVY010000122.1 GCA_016786565.1 Flavipsychrobacter sp.
GGGTTTTCAGAAAATGCCGGACACATCCAAGATAAAACTATTAAACAACCTCTCCTTTGCCATTCATTACTTCGATCCGGCTGAAGGACTCAAATATGGGCATATGGCACTGTCCATTGCAGAAAAAATAAATTGGAAAAAGGGACTCGGCCTTGTCTACAATTCGCTCTATGCAAGCCATAGCACACTTGCGATCTACGACTCCGCGATAGAATATTGTCTCCGCTCTCTGAATATTTTCAGGGAATTAGGCAACATAAAAAATGTGGCAATAAACTACGGCAACATAGCAGAGTGCTACAGCAACACAGGCGACTTTCCCTCTGCATTAAAGTATGAATTCCTTCAACTGAATATTGCCGACTCCCTCAAAGATCCGGCAATGATCGGGTTGTCTTACATGAACATTGGCTCAACTTACATGCAACTGCAGAAGTCTGAGAAAGCCATAAATTATTTTCTGGCAGCGGAGCCTGTTATTGCATCCACAGATGACAAGCGCGCATTGGCACAATGCTACATAAACCTTGCAAGTTGCTACCGGAACCTTGACCAATATGAACCCGCGCTGAATTATGGTAAAAAAAGCCTTGCCATATTTACAGTTCTTGAGGAGAAGATCGGTCTGCAAGATGCTTATTCCACTTTGGCCGGGATCTATAAAGAACTCAACAACCACGAACTGACTCTGGAATACGAATTCAAAGCCTTGGCACTCGCCAACTCCATCGGATACAAAAATGGAATCATGATCTCCACACAGAATATAGGTCTTGCGGCCATTCAATTCGCTTATGATTCCACCGGCATTCCTGTGCCAAAGAAATTCCTGCCATCCGGGTCCAAGAATCTGGCAACAACGTCGCTAAAATACCTCAAACAGAGTGTTGGTATTGCCGAAGAACTAGCTGACTGGCATAACGTCGCACGGATATATAGCTTGATGCACAACGCCTATCGCCTCTTGGGCGACAACGATGCCGCCTTCAACTGTTTGTATAACGAAAGTATAGCCCACGACTCCGAAATGAACGCCGACAGGCAATTGCGTATCGCTGCAATTGAAACTGAGCGAGAGAAACAATTAAAGGAGAAGCAAATACAATTGAATCAACTCGCGGAGATCAAAAAGAGAAACGAACGATATGTTTTTCTTGCAACAATGGTCTTGCTTACCGCTATTATCATCGCAGTTGTCCGGGTTTATCTTAGAATAAGGAAGCAAAAAAAGAAAATAGAAAAGCTCGTAGAGAAAAAAGATCTGTTGCTGAAAGAAATTCATCACAGGGTAAAAAATAACTTGCAGGTCATTTGTTCACTGCTCGACCTGCAGATCTACGATACCAACGACAAAAATGCTAAAAGTGCGTTGGCAGAAAGTGCAGCACGCGTACGGTCCATCTCCATCATACACCAGCAACTATATCTGAACGACAGAATAGACACTATCGACTTTGCGCAGTTCTGCAAGGATCTGGTACTGCAGTTATCCTCAACATTCAGTACCAACCGGCAAAGGATAGAACTTATTGCCGAAGGCGCTACGAACGAATGGCTTATAGACATTGACACTGCGATACCACTCGGACTGATACTTAACGAACTCGTTACCAACTCCTACAAGTATGCATTCCTCGACACCGAAAATGCAACGATTCATCTTCATTTCTCGTCCACTTCAGCTACCTATATCATTTCATACAACGATGGCGGCCCCGGTCTTCCGGAAGGATATGACGTATCCACAGCTAAAACACTCGGCATGACGTTGATGTCAAACCTTTCAAAACAGATCGGAGGAACATTTCAGTTCGATCGGGTTACACGGTCATTTTTGATTACCTTCAACAACAAAGCAAAAAGAAAAATGATCGATTAAATGCTATATTGCGTTGAATATCAGTCATATAACTTCTGTTGAATATGAAAATCAGGATCGGCATTATTGAGGACGAGATGATCATTGCCAAGAATATTGAGAAGTCATTGACTCAACTTGGATATGAACCCATTGATCCCGTTGGCTCTTATTCTGAGGCTCTTACAATGGTCCAGCAGCACAACCCCGACATTCTCATTATCGACATTCAGTTATCCGGACGCCTCGATGGAATAGACCTCGCTGCCAAAGTGAACGAATTCAAACAGATCCCATTCATTTTCCTTACAGCAAACTCTGACCCGGGCACTGTAGCACGTGCAAAAGAGGTTCATCCGGGAGCCTACCTCATAAAACCTTTCAATCAGGACGATCTCTATACTTCAATAGAGATCTGCCTGCATAATTTCGCTGCTTCCGCACACCCGGCCAACACAACTGAGAAAGAGAATTTCGTAATTAATGATTCTATTTTCCTGAAACAAGGTACCAGCTTTCAGAAAGTTAAGTTTGAGGATATCCTTTTTATTGAAAGCGAAAATGTGTATGTTATCATTCACACCGATTCAGCCAAGTTCGTTGTTCGCAATACACTGCTCAACTTCCTCGATGGAATAGCTCACCCGGCATTATTCAGGATCCATCGCAGCTTCGCCGTAAACGTCACCCATTTAACTGCAATTAACGCCGATGATGTAGTGATTGCCGGCAGGAATGTACCACTTGCAAAAACTTACAAAGACGAACTCTTCAGAGCGCTGAAACTGGGATAATAAATACGCCCACATCATTTTTCGCCACTTTCACAACACAATTCGCACTGTTCGCAACATTTCAAAAAGTAGCATTGTTCAGATTACTACTTTTGACCTCACAACATAAAACAGTAGCGTATCCATACTTATTTTATTTATAATATATATGGAGTAGATATACTCCTATGAAGACGGTTAGTTTCGAATAATACCTTTCACTGTGGAAACTGACCTTATAAAAATAAACCCCGGCTATCCGGGGTTTATTAATTTCATCATTTTGTGAATTGTATTACTTCTCAAAAGAACGCAACAACTCATACAGCCTGTAACAGTCCTCATAAGTATTGTACATCGGTACAGGTGCCACACGTATCACATTCGGCTCCCTCCAGTCTGCAACCACTCCATTTTCAGTAAGGTGATCGAACACCTTGCGTCCATCCGCACCAAATAGCATAGACAATTGTGCACCCCTGCGTTCTGTTTCCTTTGGAGTAATGATCTCAAACTCCAGATTATCTATCTGGCGAAGTAGAAATTCAAGATAAGACGTCATCTTCACACTCTTCTTCCTCAGATTATCTAACCCCGCTTTATCAAATAGATCCAGAGACGCATTGTGCGCCACCATGTTGAACACAGGCGCGTTACTCATCTGCCAGCTTGCAGCACCCTTCTGCGGCACAAATCCTTTCTGCATCTTAAAGCGCGACTTCTCATCATTGCCCCACCAGCCGGCCAGCCTGAAAACTTCAGGATTGTCGCCATGCCTTTCGTGCACAAACACACCACCTACACCTCCCGGGCCCGAATTGAGGTATTTATAAGAACACCAGCACGCAAAGTCGGCATTCCAGTCATGCAGTTTCAATGGAATGTTTCCGACAGCATGGGCCAGGTCGAAACCGCACTTCGCACCCACCTTGTGCGCTGCCTTTACTATCCCGGCCAGGTCAAAGAACTGTCCCGTATAATAATTCACCCCACCTATCATCACAATAGCCAACGATTCACCTGCTTTATCTATAGCGGCTATTATCGCATCATCATCAATCAGGTACTCACCTTCCTTGGGTGCCACCTCAATGATCGCGTCGTTAGGATCATATCCATACATGCGAACCTGTGTCTCCATCGCATATTGATCCGACGGAAACGCGCCGGCCTCCATCAGTATCTTGTATCGTTTACCCTCGGGGCGGTAGAAAGACATCATCATCAGGTGCAGATTCACCGTCAGTGTGTTCATAGCCACTACCTCGTCTTTTTTCGCACCAACGATCTTTGCCAGTCTTTCGCTGAAAATATGATGGTAAGAAAACCACGGATTGGCCGCCCTGAAGTGACCCTCTACACCATGGCGCGCCCAATCGCGCAACTCTCTATTCATCAGATACTCAACGCTTTTGGGCTGCAGACCTAATGAATTACCACAGAAATAACGCACATCCTCGCCATTGTGCTGCGGAAACAGGAACCGCTCCCTGAAAGGGAATAACGTATCCATCTGATCTTGCGTCTGGGCATATTCAAGTGTCGTATCAAAAACTTGCGGCATCGTGTTTTTCTTTTGAAGATGCAAAAGTACTTACCTACTGCGAGAAACCCGAATTTAACCAACCTTACAGAAAATCATCCTTATCTTTGAAAGAGGTGATACCTAAAACACAGTGTCATATGAAAATAAAACTTACCGCAACGCTACTGGCAATAGGCATGAGTGCCATAACCTACGCTCAGGACCACAACCATCCCTATGCGGCGGGCCTCCGGGCATCCCCCGATGGCGTGGGCGCAACTGTCCGTTATCACCCTTCCGAACTGATCGCTATTGAAGGTCAGCTCAATTTTTCCGGCGGGCGACCGTCCGGCTTACCTTCCAGTTCAGGAAAAAGTACAATGGCAGGCATCCTTGCACAGGTCAATGCGCCATTGATAGGCCCGCAGGTAATGATGTTCTTTGGCGTGGGCGCGCACTATGGCTCCTGGATAAGGTATAAGGATGTGAGCAAAAATGAGACAATGTATGGCCTCGATGTCGTCTTTGGTGTAGAATACCGCTTCTCAGATATGCCCCTCGGTGTTTCTGTAGACGTGAAACCATCTCTCAACTACGCCCCCGATGTAACCTACTTCCCTAATAATATACTCGGACTCAGTGCCAGATACTATTTCGGAAACAAGGTGCGGATGAAAGTGACACCAAATCATAATAACCGAAACAACACCGGTCGCCGATGATCTGACCATTTTCCACCTCATTTCACGCACGATCACCGATATTTTTACTCCGTCTGCCGAATACCATTAGTGTCAGCAGACCACAACACCGTAATTTTGACCTAAATTAAAAAATCAATGAAAAAAGGACTTCTTATTACCTTGGGCGTCATACTGATGCTGGTATTTATGGGTGGCTGCGGCTACAATGGCATGAACACAAGCCAGAAAGAGGCACAACAAAAATGGGCCGATGTGCAGAGTAGTTATCAGCGTCGTGCCGACCTTATCCCGAATCTCGTTGCTACAGTAAAAGGTGTGGCCAACTTCGAGACCACTACACTCACGCAGGTCATTCAGGCGCGCGCCAACGCAACGTCTATTAAAGTTGACCCTAAAGATCTGACTCCAGAAAAATTGCAGCAGTTCCAGCAGTCACAGGGACAGCTCAGCCAGGCATTGGGTCGTCTGATGGTCGTTTCAGAACAGTATCCTGAACTGAAAGCCAACGAGAGCTTCCGCGATCTGCAAAGCCAGTTGGAAGGTACCGAGAATCGCATTAAGGTATCTCGCGACGACTTCAACGAAGCGGTGAAGGTGTATAACGTAAAGGTGACCAACTTCCCCAACAACATCCTTGCCGGCATGTTCCATTTCAAAGAGATGGCAATGTTCCAGGCAGAACAGGGAGCCGAGAAAGCACCTAAAGTGCAGTTCTAAGTTATGTTATCGTCAGGCGCCCTGAAAAGAGCGCCTGACTTTTCAAAATATTGCCTTTGGGCAAAATCCACGGTTACAACGCCATGTTTTCTCTTTTCCCTCGCAAGCAATTTCTCGACAAAGCGGCTCAGAACAAGGTCGTTGAGTGCATCCGATTGGCCGAAGCCCGCACCAGCGGAGAAATTCGGGTATTCATGGAGCCTAAATGCGACTACATGGACCCGATGGTACGCGCACGCGAGATATTCAGCAAACTGGCTATGGAGAAAACAGCCGCCCGGAACGCTGTGATCATTTATATCGCCTGGAGCGACAGGCAATTCGCACTTTTCGGTGATAAGGCGATATACGAGAAGGCAGGTGGACCCGAATTCTGGCAAAAAGCAGCAGCTACCCTATCGGGACACATGCGCAACAACGAATACACCGAGGGCCTCTGCAGTTGCATAAACGCCCTTGGCGACGCGCTCGCAACCCACTTTCCACCAGACCCCAACATTCACAAAAACGAATTACCTGACGAAATAGTCTTCGGAAAATGACACTTATAAAACGCCATACCGCCCGCATACTCAAAGTGTGCTTGTCCGTACTATTTCTGTTTACGGCCCTGTCTTCCTTTGCGGGAGACGATATTTACCCTGATAAACCCAATCCTCCCCGACTGGTAAATGACTATGCCGGCATCCTCAATATGGGAGAGGAATCTCGCCTGGAAAGAAAACTCGAAGAATTTGCCCGAACTACTTCTACACAGATCTCCATTGTCACGATCACCAACCTCGGCGGTCACGACGTGGCAGAATACACAACCCGCCTGTTCAATAAATGGGGAATAGGTCAGGCCGGTAAGAACAACGGCGTCCTCATGCTCGTAGCGGTCGAAGATCGCAAGGCTTTTATTGCCACCGGCACAGGCTTGCAGGGTGTCCTCACCGATGCCAAAACGTCACGCATTTTCCGCAACGAACTCCGACCCGCATTTCGCGAGGGTCAGTATGCTAAAGGACTCGATAAAGCAGCCGATGCCATCATCGCTGTAACAAAGGGAGAATATACTGCCGACGGCAAAGGTGGCTCGGGCAATGGTATTCCAGCAGGCGTTATCGTATTCATCATCTTCATCATTCTGGTCATCATCATCAAAAGCCGTGGCGGCCGCGGCGGCGGTGGGTACATGAGTAGCGGAGGTGCCGGTGATTTTGCAACCGGATGGATCATTGGAAGTCTGCTGAACCGTGGAGGTGGCGGCAGCGATTGGGGAGGTGGTGGAGACTGGGGAGGAGGCGGTGGAGGCTTCGGCGGCTTTGGTGGCGGTGGCACCGATGGTGGTGGCGCCGGTGGAAGCTGGTAGCTACACGTCTTGCTCAACTACTTTTTTCAAGATCTGCAAAAGCTGGTCCCAACCATCAACACCATGTCCATACCTTTTGGCACCATCAGCGACATTTGTGTAGTCGCCTTGAGAAACAGATAGAACTGTACCCTCTGGTATTTGGCTCAACTCACACGAAACAATAAGATGATCTTTCTTGTTGTCTGCATAGGGCGCATTAGGGTCCACAACAGAGTAAACCAGCAAAGCTCCGGGCACCATCTCTATCAGATATCCCGTCACAAAGGTCACGTTCCTACCATCTGCAGTACCTACCCAGTCCACAGTCGCACCGGGTGTCCATGCAGAATGCACCCTGCAACCGAACATATATTTCTCGGTCAGTTCAGGATTGACCAATGCATCCCAAACGGCCGATATAGGCGCATTGATGATGATGCCGGTTTTTATATAGGCCTCCATCATTGACGGTTAGTTCTGGATAATAATGGTACTCACATTACTTTTCTTGCCGGCCGGTGTTATCTGTATGCACTTAAAGCGGATCGACCCCTCCGTTGGCACAGTGTACTCAAGCGGAGCAGTGTAAACCATATCATTTTCACTTGGCTCCGATTCGTCAATGGTATAATATATCTTGGCTCCGGCAACCGATGGTGACAGCGACACAGTATATTTGGCCGCTTTCACAACGATAGCTGTATCGGCTGCGCCTGTTGGCACCGGAACCCGGTAATTATATCCTATCTTTTCAAGGTTACTTAAATGACCTGGAATACGCTCCTGCGAGAACTCCTTATAGTCCTTATTATTTTTGGGGCTCCATGCCACTTCCGACAGCGCCAGCATCCTTGGGAGCAACATATATTCAACCTTGCTCGGTGTAGCTATATACTCTGTCCACACATTCGCCTGAACACCCAAAACGCGCTTCGCCTGTTGTTCGTTGAGAACGGAAGGGATCGGATCATAGTTGTACGTCTTTTCAAGCGGAGCGAATCCTCCGATGCTCAGGGGCTCCTGCGGCGATTTGCTCTGTACATGATCAAAATACATACCGCCGCTACCCGGGGTCATGATCACATCATGAGATAATTGCGCTGCCGCAATCCCTCCTTTCTCTCCCCTCCAGCTCATCACAGTGGCGTTCGGCGCCAAACCACCCTCCAATATCTCATCCCAGCCTATCATCTGCACTCCCTGAGAGTTCAGGTACTTCTCTATCCTTCCTATAAAATAGCTCTGCAACCCCTCTTCATTCTTCAGTTTCTGGTCTATGATCAGCTGCCTGCAGAATTCCGATTTTTTCCATGCAACCTTATTGCACTCATCACCACCAATGTGAATGTACTTGCCCGGGAACAGATCCATCACCTCTCTCAATATTTCAAACAATGCCTTAAACGTCTCTTCTGTAGGGCAAAAGACATCGTCATAGCTTCCCCACGTCTCCCCTACTTTGTAGGTTTTTGTTGGGTCGCAGCTCCACTCCGGGTATGCGGCAAGTGCTGCCAGAGAATGACTTGGCATCTCTATCTCAGGTATTACGTTTATGAACTTGGACGATGCGTATTCCACTACCTCCCTTATCTGCTCTTGCGTATAGAATCCTCCATGTGGTGTATTATCATAAGCACCCGGCACCGCAGTTGGCCCTGCAGCCCTGCCCACCTTTGTCTGCGCCCTCATGCTGCCCACTTCTGTAAGCTTTGGATATTTCTTTATCTCTATCCTCCACCCCTGGTCATCAGTAAGATGCCAGTGAAAATTATTCAGCTTGTACATAGCCATCACGTCTATATACTTCTTCACAAACGCTACGTCAAAGAAGTGACGCGACACGTCCAGATGCATCCCCCTGTATGGAAACCTGGGCTGATCCTTTATTGTTGCACACGGAATGGTCGCCGACCCCGGAGACGTTTTGTGTATCAGTTGAATGAGTGTCTGCATACCATAGAACATACCTGCACCATGCCCCCGCAACTCCACATGATCGTCCGTTATCTTCAACTCATAACCCTCTGGCGGCAGTTCTCCCTTGAAGTTCATGGAGAGCACCACAGTATTCTTCAGCGACTTGGGCTTTTTGTCCAGTCGCGACATATCCGTAACTCCCGTTGCGAGATCAGCTTTCTTCAGGTATTCAGCAAAGAATTTCATAGGCTTGCTATCCGGCGAATCGACCAATACCATGGTCTCCGGACTGAACTTGAATTCCCCCCTGCCCTTACTCACCGATACCGGAGCCGGAATGATACCAAGATTTGGATCGCTGCCTTGTGCAAACGAGGCCAACGGTGATGCCAAAAGCAATAGCGCAACTAATCTTTTCATGTGTTCAATTTTTACGGTCGCTCTGCAACCGGACATGTTACTAATGCAAGGTACTCAAAAACATCGGTGGGCACAATGCGTTTTTATGGTTATCAGTTCACATCCACATACCGTTTACCGGTATTCCACTCATCTACACAAACCTGCAGGGTAACGCCTTTCGGTGGTTCAAACTCTATCACGATCTGTTTATGCCGCTCAGGAGATATCGTAATAAAGTTATTGCTGTAAAAAGCCGGCAATATTCGCTTCTTTGTGGCTTTGTCTACAAGAGTAATATGATTGAAGAACGACACGTTTACATCTGATCGGTTCCTCACAGACACCTCTATCGTACCGGCACCTTTTCTTGTGGCTTTTACATCCAGCGATGCGGGCCGCAGGAACGACAGCCATTTATACGTACTATCTACCCCGGGAAACCAATAGGTGTTGTCGTCGATAATGTTCTTGGTGGTTCCCTCATACAGTCGCAGCGACATAAAAGCGCCACTCGTACTGTCTGCCTTATCCAACCTTCGGTCCAGATCGGGCGCTTTTGCTATCGCGATACACGTATCAGGCGGAATGGTATAGATCGAATCATTGATACCTTGCACCGATGTCACCCCCTTGGTCATGCTGTACCACAAGCGCACCTGCCTCGGTTTATGGTCACTGTTCACTACCATCACACCACCCCACTTCGGCTCATACATCACATGCAGTGGTTTGGCTCCTTCCATTAGCCCGAACATACAGGCATTGGGATCCAGATACACATCATACATCTGCCCTACCATGGCAGTCCATGGATTCTGCGTCTTCCATATCATCACCCCGGTATACCACTCCCATTTATGCGACCTGAAACCCTCCATCAGTGCCCTGTACTGATTGTAGTTTACCAACTGAGCCTTACGCGCAAAATCTGCAACATCTTTAGGATGCCCATACTGCTCCACTGCCGAGTCATAGGAATAATATTTGTGATAACGCCACATAGAGTCGGCCTCCCATTTTCCCTTCTCAATGTTGTAAACAGGCTGCACCAGATTTGCCTCCGGCATAAACCGTTTCAGCGACTCTATATCCCCTATCCCCACAGACCCTATTTCTGAGTTGAATCCCCACGAACGGTGATTCCAGAAATAGGACTCTTTCTGGATCGTATATGGTCCATCATGGGCCTTGTAAGACATACTGTCGTGATTGGAATATTCAAAGAAATACCTTGTACCATCCAATGTAGGCAACAGGCTATCCCGAAGCACACACAAAATATCCTCCGGTGGACGTATCTCGTTGCCCCCGCACCATAAAGCCAGCGAAGCATGATTGCGTAGCATCTGCACCTGATCAGCACACGAAGTCAGCCACAGACGATGATCATCCGGATACCCCCTGCGTGTTGTTGTGTCGTCTTTTTTGGTTGCATCATGCCAGCGTCCGTTGCAGTCGCCGGTCATCCACAGGTCCTGCATCACCAATAACCCATACTTGTCACAGGCGTCATAAAACTCCGGTCGTTCGGTAATACCGCCACCCCATACGCGGATCATGTTCAGGTTCATATCCCTGTGATAGCGTACCTCTGCATCATAGCGCTCATCACTGAACCGCAACAACGCGTCCGATAGTATCCTGTTTGCCCCCTTTATGAAGATCCTTTGCCCGTTTACATGTATCTCACGACTTTCGGTGGTGGCATTCCATGCCGTTGTCAGTTCGCGCATCCCAAACGTCACTTCCTCTTCATCAGATAACCCTTTACCATCTACCAATACCCTTAATTTTATAGTATAAAGATTCTGTGGGCCATACCCATTAGGCCACCACAACTTCGGGTTGCGTACTACCAGCTTGGGCAGTTCCACCTTTAGTCTTTCACCCGGTTGCAGAGATATTCGTTGCGACGCAGTTTGCCCTTGCAACTCATACATCACCATAGCGTTCAGCGCTTTGTCACCGCTATTCACCATCGTTGCGTCCACAGTTACCGAACCCGGCGATTGGTCACCATCCACAATACGTTTGCCGGGTATATGTGGCACCACATGCACGTCTTCAATATTCACCATCTTGGTGCGTTCCACAAAAACCTTGTCCCATATCCCTGTATTGCGGTCATGTATCGGCTGTATCCAATCCCACCCGGCCACATATTGATTAGTTACATTACGGGCTATTGTGCCATCGCCGCCCTGACCGCCATTAGGAATGCCCACATGTAGTGGAGGGAATACCAGCACCGCCACACGGTTGTGTCCGTCAGCAGACAGATGCGTGGTAATGTCATAACTGAATCGGCGGAACATCCCCACTTCACGATCTTTATTAACCTTCTTACCGTTCACATACACGTCAAAACTGTAGTTCACACCCCTGAATGTGAGCCAAATGTGCTCACCCGGCATCGTGGTCAGGTTCAGCTCGTTTGCATACCAGTAAGTGTAATAGTCGCGGCCTATATCAGAAATATCAGGTATCAGGCTATTGTTGTACCCGAAGAAAGGATCAGGGATACGCTTATTGTGCAGCAAATTAGTAAGCACTGTACCGGGCACCACCGCTGGCATCCAGCCCGTCAGTTTTGTACCCGGCATCGACAGCTCTTCGGCACTCAGTTTTGTATCGGGCTGATTGATGCACACCCAATTCTTGTCCAGAACTATTCGTTGCTGAGCTGTCGCCGGAAAACAGGCAAACAACAACAATACCGGCAATACATATCTTATGATCTTATTCCTCATAAACAATTGACACGCAAAGTAGCACAGGCAAGGCACATTGGCAAAAAATGAAACCTGATGACCTGCTTTAGCGCGCAATAAATACCGGAATGTGAATGAGGTGACGGACCGTGTTGATCGTCTCGCCGAAAATAAAGTCTTTCGCCGTTTTGTGACCATGACTGCCTATGATGAGCAGGTCGCAGTTTTGCTCATTTACTATACGGGCTATCTCACCCGACCGGCTTTTATAGCCCAATATTCCCTGCGCCTCAGATCCGGCATTTCTCATCAATTGTACATAGCTATCCAGATGTGCCTGGTCTTTGCGCGTCTCATAGTCATGCGCCTCGTTGCCTATCAGCCTCGCCGACGCGCTCTCTACCACATGTATCAG
The DNA here is from genome assembly GCA_016786565.1 of Flavipsychrobacter sp. Lineage (GTDB taxonomy): Bacteria > Bacteroidota > Bacteroidia > Chitinophagales > Chitinophagaceae > Nemorincola. The sequence continues at coordinate 12,359 of JAEUVY010000122.1, forward strand.
CACAAAACGTGCATTGTCCTTACCCAGGTGCATACCATATTGCAGCACTTTCTCATCGTTTTCGCTGAAATCGAGTGCCAGCGCTATGCACCGGAACGGGTCGGCAGGTGCCCCCATAGTGGTAGCAATGTTGCTGTGAACACTTATATTAGCCTCCTTGTGCTGCAGAATGAATGGGTAAATGATAGTAACAAGTAACAGGATCGCTATCAGCAGCACCAGCACCACTACCAGCACCTTCACCCACCACAGGTTAGTTGCCTCCAGCCACTGCGCCACACTCTCGCCAAACAACTTCAGGTTCAACACAATGATCACTGCTGCTACTACCCACGCGGCCATCTTGGTGCGCATCGAAATTGCAAATTCACCCATCTTCTTCTTGTCACTCACAAAGTGTATCAAAGGCACCACAGCAAACGCCAACTGCATACTGAGCAACACCTGACTGAAAAGCAACATTTGATCCACCATTTTATCGCCCCAAACTACCAGCACTATAACTGCGGGCCCTATCGCCAATACTCTGGTAATTATGCGCCGCAACGCCGGATTGATTCTCAATCGCAGATAACCCTCCATCACTATCTGCCCGGCAAGTGTACCCGTCACGGTAGAACTCTGTCCTGCTGCTATGAGCGCCACAGCAAATAGTATGGGGGCCCACTTGCTGCCAAGCAACGGTGCAAGCAGCTGGTGCGCATCCTGCAATGAAGCCACATGATGCATACCGGCAGTATAAAACACCGAACCGGCAAGCACAAGAATAGCCGCATTCACAAAGAATGCCATATTCAGCGCTATTGCGCTATCAATATTATTTAGTTTTATCGCCTTCTTTATCGACTCATTGTCGCGACCTATTTTGCGGGTCTGCACCAGCGCCGAGTGCAGATAAAGGTTGTGAGGCATCACAGTGGCACCAATAATACCGATGGCGATAAACAGCGCACCATTCCCCGGCAATGAAGGCGCAAAACCCTTCGCTACCTCACCCAGATCAGGTTTAGCCAAAAAGATCTCAACCAGAAAACATCCGCCTATTATGGCTACCAAACTAATGATGAACGCCTCCAGCTTGCGCATGCCCAGTTTTTGCAGATAAAGCAGCAGAAAAGTATCTAACAACGATAACAAAACACCCCATATCAGCGGCAACCCGAAAAGCAATTGCAGGCCGATGGCCATACCCAGCACCTCGGCAAGATCACAGGCTGCAATGGCTATCTCCGCAAGTATGTAAAGCACAAAATTCACAGCCGGCGGATACACCTCCCTGTTGCATTGTGCCAGATCGCGCCCCTGCACAATACCGAGCCTTGCACTAAGCGACTGCAACAACAGCGCCATAACATTGCTCATCAGCAGCACCCATATCAGCGAATAGCCGAACTTGCTTCCGCCCGCCAGATCGGTAGCCCAATTCCCCGGGTCCATATAGCCAACACTCACCAGATACGCGGGTCCAAAGAAAGCAAATACCCGCTTCCACTTGCTACCCGCTTCCGCCGGATTGACCTGCCCGTGTACCTCACTCAACGATATGTCGTGCTCTTCCCTTTTCATTTGACGCCAAATCTAATTCATAAAATTAGACACACCTAATAAACGAATAAACTTTAACAGATCAACAAGAACAAATATAAAAATGTGACAACCAACAAGTTTTATCATACTACAGAAAATGCACTATCATAGATATTCTTTTTGCCTCGTTGTATTGCCCATTGTAACTTGTATTGGTGTTGACGAAAACGAGTCCAATTGGGATGCATAGCATTCTATCACACCAATACCGGTGAGAAGAGAATGGGAAACAAGTGAGAAGAAGTGCGCAGTTTTTGCGCAGTTTTGGGAAGCAGATTGTGCACCTACTTCCCACCTTTTCTTTGATTATCAATTAGTTGTTAAAAAAAAATGGGAAGAACAAAAAAATCCGGAAAATGCGCATGATAAAAATAGCAGTACCCAGACTCAAACTGATCCCCAACATATAAAACCAAGTCTACTTTAGTGGTAACAATTGTCACCAACACAAATAGCCTTTTCGCTACCTTTGCTAACGAATATCTGACAGAATATGAGAACAAGGAAACCAACCAATGGCCGCGTGAGCGGAGTAAAATTCACCCTCAACACCCCGCAGGAAGAAACAGATCTCAAAAAAGTAAAGGCACAATTACTCAAAGAGCTGGAAGAAAAGGAAAAGAACGATAAGGAGTGGTACGACAAAGAAATGGATAAGAACCTTAAAAAACTGTAAGATCAACCCCAAAAACACACCCTCACGGTTGCAATAGCTCCGCGTGTGTTCCATTCCCACAATACAGCAGGTAATCACCTACCTGTGAAAATTCGATCTTTTCTGCTGTTGTGCGTGGTGTTTCGCTTCATCGGTTAAGAAAGAACCGGCAATTGCGTGGTGACCATGTGCAAGCAGTGCGTTGTGAGCGGCTTTCTCCAGATTTCCCGCCTCGTAATGCCTCACCGCTTCCAGCATAAAATTAGATGCCTCAAGCTGATGAGCTGCAGCCTTTTTATAATTGTCTATAGTATTCTTCAGCGCCTTTTTGGCCAAAGTCGCAACTTCATTGTTTGGAGCAGTGTTTTTGTCTTCTTTTTTAGATTTTTTCGTTGCCATATTTATTGAATTTAGTGATTCTCCGATACCACATTCACATCGATTGATATTTAACTATCCGACTGAATTAGATGAAAAAGTGGAAATAACAATATAAATTTACTTAAATAATAATTGAAAACTTCTGACATTGGTCAGGCCAATAACACAAATACCCAGACTGCAACGATAATATGAGCACCGAACAGAATCTTACAATAGCCCGAAAATGGTTTGACGCCTTCAATTCGCACGACCTCGAAGCCTTGCTTTCGCTCTATCATGAAGAAGCCAGGCATTACTCGCCAAAGTTAAAAGTGCGACAACCTGAAACGAACGGATATGTCAAAGGAAAACCCGCTCTTCGGCTTTGGTGGCAGGACGCGTTCAACAGGCTGCCAACATTGCACTACCAATACACCACCCTCACCGCAAATGACGACCGTGTATTTATGGAGTACATAAGAAGCGTAGAGGGCGAGTCCAACATGCTCGTGGCCGAGGTGCTGGAAATAGCCGAGAGTATGATTGTGGCCTCCAGAGTATATCATGGATAGGCACCACCAAAAGATTGACAAAAATCATACATCCTTGCAACTCAAGTCATAATATGTATATTCATATCAGACTACATTTGCTTACACTTAAAATACCCCCACAAAATGGCACAACAGGATCTGGTAGCATTACACAACGACTTCTTCAACCAGGCCGAGATGCACTTCATGATCTTCGACCATGACTTAAATGTCATAGATGCCAACGAAGCAATTTTAAAATTTTATCACTTTAAAAAGGAAGACATTCTTGGAAAGAACTTATGTGATTTGGCACCTGATATAAAAGAAAAAGGCCTCTACGATAAATATCGCCATGTTCTGGAAACCGGTGAACCTATTGTGATCGAAAACAGTATAAGCCACAGCATATACGGTAATCAGATCAATAGGATCAAAATATTCAAAGTAGGAAATGGCGTTGGTGCTGCCACATCTAATATCACCGAATTAAAGAACTCTATTGAAATGCTCTCTGTACTATCGCACCGCATTTCACACGATGTTCGCAGCCCGCTGGCCAATATACTGGGGTTAACTGATCTTGCTCTTGACGAAAATACAGAGCCGGATTCGGTTCGCGAATATTGCAGGATGATTAAAGAATGTGCAGTTTCCCTTACCACCACCCTGAAATCGATCTCAAATACTCTGCGCATTCACGAAGAGTCTTTCACTTTTACACTCATTGACTTTGAGAAAGAAGTACACGCCGTCAGAGAATCACTGAAATATATTGAGGGCTACAACGCGATCTCGTTTTCAGAAAACATAGATCCCATACATGAC
>JAEUVY010000005.1 GCA_016786565.1 Flavipsychrobacter sp.
ACTTCCGGTAAATGGCGGTGTATCTCCGGCATTCCAGTGGATGAACGGTGCTACGCCTGTGGTTGGTGCTATCACAGGCAGCTGGTCTTCATCTACGCTCACCGATGGCGCAATGATATCTTGCGTACTTACCAGCAACGCGGTTTGTCCGTTCCCTGCTGCTGCTAACAGCAACGTCATCAAGATGAACGTGATCACTAACGAGCCATCTGCATACATCTTCGCTAACCCGGGCATATCTGTAAATCCGGGCGACAGCATCGTGTTCAGCTCGGCTGTGTACAATGTAGGCGTGGGTGCTACCTACCAGTGGCGCGCTAACAGCTCGGACATTCCGGGTGCTACCAACGCCACGTACACACGTTATAATGTAACTACGTTCGATACCATATCGCTGGTTGTTACATCGACTATGGCGTGCGCCACTTCCAACTTCGCTATCAGCAACAAGCTGGTTGCACATCCTAACACAGCTGTGAACAATGTGCTGGCAGTGTTGGAGAACGTAGAACTGTTCCCAAATCCTAACAATGGTACATTCCACATAACCGGTGACCTGTCAGGCTTCGGGCTGAATGATGTGACATTGACAGTACTGAACCCACTTGGTCAGGTTGTGTACAGTAGCAACGCAGCACTGCGCAATGGCAAACTGGAGGCATCAGTGCAGACAAACAACCTTGCGGTAGGCATCTATCTGCTGAATGTATCGGCCGATGGCGTAAGCAAAGCGATCCGCTTTACAGTGCAGCACTAATCAAACATCCTTTTCAATTTCAAAGCCCTGTGCGCAAGCACGGGGCTTTTTCGTTACAAGCCTACAGCACAATAATGTAGTCCGGCCGACAACTGTGCGCCGACTACCATACCTGCCATAAATAAGCAGGGCCGCCTTTCTGCAGCCCTGCTATTATAACCTTAGTTAAGTTATTTACTACTATGTGAAGATACCCAGCTCTTCGTAAGATACACCCACTTTGTTGATAGCAACGGTGAATGCAGCAGTACGCATATCCACTTTACCGTCGAGGCTCATGAGCGCTTCGCGGATCTCGTGGTAAGAACCGATCATTGTGTCTTCGAGACCTGAGTAAACCAAATCTACTTCATCTGGACCGTGAAGGAGCTGTGAACGCTCGATGTCAGTTACCCTCTTACCGGTAAGACCTTCAACCGCCTTGATGATACCATGGTTCTGGTTTTCGCTGAAACGCTTGTCCATACGTCCGAAACGAACGTGGCTCAGGTTTTTCAACCACTCGAAGTATGATACTGTAACGCCACCAGCGTTCAGGTACATGTCAGGAACTACGATAGCACCTTTCTGGTTCAGGATCTCGTCTGCTTCAGGAGTCAGAGGACCGTTTGCACCTTCGCCGATGATCTTAGCCTGGATACGTGCAGCGTTACCGCCGTTGATCACGTTCTCAAGAGCTGCAGGGATAAGGATGTCGCAAGGTTGCTCCAGTGTGTCAGCGCTGTTCTTGATGTTGGTAGCACCAGGATAGTTCAGGATAGATCCTGTAGCCTTGCGGTGTTCAACCACTTTATAGATGTCGAGACCTTTTTCGTCGTAGATACCGCCTTCGTATTCAGCCAGACCTACCACTTTAGCGCCATTGTCGTAGAAGTACTTGGCAGCGTGGTAGCCCACATTACCCAGACCCTGAACGATAACACGCTTGCCTTCGATACCAACTTCCATGCCCAGGCGTTTCATATCTTCAGCAGTGTTACACACTTCGCGAACACCGTAGAAAACACCCAGACCTGTAGCCTCGGTGCGGCCACGCACACCACCCTGTGTTACCGGCTTACCGGTTACACAACCCAACGCGTCTACTTCACCCGGCTTCAGAGAAGCGTAAGTGTCCACGATCCAGCTCATTTCGCGTCCGCCTGTACCGTAGTCAGGAGCAGGAACGTCGATGCCCGGGCCTATGAAGTTCTTCTTCACCAGCTCACTCGCGTAACGGCGGGTGATCTTTTCGAGTTCGAACGTTGAATATTTTTTAGGATTGATCTTGATACCACCTTTTGCACCACCGAACGGAACGTTCACGATAGCACACTTGTAGGTCATCAGCGCGGCCAGTGCCATCACTTCGTCCTGGTTCACATCCATGCTATAACGGATACCACCTTTACATGGCAGTTTGTGGTGAGAGTGCTGCACACGGTATGCTTCAATAACCTCGATGGTGTCCCCTATGCGAACGGGGAATTTCATGCTGTAAACCGAATTACATACTTTAATCTGCTGGAGAATTCCCGGCTCGAAACGGGTGTATTTCGCAGCCTTATCAAAGTTGCGCTCTACGCCCTGGAAGAAGCTGTAGTGACTGTTTTCCACTGTTTTTTGATTTTTGTGTGATTAATATTATTTATAATTAATTCCTGTTTTCCTTTTCCATCCTACCAATTTTCCGGTCCAAAACAACCAGGTAGGTAAAAATCCCCGCAAATATAGTGGCTAATACAACAACAACCACGTATATTTTACCGTTCGACCGCATCGTATCTGCCATTTCTGTCTGCGCCTGACTTGTGGCCACTGTAAGCAGCAGTACCAGTATCGTAGCAAGTATTGATCTAAGCATTGTGCCTGAAATTGTATTGATTAAAGATCGTTTTCACTCTTGTGTTTCAGCAGCGCCAGCCTTATGTTGAGGCTGGCTATCCATGAGCCCAGCATGATCCAGCCCGCGTTGGCCGGCCAGAAGACCATGCGCATATCGCTATCCAGATCGTACTTGGCAAAAGCGGGGTTGCCACCATTGCCCGGATGCAGTGAATCTACCATTCGTGGCAGTACAAACAACAACGGAACGATCATAGCAAACGCAAACACATTATAAACTGCACTAATCTTGGCACGCTTCTCTTCATCCCTCATGCCGCTGCGCAATATGCCATAGGCGAAGTAAATGAGCATGAGAATGGCAGTACACAACTGCTTGGGGTCGTTGCTCCATGCCGCACCCCATGTATATTTGCCCCACTCCATGCCGGTAAGCATACCCAGAATGCTGAACAAAATGCCGGTAGAGGTGAGCGTTGAGGCGTAGATATCGTCTTCGAGCTTGCCGGAACGCAGGTATTTAATAGAATAGACAAAAGCTGCGGTGAACAGTACGATCATAGTAAACCACATGGGCACATGAAAGTACAGGTTGCGAATGGTCTCATTGAGTATGTCCAGGCGCGGAACCGGCATCATAAAGCCTGCTACTACTGTGAACAGCACCAGTACCCCACACAATATTTTCCACCACCATTGACGCATCAGACCCTTTAAATTTTTGTGCAAAAGTAGGCTTTTACCATTAAATACCATGCGGCAGAACAGGTCTGCCGCATGATATATATCAGTTAAAGAAAATCACTATTGAAGCTGAAGAGTGGCCACGTAACGGTGCTTCTCATCGGTAACTATCACAGTGTAGATTCCTGCTGCCAGTCCGGCTGTTTGTACAGATACTTCAGTACCATGGGCGCGGTAAGCCGCAGTGTATTGCTGACCTGTTAGGGAAATAATGCTTACAGCGGTGACACTAGCCGCACTCTGAGGCAGGCTCACCACAAACCCGTTGTGTGCTGGATTGGGGAACAACTGTACTGCCACTGATGGCAAAACGGCTTCATTTACCGCAGTTGTTGGCACAATACCCGATGAATATTCGTGTGTCCAGTCGACTGCGTTACCAGCGCTATCGGCACCAGCGATCAGGTATATCTTATTATTTGGTGCAGCAACAGCCATAGCATAGCTACGCTTGGCAGGACATGCCAATGCGGTCTGCCAGGTGTTTGTGGCCGAGTCGAGATAGACGTTGTTGTTGAAGTTGGGAACAGCGAAATAGCCCTGACCGCCACCCATGTGGTAAATGCGCCCGTGCTGATAGGTAGTACCCGACGCGAAGCGCGCCACCGGCATGGTAGGACCATAAGACCAGGTATTGGTCGTAGGGTTATATATAGAACAGGTATCGTAAAAGGCAGTGTTGGCGTAGTTCTTTCCACCGAGGAAGTAGAATTTGCCACCCATGGCTGCACCCCCACCCAGTTGCAATTTGCCCAGCGCCAGGGGAGCCTTAGTGGTCCATGTATTGGTTGCAATATCATATTCTTCAAGTACCGCATAGGATGCAGGCCAACCACCGGTCACATAGATCTTACCGTTTACGGCCGCACCCGAGAAAAGCGACCTTGCAGTGGGCATAGGCGCCTTGGTGGTCCAGGTGTTGGTAGTAGGGTTGTATTCCTCAACCACATTCAAAGCACCGGAAGTACTGTAACCACCTATGGCATAGAGTTTTCCGCCCGATGCAACCAAAAAATGGTCGTTGCGTATGGTCGCCATTGGGGCACGTGTAGACCAGGTGTCGGTATAAACGTTGTACGCGTAGAGCGTGTTCACACCCGAACCGGCAACAACACCACCGGCTACATACACATAGCTGTCTATACAAGCGGCGGCAGCACCTGTGACGGCAACGGGCATGGGGGATTTAACGGTCCAGGATTCGGCAGCCATAGCAGGCCGCGACAATAAGGCTGCAGAAAGCAGCAACAGGATCTTTTTCATATAGGTATATTTTTAAAAAATGCTGACAAATATACGTATAAAAGTGACGCGAACTACCTGACAACTACCGACAAGCAATAGCAAACGACATTTTGAACCACCCCTGACAATTCCGCAACGCGGAAGACACCCTAAAAACCAACTTCTCAGTTTTTTTTTGCATTCTGCTTTTGCACTACTTGCTATTGATAATCAATGGTCATGTGGGAAATTTTGCTTCCTCCCGAATGCTTTCGGGACAGGCAAAGCTTCTCAAAACTGCGCAAAAACTGCGCACTACTTCTCACTCAATGCATGCGATAATTCTGACATTTATTATCAAATAGCCCCATTTTTCAAAAGCAATATCAAGATACACCCACGCAGCAAAACGGGCAAAAAGAAAATCTATGATAGTGCGTTTTGTGTAGTATGACAAAAGAGGACGAATATCGGGGAAATATCACTTAAGTTCCAGTTCAGAAGACCCTAATTCAAAAAACACATAACCGCCGCCTGTGCCTTTTGAGCCTTTCTTCATTAAGTTCTCGCTGCCCGCAGATCTTGTTGGAACATCATATACCTTAAGATTGCCTGGCACACCATTGCCGAGTACTTTTGATTGTTTGGGCAGTATGCGCAGGTTGTAATTTTCAGCACCCAACATTGCCGACAGCCTGCTATTGGTTGCCGCTATTTTAACCAACTCGCCCTGACGACAAACTATAGTGCCGAGATTTACGTTCTCGCAATTGCGTAGCTCGATGTCTGAATTGCCTGAAATGGCAGCGATGGCTATGGAAGTTTTCGCGATCCTACCAGACAGACCATCAGCGGTATCTATCTTCAGGAAGCCAGATGTTTTGAATATGCTGACGTTCTTGCCGTTTGCGATCTCCACATTACCACAATCCTTTATACTCACATCCAGGGCATTTTTGATAGCTATATCGGAATTGTAACCTGAAAAACTTGCGGACCGAACCTGCCCGATAGTGCTCTTGCCTATACCCATATCGATATCAATATTATTGTTACTGCCGCCGATGCGTTGTGCATGCAAAGAGCCGTTGACAACACGCACATTTACTGTGCCTCCCATATCGCCGAGATATACATTACCGTACGTATTTTGGATATTGACCGGCATATTACGAGGTATAAACAACCGATATACTGTATTCAGCGTAGTATATATGGTGTCTTGTTTTTCTGCCATCGTTGCTCCGGAAATTGTATGGGTGTGCAAAAACAGTGTTTTTGAGCCTTCTATCATTTCGTCGGTAACGGCACTGTATTTAAGCAGATCATCCGCTTCGGCATTATCTTTGGCATAAGTGGTCATTTCTACATCTACCTTCACTTCATTCTTGTCCCATGTATCGACAAAAATATTGCCACAGGCGTTTTGAAGGAAAAGCAAATGATCACTACCGCAGGAAAATGACTTTGAAAAGGTCTTCTTCCTGACCACGGGATCCTGAGAGAAACCGGAGAAATTGACTGCACATAGCAGGATACAGACGAAAAATGTTCTCATAAATAAGGTTTTGGTTGATCGGTCAGCCCTACACTCCGTTCCGTGCACGCGCTAACCACCTCTAATCTACTTCAATTCTTCCATAACGAACCAAAAAGTGCCTCCCGATCCCAGCCCTATACCCCACCGTGGCACAGAAAACGGTCAATAACGGACTTTTTACCATAACTGAACGAACAAGCCGTGCCGGTTATTTTTAACCCGGGCAAAACTGATGATCTCTATGACCCACTTTTTAATATAGCTGTTAAAAAATGACCATCGCGCCACTGTGTACGGCTATATTCGGTAATTTAGAGCGTTTATGAGTAGAAGAGCTGCAAGAAGAACGCGTGTGAACCTGACGGCAATGCTGCTGTTGCTGCTGTGCGGCGCACCGGCATGGGCATCTAAGATATTGATACCCATGGATGCCGAATCGCAGGCGGCGCACCTGAAGGCCTATGGCGTAGCGTATGCCACACTGAAGGGCGGTGTGCCCATAGACTGGCTACTGAACTATAAGGGCGGCAGTTTTGGTATGGAACATCTGGACGGCATAGAGCGCATGTGCAAGCTGCGGGGGGTATCGTATGAGGTGATCAGCGATGCCGAATATAACGGCATTGTGAACTCGATAATGGATCCTGACTTTAACGGAGACGTGATAAAACTGGACAAGCCCCCGCGAGTAGCCGTGTACACCCCGCTGAACAAAGAGCCGTGGGATGACGCGGTGACACTGGTGCTGACCTATGCCGAGATACCGTTTGACAAGGTGTATGACGATGAAGTGCTGCGCGGAGACCTTTCGAAATATGACTGGCTGCACCTGCACCACGAAGACTTTACGGGACAGTATGGCAAGTTCTGGTACAGTTTCCGCAACGAAGCGTGGTACCAGCACGACCAGAAAAGCGCAGAAGAACGGGCCGCGAAACACGGCTTCAAAAAAGTATCGCAACTGAAGCTGGCTATTGCCAAAAAGATCCGCGACTTTACGGCGGGTGGCGGCTACCTGTTTGCCATGTGCTCGGCAACGGACAGCTACGACATAGCGCTGGCAGCCGAAGGGGTGGACATTTGCGAATCTATGTTTGACGGTGATGGCGCCGACCCGCAGGCACAACAGAAACTGGACTACAGCCGCTGCTTCGCGTTCAAAGACTTTACGCTTGTGGCCAGCCCCATGCACTACGAATATTCTAACATAGACAATACCGAATACCGGACGGCAGTGCCTATGAACATAGACTACTTCACGTTGTTCACCTTCTCGGCGAAGTTTGACCCGGTGCCGGCCATGCTGTGCCAGAACCACACGACTACCATAAAGGGCTTTATGGGACAAACTACGGCTTTCCGTAAAGAGGTGCTGAAATCGGGTGTGCTGGTGATGGGCGAGTTCAAACCATCGAACGAGGCGCGCTATATACATGGAGAGTATGGCAAGGGCACCTGGACCTTCTATGGCGGCCACGACCCCGAGGACTACCAACACATGATACATGACCCTGTTACAGACCTGAACGTACACCCCTCATCGCCGGGCTATCGCCTCATTCTCAACAACATACTGTTCCCGGCGGCTAAAAAGAAACCCCGCAAGACGTAGCGCGTCTTTGTCCGTTAACGAATCAATAGTAACATTAGTGAATAACGCGCGGGGGCTGATACGATAAAAAGTAAGAAATACTATCTATTTTCGGCCTCGAAATGAATAACAGGGTAGGATTAGGCGTTTTTGGCACATTCGGTGACCCGAATGGCTACCAGCAGCTGTTTTACCATGGCGTGGTTTTTGGCGGCAGCCTGGACCTGGATGAGACCAAAATTGAGTTTTACCCGGGAGAACGGTTGTATGCCGTGAAACGCGAACTGCGCGATGGTATGTACACAGTGTGTCTGTGCGTCTACACCTTTGTTCGTGAGCTGAACACGGAGCGATTCGGAACCTTTCTGGGTAACTGTATAGTGCTGCAGGACGGGTATGCTGAAGCTGATTACGTGTTCCGCGCGCTGAATGCCCTGCACGACAATGTGGTGTGCAACACACAAAACGTGGAGAACTCCATATTGGTGCCGCAGGAAGTACAAGAAGTGGTGCTGAGAGAGGGCGAAGAATTTCTGGCACTGCGGGCGAATGTGATACCCGTGAGCAAGACGCCATTCTTCAGTTCGGCAGTAACAGAGGGGAGGGAGTTTTTTGTGACCCCCAACCCGCTGAGTGAAGATGACCGCAGCACACAGGTGACCAACCTGTTTGAGAAAGCGCTCAAAGACTTTACAGATACTGAGACGATCTATTTCTCCTTCGACCGTAATGTGTATGAGTTTGTGGCGAAGGAAGGCAAAATAGAAGTAAAGGACTGGGACGACTATATAGAATATAAACCGGCGGAAGCGGGTGTGGTGCGCACCAAAAAAGGAATTCACAAAGGCACAAGCGTACACGAAGCGCCGGCAAACCAAACACACCCCAAAGCCCCTGAGCCTGAAAACACACCAACCTACACTACCCCGGAACCAGGGCACGAGGCATATATGCCGCCGCTGCCTAAAACACCTGAGGAGCGATTTGCGAACTCTGCCGAAGAAGAAGATGACCCCTACCGTCCGTTTGACAGATGGGATGAACCGATACCTGACAACGGCTGGCCGCGTGAGGAAGTGCGCTACAGGGTAAAAGAGTATAACCGACTCTTCACGTATACCAACACCCTGCTGGAGCACATGAACGATGCTACCGGCAGAAAAAAGAAGTCGGGCAAGCCGCAAGCCGCAACAAGCGACACATCTATGCCGGTAAACGACTACGGCATAGAATATGAAGGTGAACGCAGGAAACGCAGACCAATAGGAGCCATCATACTGCTGGGCATTGTGATACTGATGGGTGTTGTGGCATTCTTTGTGACACGATCGCGCAAGGCACAGAAAGAAATAGTGAAACAACAAGAGATAACACCGGCAGCCATTCAGCAGGCCAATGTGGAAACGCCTGATAGTATGGTAAACCTGGCCGACAGCCTGGTGGCTGACACCGTATTTGCAGACACGGTAAATGCGGAACCGGCACCGGTGAAACAACCGATAACCAAGGCACCGGTTGGAGCCGCACCCGCGCCGCCGCAACCAACAGTGGCGACACCCACACCTGCCCCCACGCCTGCACCGAGACCCGCACAATCGGCACTGTCACTGTCGGCACCGGAGCCAGCTGAAGAGGAGGCGCCACGCCATCCGCTGATGCCGCGCGGGACAGCAAGCTACATGAAGGCACCGGCGCTGCACCCACGCCCCAACACAATGCTTACCGGCAAAGAGATACCTATACTGGGCCAAATGGGCATCAAGAACAAGACCATTGCCGAGCTGACGCGTATGCTCTTTGACAATTCACCATCCAACATTGGCATCATATATAAGGGGCATGCAGACGACTATGGCGCAGCACTGCTTGACGCCAACAAACAGCACTTCAAGCGCTATGGCGACAACTATGTATGCATCATAGAAGATGATGGTCTGCTGCGCATACCTGCCTACAAGAGCCCACGCCTGCCGGCGGTTTACCCTAAATAAAAAAACCGCGCCACATAGCTGCAGCGCGGTAAATGCGAATATGCAAACAGAGATCGTTTACATCCTGAATGCGGGATAGTACTGACGGGCAATGGCTTCGTACTTCTGCGCCTCGGGCATATTTCCCAATGCTTTGTAAGACAACGCGAGAAACGGTATATCCTTTACATTGCCGGGGTCCAGTTGCAGCGACTTACTGATCGCATCAATAGTACCCTGATAGTCTTTCATCTCGTAATAGCAGTGTCCCAGGTTGGAGTAGGCATTCACATAGCCGGGGTTGGCCGCTATCAACTGCTTGAAGATGTTCACCGCCTCGGGAAATTTGCGGGTATTGAGATATACTGCGCCAAGGTTGTTGGCAGCGTTCACATCAGACGGATTCAGCTCCAGTGCCTTTTTGAAGAAAGGCTCAGCCTCTGCAAACCTGTTGGCGAAATAGTAGGAAAGCCCCAACTGCATGTATGCCTCGCTATACCCGGGATTGATGGCCAGGCACTGATTGAGGTAAACGATAGCTGAGTCGAACTGGTTTACTTTAGCAAATGCGGAACCGAGGTTGCAGTATGCCTGCACGAAGTCGGCCTTGATCTGGATAGCGAGCTTGTACGCAGCAATTGCCTCGGGTATATGTTCGGTGCGCAGATACACGGTGCCCAGGTTGTTGGCCGCTATGGACTGGTACGGGCTCTGTGAGATGGCGGTCTTAAAAGCATATTCCGCCGAGTCATAGCGCAGCATATTGAGGTAGGCGGTACCCAGCTCAGTAAAGGCGTCGGTGTACTTAGGGAATATCTCGATAGCCTTTTTGAGATGTATGATGCTCTGTCGCAGAATCTCGCGGCGCTTGTTCGTGTCTGTCTCCCTTGGCAGAACATTCTCCACCAGCTCATTGCCCACATAATAGTTTAGCCTGCCGTTCTCGGGCGATTTCTCCAGGTCTTTGGTAAACAAGGTGGCATTATCTACCCACTCAGTATTGCGGGCGAAAGTGAGGTAGGAGAACAGCACACAAATGACGGTGAGCGTACCCACGGCTACCTTGTTTTTGACGAATGCACCAAAATCGGTATCACCTTTGAGCAGATACTTATCGACCACGAGCGCTGCCAGCAAGCAGAAACCCGCGGACGCAAAAAACAGGAAACGCTCGCCCATTGCCGAACCCATGAGAAAGAAGATATTGGAGAACAATGCGATGGTAGCCAAATAGAACAACAGACCGAACGCCCAGGGATCCTTCTTGTGCCTGAAAAGGCGCAGCAAACCAACAACACCGGCTGCCACATATATGACTACCGTAAGCAGTACCCACACATCGGCAAATGACTTGTAGGGGATACTGCGGAAGCCGTAGTCGTCGATGAGCGGATGAGGGATGATGAGCAGCTTCACGTACATACCCAGTGTGAACAGGGCAGTAGCTATGCGTGAAGCAAGATCGGGCGCACCCACAAGGGCATTGTCTATGAACTCAACTGCAGTGGTGCTGGCACCATAGTCGCTGAGGATCTTGTGGCGGATGGCGAGGTAAATGCCGGTAACTACCAGCGCGCCGCCTGTCATGTAGATCGCCTTGCGCTTATCGTCGTTGAGGTAGAAGAAGAACACCAACGGTATGATTCCGAGAAAGGTAACAACGGTCTCTTTGGACAGATAGGAAAGGAATAAAGCAATGAGGCCCGCAACCAATTGCCATATCCTGCTGCTCTTCATATAGTCGGCAAACAGGTTCATGGCCAGGAATGCGAAGAGGAAACAGAATATCTCGTCGAGGCTCTTAATGTTAGATACCACCTCGGTATGTATGGGGTGAACAGCGAACAATAAGGATGCAATGAAGGCTACAACGGTGCGGCCTCCTTCAAACAGCTTGTCGAGAAACAGGAATAGTAGCACTGTGCAAATGGCGAAAAAGAGCACATTGAAGAAGTGCCCGACGGCAGGATTGAGCCCAAACATGCCAACCTCCGTTGCGAACATGACCAACGACAGCGGACGGTAGTTCTCGTTCTTGAGATAGCCGAAACCTTTGAGACGTGGTGTCTTGAACAACTCGGGGATACCATCGAAGCCCTGCGTGACGATTGTGTTCTTGGAATAGACCATAGAATCATCGAGCACAAAACCGTTCTGCAGGGTATTGAAGTAAATGAGGAAGGTTATAGCTGCCAGCAGCAGTGACAACTTCAACTTTAGCGACAACCTGAAAGACGGAGTATTTGCGGCAGTAGCAGCGGATGCGGCAGGCGCAGCTGCCGCCTTTGCAGGCTGAACTACATCATTCTGGGGCTTTTTTACTTGTGACTTCTTTGACATATTTTATAACGTTAAAAAGCAGGTTTGAAAGTACCATTTTTTTCGGTTTCAGAGAACCGGAACAATGCGTAACCGCCACTCTTTGCGCAATTGCTTAATTTAGCCGCCAGAACAAGAGCACATCCATTGGAGGTAACAAAGGGCAATACTGAAGGAAGTGTGGGGCTGACATGGCACCGCATAACAGACCATAACCGGAGCGGCATGCCGGAAATGAAACTACTGGAAACCGAAATTTACGGGAAGAAAATAGGCCTGCTGAAACGAGGCGACCACATCTACGCCTTTGCCGCCAAGTGCCCGCACGCGGGTGCACGCATGTGCGATGGCTGGCTGGACGCCCAGGGGCGTATCGTTTGCCCGGATCATAAGTACAGGTTTGACCCGGCGAACGGCAGGAACACCAGCGGCGAGGGATACAAGCTATTCACCTACCCGGTGGACATACGTGAAGACGAGATATGGGTGGGACTGATGAGCACAAACAACTAAACAACAAGAATCAAACGAAAATGCGTCCACCGTACCTTAAACAAGGCTCAACAATAGGCATTACCTGCCCATCGGGATATGTGGCACCAGAACGAACCACTTACGCGATAAAAACTCTGGAAGACTGGGGATTCCGGGTGATGTGCGGCAAGACAGTAGGCGCAGAGCATTACTACTTTGCGGGCACCGACGCAGAACGCCTTGCTGACCTGCAGGCGATGATGGACAACCCGGAAATAGACGCGATTGTAATGGGGCGAGGAGGATATGGCATGAGCCGGATTGTGGACGAACTGGACCTGAGTCAATTTGCCCGCGCGCCAAAGTGGATATGCGGCTTCAGCGACATAACGGTACTGCACAACCATATCCATGCAAAGACAGGCATTGCCACGCTGCACAGCCCCATGTGCGGCGCATTCAAGCCCGACACTGTTGAAGCAGACTACATACAGTCGTTCAGACGGGCACTGACGGGCGCGCCACTTGAGTATGTGATACCAGCCACCGCTTACAACCGGCCCGGCAGCGCGAAGGGGACCCTGACGGGGGGCAATCTGGCAATACTGGCTCACCTCACGGGGTCGGCATCGGAGGTTGATACTGCGGGAAAGATCCTGTTCATTGAAGACATTGGAGAACACCTGTATAACGCAGACCGTTTGATGCTGAACCTGAAACGTGCAGGGCTGCTGGAAAACCTGGCGGGGCTGATAGTGGGTAGCTTCACCGATATGCAGGATACGGAGCGGCCGTTCGGGCAGACAATAGAAGAACTGATATGGGACAAGGTGAGCGAATATGACTACCCTGTTTGCTTTGGCTTCCCTACCGGGCATCAGGAAATAAATTATACACTGATGCTGGGTGCGGCGCACACCCTGATAGTAAACGAAAGTGGAGCAAGCCTGCTTTGCGCAGCAGAATAGGACTTGGCATTATAGCAAACAGAAAGAGGGCTGCAGCGAACAAACACTACAGCCCTCTTTAATATACCCTATCAGCTAGGCTGTTACTTTCTGCTTCTTGAACTCGCCCTTGCTTTTGCGAATGCGGCAAGAAACCACTTTATACTCGGGGCACAGCGCCTCGGTATCAGCTACACTGCTGGTAATGTTGTTGAGCATGATCTCGGGGAAGTGGAAGGTGCTGCTGAGGATACCCGGCTTCACCTCGTCGGTGATACGCGCCTTGATGTCCACTTTGCCGCGCGGCGACTCTACGCACACCATATCTCCATCCTTAATGAGGTGCTTATCAGCATCAACCTGATTGATGAGCAACACATCTTCAGTGACAATGAGCGCATTGTTGGTGCGGCGTGTCATGGCGCCACAGTTATAGTGCTCCAATTCGCGATTGGTGGTAATGATATACGGATAGTCTTTCTCGTTCTGCACGAGTTCTTCCGACTTCTTGTAATTGTTGTGAATGAACTTTGCCTTGCCTCTTTTGAAGGTCTCTGTGTGAAGGATATCGGTTCCCTTGCCGTCTTTGGTAACCGGCCACTGCTTGCCGTTTTCGCCGAGCTCGCTCCACCTTACACCTTCGAAGAAAGGAACAATGCGGGATATCTCCTCCAGCACCCATTCAGGATCGTAGACAGCAGGTTGCTTGTAGCCCATACGGTTCATGATATCAACCATGATCTGGCCATCGCTACGTGTGCCTTCAATAGGTTCTACCACTGCATTGACGCGCTGAATGCGGCGTTCGCCGTTTGTAAATGTACCGCTCTTCTCCAGGAAAGAGGACGCGGGCAATACTACTGTAGCCAACTTGGCTGTTTCAGTCATGAACAACTCCTGCACCACAAACAACTCCAGTTTGGAGAGGGCAGCCACCACATGATGTGTGTTCGGGTCGGTCTGGGCCATGTCCTCGCCTATCACCCACATAGCCTTAAGCTTATCATCAAGCGCGGCTTCATACATCTTCGGTGTTTTAAGACCGGCGTAGTTGGGCAGTTTGGCGTTGTAGAACTCCTCGTATTTTTTGTGGTAAACCGGATCGGTAACGTCCAGATAACCGGCACCCTGGTGGGGCTGGCAACCCATGTCGGCGGCACCCTGCACATTGTTCTGTCCACGCAGCGGATTGACACCCACACCCGGACGACCTATGTTGCCGGTGATCATAGCCAGACTGGCAATGAGCATGATAGTAAAGGTACCCTGAGAGTGCTCAGTAACACCAAGGCCATGAAACTCCATGGCATTCTTAGCGCTTGCATAGGCTATAGCCGCGTCGCGAACGAGTTTGCGATCGACACCGCATATTGCCTCCAGTTCGTCTATATTCTGTGCAAGTATCTCTTGCTTAAATTCTTCGTAACCCTCGGTGCGCTGTGCAATGAAGTCTTTATCTTCCTTGCCCTCAGTAATGATGTAGTATAACATCATGTTGAGTACGGCCATGTTGGTGCCGGGGCGCAACTGCAGATGATAAGTAGCGTATTTAGCCAGTTCAGTACGGCGCGGATCGATAACGATGGTCGTCTTTCCGCTCAGTGCCACCTGCTTCATCTTAGCACCGGTGACAGGGTGACCGTCGGTAGGATTGGCGCCTATGACGAGGATGCAATCGGTGTGCTTGAGGTCCTTTATAGAGTTGGTAGCGGCACCGGTTCCGAATGTACGCTGCATACCCAACGCTGTGGGTGAGTGACATACACGCGCGCAGCTGTCTACGTTGTTGGTGCCTATGACGGCCCTCATGAACTTCTGCACCAGATAGTTCTCTTCATTGGTGCCACGAGCTGAGGACACCGCTGAGATTGAATCGGGACCATATTTTGCCTTTATCTCATTAAGTTTACTTACGATGAAATCATATGCTTCATCCCATGTAGCTTCCACAAACTCGCCATTCTTTTTAATGAGCGGTGTGCGCAGCCTGTCGGGGTGATTATAGAAAGAGAATGCGAAACGTCCCTTGAGACAGGTGTGACCTCCATTAGCCTCGGCGGAATAAGGTGCTTGTATCGACTTGATCTTTCCACCCTTCACTGCAACTTCGAGGTTGCAGCCAACGCCACAATAGGTACACACAGTGCGCACCTTCTTATCGACCTGAATGGACTTAGACTCAAAAATATCGGAGATGGCAGATGTAGGGCAAGCCTGTGCACATGCCCCGCAGCTCACACAATCACTTTGTTCGAAAGTGGTCTCGAGGCTTTTGATGATATGCGAGTCGAAGCCGCGGC
Organism: Flavipsychrobacter sp.; assembly: GCA_016786565.1. Classification (GTDB taxonomy): domain Bacteria; phylum Bacteroidota; class Bacteroidia; order Chitinophagales; family Chitinophagaceae; genus Nemorincola. The sequence continues at coordinate 15,691 of JAEUVY010000005.1, forward strand.
CACCCATGCTGAGTACAAACTGTCCCTGCACCTCATCGCAGGCACGCACACAACGGAAGCAGTTGATACATTTTGAGAAATCGGAGGTCATATAGGCATGACTCAGATCTTTCTTACGGTCGAGGTGGTTCTTTCCTTCCGGATAGCGGACATCGCGAATACCCACGCGGGCAGCTACCAACTGCAATTCGCAGTTGTTATTCACCTCACAGGTCAGACAGTCGAGCGGGTGATCAGTGAGGACCAGCTCTACGATGTTCTTACGCAGTTTCTGAATCCGGTCAGACTCGGTGTAGATGTAAGAATTGGGCATTACCGGAGTATGGCAGGATGCCATGGTCTTTACCGGTCCTCCTTTAGCAAGTGCCACATCAACGCTACACACACGGCAAGACCCGAACGGATCGAGATTAGGCGCATCGCACAACGTAGGGATCGCGTCCTTGCCATGATGACGGCGCATGAGGGTGAGAATGGTATCACCATCCTGTATCTCGTATGCACGGTCGTTGATATACGCGATCTTAGCTGATACGCCTGATGACGATCCTCCAGCGTTTGCTTTATTATCTACAAAAAATTGCTTGCTCATATGATCAATGAGTTTTGAAACAGGTACATCCTGTAAACTACCTTTCGGCACAAAGCGTCAACTGCGACCGAATGGCCACAGTAACTCCGAATCAAATATAACGAAATCGGCGCAAAATGCCCCCAAACTAGGGTACCAACTTTACACGAACGAAAGATCACATGACGAAAATCACCTTTACATTTAGCACACAATATGACCGTAGTCACAAAACAATGATTCCATAAAGTGGAATTTTGGCGAACAGTAATAATATAAGCCCGGAATGCAAAAGACAAAATCTGCACCTCTAAAGATAGCCCTACCCTACATCCTTCTCGGGCTCGTATATATCACCTTTTCGGACAGAATGGTTGATAGCCTTTTCCATAAGCCAAACACCATAACCGCCATCCAGACATACAAAGGATATGGCTTTGTACTTGTGACCGGCATAATGCTGTTCTTTCTGAGCAGGCACTACATAAATGCCCTGACCAACGCACTAATAGAAAAAGCCCAAAACGACGCATTCTACCGCACATTGGTGGTACAATCAAGCGACCTGGTGCTCCTGACCAATGGCGCCGGAATCGTAAAATATGTGGGACCAAACATAGAACGGTTGTTGGGTTACTCCCAGAACGAATTCACCGGCAAGAATGTGTTTGACTATCTACCGACCGAATACATTGCACCTATCGAAGAGATCAGGGATGACTCATTAAGAAATCCGGGAAAGAGTATAAAGGGCGAAACATTGGTAAGGCACAAGGACGGCACCTGGATATGGGTTGAAGGAAATGTTGTGAACAGAATGGAGGACCCGACAATAGGTGGATTGCTGATAAATGTGCGCGACATAAGCGAAAGAAAGACCGCTGAAGAGAAGATAGCGGATAGCGAACTGCACTTTAAGGCTGCCTTTGAGCAAGTGGCCGTAGGGATGACCAATTTTAATCTGGCGGGGGTGCCGGAACTCATCAACGAACAATTTGTTCATTTAACCGGTTACACAAGAGAGCGTCTGAGGTCAATGAAGTATTGGGACCTGTTCCCGTTGCAAGAACAACAGGGAGCAAGAAGTCTGTTTGAATCAGTAGTATCTGCGAACACCGTTCACCCGATAGCTACCACAAAAGTACAGCGCGCCGATGGGACGGTGATATGGGTGGAACAATTGCTGACCCTGATACGCGACAGCCAAGGCAATAGTCTATATGTTTCGTTGGCCGTTAAGGACATTGACCAGTCGAAAAGGACGGAGGACGAACTGAAATACAAAACACGCGAACTGGACACATTCATATACCGATCATCGCACGACCTGAGGGGACCGATCACCACGCTGATTGGGTTGGCGGAGTTGGGCATACACGACAATCCGGAAGCTACGGCGACGGAATACCTCTCCAACTGCAGAGACGTAGCTACCAAGATGGAAAAGACATTGGACGATCTGATGGCGATCACGCAGATCAAACAATGGGAACCACACTACTTTGAGTTCTCGCCCGAGAGAATAATTGATAATGCCTTGCGCAACGGTCATCTCGAGAGCATTATGGGCAACACTAACTTCGTAAAAGAAGTTACAAATGAGTACAGGTTCTGCTCTGATGAAACATTGTTCGGCATCGTTGTTACACAACTACTGGCCAATGCTGCTATTTTCAGAAGGGGCACTCCTGAGCACCGGGTTTACGTGAATGTATCATCGAATGACAAGGCCATTCATCTTACGGTGATGGATAATGGTATTGGCATCCCCGCAGAAAACCTCAACAAGGTATTCGACCTGCATTTCAGGGGCGACGAATCATCGAGAGGAAGCGGCATTGGGCTGTATCTTGTGAAGTCGGCGGTAGATAAGCTGAACGGAAAAATAGAGCTGGAAAGCGTGCGTGGTGGCGGAACACGCGTCCATGTGACCCTGCCAAATGAAAAAACAAATGCTCTTGTAACGTCGAGATCGCCAATGCGGCGGGAACCGGCTTTCACATAAGTTCCTCATAATCTCCGGCATCTACCGGTGCCCTGAGCGGTGATTCTTTTTACGACCAGGCCTGTGCTTGCTTTTGTCCATCAATTCTTTTTGCATTTGAAGTATATCAATGTCACCCTCGCCTGTGACAAATACTTCTTTTAGTCTTTTCCCCGAGGTACGGTATCTGGTCAATTCAACCGGATCGACAGTCGCAGTGTCGGTGTTTACAGGGATAGTTCCAACAGTCGCGATCTCAAACCCTTCCGCCTCTACGACCACCTTATACAATCCATACCGAAGGTTCATAACACGATAGGCACCATTTGCATCTGTGGAAACCATTTTCTCATAACAGCCATCGCGATAAAAGTGAATTGAAGCTTCAGCAACCGGGCGACCTAAGGAATCAGAAACGCGCCCGGACAACGAACCGAAACCCTTTTCACCGCCAACTTCTTTTGCGCTGCCAGACAACAAGTATGCCGGTGTCCTTTCTTTTGTGTTCTGGGCAAATGTGACTGTAGATTGCGAAAACAACAACGTAAGACCAAGCGCCACTGTGAGCCTGTATAAACGGCTGTGCGGCTGCGGAGGAATATGCAGCGAACGCGACAATTGCGTGGCGCGGAAACGGCCGCAGACCTTGCCCTGAAGGTTTGAAAAATACGCTATAAGTTCGGCATCAGAATAGTTGGTAAAATCTACCACCGTTTTACTGCATTCGTTGCAGTGTCGGCCTTCTCCATTGGGTATCATGTCCTCCCAGTTTTGGTGGCAGGGTTTGGCAACAGAGATTGAAAATGGTGTAGATCGTGGCATAGGGAACATTTAACTTCATTAAGCAGACAAATTAATACTGCCCGGTTCCGAGCATTACAAGCGTACACGCCTCGATCGGCTTTATACCGTTTTCGGCAGCCATATCTTCAAATTCCGGATTTTCAGTGCCCGGATTGAATATAATACGGCGCGGACGAAGGGACAGAATATAGTCGTAGTAGGCTTTTTGATGATCGGGATTCAGATAAAGAGTGACCGTATCCACCTCGTCGGTTTCAGGTGGCGTCTTCAGTATCTCCATCCCATTTACTGATCCACCGGTTTTACCAACAGCCACCACCGGGTGACCGTGTTGCTGCAGCCTGAGCATCGCCATATTGCTGTAGCGGGAGGGATTTTCAGAAGCACCGAGCACCAATGTTTTGTTCTTCATGCAAAACAGATTTTACATGAAGTTACGAGGTTTAATGTTGCAGGAATGCAAAAAACTAGAGCGACATAGCCACCATCTCGGCAATATCCAGCACCTTCACACTATCTTCCTTTTCCTTGTTCTTAACCCCATCGGTAAGCATGGTGGTACAGAAAGGACAGTTGGCCGCAATGATCGTTGCGCCGGTCTCGAGTGCCTGTTCTGCCCTATCGAAATTGATGCGGGTTGTCCCTTGCTCTTCTTCTTTAAACATCTGTGCACCACCGGCACCACAGCACATACCATTACTGCGGCAGCGTTTCATCTCTACCAGTTCGGTATCGAAAGCCTGCAACACCTCGCGCGGCGCTTCATATATGCCATTGCCACGCCCCAGATAGCAACTGTCGTGATAAGTGATCTTTTTGCCTTTAAACGCACCGCCATCTTTAAGGACAACCTTGCCCTCATTAATGAGCTGCTGGAGGAAGGTTGTGTGGTGCATCACCTCATAATTTCCACCAAGCCTGGGGTACTCATTCTTAAATACATTGAAACAATGGGGACAGATGGTAACCACCTTTTTAATGCCATAGGCATTCAACGTATTGATGTTGTTGTATGCCATCATTTGGAACAGAAACTCGTTACCCGCACGACGGGCCGGGTCTCCGGTACACATTTCTTCCTTGCCGAGTATCGCGAACTTCACTCCCACTTTATCCAGTATCTGCGTGAAGGCACGGGTGATACGTTGTGCACGCTGATCGAAAGAACCGGCACAGCCAACCCAGAACAACACTTCAGGCATTTCCCCATTCGCGGCGTATTCCGCCATGCTTTTTATTGACATTTTTTCTCGTTTCGTTGTTAAAACATTGTATTCACCAGGCCACAGCACTAACCATTAATCCACGCATCTCGATCGTCCGGACTGAATTTCCATGGCGCCATGTTGTTCTCAACATTTCCGAACATCAGGTTCCATTCGCCGGGCGCGTTACTTTCTTCCATGATCAGGTTTCTGCGCAACTGCATAATGATATCTAACGGATCAATAGATACCGGACACGCTTCCACACAAGCCTGACAAGTTGTACAGGCTCTCAACTCCTCTACAGAAATATAGCCGTGCAAGAGTGACTTACCGTCATCCTTAAACTCACCATTCTCGTTGATGTTCCTACCCACTTCCTCCATCCTGTCGCGGGTATCCATCATGATCTTACGTGGTGACAACTTTTTCCCTGTAAGGTTAGCAGGGCAGGAAGAGGTGCATCGGCCGCACTCCGTACAGGAATAGGCATCGAGCAAATTCTTCCAGCTAAGGTCCATGATGTCTTTGGCGCCAAAACGAGGCGGAGTAGCATCTGCAGTGGCAGCAGGCGCTTTATCAGGCTCCATCATATACAGCACCTCGTTCTGTATCTCCTTCATATTACGTGCTTCGCCCTGTGGCACCAGCTTAGCGTAAAACGCGTTGGGGAACGCCAGAATAACGTGCAGGTGTTTGGAATAAGGAAGATAATTGAGGAATAAGAAGATGCCCAGAATGTGCAACCACCAACTTGTACGTTCAATACCCACCAGTGTAGCTGCAGACATACCTGAGAACATACCGGTAAGGTGGCTTGATACCCAAAAAGGCTCTGTTGCCGTGTAGTGTTCAGCACCCAATTGTTGTAACGAAAGGTCGGCCGCGTTCATAATGAGGAACAGTGACATGAGCACAACCTCTGTTATAAGGATAAGATTGGCATCGTTGCGGGGCCAGCCATTGAGTTCGGGCATATTCAAACGGCCCACTTTGAGCACATTCCTGCGAATAAGAAACACCACACAACCTAAAAGCACCAATGCAGCAAGGACCTCGAAGAAACCGATAAGGAAAGAATACAAACCGCCAAGCACGGGTGCGAAAATGCGGTGCGCACCGGTGACACCGTCGATAAATATCTCAAGCATCTCAATATTGATGATGATGAAACCCGCATAGACCACCAGATGCAACAAGGCCGGTATGGGCTTCTTGAACATCTTTTTCTGACCCAGTGCCAGCAACACCATGTTGCGCCAACGCTGGTCTTTATTATCAGAGAGGTCTTCGTCGCGGCCCAGGAGCACGTTGCGTCTCATTTCCTTCACCTTTTTGGCAAAGAAATAAACCGCAATCACCGCGCAAATGATAAATAAAATTTGTTGTGCTATATGCATCAGCCAGCCAATTTTACCCCGAAAGTAAAAGGTTTTGCGGCAATTGTCAAAAATAGACGAACGCACTACGACATCATATATCACAATAGATACTTCTGTAGAGGGTTATGTGTCATTTTGTTTGAAATTGACAACGATATATGGATGAAAAATTGAACGATTTGAACTGCAAATACCTGCAATTCAGTACATTGCCTTTGCATTGTGCTGCACTGAATGAGAAGATCGGTCATCGCCCTATTGGTTTGTCTGCTATTCGTTGGCCTGCCGGCTATGGCGCAGGTAATGGACAGCACCCGCCGTGCCGACTCATTGAGGCTTCGAAGCGGCAAACCTAAAACGCCTGCGGAACCGGACACTGCCTCACTGGTAGTACCTGTAAAGAAAAAACGCCTTGAGGAAACGATATACAGAGGGGGGCCACAACATGGATATCTGATTCATGGAAAGGTAGCTGACGCGGCAACGGGTGAGGGGATTCCTTTCGCTACGGTATTTTTCCCCGGCACGCAGGAAGGAACTACTGCAGACCTGGATGGCAATTTCCTTCTGACATTAAAAAAGCTGCCGTCGGACACCATGCGGCTGGACGCTATAGGATACAAAACAGCACGAAAGATCCTGAACAAGGCCAAGTACGAGTATAACTACATCATAGAACTGGAACGATCGCTTACAGAGCTGAATGAAGTGACCATTAAAGCGGGAGAGGATCCGGCTATTGTTCTTGTAAAAAAGATCATTGAGCGAAAACCCTTTAACAACCCCGACAGGGCCGACAATTATTCTTATGAAGCATATAACAGGCTGGAAGCTGACCTGCAGCGCCTTCGCAAAGACCAGTTTGAAAAGGTACCTCTGTTGAAAAAGTATAGCTTCATCTACAACAATCTGGACACCGTTTCGGAAAGCACTCCGTATCTGCCCCTCTATCTTACAGAAACTATTTCGGATTACTACTTCAGAAGCAAGCCCAAGAAGGTGCGCGAAGTAATAAAGGCAAGCATGGTGAAGGGCGTGAACAATGAAAACGTGGTAAAATATCTGGGCACGTTTCACCAGAACTTCAACGTATACCGAAACTATGTGCCGGTTTTTGACAAGAAGTTTGTGAGCCCCATTAGTGACGATGGGTTGCTGTTCTATAAATACAAGATCAAAGACACACAGGTAGCCTACGGGCACAACATCATACTGGTTCAGTATGCACCCAAACGGCCGCTTGAAAACTGTTTCACGGGCGACTTCTGGGTAGTAGACTCGGTCTATGCTATTCAGCGGGTGAGCATGGAAGTGGCAAAAGAGGTGAATATCAACTGGGTGGATAACCTGGCCATGTACCAGGAATTTGCCCCGATAGATACATTCTGGTTCTGCGTAAAAGAGAAATTCATTGCAGGGTTCTCAGCCTATAAGTCTAAGAAACTGCCGGGCCTGATAGGCAGAAAAACGACCACCTACCATCACATACGCATCAACAGCGACACCGTGGAATCTGTGCTTGATGACAAAAACATGAAGCAGGATGTAGTGAAACTGGACTCTGCGAAAAAACACTCTGACGAATGGTGGTATGCCAACCGACCCGATACCCTGACAAAAAATGAAAAGGCGATCTACAAAATGGTAGACACCATAGACCAGATGCCGATAACGACCGTTTACAAGCGCCTTGCCACATTTGCCACCACAGGGGTAACTGACATTGGTCCGGTGATGTTCGGACCGTACTTTTATCTGTACAGCCGCAACCCGGTGGAGGGGAACAGGTTCAGGCTTTCGTTGGGCACACCACGCAGCATCAAGGACTTTCAGCTGACAGGCTATATAGCATACGGCACCCGCGACGAACGATATAAATATGGATTCAACGCGCTGTGGATGATCAACCGCTCGCCATGGAGTTATCTGGAAGCATACCATGCGCATGATGTGAGTGTGACCACCAACTACTATGACCAAGTGGGTGCCGACAACATATTCAGCACACTTTTCCGCAAGCAGGGCGTGCCCTGGAAACTGGCCTTTACCCGCGACACCCGCATCCAGTACTACAAACAATATTTCAATGGATTCAGCCACAAGCTGGTTGCTGAACGAAGGGACTTCACCCCCTATAATCCATTACCGTCGGCAGGCTTGTTTCTGGACCACCAGGGGACACCCACCGACCACATGGTCAGCTCGGAGCTGGGGCTACACCTACGATTTGCATACAAAGAGAAATACCTTGAAGGTCAGTTCAAGCGCGTCTCTATTGCCAGCAAGTATCCGGTCATCAATCTGGCCATCACTTCGGGAATAAAGGGCATAATGGATGGCGCCTACAACTACCAGAAAGCCCGACTATCGATCACCGGACTCACCTACATCCCTCCGTTCGGAAGCCTGTACTACAACATATTTGCCGGTAAGTACCTGGGGGCTCCACTCCCCTATCCATTACTGGAGATACACCCGGGCAATGAGTATTACACCTATAATATGTACGCCTTTCAGATGATGAACAACTACGAATTCCTGAGTGATCAGTATTTCGGCTTTAATACAGAGCACAATCTGGGCGGTGGAGTCTTCAACAGGATACCGTTGTTGAAAAAGATGAAACTCAGACAATTCTGGACAGCCAAGGGTGTAGTTGGGTCGCTGAGCGAAAGCAACCAGGCACTGAACATGAACAAGGGCTATGCGTTCAGAACACTCAAAGGATCGCCCTACCTGGAGCTCGGTACCGGCATTTCTAATATACTGCAGGTGGGCCGTATAGACTTTGTGTGGCGGGTGACGCCAAAGCCGATCTCATCGGAGGCGATGTGGCGTTATTTTGGTGTTTTCGGTAGTGTGAAATTCGAGTTCTAAAAAAAGAATGCGACGCCGGAAACCGACATCGCATTATGTAAGGCATTTTATGTGACTCTATTTTTTGTTCACGCTTGGTGTAACACTCTTTACTGTTGCTTCTTTAGGTTTTGTTACCCCTACCGGCGGCGCACCGGTCTTAATAGCAGGCACCGCTGGTTTTACCGATGTGTTCGCGGCTTTAACCGGCGCAGACGGAGCATTAACGGCAGGTGCTGCCGGCTTTGCAGCGGCAGGCTTGGGTGCAGGAGCTGTGGCGGGAGCGGGGGCAGGTGTAGTTGTTTTTACGTCAGGCGAGGCTTGCGCAGCGGCTGACTTTGCCACAACGGCCTTTTTCTTTTTCATTACCTTCTTACCCGGCTTCGGCATTTCATCGGCCGGTGCTATCCTGTCGGTTTCTTTATAAGGCGACTCATGCCCATCGGGATTCTGGTACACCATTATCTCATAGATCCCTTCCTCAGACAGGAATCCATTAAATATCACCTGCACATCGTGCATCCTCCTTTCTTCACACACATAATACTCAGACTTGTCTGCTGCATACTCTTTGTGACAGGTTTTGGTGATCTCGTTCTTTATCTTGTTATAATCTTTTGCGTCATTGGTCTGGTAGAATACGTAGCACTCATTCTGATTCACTACCCTGGCGGTAAAGAACTTGCCATTTACTGCATACCTGTGCGTGTAGGTATTCTCCAAGCCACGTTCAAACGAGTTGGACTGAAGGAAATAGGTGAGCTGATCTTCCTTGTTACATATCTTCTTGTTTTCGAGCATCTCCATAAACACGGGATACTGCGCCAAAGACACGTTTGCCGCTGCTGCCATGGCCACAAAAAGGAAGAATTTCTTCATATAAACAGTTATTTATCTCAAAGCTATAAAAGTATAACTGAAAAAAGTAGCCGCTACAGTGCCTAATTTTGTTTGATGCACCATTTTCCTGTGAAGCTGCCATTGCGTCTCGACTGGAGCGAGATGGACCTGTTCGGACACATCAACAATGTATCTTACTTCAAGTACATACAGGCCTCGCGGGTCAACTATTGGGAGCTGACCGGCCTTGCCGCAACGTTCGACCACACAAAAGTGGGGCCGATATTGTTGTCAACAGGTTGCCAGTTCATTAAACCACTTCACTACCCCGGCGACATTACCGTAGAGGTGCGTATGGAATTTATGCGTAACACCAGTTTCGGGTTACACCATCGCATTGTTGCAAGTGACGGTACTGTGGCCGCCGAAGCCCATGATGTGATCGTGAACTTTGACTTCAACAAAAACGAGAAAACGCCCATCAGCGATGCCTTCAGAAATGCCGCTGAACTAATAGAGGGAAAGAAGTTTTAAGCCCGGTTATCAGGATACATACAGGTCGCGCTGCAGTTTGGCACCGGGTGTCACGGCATAGTGCGACAGGTCGGTGATACCCTCTGATGCCAATAAAGCCTCGTCCAAAAACAGATTCCCCGTGCAGGTTGCGGCATCACGGCGTAAGATGTAATAGGCGCAATCGGCTAGTATCTCCGGCTTTCGGCTGCGCTCCATCAATGCCTCACCGCCTATAACATTGCGCACGGCAGCCGTGGCTATTGTGGTTACCGGCCACATGGAGTTGGCGGCAATACCTGCTTCGCGAAACTCGGCGGCCCACCCCAGTGTCATCATACTCATGTTGTACTTACTTATGGTGTACCCAACAAAAGGAGCCAGCCAGCGCGGATCAAGATCTATGGGAGGCGAAAGTGTGAGTATATGCGGATTAGTCCCCTTGCGCAGGAAAGGAACACAATAGCGGGTAACGAGATAGGTGCCGCGCACGTTAATGTCGTGTACCAGATCGAAGCGCTTCATATCCGTCTGCAAGGTATCGGTGAGCGAAATGGCCGATGCGTTATTCACGAGGATATCAATACCGCCGAAGATAGATACCGCTCGTTGCACGGCGGCAAGTACCTGCTCTTCGTCGCGTATGTCGCACTGTACCGCCAAGCCACGACCACCCGCCTCGGTCACTTTCTGTGCCACGGAGTGAATGGTGCCACCCAACCTTGGGTCTTCCTTTACCGATTTACCCAAAACCACCACATTGGCGCCCTCTCTGGCCAACCTTAGTGCTATGGCCTCGCCTATGCCCCTGCTTGCCCCGGTTATAAATGCTGTCTTTCCGCTGAATTCCATGATGTTGTTTTAGTAATACGAATTTACGGATAATCCCCCGTTGTACCGAATTACAACGATCTGTATGTACCTATCGCCCCACGGTTTACCTTTGCATTCCCGATGGCATTCCCGGACAGGCAACAAATGAAGATCGTATTAGCACAACAGAACTACCACATTGGCAACTTCGAGGCCAACACCACCCGCATATTGGCAGCAATAGCCGATGCAAAAGACCGCGGGGCCGATCTGGTGGTCTTCTCTGAGCTGGCGGTGTGTGGCTATCCGCCGCGCGACTTTCTTGAGTTCAACGACTTTATAGATCAGGCCGGTGCCGCACTTGATGTGATAAGGAATGCCGCGGACACCATAGGTGTGCTGGTAGGCGCCCCCACCCGCAACCCCGAACCGGGCGGCAAAAATCTGTTCAACAGCGCCGTACTGCTGTACCAACAGAAAGTGGCCGGCACAGTACACAAGACACTACTACCCAACTACGACATATTTGATGAATACCGCTACTTCGAACCGGCGTATAACTGGAACGTGCTGGAATTCAAGGGTCGCAGACTGGCAGTGACCATCTGCGAAGACATCTGGAACCTGGGCGACGATCCCATGTACCGCATGTGCCCGATGGATAAGCTGATGCCGCAGCAACCCGAACTGATGATCAACCTAAGCGCGTCTCCGTTCGACTACCTGCATGCTGCAGGGCGCAAGGACATTGTGCGGCAGAACGTTACTAAGTACGGGCTACCGATGATCTACTGTAATACAGTAGGTTCACAAACAGAGATCGTATTTGACGGCGGTTCGCTGGTGATGGATAACAAGGGGACGGTGATCACCGAGTTGCCCTACTTTGAGGAGGCCATACAGGAAGTGATATGGTATGAGGATGGCTCTATAACCGCAGTAACGGCCACATCTCAGTCCGACACAAAGGTTGACCCGGCCCGCTTTGAAGGTATGAAGGCACCGGAAACCAATATAGGCCAGATACACAAAGCAATACTGCTGGGTATCAAAGATTATTTCGGGAAGATGGGATTCAAAAAAGCTATCGTAGCCTCTTCTGGCGGCATAGACAGTGCAGTTGTGCTGGCACTGGCCTGCGAGGCACTGGGCGCAGAAAATGTGAGCGCATTGCTGCTTCCATCGCAATACTCTACCGGTCATTCGGTAGACGACGCGGTGCAATTGTCGCAAAATCTGAACAACCATTACGACATTATACCAATAAAAGACGTGTATGCCGCCTATGAAGCGGCTCTGGAGCCTGTATTCAAGGGGCTACCCTTCAGTCTGGCCGAGGAGAACCTGCAGTCGCGCATACGTGGCGCTATGGTGATGGCACTGGCCAATAAATTCAATTACATACTACTGAATACATCTAACAAAAGCGAGCTATCTACCGGATACGGTACTTTATATGGCGATATGGCGGGCGGCCTCGGTGTTCTGGGCGACCTGTATAAAGTGCAGGTCTATGCACTGGCGCGTTATATAAACCGCGATAAGAAGATCATTCCGCAGAACATTATAGACAAAGCCCCGAGCGCGGAACTACGCCCCGGACAAAAGGACAGCGACAGCCTGCCCGAATACAGTGAGCTGGACCCCATCCTTTATCACTACATCGAAGAACGGAAGGGACCGGCCGAGATAATAGCCATGGGCCATAACGCGGCATTGGTGGCGCGCATCCTGCGCCTCGTGAACATGAACGAGTACAAGCGCAACCAGTTCTGCCCCATCATCCGGGTATCACCCAAGGCTTTTGGTATAGGAAGAAGGGTGCCGATAGTGGGTAAGTATCTGGGGTGATATCTGCGACCGAACCGCTCTTCTGTACAATTTAACTACTTCGCCACCGGCGAACACCTACCTTTGCACCAATGAAACACCAAAATTTCTCTGCAGACAGCATTTTAAAACAATTAGGCATCAAGGCCCTCAACCCCATGCAGGAGGCGGCCATAGGTGCTGCTGCCGGCGGAGATAGCGATATCATGCTGTTGTCGCCGACGGGGTCGGGCAAGACGCTGGCTTTTTTGCTACCAATAGTACAGGGGCTGGACGCGTCTGTCGCAACCACTCAGGCATTGATAGTGGTGCCATCGCGCGAGCTGGCACAGCAGATAGAACAGGTGTTTCGCAACATGGGCACTGGTATAAAGATAACGGCATGTTATGGCGGGCACCTGCGCGAGACCGAGGAGAACAACCTCATTCAGCCGCCTGCGGTTATAGTGGGCACTCCGGGTCGCCTGGGCGATCACATACGCCGCGGCAACATCACCACCAACAGCATCACCACGCTGGTGCTGGATGAATATGACAAAACACTGGAACTGGGATTTGAAGAGGAGATGAGCTTTGTGGTATCGTCGCTGCCGGCTGTGCAACGCCGGATACTGACATCGGCCACACAGGCACCCATGCTCATAGATGTGCTTAAACTCGACAACCCCATCACCCTCGACTTCCTGCCGACCGACGAACAACCGGCACAGCGACTGGAAGTGAAAGTGGTACATTCGACAGACAGAGACAAGGCGAACACGCTTTCTGAGCTACTGTGTACGCTGGGCAACAGATCTTCCATCATTTTCTGCAATCACCGCGAGGCTGTGGAGCGCACCGCCCGTATGTTGTCGGATAAGGGGATCATCTGCACCTTTTACCATGGCGGCATGGAGCAACAGCAGCGCGATGCTGCACTGTGCAAATTCAGGAATGGCACGGTGAACTTCCTGGTAACTACTGACCTAGCCGCACGCGGACTGGACATTCCACACATACGCTACATCATTCACTACCATCTGCCCGAGAACGAAGAAAGTTATACCCACCGCAACGGGCGTACCGCTCGTATGGAGGCATCGGGTACCGCCATTATGCTGCTGGGACCCGATGAGACCCTGCCAGACTACATAACAGGTGAGGTAGATGAGATCCAACCAGATCCGGAGGCGCCACTGCCTGAAGCACCTCAATGGGTGACGCTCTTTATTGCCGCGGGAAAAAAAGACAAAGTGAACAAAGTAGATATCGTGGGCTTCCTGGCGCAGAAGGGCGCACTAAAAAAGGAGGACATTGGGCTGATAGAAGTAAAAGATTTCTTTTCATTTGTTGCCATCAGGAAATCGAAGGCTACCCATGCACTGCACCTCATCCGCAACGAAAAAATAAAGAACAAGAAAGTGATGATAGCTACTGCCAAGTAGCGGCTACGCGTGCTCCCGACCGACCTGTTTAAGGGCCGTTCAGCCCTAAAACCGACCTGTAAGCGTCGCCGAACACATTTAGCAAAAAATGTACGTAATACTTACTACATTTGGCATCCGGCAGAAACGTTTGTAAGTTTTTGCTGCATAATTATCCAATATGATAAAAATAACACTGCCTGACGGCTCGGTAAGAGAATATGCCGCAGGAACAAGTTCCGCTGATGTCGCAAGATCTATCAGCGAAGGGTTGGCAAGAAAAGTACTTGCAGCCGAAGTGAATGGCGAGGTTTGGGACTCTGCCCGCCCCATCACCAGCGATGTTTCCCTCAGACTTCTGACGTGGGACGATAAGAATGCAAAATCTACGTTCTGGCACTCATCCGCTCACCTTATGGCCGAGGCGCTTGAAGCACTCTATCCGGGTGTAAAATTCGGTATCGGACCTTCTATTGAGCAGGGTTTCTATTACGATATAGACCTGGGTGACCGCACTATAGGCGACGAAGACCTGAAGAAGATAGAAGACAAAATGAAGGAGCTGGCAAAGACCAACAGCACCTACGTTCGTCAAGATGTACCTAAGGACAAAGCGATAGCCTACTTTGCCGAAAAAGGCGACCAGTACAAGCTGGAACTGCTGGAAGGGCTGGAAGACGGAAGTATCACTTTCTATACTCAGGGCAATTTCACCGATCTGTGCCGTGGCCCGCACATCCCTTCAACAGGCGCTATCAAAGCTGTGAAGCTCACTAACATTGCCGGTGCTTATTGGCGCGGCAACGAAAAGAATAAAATGCTTACCCGCATCTATGGCATCACCTTCCCGGCCCAGAAAGAACTGGACGAGTATGTGACCATGATGGAGGAAGCGAAAAAACGCGACCACCGCAAACTGGGCAAGGAACTGGAACTGTTCACGTTTTCTGAGAAAGTGGGCAGCGGTCTGCCTTTGTGGCTACCAAAAGGCGCTATGCTTCGCGAAAGACTGCAGCAATTCCTGCAGCGTGCGCAGTTGGAGACAGGATATCTGCCTGTTATCACACCGCACATTGGCAGCAAACAATTGTATGTCACTTCAGGTCACTGGGAAAAGTATGGCAAGGACAGCTTCCGCCCCATCACTACCCCGCAGGACGGCGAAGAGTTCATGCTGAAACCAATGAACTGCCCGCACCACTGCGAGATCTACAAGTCATCTCCGCGTTCTTATAAAGACCTGCCGCTGCGTCTTGCCGAGTTCGGTACTGTGTACCGCTACGAGCAGCGTGGCGAGCTGCACGGCCTTACACGCGTGCGTGGCTTTACTCAGGACGATGCCCACCTCTTCTGTATGCCCGAGCAGGTATCGGCAGAATTCAAGAAGGTGATAGATCTGGTATTGTATGTGTTCGAATCACTCGGATTTACTGAATATACCGCACAGGTGTCTTTGCGCGATCAGGAAGACCGCAGCAAATACATAGGTTCTGAAGAGAACTGGACCATTGCCGAGCAGGCCATTATCGACGCTGCTAAAGAAAAAGGACTCAACACGGTAATAGAATACGGTGAAGCTGCATTCTATGGCCCTAAGCTCGACTTCATGGTGCGCGATGCACTGGGTCGCAAATGGCAGTTGGGAACCATTCAGGTAGACTATAACCTGCCTGAGCGCTTTGAACTGGAATATGTTGATGTGGACAACACCCGCAAACGCCCGGTAATGATCCACCGTGCACCGTTTGGCAGCATGGAGCGTTTCATAGCCGTATTACTGGAACACTGCGGCGGTAACCTGCCGTTGTGGCTGGCGCCGCTTCAGGTGATGATATTGCCAATCAGCGACAAATACAGCGAATATGCGCACCAGGTAGCTGCACAACTGAAAGCAGCCGACATCCGTGCTGAGCTGGACGAAAGGAGCGAGAAAATAGGGCGTAAGATCCGCGATACGGAACTGATGAAGACCCCGTATATGCTGATAGTTGGCGAAAAAGAAGCCGCTGATGGTACTGTTTCTGTGCGCAAACACGGCGAGGGCGACAAAGGCTCTATGCCGGTGGCCGCCTTTAGTGAAGAGATAAGAAATATTGTGAACGAACAGATAAAAGGGAAACGCAAAGGCTAAACCGCCTAAAAATTGTATGGCCGGGTGTCATATTGATGAACAAATATTCTAATTTTGTCTGATAACCATAACAAGCATTAATGCAGAAAAGACCAAAACCAAAACCTTTTTTCAGGCCCAGGGTGCCGCAGAATGAACACCGTCTCAACAACGAGATCACCGCACAGGAAGTGCGCGTGATAGGTGAAGACATAGAGCCGGGCATTTATCCGCTGGCTCAGGCACTGAAATGGGCCCAGGAAAAGGAAGTGGACCTTGTAGAGATATCGCCCAACGCTGTTCCGCCTGTGTGCAGGCTGATCGACTATAAAAAGTTCCTCTACGAGAAAAAGAAGAAAGAGAAAGAACAGAAAGCGAAAGCCAAACAATCAGAAGTAAAGGAAATTCGCTTTACCCCGAATACTGATGATCACGACTTTGACTTCAAAGCGAAACACGCTGAGAAGTTCCTGCAGGACGGAAACAAGGTAAAATGTTACGTTCAGTTCAAAGGAAGGGCCATCATGTTCCAGGAGCGCGGAGAACTGTTGCTTTTGAAATTTGCAGAGCGTATGTCTGAATATGGCACACTCGAATCTATGCCAAAGATGGAAGGACGCCGTATGTTGGCAATGTTTTCACCTAAAAAGAAAAAATAATAACAAAATTAGTAGGCTAATACCTACTACTTTTGTTATTCCCTCGTAAAAGCAAAGAAAAATTTTGCAAATCGGATTTTCCTTCTGTACTTTTACATAGTAAATCTGAAACAACAACTCGAATAATATATTTTACTTCAGAGTTTTAAGAAGTTTTCATGGTGATAGGGTTTATAGGGGCTGGCCTGTTCTCAGGCTGGCTTTTTTATTTGTGACAATTCCAACATTTTTTCGTTAATTTTTTTGGGGATATTCAGATACTCACTAACTTTGTATAAGTTTTCATAGTGATAGGGTTTATAGGGGCTGGCCTGTTCTCAGGCTGGCTTTTTTATTTTTAAAAAGTACCCATCCCGCTCAGCATCTGTTGTTTCCCTATTATTGCCTAACTTAGAGCGAAATAGTCTGTAATGAGGCATTTAAGCATCGGCCTTCTCCTTTCATTTCTTTTCAGCTTCAGCGCACATGCGCAACTTGCATCCTACCTCGACAACCAGAACCAGTTGATGGTATGGGACAAAGGCATGATCAGGAAGATAGATTTTCTGGCCCCGGTAAGTATTAAAATAGGCAGAACAGCCATCCCCTATCTTGACAACTCGAGGTCATTCAAGATCTACGCCAACAACCGTGTAACACCGGTGAACATCGGCTTCACCAACGCCTACTACGTGACCGACAATCTGGTAGCGTTCCTTAACCAGAAAGCGCTGAACGTTTTTGAGAACGGTGTCATCAAAAATCTCACCAGCGTCACCGACCAGTTCTTTGTTGCAGACAGCGTTGTACTGTTCCTCGACTCGTACAAGGGTGCCTATAAAGCATATTACAAGGGGCAGATCTTCAATGTAGAAAGCTATTTCGCAGACAGCTCCCTGTCAGCAATAAAGGTCACCGACAATATTATAGCCTACAACAACTTTGCCAATCAGTTCCGCATCTTCTACCACGGCGAACTGTTGGCACAGGAAGACTATCCCGTAAGCGGTTTCGAAGTTGGTCGCAACACGGTTGCCTATGTTGATGTTGATCGGAAGTTCAAGATCTTCCACAGTGGCAAAACATTTATTGTAGATGATTTCCCGCCCAAGTCTTATAAAGTGGGCGATAACGTAGTAGCGTTCGTAACAGCCGACGGATACTTCAAGATCTTTTACGAAGACAGTGTGCGCTCTGCCGGCTTCATGAATGGTATGTATCAGGTGGTGGACAATATTGTAGCCTTCAAGGACCAGAGCAATATGCTGAAGGTGTTTTATAAAGGGGATGTCACGACTGTAGACAACTACTACCCTACCAACATGGTGATACAGTATAACTCGCTTGCGTACGTCAACTTCGGCAACACTTTGCGCCTGTTCTCAGAAGGTGAAATTTATGACGTTACAAACGCTGAACTGACCAACTGGCAACTGAACTATGATGTGATACAGTACCAGATGGGCCAGAACATGTTCAAGGTGTTTTATAAAGGGCAGGAATACTAATGACCTTCAACTCACTAAAAAAATAAGGGCTGAACGAACGTTCAGCCCTTATTTTTTTATTACGGATGTGTGCGTTTATTTCATTGCCGCAAGTACTATGTTCCATGCCTCAGCTTCTTTGGCATCAGTAGCAGCATTTATCTCCTCGGCACGGGCCAGCAACGGCTTCACCTCAGGATGCTCTTTGAGGTCCTGAGCGTTGATACGAACATTCAGGTAACAGCCCTTAACGGCAGTGCGCGCGCACAAAGCACCCACACCCGCATCGCTCACGCTGTTCGGATTACCCTTGGCAGCCATCTGTATAGCAAGGTCCATTGCCTGAAAGGCAACCTCCATGGTACGGAACGGGATCTTGATGGCATAGATAGTTGCTGCCTCTATTGCAGCCTTACGTGCCGCCTTTTCCTCTTCTGTAGCCTTTGGCAGTCCGAACGCTGCCATGATAGCATTGAACGAATTAGTATCCTCATCAACCAGATACAACATCTCTTTGATCAGTTCCTGACCATGGGCTGCATGATCGCTGAACTCTTCCCAGCGATGGTCCCATCCTTTTTTGTGCGATGACAGATTGGCCACCATCGTACCCAATGCAGCACCCATAGCGCCACACAGTGCCGATACCGACCCACCACCCGGCGCCGGAGATTCGCTGGCTGTTTCCTGCGCGAAACGGGTCACGGTCATATCTACCAGCTTCTTTGTTTCTACGTCTCTCAACCTGTATTCAATGATCTTCTTCTGCGGATCAAATGGACCTAACTCATCCAGGCCCAGCGACTTGATGGCTATGCGCACCAGCTCGGCCTCGCCCACGCCCACACTACGTTGCTGCTTGCGCAGGAAATACTCACCGGCCTGCAACAATGCCTGCAGCGGCACCAGCCCTACCAGCTCGCTACCCGTTACACGCAGACCACGTGCAGTAGCACGTTCGCATGCAGTATCAAACACCACATGCAGCGGTGTGGTGTTCATATTGGTCAGGTTGATGGATATCTGCGCCACACCATACTCCTCTATGAACCAACCTATGGCCTTTACGTTCTTCAACAGACCCGGCACCCAAACAGGCTCGCCGTTGGAATCTTTCACTACCTTTCCATTATCATCTTTCTTCTGCCTGCCTTTCTCCCGTATGTCAAACGCCACCGCATTTGCCCTGCGCGTAGAAGTGGTATTAAGGTTCACATTGTAGGCAATGAGGAAATCGCGCGCGCCTATCACTGTAGCGCCTGTGCGTGCATTGAAAGCAGCCGGACCATAATCGGGCTTCCACTCGGGCTTCACGATCTTGGCTGCGAGTCCCTCGTACTCACCACTGCGGATATCGGCCAGATTGCTTCGATAAGGCGCTGAAGCCGCATACTCATACAGGTACACAGGAATATTTGCTTCCTCGCCTACCCTCTTTGCCAATTGCTTCGCGAATTCAACAGTGTCTTCCATGCTGATGCCGGAAACAGGGATAAGCGGACACACGTCTGTTGCCCCCATACGCGGATGCTCACCGCTGTGCTTACTCATGTCTATCAGCTCACCTGCCTTTTTTATTGCAAGGAAAGCGGCGTCAACAACTGCCTGCGGATTGCCTACAAAGGTCACCACAGTTCGGTTGGTTGCCTTCCCCGGGTCCACATCCAACAGGCGCACACCTTCTATTGTTTCTATCTCATCAGTTATCTGCCTGATGATGTTCATATCGCGCCCTTCGCTAAAGTTGGGTACGCATTCTATAATAGCATTTGAAAAGTCTTTCATTGTCTGTGATTGAGGTTGCAAAAATAGGTGATGTAAGAGAGAAAGGCGGGCTAATTAATATCAAAGACGAGACACATTAAAATAATTCCAACTCACGCCAAAGAAAGGCAGTAAATTTATCGTCTATATAAAGACAAAATATGCCAATGAAGTATGTTACCCTTGTACTTGTAGTTCTTTTGTGCAGCGCAGATCTGAAAGCACAACGTAGTGGTAAAGAGAGCGGGACGGTGCCGCTCAAGTCTTTACAGAGGAAGCTTGACAGTCTCCAGGCCGTTTCTGTCGCACACATAAAACTTGCAGGAAAAACCACCGCGTCAAACTTTGACACGGCGACCTTTGCGGCAAGAATAAATAGTAGCTGGGGAGCCGGACTGAGCACTACCGAAAAGCTAAAAGTGTTTGACACCTACTGGAAACAGGTCGATTCTTTTTATGCCAGCTTCAACGGCTTACCGATGTACAACTGGGACTCAATCGTTGCTGCTATGCGTACTGAGATCTCGGGAGGTGTAAGCAAGGGACGGTTTGCCGGTATAATGGGGCAATTACTTGGCTACCTCAATGACGGCCATACCCATTTCTACGATATGGATCTGTTCTCCACCAGCTCTACATTCTGGGGTCGCCCATTGTTTTATGGGCCATCGGGTTCATACGGCGGATGCCTCACCATGCTGAACGATTCATCTGTTATGGTGTACACGGCAGTCCCCGGCAATGTACTGGGTCTGCAACCGGGAGACCGTATCCTTGGCTACAACGGAATCGCATGGAAAGAGCTCGTTCCATTGCTGCTACGCCACCAACTACCGATGGGCGTAAGTCCTTATTCCACCGATTCTGCTACCTGGCATCGATATATGCTTTCAGTACTCGGCAACTTCCTGATGTTCGACACACTGAATATTGAAAAATGCGATGGCTCGAGGGTCAATTTCCCAACAACAATAATGACCAGCGCCTATACTGGGAACAACTTCTGCACGGAACAAATGGAAGTACCGGGCGTAAAGAAAATGACATACACCGACTACTACACCAACAACAAAATGGTGACCTGGGGAGTGATCTCCGGTACCGGCATAGGGTATGTGGCATTGTATGACTGCAGCGACATAAGCGGCGACAGCCTGCTAAATCCGATAAGAACGCTGGTGGAAGATAGTTTGGTTGATGGCCTGATCATAGACATACGGACCAACTTCGGCGGATCATTGCTCACCTTCCGCAAAGCATTTCATTACCTGAACAACGGCGACCTTGCCTGGATGGGATGGGCTGACAGGGTGTCGCCAACCGACCGATACACAATGGATCCGTCTTTAGCACCTCCATCATCCTACGGAACAACTGACACAGACCCTAATTCATTTGACAAGAAAATAGCACTACTTGTTGGCCCGGGGGCTATCAGCGCGGGCGATATGATGCAAATACTGTACACACATCACCCGCAACTCAAAATAATTGGGAAACCAACAGCAGGCGCATTCGGATCGATCAGGTCAATAACAATGCCCTATTCAAACTTTAATGCTTCACGCCAAAATGGAGACTTCTATCGTGCAGAGGACAATACGTTCTATCTTTCACATCACAACTTCCCCATCGACTCGTTTGTATGGTTCAACAGGACAAGCGTTTGTAACAATCAGGACAATGTGCTGAACACCGCTATTGACTGGATGAAACCGGAATTAGGGATCAAAGACCTATCCGGTGCTGACGCATCTGTGCGTGTGTTCCCTAACCCCTCGACCGGCAATTTCAATATTCACCTGAAGAACCTTCCTTCCGGCAAGGCAGAAATTATCCTTTACAATTCATTGGGTATGGAACTTGGTCGCCGGACCATTGATATCACCACAACAGAACCCAAAATTAAGGTTGATTTCTCTGATGCGAACATCTCATCAGGAACATACACTATCGCAATCAAGAGTATCGGCACACAACCATTATTGAAAAAGGTCATGATCGTTAAATAAACTACAGACGACCCTAAAAAAGAGAATGCTGCATATTGATATGCAGCATTCTCTTTTTGTACAAAATTATATGTGATTATCTGGCCACGTTCACCGCCCTCAGCTCCCTGATAACGGTAACCTTGATCTGACCCGGATACTGCATTTCTTTCTGGATCTTATCTGCGATCTCGAATGAAAGTTTCTGGCTGTCGGCATCAGTTACTTTATCAGCCTCCACCATCACACGCAATTCGCGACCGGCCTGAATAGCGTATGCTTTTTCAACGCCAGTGTATGCCATTGCCAGGTTCTCGAGATCCTTGATACGCTGCATGTAACTCTGCATCATCTCGCGGCGGGCACCCGGACGCGCACCACTGATGGCGTCACAAGCCTGAACGATAGGCGAAATGATATACAACATCTCCATCTCATCGTGGTGGGCACCTATCGCGTTCACAATAGAAGCGTGTTCACCACACCTTTCGGCTACCTTGGCGCCCAGCAATGCGTGGCTCAGTTCTGTTTCCTCATCAGGCACTTTACCAATATCGTGCAGCAGGCCGGCGCGTTTAGCCAGTTTCACCACTTTCTGTCCCAGTCCCAGCTCGGCAGCCATAATGCCACACAGATTAGCTGTTTCCTTAGAGTGCATCAACAGGTTCTGACCATAAGACGAGCGGAAACGCATTTTACCCACCAGACGTACCAGATCTTTGTGCAGACCGTGAATACCCAGTTCAATGATGGTACGTTCGCCGATCTCCATGATCTGCTCTTCCAGTTGCTTTTTGGTCTTTTCCACCACCTCTTCAATACGGGCAGGGTGTATACGTCCGTCCTGCACAAGGCGTTGCAGTGACAAACGCGCCACCTCCCTGCGAAGCGGATCGAAACAGCTGAGTACAATTGCTTCAGGGGTATCGTCTATCACCAGGTCAACTCCGGTAGCTGCTTCCAGCGCACGTATGTTACGGCCCTCACGACCAATGATCTGACCCTTGATCTCATCACTTTCCAGATTGAACACCGTAATTGCGTTTTCGATGGTCTGCTCAGCGGCAGTACGCTGAATGCTCTGAATGATGATCTTTTTGGCTTCTTTTGAGGCGTTCAGCTTAGCCTCTTCCATGATGTCCTTCACATAGGCCATAGCACGGGTGCGCGCCTCTTCCTTCACCACTTCCATCAATTCAACCTTGGCTTGCTCTGCAGAAAGACCAGCCACTTTTTCAAGACGCTTCACATGCTCTTCGTGGTGCCTGTCCAGCTCAGCCTTCTTGATGTTGAACGCCTTGATCTGATTCTCCAGGCTTTCCTTAAGTGCTTCGTTCTCTTGAGTCTGGCGCTGTAAAGATGATGTCTTGTCGTTAAGCTGTTGCTGCTGCTGCTTCAGCCTGTTCTCGCTCTCTGCTATTTTCTGGTTGCGCTGTGATACTTCCTTGTCGTGAGTGCTTTTTAACTGTAAAAAGTGTTCTTTAGCTTCGAGTAGTTTCTTTTCTTTTAAGGTCTCTGCGAGTGTTTTTGCGTCTTCGATGGTCTTTTTAGCGAGTGCTTCTGCGTCGTCTACTTGCTGTTTAGTGTTTTTCGCGAATATGATCTTGCCTAAAAATATACCTATGACGAGAGCCACTATCGCAAAGACAACGGCTACAATGGTCGATCCCATAATTGTTTAAAAATTTTATTTGATGAATAGTCATTTTCACACACCCATTTACATTATTGAATACAAAATATTAAAAAGGGCATAGTATTAGCGTGCTAAGTTAATAAAACATTTCGATTGTCGCCAAGCAATGAATCACACATATAAATGCATAATGTTAAAAACTTCCGACAACTGAAAAACATCTCCTTACTACCTTTACACATCAGATAAATATTATATCCCGTCATGCCTGTTGTTCTTGGTTTCGCCTACTGCAATGTACCTGTAATGCCCGTGAGAGCCGATGCGTTCCATATGGCCGAGCAGACCTCGCAGCTGCTTTTTGGTGAAAAAGCGGAGATATTAGAGACCAATAACAGAGATTGGGCCCGTATCCGCTGCACCTGGGACGACTACGAAGGCTGGTGCAAGTTGTCGCAGCTGGCACTCATTCAGAAAAAAGAACACCGCAAAGATGCCAGGTACTACGTGGCCGGGCATAATGGCCGTGTCATAATGCCCAAAGGAGAGATCCTTCTGCCTATGGGTAGCGTACTGCACAACATGAAGGGCGGTAAACTGGACCTGAACGGCGACACCGGAAAATATAAAGGCAAGAAGGCCAAACTGACCAATTCTGAGCTTTCGGAGGCTAACATTGCCGCGGCGGCGCTAAAGTACCTGCACGCCCCATATCAGTGGGGCGGACGGTCGGTATCCGGCATAGACTGTTCAGGATTCACGCAAATGGTGTTCAAACTCTGCAACTTCAAACTGATGCGCGATGCCTCTCAGCAAGCCACACAGGGCGAGGTGGTGGACTTTCTGGTAAACGCGCGTTGCGGTGACCTGGCTTTCTTTGAAGAAAGAGAAGACCAGATCAATCATGTGGGACTGTTACTGGATAACGAGACCATCATTCACGCCACAGACGCTGCCGGCAGGGTTGTCATAGACCGATTTGACCAGGGTGGCATCATCAGTACCCTGCTTAAGAAGCGGACGCACAAGCTGCGCATGGTGCGTAGGGTGTTTTAACAACGACTACTTCTTCCCGCACGGCGGGAAAATCAACAAATAAAATGGAACGGCAACATTGGGAACTACAACTGGAGCGTCAGCGCTACGAACAGGAGCTCTTGATGGATTCGCGTAATGCTGAAGCTCATTTTGAACTTGCAGCACTGCTCGAGGATCACTTTAAGGAATACGACCTTGCGCGCAAACATATAGAGGCCGCAGTGGACCTGGAACCCGACAATGACGCGGCCCATTTTAATCTGGCATCGCTACTCACCAGTCATTTCTCAGAACATGATCTTGCCCGCACCCACTTCGAAAAAGCACTGGGAATAGCGCCTGACGACAGCATGACCCTTTACCAGCTGGCATTGCTTTATGACGACCACCTGAACGATGAAAAGATGGCCGCTGCCTATTACGAACGCGCCATAGACACCGATCCGTTCAACGCCCTGGCACACGCCAGCTATGCCACATTTCTAAGCAATAAGGCGCACGACTATGATAAGGCAAGCATCCACTACCAGTTTGCGATAGACCTTGACCCTGAAGACGCGGACCACCTCAACAACATGGGGTTGCTCATGCAGCATCAGTTCCGTGACTATGAGAAAGCGAGATACTACTATGAAAAGGCCATCGAGAAAGATGGTACCATTGCCGATATATACGTCAACCTTGCTAATCTGATAGACGCCCATTTTTCCGAACTGGACCTTGCGGAACAACATTACCATGAAGCGCTTAGGCTGGAGCCGGACCTGGCCCGCGCCCACTACGACTATGCCGTAATGCTGGCTTATAGTCAGAATCGGCTGGATGAGGCACGATCTCATTTCGAGAAGGCAGTGGCATTACAAAATGATCACGCGAGTGCCCTGCGCGAACTGGCCATACTACTGACAGAACATTATAAGGAACATGAATCAGCCCGGTCACTTTTTGAGCGTTCTTTGAAAACAGACCCTAACAATTACGAGGCGCATCTACTACTCGCCAATCTGCTGGACGACCATGCAAAGGACTACGAAAAAGCAATGCACCACTATGTGCGGGCAATGGCTATTGATCCCGGCAACCCAAACACTTTCTGCGAATGCGCAGTGATGCAAATGCAAAGTCTGAAACAGCCCCAGAAAGCCCTCAGCAATTTAAAACACGCGCTGGAACTGGACCCCGACCATGCCGAAAGCCACGCTCGGCTCTGCAGTCTGTACATCAGTTTCTTAGACGATATTTCACTTGCGAAGTACCACTACGAGAGAGCAGCAGCTCTGGACGAGCACTACAAAGATCCCCTCACAGAACAGCTATTCATCGACGCCGGCCTGTAACAAAAAAACACCTGCCTTAAGGCAGGTGCTCTATCAAAGTTCCATTAAGTACTTTACGGCATATCCTCTGTATGACGGCGGGTGTAGCCCTTCATAATACCCTTGCCCGTTTCGCGAACAAACGACAATATCTCGTCACGTTCGTCAGACACCGGAATGTCGGTCTCAATAATACTCAGCGCTTTCGACACATTGTATCCGCGCACAAAAAGTATCCTGTAAATGTCCAGTATCTGATTGATCTTCTCGGTTGAATAACCACGACGCTTTAGCCCCACAGAATTCACGCCGACATAAGAAAGCGGTTCACGTGCGGCCTTCACGTATGGCGGAATGTCCTTCCTCACCAACGAACCGCCGGTCACGAAAGAATGCGAGCCGATACGAACAAACTGCTGCACCGCTGTGAGTCCGGCCAGCACCACGTAATCTCCTACAATGATGTGGCCTGCAAGTGTGGTATTATTGGAGAATACGCAATAGTTACCAACCTGACAATCGTGCGCAATATGGCTGTATGCCATTATCAGACAGTTGTTACCTATTCTCGTCTCATTACGGTCGGTAGTTCCCCGGTTAATGGTCACACACTCGCGAATGGTGGTATTGTCTCCGATAATTGTAACTGTGTCTTCGCCTTTATATTTCAGGTCCTGCGGAATTGCGGAAATAACAGAGCTTGGAAATATCTGGCAGTTCTTTCCTATTCTGGCACCTTCCATGATCGTTACATTGGAACCGATCCAGGTACCCTCGCCGATCTCCACATTTTTATGAATGGTCGTGAAAGGGTCTATCCTTACGTTTGGAGCAATTTTTGCATCCGGGTGTACGTATGTAAGCGGGTGAATCATTTCTTATTTTTTACGGATGAGTTGTGCTACCAGTTCAGCCTCGGTAGCGAGTTTGTTGCCCACATATGCCGCAGCCTTCATCTCGCAGATACCCCTGCGGATAGGACTCAGCAATTCGAGCTTTAATATAAGGGTATCTCCCGGACGCACTATCTGCTTGAACTTCACTTTGTCTATCTTCAGGAAGTAGGTGTCATAATTTTCAGGATCGCTGATGTTATTCAACGCCAGTATACCCCCCGTCTGCGCCAGTGCCTCTATCTGAAGTACACCGGGCATAACCGGATTGCCGGGGAAGTGGCCCTGGAAGAAATGTTCGTTGAACGTAACACTCTTCACACCTACCACATGGTTGTCGCTCAGCTCTATGATCTTGTCAACAAGAAGGAACGGAAACTTATGCGGCAAAACCTTTGTAATGTGTGTTATGTCGTAGATAGCCTCCTGCGACGGATCGTAATGAGGAATATCAGCGATGTGCTTGTTCTTCTTGATATATTGTTTGATCCTGCGTGCAAATTCCACATTGGTAGCATGGCCCGGCCTGTTGGCAATGATATGCGCTTTGAAAGCGTGCCCGGCTAATGCGAGATCACCTACAACATCGAGCAATTTATGGCGTGCAGGTTCGTTAGGGAAGTGCAACTGTATGTTGTTCAGGATACCTTCCTGCTTCACCTCTATCTTCTGCTTATTGAACACTTTCGCCAGGCGCTCCAGTTCCGATTGCTCCACCACCTTATCTACCACCACTATCGCGTTGCTCAGGTCTCCGCCTTTGATCAGATTATTGTCGAGCAGATACTCCAGCTCGTGCAGGAAACAAAAGGTACGGCATGGGCCGATCTCTGTGCGGAATTCAGCCAGGTTCTTTAGTGCGGCATGCTGGGTCCCCAACACAGGAGAATTAAAATCGATAAGCGCTGTTATCTGGTAATCGTTTGATGGCAATGCAAGCATATCCACCTTCTTCACCGGATCGTAATAATGGATATTACTATCTATGGAATACACTATCCTGCGCGCTTCCTGCTCTTCAATACCGGCACTTTCAATGGCGTCCATGAATTCTCTGGAGCTACCATCAAGAATAGGCACCTCAGGGCCTGTTATCTCGATAAGCACATTGTCCACGCCCAGACCCACAAGGGCCGCCATAGTGTGTTCAATAGTGCTTACCCTTGCTCCGTTGTACTCAATAGTAGTACCACGTGATGTGTCCACCACAAAATCCACGTCGGCCTTAACCACAGGCTGATCAGGCAGATCGACCCTCTGGAAACGGATACCATGCCCCGGGTTTGCCGGTTTCATGGTCATTTTCACCGTTTGGCCTGTATGCAACCCTACGCCACTTAACGTAACAGGGCTTTTTAATGTCTGTTGATTCTGATTATTATTTGTTTGTGACAATGCTCTGAGTTTTTCCTTGATTGGGACAATATTTTTCTTTGTCTGTTTACATTTACTGTGACCTCTGCCCTTGCAACTGCATTGTGAGTTCAGTCACAATCTCCTCTAATTTCTGTAAACGACTCTGCAAATCTGGCAAATTTCTAAAAATTGCCTGACTTTTTAACGAATTTTTATATTCAAAGGCTGGCGATCCGTTCAGTGTCACATTTTCAGTGGTCACTGACTTGGAAAGACCACTTTGTGCATTGATCCTGGTTCCGTCTGCGAGGTGAATATGCCCCACTATTCCCACCTGTCCGCCGATGATACAATTTTTGCCGATCTTGGTGCTGCCTGATATTCCGGTTTGTGCCGCTATCACGGTATTCTCACCTATCTCCACATTATGCGCCACCTGTATCAGGTTATCCAGCTTCACACCTTTTCTTATGATAGTAGACCCCATCGTAGCGCGGTCCACAGTCGTGTTGGCGCCTATTTCCACATCATCCTCTATTATTACATTTCCTATCTGCGCTATCTTCTTATAGGTTCCGTCTTTCAGCGGTGCAAAACCAAATCCATCTCCACCTATCACCGATCCGGCATGAATGATAACCCTTTCACCCAGTACACATCCATGATACACTTTAACGCCCGAATATATCTTGGAATCCTTACCTATTACTGTATTATTTCCCACATAAGCACCCGGATACACCTTTACACCATCTGCCAATACTGCATTCTCACCAATGTATGAAAAAGCCCCTACATATACATCCTTTCCTATCTTAGCAGTGGGCGCTATGTAAGACGGTTGTTCTATACCTACATTTCCACTGCCCGATATGATGTGATCGTATTGCTCAAGCAGCAAGGCAAAACTTGCATAGGCGTCTTTTACGCGGATCAATGTAGGGGTAACAGGACGCAACAACACAAGAGTTTCATTTACCAGCACTGCCGATGCCGACGAAGTGTATAAGAACTCTTCATATTTAGGGTTTGATAGAAAACACAGATCTCCCGGACCTGCTTCTTCGATCTTTGCCACATTGCTCACTTTCCTATCGGGGTCTCCTTCCAACTTCCCTTGAACCAATGCTGCGATCTGCTGTGCTGTAAACTGCATGTATGTCCTTATTTCAATATTTGATTTTGACTGCCTGAAAACCTATCAGGCACATTTCATAACGGAGGGGCATACTTATTACATTACTGAATGTAGCAAATGTAGTTTTTATGTACGGCACCCGCAATAGTCTGATTCACCAATGTGTCTTCAATTTCTGTAATATTGCGCACCTCTCCGTTCTTCATGGCGATCTTTATCAATTCGTCGTTTATATTATATGTATTATTCGATGTCTTGCCTGCAAAAACGAAATATTTCATCTCATTTTCGGTAAAACCTCTCTGCTTACGCACCTTGTCTGTCTTTTCGGCCAATTGCTCCTCTACACGATCATTCACAAAGGAAACCTTATATAACCTCCTGAGAACAAGCATCTTGCACAACTCAGCCAATACTCTGTCTTCGTGCTGTTGCCAAACCTTTATGGCTGATGTTACGTCAGCATCATCAAGGTCGCAATACCCGTCAAGATGCCCGGGATCGGTCAGAAAATCCTGTTCCGTAAGATCCTGTTGCAAAAAGTAGGCCAAAGACGGTGTTGCGAAGAGCTTACCACCATTCCGGCATATTTCCTTGGCGCGCTTCAGGATATTTACGAGCAACATCTCCGAACCAAGAACTGTCTTGTGCAGATATACCTGCCAGTACATGAGCCTCCTTGCTATGATGAATTTCTCCACCGACTGCACACCTTTCTCCTCTACCATCAGTTCGTTGTTCTGTACTGTCAGCATCTGCAAAATACGGTCGTAGCCTATCACGCCCTCCGATACCCCAGTGTAAAAACTATCTCGATTCAGGTAATCCATCCTATCAACATCAAGTTGACTGGAAACCAACTGATGCAGATAACGCACCGGATATGACCTGTCAAACACGCCTATTGCCCGCTCCATAATGCCTCCCATCTCCTGATTCATTCGCTTCATGATCAGGTGCGAAAGCACCTCATGACGCACACCAACCAATGTATGCTCTGAAGAATGCGAGTACGGACCATGCCCGATATCATGCAACAATGCCGCCATTCTGGCGGCCAGATAATCTTCCTTTGAGGTAACAATACCCTTGGCATTCAGCTCATCCATAGCTTTGCCCGCCAAGTGGCACGCTCCCAAAGAATGCGCAAGACGGGAATGGGATGCCCCGGGATAGACCAGGTCAGCAAAACCCATTTGCCTGATGCGACGCAAGCGCTGAAACCACGGATGGTCTATGATCTGCATCAACTCGGGCTCGGGAAACCTTATAAAACCATAAACAGGATCATTAATGATCTTGACTTTAATACTCATTCGGGGTGTAAATTACCTTAATTTTTGCTTTGTGACCGCCCACCGGCACTTCATGACACATATGTTACATTCATGAAAAAGGGGCACATTGCTGTGCCCCTCAGATCACAATTTTGTTCTTTTACTGCTCCATCACGAAGTGGAACACCTTCTGTTCGGTGCCGCTGCGCAATGTGAGGATGTACATGCCGTTGGCCAGACTGCCATCTAGGTTGATCTGTGTTTCCAGACGTCCCTGTTTGGTGGTCACTGCGCCACGGTACACTACCTGACCC
>JAEUVY010000006.1 GCA_016786565.1 Flavipsychrobacter sp.
GCGGCATCAACCGCGCATCTTACTTTTAATTTTTTAAGAACTTTTCTTTACTTTTCCGTTACTCTGTTTCAGTAAGGGAGTGCAAAGGTAGAGAAGCATTTTCAAACCACCAAATTGTTTTTGAAAATTTATTTTCACTATCCGTTACCGCTACTCCTTTCAAAACCAACCGCTACACTCAACTAAAGATCTTCGTTTATTCTGTCCCCTCATCGCTAAGGGAGTGCAAAGATAGAATGCTCTTTCGACTTGGCAAAATCATTTTCAGATTTATTTCAGAAATAGAGACTCAACACACTTCGCTATACATCTACACAACCGCTTGAAACCCGCTACAGCAAAGGATCACAGACCTCATTCATCAGCTTGATACAACTCTAAAATAATTTCAAAACCCGCGGCGTTTAGGCTGTGAATCACTCGTTTTAAGACTGAAACGGCCGTTTATAGGGCTGTTTTAGCGCCCACACAACCCTATTACACATCGCTACTCGGGGAAATTATAGTGCACACCTTTATCTGCTATATAGGCTGCTATGCGCAAATAAGACAGCGCAGTCGCATCATCAGCTTCACTCACTACTATTATAACATCAAAATCGGAGCCCTCGTAATCCGCTATCAGCGCGGCTGCATCAGCACCGGCCATACACGCAGAGAAGAACTGCTCGCATTGCGCAGCATCGTGTGGCGCCACCAGCACACGTTCGGCCATCAACAACCTGCCTTCAAAATGAAACTCAGTATCTATAAGGTCTTCAAAGTCTTCGCAGATCTCCTCTGCAACACTATAACTATATGCCATCTTCCAAAATGAATTATTACGCTAAATAGAAATGGCCCGCATCAAACGGGCCACTATATACTATATCAAAGCCGTATCATACTATACAGCAAACGAACTACCGCAACCACACGAACTGCTCGCGTTCGGGTTCTTGAACACAAAACCACGAGCGTTGAGGCCGTCGGAATAGTCGACCTCCATACCCATCAGGTAGATACCGTGTGCATCTTTCATTACTACCGGTATGCCATCTATCTCGTAAGCAGTATCGTCATCTTCCATCTTATCGAAGCCCAACACATAGCTCAATCCTGAGCATCCTCCCCCCTTAACTCCTATACGCAGGTACTGACCCGCCTCAAAACCAGGCTCTCCCATCAATCGTTTCACTTCAGCGATCGCATGTTCACTTAATTTCACAGGGGCGCTTACAATAGTATCCATCATTAATGATTTTTTGCAAAATTACGACTACCATGCAGCCCCACCAAATCAACAAAGGCCCATAATCAGCAAAATCAATGCACCAATCAATAGCTACAATCATTGCCCACAGAACAATCAATATATAAAATTCAAAATGTGTGTCTATTTACTGTTTCCACATTAGTAGTTTAATCTTACATTTGCACCCTGCTAAAAAATAAATATCCGTGACTGTAGACAGTATTATAAGCGACCTAACAGCCTCTATGCAAAGGGCTATTGCACACCTCGAGACAGAGATCAGCAAGATCCGCGCAGGAAAAGCCACACCTCAGATCCTCGATGGCATATTCGTTGACTATTATGGCAACGCAACTCCGATCAATCAGGTAGCCAACATTACCACCCCTGACGCACGCACCATTTCGCTGCAACCCTGGGAAAGGAATATGCTGGGCGCTATTGAGAAAGCGATCATAGCATCAAACATTGGCTTGAACCCGCAGAACGACGGTAACTATATCCGCCTTTTTCTGCCACCGCTTACCGAAGAACGTCGTAAAGAACTGGTGAAGCGTGTATATGGCGAAGGTGAACAAGCCAAAATAGCTGTGCGCAATCTGCGCCGCGACAGCATAGAGCAGGTAAAGAAACTGCAGAAAGATGGCCTGAGCGAAGACATAGCCAAAGATGCAGAGACAAGGATACAGGGCATCACCGACAAGAATATAGTGGTGGTGGACCAACACTGCAAAGAGAAAGAAAAAGATATCATGACCGTATAATGCTCCCCGCCTTATACTTCACTCTATTCCTGCAAACTCATGCCCATGCGCATGAGTTTGCGGTTTTAACACACGCCGCATGAACGAACTGCAACAAAGGATATTTACGCTATTCTCTATACCCGTATACGCGGTTTTCATTCCGCTTGAGATCATCCTATCCAATTTCCGGCATCTGGGGTTCTATTCGGTAAAAGAATCGCTCGTCAATATCTACCTCAACCTGGTGAATGCCGGCATTGATCTGCTGCTGCGTTTCCTGATAGGCCTTTCAGTACTGTATTTCTTCTACCAATACAGGATAGACCTGCACTTGCATCCGGCGGCATACTGGGTCCTTCTGTTACTCGGCGAGGACTTCATGTTCTGGCTGGAACACTTTGTTGATCATAACTGCAGGCTCTTCTGGGCAGTGCATGTAACCCACCATTCCAGCCCGGAATACAATCTTTCCACGGGCTTCAGGTCATCCGTACTCATGCCTGTTTACAAATACTTCTATTTCATTCCGCTGGTGCTGCTGGGCTTTCATCCATCCGATGTCATCTTCATGTATTCCATCACGCAGGTCTATGGTATTCTGGTGCACACCCAATTCATTAAGAAAGCACCCGCATGGGTTGAGTACGTATTTGTGACACCGGGACTGCACCGGGTGCACCACGCCAGCAACATCCCTTACCTGGACAAGAATATGGGAATGGTATTCATCATTTGGGACCGCCTGTTCGGCACCTATTCACCCGAGCTACCTGACGAAAAACCACATTACGGCATCACCAAGCCCATTGACCAGCCTCACCACCCCATTCGCATTGTTACACACGAGTGGGAAGCACTGGCAAAGGACCTGAGCAAACCCGTGCCGCTGACCACCAAACTCAAATACATCTTCAATCCGCCGGGCTGGAGCCACGACGGCAGCACCAAAACATCGAAACAATTGCAGCAGGAAATGAAATATTGACAATTATCAATTCCCGGCAACCTTAGTGTATCTAATCTTGCATTGTAAAAACAAACACAAGTTTATGACCACTAAAAGATCTGTTTTCTTCTGGGCGCCACGCATGCTGGGGCTTGCTGCCATTGCCTTTATCAGCCTATTTGCGCTCGATTCATTTGAAGCCGACCAATCATTAACAACACAACTGCTGCATTTTGCGCAGCACCTCATCCCCTCTTTCATTCTTCTGGCGCTACTGGCAATAGCCTGGAAATGGGAGAAGGTTGGCGGTATGGCATTCATTGCCATAGGCCTGATATTCAGCCCGCTGGTGTATATGCTGAACCATGGACGCAACCACTTTTCCATTGCCCAAAGCCTGCTGGTTGTCCTCTTCATCACGGTACCGTTTATCATTACCGGCGCGCTGTTCCTTCTTAGCCACAGCAAAACCAACAGCGCAGCGGCCTGACATCCTGCACTTATCCACACATACCCAACATGCCCCATTTTCAAGTAGCTATTGCGCCCTGCAAAGGGTAAATTTGCGATGTGGCAAAAAAAGAAGTAGCGGAAACGCCCTTAATGAAGCAGCATAAGGAGATCAAGTCCCGATACCCCGATGCTGTATTACTTTTTCGCGTAGGCGATTTTTACGAGACTTTCAGTGAAGACGCGCACATTGCATCGCGCGTATTGGGCATCACCCTTACCAAGCGTTCTAATGGAGCCGCATCATCGGTAGATCTTGCAGGTTTTCCGCACCATTCGCTGGAAACCTACCTGCACAAACTGGTGAAAGCAGGATACCGCGTGGCCATATGCGACCAGCTGGAAGACCCGAAACTCACTAAGGGCATTGTGAAACGGGGAGTTACAGAACTGGTAACACCGGGCGTAGCCACCAGCGACAAACTTCTTGAAAACCGCACCAACAACTTCCTTGCAGTGCTGCACCTTGCAGACCCACTGTGCGGTATTGCGTTCCTCGACATCACCACCGGCGAGTTCTATACCGCAGAGGGGAATATCGAGTATATGGACAAGCTCATGCAGAGTTTCCAGCCATCGGAGGTGATCCTGTCCAAATCTCAGGGCAAACGTTTCCGCGAGCAGTTTGACACACGGGTGTATACGTTTCAGCTCGACGAATGGATATTCCGCGAACAGTATGCCTACGAACTGCTTTTGCAGCACTTTCAGACCCAATCGCTGAAGGGATATGGCATTGAGGATATGAAGGCCGCTATAACGGCATGCGGCGTAGCTATCCACTACCTTAAAGACACCGAACATGCCAACCTGCAACACCTGAATACGCTGCAGCGGATAACCGCTACAGACTTTCTGTGGATGGACCGCTTCACCATCAGGAATCTGGAACTGGTGAACAGTTCTTACGAGCAGGGCAGCAACCTGCTGCAGGCAATAGACCATACGCACACCCCTATGGGGGCACGCCTAATGAAGCGCTGGATGATATTCCCGCTTTACGACATGCATCGCATCAATCAGCGTTTGGATCTCGTAAGTCAGTTTTTACTGGATCAAGACCTGAACATATCGCTGACCACGCTGGTAAAACAGACCGGCGACGTGGAGCGCCTTGTGGGTAAGATACCCCTGAAAAAGGCCAATCCACGAGAGGTACTGCAACTGGCACGCAGCCTGCATTTCATGCAACAGTCGCGCGAGATATGCATGGCTTCGGACAATGACGCGTTGCGGGCTATGGCTGAGCCTATGCAACCGCTGGAGGAGATCAGGAAAAAGATCATTGAGACCATCAGCGAAGATGCGCCTGCCATAGCCGCAAAAGGAGGAATGATACGGGAAGGCGTATCTGAGGAACTAGACCACCTGCGCACGATATCGCGCAGCGGCAAAGACTACCTGCTGCAGATACAGCAACAGGAATCGCAGCGCACAGGAATATCTTCGCTCAAGATCTCTTACAACAACGTATTTGGTTACTACCTGGAGGTAACCAACTCGCACAAAGACAAAGTACCGCAAGACTGGATACGCAAACAGACATTGGCAAATGCCGAACGGTACATAACGCCCGAGCTGAAGGAATATGAAGAAAAGATACTGGGGGCCGAAGACCGCATTCTGGCCATAGAAATGGACCTGTACCAAAAACTATTGGCCGCCATTGAGCCCTACATTGCCCCTATTCAGCACAACGCAAACATTACGGCGCAGCTGGATTGCCTGCTGTGTTTCGCGTACAATGCCAAGCAATATGGCTATCATCGGCCACAATTGGTGAGCGACCCTATTCTCGACATACGTGAAGGTCGCCATCCGGTAATAGAACAAAGACTGCCACCAGGCGAAAGTTATATCACCAACGATATCCGCCTGGACAAGACGGAACAACAGGCCATCATACTCACAGGCCCCAACATGAGCGGTAAGAGCGCGTTGCTGCGCCAAACGGCCATCATCACCCTTATGGCGCACATGGGTAGCTTTGTACCCGCTGCGGCAGCTACGATCGGCCTTACAGACAAGATATTCACCCGTGTAGGCGCATCAGACAACTTGAGCGGCGGCGAAAGTACCTTCATGGTAGAGATGAACGAGACGGCCAGCATCATCAACAACCTGAGCGAGCGCAGCCTGGTTTTGCTCGATGAGATAGGTCGTGGTACAAGCACTTACGACGGTATTTCGCTGGCGTGGAGCATTGTTGAGTACCTGCATAACAGCCCGGCGCGGCCAAAAACACTTTTCGCGACACACTACCACGAAATAAATGAACTGGAAAAACAGCTACCCCGTGTGCGCAACTACCACATCACGCACAAAGAGACCGGCAACAAGGTCATCTTCCTTCGCAAAATGGCACCCGGCGGCAGTCGCCACAGCTTTGGCATACAGGTAGCGCGTATGGCCGGCATGCCGCCAAAACTGCTGGACCGCGCCAATGAGATACTGGCACAACTGGAAGAAAAACACACCGGCACCGGCAATGCAGAGACCATTCAGCAGAAAGTAAAGAACATTAAACCGGCCCCTAACTTTCAACTGAATATTTTTGACGGTGTTACCGACGATATTCGCCGCATACAGCAGCTACTGGAAGAGACAGACATCAACACCCTTACCCCAGTGCAGGCGTTGATGAAACTCAACGAGATGAAGGAAATTGTGAAGCAATACGCGAAGTAGCGGTGAAGGAACTGATGGATCAGCGTGGCTGGCGTGTGCTGTTGTACCTATCCATAACAGCATAAGCCACAAGGGTGCCCAACACCCCCACAACACTGCCTGCGTACACATCTTCCACAAAGTGAGCTGTAAGGTACACTCGGGAATACCCTACGGCCATTGCCAACAGGAAGAATATCGTACCCAGCCAGCGAAATCGGTAGGGCAATATCATAGACAGAAAACAAAACACAGCGAATGCTCCCTCGCTATGGCCGGACGGAAAACTCTGCTCAAAAAGGCGCTCCCAATGAGGTAAAATATGCACCCACTTGGTATGCTCAAAAAAATGCATCGGGCGCGGCATATCGAAATAGTGCTTCAGGGCATGCAGCAGCAGGAAGGGAACCATAGTGCACGCAAGTGCCAGTAGAAAATACTGTTTCGTCCTTTTTTCCCTACCCAGCATAGGTGCCAGTAGCGCCGGCACAATAAAACCAGCCGACCCCAGATACGTCACATAATACATCACTTCATTGAGCAGGGGGGAATAATTCCCGTTGATGTACGTAAACATCGCCACCTTCCCGTAGGTAAAGTGCAACACCGGCCCTACCACCAGCCACATGGCAAAGGGGACAAGAAAAAACGGATTGTATGGATGCGCTTTCAGCTCTTTCACGCTTACCGGTTTTGTGCGGGCTTAATCTTCAGGAAGCTATTAAACGTCCTGAGCATCATCAGATACCACTCTTTCGCAAATAACCTTGAATCACGGCGAACAGAGAACACCAGCCAAATAGCCAATGGCATCAGAATGAAAGACGCCATCCACATACCAAGCCAGGGCGCTACAGCCTCAGACTTGGCCAGCTTCTCGCCTGAAATATTCAGGATGTGAAATATCACGAAGAATACAACCGCCACTACCATAGGCATGCCCAGGCCTCCCTTGCGGATGATAGCCCCCAGCGGTGCCCCTATAAGGAACAACAGCAGGCATGCAAACGACAACGTGAACTTCCTATGCAGCTCTATTTCGTACTTCATGTAATTCTCTGTCTGTATCTTATTATCCAGAGCCATCACATCTATCAGCGACTTCAGATTACGAACATTATTTGCCAACGACTGAGCCAATGCGGTTCGCTCAGCAGCCGGCACCAGCTCCACAAAAGAACTATCATATTTCCTTGGCACGTACCTGCCTGCTCTCAACCCGTCCACAACGACCTCCCGCTCTTTGTTTCCCGACTGCAGTGTGACATAGGGAGCAAAATATGATCCGATAGTGGTCGCCGACCTAACCTTCTGCCGCTTCAGACTATCTATACTTTCTGCCAGCTGCGCCACGTTCATCATCTGGTTCGCATTCCGGAACATATCTTCGTTCGAGCGGGTGAACTTCATACCAGACAGGTCGAACACCTTATCCCATTCATCAAAGTGCATACGCACCTGTGTGTAGTTATGGTTTCCGTTCTCATAGCCCTCGTGATACTGCCAGCCGTCTTTCAACCTGAAAATGAGCGATTGTTTGTCGTCAGAGGCAAGCATCTGCCCCTCTTTGGCCATAACCACTTTGTTGTTGCCAACCATATCGGTATGGTCATAGATCACAACATCATGTATGGTCTTACCGTCCTCGCTTTTACTGCCCACTCTTATCGAATAGCCCTGAATGTCATTATTGAACTGCTCGGGTCTTATACTCAACGTTGGCTTCTTGTTACGCACGTCATATAGAAGAGACAGCGCTTTTAGATTGGCTACAGGTATCACATTGTTGGCAAAAACAAACGCCAGACAGGAGATGAAGAATACAAATATCACCAGCGGCTGCATGAACCGCAACAACGATATTCCGGATGATTTGATGGCGACCAACTCAAAATTCTCACCCAAATTACCAAAAGTCATAATGGATGACAGCAGCACCGACAGGGGCAATGCCAAAGGGATGAGTGCGGCTGACATGTATACCAGCAATTCTACGAGAAGCAAGACCCCCACCCCCTTGCCGATCATCTCATCCATATACAGCCAGAAAAACTGCATCACCAGCACAAAAAGCGACACGAAGAACGTTACAATGAACGGCCCGATGAAGCTTCTGATGAGCAATAAATCCAGTTTTTTGATCAATCTGTATTTGGTTGAGGGTGCAAACCTACAGAAAACATCGGCTGATGCCGAGGATTTGCAGGTACGATTAACGTTTTATTTCAAAAGAAAAGCCTGCATCTCTCACCGAGAAGCAAGCTTTCAATTGTTGTAAATAGTGCAAGCACGCGCTATGCGGCACCAATACGATGCTTAAGGTCGTGCACCTGCGAATTCCATAAACGCTCCTGATCCTTTATATCAGCCTTGTCTGCAAAATCTGTGATCCGCAAAATTGTTTCGTTGGTCACCGGACTCTGCTCAATACTGAATTCAAAGAATTCGTCCTTTGCCATGTGGTCCCATTTATACCGTATGAACTCGTTATCAACGTGCTCTACCATGTGTGCGGTGTCAGTACTGCCGTTCCACGTAAAGTAAAATTGAGTGTCGCGCTGATCTACCTTATCAGCAAACCACTCTTGCAAACCTACCGGTGTTGACAAAAACTCATACAAAATAGCAGGAGAGCATCGTATCGGGAACTCCACAGAGTACATTATCTTCTTTTTACTCATTGTCGTACTATCGCTTATTGATCTGTTAGGATGCAATAATAAAAAAATGCCGTTACAAACAAAATATTATTGAGCATAGTTTCAGCTTTTTTCTTCAAACACCCGCCCAAACGCACATTTTTGATGTTAATACAATCATAATTTTTTTTGGGTTGCATTGTCCAGAACCTTAGTTTTGTGATATAATGTCAACTTTTATTGATGCCATTAGTTTTGAGTTAATTTTTTCACACCCCCCAATTCATTGCTTATGTCGATGCGTCAGCTAAAGATCACCAAGTCGATCACCAACCGCGAAAGTCAATCTCTGGAGAAATACCTGCAAGAGATCGGGAAAGTTGATCTGATCACCCCGGAAGAAGAAGTGCAACTGGCTATCCGGATCAAACAAGGCGACCAATACGCACTTGAAAAACTCACAAAAGCCAACCTACGCTTTGTGGTTTCTGTTGCCAAACAATATCAGAACCAAGGATTGTCCTTGAGCGATCTTATCAACGAAGGAAATCTTGGACTTATCAAAGCCGCTCAGCGCTTTGACGAAACCCGTGGATTCAAATTCATCTCTTACGCTGTTTGGTGGATCCGTCAGTCGATTCTTCAGGCTTTGGCCGAACAATCGCGTATTGTGCGTCTCCCACTGAATAAAGTTGGCCTGTCAAACAAGATCAGTAAAGCATACTCGCAACTGGAACAGGAGTACGAGCGTGAACCATCTACGGAGGAACTGGCTGAACTTCTTGATATCGGCACCGAAGAGGTAGAAACCACCCTGGGTGTGGCAGCTCGTCACGTGTCGGTGGATGCACCATTTGTCGACAGCGAAGACAACACTCTTCTTGATGTTCTCGAGAACCCGAATTCCGACTCGGCGGATGCCGAGTTGTACCACAGCGAATCGCTGCGTTGCGAGATCGAGCGGTCACTTAGCACCCTTACCGATCGCCAGCGCGATGTGATCAAGCTGTACTTCGGAATAGGAGTTGCTAACCCGATGAGCCTGGAAGACATTGGCGAAAAGTTCTCCCTCACACGCGAGCGCGTTCGCCAGATCAAAGACAAAGCCATAACAAAACTGCGCACAGCAAGCCGTTGCCAACTATTAAAGACATATCTGGGCAACTAAACACTGTTAAACTCATTTTTTTTCAGGCAGCCACCCATCAGGTGGCTGCCTTTTTTCTTATAATATCTGCCCAATCCCAACTCTTCCCTTTACCTGCACGTCTTTATATTAACTATCCGTAAAAATATACCCAATGAAAAAGCTACACATTATCTGGCTGCTGGTCAGCTTATTGTTCAGTGGAGGTCTGACACACGCACAATCAACTACGGTCCCCTGCCCTCCCGGCATAGACTTTGAGACCGGGCTCAGCGCCTGGTCCTACTATGTGGGGACCTGCTGCCCGTTGGTTGCCGAGACCCTCACTTCTGCCATCTCCTGCCGTCACACCCTTACATCTGCCTCGGGCCTGGTCGGTTGTTCCGCGGGTGCTTCTGCCACGGACCAGTATGGCGGCTTCCCGATAGCTTGCCCTGCAGGTGGCACACAGTCATTGCGCATTGGCGATCTTGTGAACGGAGCGCAGGCCGAAAAGGCGCGATATTATGTTACAGTGCCGGCCGGCACATCCAGCTACGCGCTACTGTACCATTATGCCATTGTTTTCCAGAACCCTAGCCACGCACCCTCTATGCAGCCACGTTTCGAAACGAATGCGTTCGACACAACAGCCGGCTGGACACCGCTTGCCGGCGCGCATCACACCTATATTGCCGGTGGTGTTTTGCCGGGTTTCATTATCAATTCGGCATGCCCTACCTGCGTACCCGTGGCTAATGCGTCGCAACCGGTACAGTATAGGGACTGGGCTACTGCCACTATCGATCTTTCTGGACTGGGTGGGCACGTAGTTGCTGTAGATTTCATGAACGGAGACTGTTCTCCCGGTGGTCACTTCTCTTACGGATACGTAGACGTTGCATGCGGCCTGTTCGAGATATCAGCAACAATCTCCTGCGACACTACATGGACCCTGCTGTCGGCGCCTCCCGGCTACGAGAACTACAC
Source organism: Flavipsychrobacter sp. (assembly GCA_016786565.1). Taxonomy (GTDB): domain Bacteria; phylum Bacteroidota; class Bacteroidia; order Chitinophagales; family Chitinophagaceae; genus Nemorincola. Next base: position 10,859 of record JAEUVY010000006.1, read on the forward strand.
ATGGTACGACAGTGCTTCGTTCACAACCACTTACTCAAACGGATGGGTCCCTGTCAGCCCCACACCGGCATCCTATGCCGTTATCCTCCAACCCTATCCGGGATTTGGCCCTACCGACACGCTATACACAACCATTTCATGCCCCACCACCACTAATATTGCAACACACGAAGATCGCTCAGGCACGGTTCGGCTTTTTCCTAATCCTGCCGGCAATGAGCTGATGGTAGGCAATCGTACTCCATGTGAAACCGAATTGACCATTTCAAATACCGTTGGGCTGGTCATTTCGCGCCACCATTTATCGGCAGGACAAGACAGGATCAACATAGACCACCTTCCTTCAGGCATATACACCGCCACCATACGGACTCCTGCCGGCACGGAACTGAAACGGTTCTTGAAACAATAAAAACTGCGACCAACAAAAAAAGGGCGTTCCCGTATGGGAACGCCCTTCTCCGTTTACACCTTCCTGTTTACTGCTCGCAGCACCCCGGGCCATCGTCACAAGTACACTCACTGCTGCTTCCGCCGCAATCACAGGAACCACAACCGGCAGCAGAAGCTACCGTAGCGGCCTTTTTGTTATGTTCAATAGCATATGCCGCTCCCATAGAGCCGGCTATAACAACCGCAGCTACTGCTGCAAAAATTATCTTTTTCATTTTGTTTGTTTTTGGTTTGTAATGAAATAATTAAGTCACTCTGCGGCCTGCAATCAGAGGCCTGAAACAACTCAACAAACCTCCGGAGGATGTAAAATTTCGGAAAGATAATGACTCACTAAAGTGATCTCTGCGGAACCTGAATATTGAACCATATCCACTACAACACTATTGCGATCAAATATCATCCTATTAACCGGCAAGGCATCAACGGCACATACCGAACAATGGCCAGACATAGGATTGCATCCGCCAATGCCGCAACAACCCTTACCTTCCGATTCACATCCACCGTGACTTTCATCGTCGTTCTGACTACAACAATCTGAAGATTGCTGTGCAACGGGCATACATGTTACGGCGATGGGCTGCACGTGCAACCAAACAAACCCGATGAATAATATGAAAGCCAGCAATCTCATTTGTCCTGCAAATGTAGATGACCTGATGGGCACAAATTATGAGCGAATGCACATTTTGCAAGAAATTACAATACTGTATAGATATCCTTAACAGAGCAGAAAACCACATCCCGACCCATCATTCACCCGCCCAGAACCGGCTATTATCTTTACCTGCCGGAACGAAACATCACATTAAACATTTAACCCATTAATCAAAGACGCCGTTTTCCTCTAATTTCGCACCCATCCAATGGAATTCAAACTTCACACTACCGACACAGCGTCATCTGCCAGAGCCGGCACATTATCTACAGCGCACGGCGACATCCAAACGCCCATTTTTATGCCAGTAGGCACTGTGGGGAGCGTCAAGGCTGTAACGCAACAGCAGTTGAAAGATGATGTAAATGCTCAGATCATACTCGGCAATACCTATCACCTATACCTGCGCCCGGGCACCCGCATTATTGAACAGGCCGGAGGACTTCATAAGTTCAATGGGTGGGATCGCCCGATACTCACCGACAGCGGTGGATATCAGGTATTTTCTTTGGCGGCCAACCGCAAGATCAAGGAAGAGGGCGTGATGTTCCAATCGCACATAGATGGATCAAAACACCTGTTCACACCGGAGAATGTCATTGACACCCAGCGCACCATAGGGGCCGATATCATTATGGCATTCGATGAATGTCCTCCTTATCCGTCTGAGTACAGTTACGCCAAAACATCAATGGAACTCACGCATAGGTGGCTGGCTCGCTGCGTTCAGCAAATGAACAGCACCGAACCGAAATACGGATACGAACAATCGCTCTTTCCCATCGTTCAGGGAAGCACTTATAAAGACCTCCGAATAGCATCTTCCGATTTCGTTGCAGGCATGGAGTGCGATGGCAACGCCATTGGCGGACTTTCGGTGGGCGAACCTGAAGATATGATGTATGAAATGTGTGGTCTGTGTTGCGAAAGGCTGCCGGCAGACAAGCCACGCTATCTCATGGGCGTAGGCACTCCCTGGAATATCCTCGAGAACATCGCACTCGGCGTAGATATGTTCGATTGCGTTATGCCTACGCGAAACGGACGTAACGGCATGCTTTTCACGACACAAGGCGTGATAAACATACGCAACAAGAAGTGGGAGAATGATTTCACACCTCTGGACGAAGGGCTGGACTGCAGCACAAGCAAATTTTACACAAAAGCATACCTGCGGCACCTTTTCATCTCGTCAGAGATACTCGGCCTCACTATTGCGAGCATACACAACCTGTCGTTTTACCTGCATCTCGTAAAGCAAGCCCGCGAACACATAATTGCCGGCGACTATACAGCATGGAAAAACAAGATGATACCGATACTGAAACAGCGGTTGTAAAACAAATTGGGCCACCTTTTCAGGTGGCCCTTGGGTATATTCCAAAAGGAGGTATTCATTAAACACAACAGGGGGCTGGTGATTGCCGTACCCGGCTGCATGGTCTTTAGGGGCTGTGTACCAACCGCTTTTCGAGCGATGATGAATACGTCGCATTTGCAACTTGAGTGCAAGATAAATCACCCGATTCGGGTCGATCAGCACATTCCGACGAATGGTAGCTTTTTTCCGACGAATGGTAACATCCGGACATCAAACCGCACCGTAAACTGAAAAAATCAGCAAAAACTATAACAACAGGCTACTTAGAGTCATCCGGACTAAACAGCTTCAGGAAATCATGTCTGATATTTCTTGCCACAGGAATCTCCTTCTTGTCTTGCATGATGACCACCCCACCCGACTCATAACGGATAATACAATTGAGGTTAATGATGAACGACCGGTGAACCTGAAAGAACGTGCCACCATCTGTGAGGTACTTATATGTGCCAAGATTTGTAGAACACAGGTATTTCCCATTGCCGGTTGCTATTTGGGTACACTTGTTTACACTTTCCAGATAGAGAATATCATTCACATTCACATAGTCAATTCCTTGCTTTCCGGGAATTCTGATCTTTTCGTTAATCAAAGATGCACTCTTTTGATTCTGTGCGGCCATGGTCTTGTGCATGATCCGCTCAATTGCCGTGTCCACAGCAGTACTTAGCTCCTCATCTTCGATCGGCTTTAATACGTATCCGGTCGCAGCAAAAGAAAATGCTTTTAAAGCGTAATTATCGTGAGCGGTAACAAAAATGATCTCACAATCTAGCCCGGGCAATAGTTTCAGCAGGTCCAACCCGTTTTTCCCCGGCATAGAAATATCTATGAACAGCAAGTCATACTTATTTGTTCGAAGTGCGGCAAGTGCAGCCTGCCAATGCTGAAACGTGTCTGACACATTAATATTATCATACAACTGACCGATCCTGTAGCTCAAAAGATCAATTGCATCTTGCTCGTCGTCAACTATTACGCAATTTATTTTACGGCTCATGGTAAGGATTTTTGATAGTAATAGTGACCGTGGTTCCTGTTTGTGGAACCTTCTTGTCAAAATACTCAATAAAAATATTCATCTTCTCGTACTTATTGAAGATGTTGACCAGATCCCTGATCATAATGTCTCCGTATGAATCTTTCACCTGTTCGGCCCCTGCATTGTTTAGCCTGCTCTGTTCACGCCCTATACCGTTGTCATCGATCACACAAACTATACTACTCTCTTTATGCGATTTAAGGAACCGCACAGTGATTAGTCCCGCGCCGTCCATAGGCAATATGCCGTGATTGATAGCATTTTCAACAAATGGCTGGATCAGCAGCGATGGAATTTTCGTCCCGGCAGCATCAATTTGTTGATCTACCTCAATGTCACAACTAAACCTGCTTTTAAACCGTGCCTGCTGCAACTCCATGTAATTTCTCAAATTTGCGACTTCTTCTTCTATCGAAACATACTTATTTCTGGACGACCGCAGGTAGCTACGCAAAAGTTTGGAAAACTTAGAAATGTGCACATATGCCTCGTCCATTCTGTTTTTGCTCACAAGCAAAAGCGCGGAATTGAGGGAATTAAAAATGAAATGCGGATTGATCTGTGCGTAGATCGATTTTAACTCCATTTCCATCTGCAATTGTTTTCTCGTGGTAGCTCTCAGTACAATTTTACGAGTCACATACACAACTCCGGCGATGATAAGCAACACAAGAACGACGATCCCGACCTTTGAAATAGTTTTCGCAACCCTGGTTTGCCACCACTTGGGAACAGGGTATATTTGGATCCTGTACAATTTACTCTTCCACGAATCATCGCTGGCGAAAACATAAAACGTATAATACTCATCCCTATTAAAATACCTTGGCAGATCAATAAACTTCCCGCCATCGATTTCAACCCAGTTAATACTATCAAAAGAATAATGGAATGTCAATTGCCCTACACCGATCGGATTAACGAGATCCAGGCCGATCCTTCCGTCGTCACCTATACGAATCGTATCCATATCATTGAGCGAACTCATACGACCATCATTCAAATACACAAGCCTATACATACCGTCCGCACGACTACGTAAGACCTCCACTTCATCAGAGCTCGGAATTTGCACGTTGTACAGACCTCTATCTGTATTTATATACAGCTTGTCACCCATCACAACACAACTGTTAAGGTACTTGTACTTCAGCGATCTCACATTCAAATAAACCAGAGGATCCGAAACCTCCATTTTACCTTTTATTGCACTGAATAAGATGCCATATTTCCATGCCACAATCAAAATATCCCCCTTAACATATACAAACGCACCGTCCTTGAACCTAATATTCCTGAAGAGCAATTTAGCGTTTCCATTCCGCTTGTCGTAAACAAGCATATTATCATATCCGGCGATGAAAACATTACCGTTTAGTGAATCAAGTGTTACACTCAATAATTTCTTAACTCCGAGCGCATTAAGAGCATGCCTTTTGATAGTTTTCGTCCTGCTTGAATCCAACGGATCATAAACCAATATCGATGAGTTATTGTATGCCCAATACTGTCTTTCACGACCATCCCACTTCAAGGCCTTATAAATTGTATAATCATGCACACGCCTTTTATATTCTCCACCCACTTCCCTGATCGTCATACAACCAAAACCGGACACCTCCTCTATGTCACCGTTCATGTTACGAAACATTGCGTTGACAGAAGTCCCGAACCTGATAATTTCGGTGCGCACCAATTTGCCGGACTGCAAAAACAAGAAGTAAGGATACGGCCCGGACACAAAAAATGTATCCCCGGCATACTGCTTGATATCGTTTACCCCTGAGAGCTCACTGGCGTCGATCCGTTTAACAACTTCCGACCGATCCAAAATGGCTATCTTCCTTTCGTCATCACTCCACCAGAAGCTCAATGAATCATTATGACTCCCTACGCAGTTATATCCTTTCAGGTCAATACCGCACTCATTAATTGCAGGCGCTTTTGCGCTCTCAAGAAACGCCCCTGACTCACTTGTACCAATACACACCCCCCAGCCACTGGCTGAATGAAATGTACTCAGATCGGACCCGGTAACAGATGGTTCCGACAGGTATTCGGGTAAATAATAACTCGCAACAACTTCAATCGAGTCTGAAACTAAACATTTGTAGACGTATTTTTCTGTAAAAACGAAAAACGCCTCCCTGCTGTCTTGCTTCTTTTCTATATACACATACTGAACAAGATTTCCTGGTGCCTTACCGAATTCACGCCGAATGGTTGCTCCTGTTCTGATGTTTGTTGCCAAAACGTAGTTTGACTTCTTCTGATAAGGGTAAGTGAGCACAGCCCCATCAACAACTGTGAGCGAGTTATCATAAAAATGTCGCTCAGGAAGCGCTTGGCCGTCTTGAAACCTCGCCTTACGTCCATTTTGCAATTGATTGGAGCCAACATCGTAGCTAAATATGTCATTCCCGACAATAATAAACATTTCGCCATGTTCGTCAATGATCGGAACACACCCATGACGCAAATGGCTATGAGTCCATTTTGACGCGTATATATTCACTGTTTTTATAGAATCATTGCGATCAAAACAGTACCTGATAGGTGCATCCAGACTCTTGAAACCCAATAGAAAACAAATGCCACTATCCCGGGGCCTTATGTGCATCGGATACACTAATTCATTCAAACCAGAGTAAGCCCCACTATACTGCCCTTCCAATAAGTAACCGGTTTCAGTGGCAATGCACCCAAGCCATATTCTTCCCTTTTTATCCTCAACAAGCTCCCAAACGTCGTCCGTAGGCAAGCCATCCTTCATATCAAACAGCTTTGACTCATATCCGTTATACCTGACAACCCCCTTATCTGTAGCGAGCCACAAATAACCAAACCTGTCTGTTATCATCCCGTACACGTGATTGGACGGCAACCCATTTTCCGCATTCAAATTAAAGAAACGACTGGTCTGTCCCTCCACAAGTAAAGGAAGGACCATACATGCACTAAGGAATAAGATTAAGGTGAGGGTACGATTCAATTTACGTTACTTCAAAAGGTGCCCGATAAAGTTAAACAGATGCACACAACTTTTCACAAATTCTACACTGATTTTTATGCCCTGCACGCATCCACCGCACGTAGGCAATGACTCATATTTATCGTCAATGACACAGATAAACATTACATTTGTAACTAAATAACAAGCCGGCAACCAATGCGGCTTGAAGGAAAAACAGACGAACACTTGAAACAAATCATTCAATCATTCAAAACCGGCGAAACTATACTGGAAGATGTACCTGCGCCAAAAGTCAGGGCCGGTTATGTACTGATAAAAACTACCAGAAGTCTGGTTTCACTGGGAACGGAACGAATGCTTGTTGAATTCGGGAAAGCCAACCTACTGCAAAAAGCCCGTCAGCAACCGGACAAGGTAAAAATGGTGCTGGGCAAGATAAAGTCTGAGGGTTTAAAGCCAACCATGCAGGCGGTCTTCAATAAACTTGGGCAACCACTGCCACTCGGCTACTGCAATGCCGGTACCGTGATCGCGGTTGGCGAGGGGGTACACGAATTTTCCATAAACGACCGCGTTGCATCCAACGGCCCGCATGCTGAATATGTATGCGTGCCCAAAAATCTTGTGGCCCATATACCCGACAATGTCACCGACGAACAAGCAACATTTACCGTACTCGGCTCCATTGGACTTCAGGGCATAAGGCTTTGCAACCCCACACTTGGCGAGACCATTGTGGTGGTGGGGCTTGGCCTTATAGGTCTGATGACCGCCGAACTGCTGATTGCCAACGGGTGCAGGGTTATCGGTATCGATCTGGACCCCAGGAAGATCACAATAGCCCGCGCGAAAGGTATTATCGGAATAAACCCCGGCGAGGGCACTGACCCCGTAAAGGCGGTAATGGACCTTACCGACAATATTGGAACTGATGGCGTGATCATAACTGCATCGGCAAAAACTGACGAGATAATTGCTCAGGCTGCGCAAATGAGTCGCAAGCGCGGCCGCATCATCCTTGTAGGCGTCATAGGGCTCAACATAAGCCGCACCGATTTCTATGAAAAGGAACTCACCTTTCAGGTATCCTGTTCTTATGGTCCGGGGCGTTATGACGACACCTATGAAAAACGCGGCATCGATTACCCGCTGCCATTCGTCAGGTGGACTGAACAAAGAAACTTCAAAGCAGTTCTGGACATGATAAGTATGGGACGCCTCGACGTAACATCACTTATCACCGAACGAGTGCCCCTTGCCGACTATGGCAAGATATACAACAACATGGGCAACAAAGACGCCATTGCGTCTATACTTGAATATCCTGAAATAGGCAACCCGGCGGACACTATCAAAGTAACCGACGGATTCTTTGCTCAGGGCAAAGGCGGCATCGGTATCATTGGCGCAGGAAACTTCACCGGCATGACCATGTTGCCTGCCCTCAGCAGCATAGGAGCGCCACTATACAGCATAGCAAGCGCATCGGGTGTCACCGGCACTGCTTTGGCAAAGAAATATAAGATAGGCAAAAGCACTACCGACTATAAAAGCATACTTGCCGACCCTACAATAGATCTGGTAATGATAACCACCCGCAGCAACGAGCATGCAGGCATGGTGGTAGAGGGCTTGAAAGCAGGGAAACATGTTTTTGTTGAAAAACCTCTGTCGATCGACCGTGCAGGAGTAGAGAAAGTACTGGAAGCTTACGACGGCACCAAGACCCTGACTGTAGGGTTCAACCGTCGCTTCTCGCCCCACATGGTTGCCATAAAGAAAGTAGTTGGCGACGCCCCCATGAACGTTATTGCCACAATGAACGCGGGGGCAATTCCTGCAAACGTGTGGGTACACGACATGAAAGTGGGTGGAGGCCGGATCATTGGCGAGGCTTGCCATTATATGGACCTGATCACCTACCTGACGGGTAGCCGTATAACAGCAGTTTGTATGAACGCGCTGGGCGTGAACCCGGAGGCGAATACAGACAACGCCAGCATTCTGCTCCAGTATGAAAATGGCAGCACCGGTGTGATCAACTATTTCGCAAACGGATCGAAAGACTACTCAAAAGAACGCGTAGAAGTTTATTCACTGGAACGCACACTGATAATGGACAATTTCCAGACCACTGTAGGTTATGGCACCAAGAACTTCTCTAAGCTAAAAACGAACATGGACAAAGGCCACACCGCCCAGTTCAAACTACTATCCGAGCGGGTGAAGAACGGAGGTGGTGCTTTGATCCCGTTCGATGAGATCATCAACACGACCCTCGCCAGTCTGGCGGCAATAGAAAGCCTTACCCGCCGCGAGTGGGTCCCAGTTCGCTGACACAAAAATCAACACACACAAAACTGAAGATCAAGAAATGCTGATAGATATTATAGCCGGAGCACGGCCCAACTTCATAAAGATAGCGCCCATCACACATGCCATAATGGCGAAGCAGAACGAAGGCGTTCCTATAGAGTTCAGATTGGTACATACGGGTCAGCACTATGACAAAAAAATGAGCCACGACTTTTTTGAGCAGCTCAACATACCTACACCACACTACAACCTTGAGGCGGGATCAGGCACACAAGCTGAACAGACCGGCAAGATCATGGTGGGCTATGAGAAACTGCTCATGGAACGTCCCTGCGACCTATGTATAGTTGTTGGCGATGTCACATCCACCATGTCATGCTCCATTGCAGCCAAAAAAGTGAACAACATTAAAGTTGCTCACGTTGAAGGCGGCATTCGCAGCGGAGACTGGACAATGCCCGAAGAGATCAACCGCATTGTTACTGACGCAATAACAGACTATTTCTTCACAACTTCAGAAACGGCTAACGCAAACCTCAAAAAATCAGGTATTGCCGACGATCGCATCTTCTTTGTGGGGAACACTATGATCGATACGCTTTTCAAACAACTTCCGCGGCTCACCAAACCACCCATCTGGGATGCGGCAGGACTACGTGACAAGGAATACCTTGTACTCACACTCCACAGGCCTGCAAACGTTGATAATAAAGACAAATTAGAGGCACTGCTCGGTCAGATCATAGAATCTGCCAAAGGAATGGCAATCGTATTTCCCGTTCACCCGCGCACGGCAAAAATGCTGTCGTCACTCAACCTCGACCTATCAACCATCCATCGGGCAGAGCCAATGCCGTATCTCGAATTCAACTATCTGGTACAACACGCCAAGGCAGTTGTAACAGACTCGGGAGGAATAACGGAAGAAACAACCGTAATGCGGGTGCCCTGCATGACACTGCGCGACAATACGGAGCGCCCTGAGACCTGCACTGTAGGCACTAATGAACTGCTGGGCACCAACCCGGACGCCATTGCCCCGGCATTCAAAAAACTCTTTGCAGGCGAGTGGAAAAAGGGAGCGATACCGGAACTGTGGGACGGACATACTGCAGAGCGCATTGTCGACCATATCATACACATTTTCAAGATCAAATGATCTCCCGCGAGATGACTGACTGCCAGACGAATAATATCGAAACGATCGTAGATACACTGCTCCTTATCGGGGGGCGCGTGCTCGTCGTGTCTGCAGATGGCGTCATTCATCAGGCATGGAAGTCATTGGGTGATGGTAGTGACATTGATCTGAACATCGATGCGATCATCGCGTCACATAGAAGCATTGTGGCGAAATGTATAGCATTACGCAAAAATGATAGGACCCAACACACAATTATTTCGGGAGATTCAATTATCCAGCTCGAGATCCGTTTCCTAACTAATCACCCCGATGCCGAAAGGATATTCGTAGTAATAGACCATGTTTCTACAAGACACAAAACGCAGGTGTCCGAAGATTTCTGGCGGCAGGCACTTGATTCGTCGGGCGATGGGATGTGGGATGTAGATGTGCCGGCCAGAAGGATCTCATTTTCCGACAGATGGCACAGCGTTTTCGGATATACCCACGAACAAATTACCGATCTCAACCAGTGGATAAACCTTATACATCCAGATGATATATCTGATGTACAACGTATCCGGAATGACTATTTTGCCGGAGAGACACGATACTATCACTCAGAATTCAGACTAAAATGTTCCGATGGAACCTACCGCTGGGTATTAAGCCGGGGGGTAGTAATTGCCTATGATGATGCAGGCAACCCACTACGGTTTATCGGCACACACACTGATATTGATGCAAGAAAGAAAGCGGAAGAAAAATATGCTTCTCTCGCTCAAATGCTGGCAAAGCTGATCAACAATCTCAACGAAGGCATTTTGGTCACTGATGAAAACGACATGATCATTTTCGCCAATCAGATGTTCTGCGACATATATGACATTCCGGGCCATCCCACAGAACAAAGCGGGGTGGAATCGTCCATCAGCCTTCGAAAGCGAATGCTCAAATACACCAAACCTGACGAATTCCGGAACAGAACTTTAGAGATAATGCACCTTAAAGAGATCGTTCTCAATGAAGAGTGGGAAATGACCGACGGAAAAATAATAAGCCGCGACTTCCTGCCCCTAAATTTTAACGATCAAAAAAAAGGTGGCATCTGGAAATTCAGGGATGTAACCGCACAGAAAAACACACAAAAGCACATTGCCGAACTTCGCAACTTCTATGAAAAGATCCTCAACTCAATAGGTGCCGACATCGTTGTTTATGATTCGAATTTCAGATATCTATACATCAACCCCACGGCAATAAAAAACGAGGATCTCAGGCATTGGCTTATCGGCAAGACTGATGAAGACTATTGCCGATACCGAAACAAACCACTCACAATGGCGGCTCACCGGCGCGAGATCCTTCAGAAAGCCAGAGATGAACGCAGAGAGATCGAATGGGAAGACGTTCTTGTAAACAAGAATGGCGAAACAGAACACCACCTCAGATACATGTATCCCGTGTTTGATGAGCATGGCAAACACTTATACGGAATAGGTTATGGTCTTAACATCACCGATCGGGTAAAGGCTCAGGAACAACTGAAGACCAGTATGGATACTTTTGCCAGTGCCTTCAACGAATCGGGTATCGGCATGGCACTCATTGGCAACGATGGAAAATGGCTTGATGTCAATAACGTCCTCTGTTCCATGACAGGATATTCCAGGGAAGAGCTACAGAAGATCTCACCACAGGACATAACGCACCCTGAGGATATCGATATTGACGCACACCTTTTAAGAAAAATGCTGAAAGGAGAGATCAACTCCTACAGCGTCGAAAAACGTTACATCTCCCGATTGGGTAAAATAGTTCAGATCCTTCTTACCGTGTCCGTAGTAAGAGGAAACAATGGCGAACCTAAATTCTTCATCGCACAGGTGGTAGATCTCACCGACAAAAAAGAAATGGTTTGGGCATTGAATAAACGTAATGCCGAACTCGAGGTAACAAAAGAAAACCTGCTCAATAAGATAAATCAACTCGAAGAGCTCAGCTATATTATTGCCCACAACCTCAGAGGACCTGCGGGAAATATTCGGGTACTGTCAGAGAGTCTGTTGGAAGTCATTAAGAACAAAGAAAACGAAAACGTTGCCACCCAACCTTTCACGATCGAAGAGGCTGCAACCATGATCCACGAGGGAAGTGCCGCTCTTATGGAGAGCCTTAGCACCTTGATGCAGATCACCGAGATCAAACTCAACAAACAGATACCAATAGACAATTGCGACATGGACAGCATCATCCGCGATGTATGCAATCAGCTCCAGGCTGTTATCTATGAGAAAAAAGCGATCATTCGGAAACACCTGAACCTTACTGTCATCCAGTACCCGAAAGTCTACCTGGAGCATATATTGTACAACCTGCTCAGTAACGCCCTGAAATACACCCACGAAGATGTAACACCCGAAATTGACATATTAACGAACACAGTCGGCGACCGCGTTCAGCTCACCATCAAGGACAACGGCCTGGGTATTGACCTCGAAAAGCACGGACACAAAATGTTCAGACTCAACGAAACCTTTCACCGCGGTTTCGACAGTAAAGGAATTGGTCTGTACATTACAAAAACTCAGGTTGAGTCTTTTGGCGGCAGCATATCGGTGACCAGCACTCCCGGAAAAGGCAGCGAATTCACTGTAACTCTCTAAAACAATGATACAGAAAGCGAAACGCATTTTAGACCTCGTCCGCAACATGGGGCCGCGCTACGTGGCTTTCAGGGCGCAACACGAGGTCATGCGCCGGTCGGGACTGCTGAAACGCAACTTCCCCCAAGCCCCGCCCTTTCAGCAATTCATCACACTTGACCAATGGAAGGGGAAAAGTACAAAGTTCTTCTTCAGTTCAAGAGACGAATTAAAACTTAAAAAAGCCCCGTCTGAACAGCTCTCAAACCGCCTTTCTGACCTTATGGCGGGGCGTATGCTTATGTTCAGCAGTTTCGTATCGGAACCCAATGCCAATCCTGACTGGGTCACCAATCCCGACTCAGGCTATAGGTACGATGCCCGCAAACATTGGACAGAGATACCCGACTATTCTGCCGAAGCGGGTGACATAAAATACGTATGGGAACGTTCCCGCTTCTCATGGATCTACGATGTGATCCGATACGATCATCACTTTGGCGATGACCACGGGAATTATGTTTTCAGCGAGATAGGATCGTGGATCGACAGTAACCCTATTAACTGCGGCCCCAATTACCGCTGCAGTCAGGAAATGTCCATCCGCCTGCTTAACTGGCTGTTTGCCCTGCATTTCTATAGCAACTCCCCTGCCCTCACTGAAGGAATATTCAACAAAATGCAGCACGTCATTTACTGGCATCTGCACCATATATATGACAACATAGACTTCTCGCGTATTGCTGTACGCAACAATCACGCCATTACCGAGACGCTTATGTTGTATCTGGGCGGACTATTCTTCCCTGCAATGCCCGGCGCTGCAAACTGGAAACAAAAAGGAAAGCAATGGTTTGAAGAGGAAGTAGCCTACCAGATATACGAAGACGGCACCTTCCTGCAGTACTCTATGAACTACCACAGGATTGTGGTACAACTGCTCACCTGGGCCATTACTCTGTCGAAAAACAATGGCGAACGGTTCTGCGAAACTGTTTATGACAGAGCCCGTAAATCATTGACATTCCTGGGCACGTGCACAAACGACAGTAATGGCTGGCTACCCAACTATGGCGCTAATGACGGTGCGTTGTTTTTCCCGCTCAGCAGCACTCACTACCGCGACTACCGCCCGCAGCTCAATGCGCTTGCTGCCGCGCTGGGAATAAGCGCTTTTGAAAACCCGGCCAATGAAGATGCCGCCTGGTACAACATCAATAAAGACACCAAACAGTCATGGACACCCGCGACCGGGCCACATAGTTTCCCGTTGGGTGGCTACTACATCATCCGCGAGACCGAAACCCTGACGTTTATCAAATGTGGCGCCTATAAAGATCGCCCTTCGCAGGCCGATGCGCTCCACGTAGACATCTGGCACCGTGGCGAGAATATCCTACCCGATGCCGGCAGCTATAAGTACAATACCGACACAGAAACGATACGTTACTTCAGCGGCACACGTTCCCACAACACAGTAATGCTGGGCGATAATGACCAGATGCTGAAAGGTGGCCGCTTCATCTGGTATCACTGGATACAACAAGCTGACGCAAAACTTACCGAGACCGCTGATGGTTACGAGTTCACCGGATCCATTCAGGCTTTTGGCCATCTGGCACCCGGCATCACACATACCCGCAAGATCGTTAAGCAAAAAGGCCGCGCAGTGTGGACCATAATTGACACTATCAAAAATCAACCCGCCGGCATACCGCTTATCCAACTATGGCATTTAGCACCAGAGCACGCAGGCAAGGTGCAGTTGACCGCCAAAGACGCGGCCGAAACCACCCTCCTCCCCTCGTCGGCAACAGGCTACACATCATCGCTATATGGCCAAAAGGAAGAATCTACAGAGCTATCCTTCCACACAAACAGCGCTACCGTGCACACCGTTATCAGCTTAGGATAACTAACACCCGAAAATATCTGCTACTTTTACGGTTCCGATGAACATACTACTTATCCACCAGTACTTTTTGGAGGAAGACGATCCGGGCGGATCAAGATGGAACGAATTTACCAGGATCTGGACCGATCAGGGCCACACCGTAACCGTGCTGGGCGGCATGATGCACTACAACGGTCACGAAAAACGTCCGGAATACAAAGGAAAATACTTCGTACCCAAAAAACAGGGAGCGGTTAATGTAATGCGCTGCCACGTATCTGAGGCGTACAACAAAAGTTTCATCGGTCGTCTTTGGGGTTATTTCTCCTTCATGTTCTCTGCTCTTTATGCCGGCCTTTTCAAGGTAAAGGGAAAATTCGATGTGGTCATCGTCACATCACCACCACTATTTGTTGGCATAACAGGCTACCTGATATCCCGACTGAGAAGAATGCCCTTCGTGTTTGAGGTACGCGACCTGTGGCCCGAATCGGCCATCGACACCGGCGTGCTCACCAACAAAATGGTCATTCGCCTTGCCTATTGGGTTGAAGCATTCATATATAGGAACGCCAGGTTGATCAACGTACTTACACCCGCTTTCTACAACACACTGCGCGACAAAAAGGGCATCCCCGAAAGCAAGCTGATACAAATATCCAATGCCGCTGATTTCAGCCTGTCTGAAAGATTGCTGAATGATTTCGACCGCGATGCTTTCCGCAAACAGCACGATCTGGAAGGGCGCTTTGTCATTACCTACGTGGGTGCCCATGGCGTTGCCAATCATCTGGAGCAATTGTTGGATGCAGGCGAGGCCCTTGCTGACACCAACGTCCTGTTCCTCCTTATAGGCCAGGGGATGGAGAAAGAAAGGGTAATGAAGATGGCGAAAGAGCGCAACATATCAAACGTACGCTTCCTCGACTCTGTACCCAAGGCCGAGGTTTTCCGCTACATTCTGGCATCAGAAATGGGCGCATCCGTCCTCAAACGGGTAGACACCTTCAAAACTGTGTACTCCAATAAAACGTTCGACTACATGTCCTGCAAGAAACCCATCCTCATGGCCATCGATGGTGTATCGCGCGAACTGGTAGAAGCAGCAGGTGCGGGTGTCTATGTAGAACCCGAAAACGCGACCGAATACAACCGCATCATCCGCCAATACCTCAACGACCCCGAAAGGCTGAAACGCGAGGGAGAAAGCGGGTACAGATATGCGCAGCAGAACTTCGACCGCGAAGTACTGGCCAACCGCTATCTGGGCTATATCATGAACGTGAAAAAGTAGACTAAGGCTACCATACAAGGGCGCTTGCACCCAGTATCGCAGCGTCTGCGTCCGGCAATGCCGACTGCAGAAATGCCACCTTATCTTTAAAGATATTCAGCATACTTTCTTCCATGTAATACCGCACATGGCGGAATAGTATATCGCCGGCATGAGCCAGCCCGCCGAAAAATATGATCGCCTGCGGAGAGGTGATCACGACCATATCGGCAAGGGTCTGCCCCAGTATCTTTCCGGTGTACTCAAATATCTGCAAGGCCATTGCATCTCCCCGCTGTGCTGCTTCGTGCAGGTCGCGGGCTGTCAGTTTCTCATCTTTACCACGCAACTGCGATGGCGAGTTGTGCTCCTTCAGCCATTCTTCGGCCGTGGCCACAATTCCTGTTGCCGAGCAATAAGCCTCCAGACACCCCTTGCGTCCGCAACCGCACATACGGCCGTCGCGCACCGATATCATGTGGCCCAATTCCCCGGCAAATCCGTCATGCCCGTATATCAGTTGACCGTTGGCCACAAAGCCGCTACCTACCCCCGTACCAAGCGTCACCACCACAAAATCCTTCATTCCTCTTGCAGCACCATACATCATTTCTCCGAGGGCGGCTGCATTTGCATCATTGGTCAGCTTACAAGGCAGGCCAAGTGCCTCATTCAGCATTTTCGCCAGCGGAATCGCAACGCCTTTCCATGGCAGATTCGGGGCAAAAAGTATCTCGCCGGTAAAGAAGTTACCATTGGGTGCGCCTACGCCCACGCCCTCCATCTGACCTCGCCCTACCTTGTATATCAGGGGAAGCAATTCGCCTTTTAGTGCCGCAACATAGTCCTGCACCGTAGCATGCCCCGTTGTTGGCATCGATCCCTTATGTAAGATGTCGCCCCTCCGGTTCACTATCCCGAAAGCGGTGTTTGTGCCGCCTATATCAATGCCCAGCGCCAATGGTTGCGTCATAGTCTATTCCTTGCTTTTGTAATATTCTCCTTACTGTGTAGGCAAACCATGCAAGATAGGCGAACCCTATAGCGGGCACCCAATAAGATTGATGTATGCCTATTGTCTTGATGTCCGACAGTTTACCTTGAATAGGTGGTATGATCGCTCCTCCCAGTATCATCATAATGAGGAACGCGGAACCCTGCGAAGTGTATTTACCCAAACCTGCTATAGCCAATACAAATATGCAAGGCCACATGATAGAACAGAACAGTCCACCACTCAGGAACGCATAGGTAGCGATCGTGCCCGTAGTGAATATACCTGCCAGCATAAACACCACTCCCAACAACGAGAACACCATCAATGTCTTTGCTGGTTTGTCTTGCGTGGCATAGAACGCGATAGCCTGTATCACCACACATACATTATACCAGTAAAAAGGAGACACATCGTTCTGCGCCAGCGAGTTAACACCCAACACCACTCCAAACGCCACAATAGGCACCAGGAACATCAGCATCGTCCTCATGGAAGCCGATGGCTCAAACACCTTGATTGAACCGGTCCAGCGACCCACCATCAGGCTACCCCAGTAAATGGAGATGAATGGTGCCACCTGCGATGATGTATAGGCACCAAAATCGGGCTGCTTCAGCAGTTCCCCCAGATTACTCTGTATCGTTACTTCCACACCCACATAAGTAAATATGGCAAGCATGCCCAGTATCAGTTGCGGGTACTGCATAGCCCCCCACCCTTCCGGCTTCTTGCCTGCGCTCAGCAAGGCCATCAGCAAAGTCAGCACTATCAGCGCCAAACCGGCCAGCAACCACGCGAAACGCTCTGTCTCTATCGCTTCAAGTTGAGCAGCGTCGGTTGTGGTCACCATATAACTTCTGAAGACCGGCACAAATACCATCACAAGAAAAAGCGTCATTACACCAAGGGTCATCAAAGCCTTTGGCGACTTCTCTGTATCTGTTTCAAACTGCCCCGCAGGCAACTTCTTTGAAAAGAAAAACAAAGCCGCGGCCACTACAAACAAAGCCCCTACACACGCATACAGAATCGTCACCTTATCCAGTCCGAGAGAATTGATCTGTTCGTCCTTTGCAATGGTAGTACCAAATAAGGCCAGCGCCACTATGATAGGTCCAATGGCCGTGCCGAACGAATTGATTCCTCCACCCAGTGTTATGCGGTGCGCCCCTGTCTCGGGTGTGCCCAGCAGTGCTGCAAACGGATTGGCAGCCGTTTGTTGCAGTGAGAAACCCAAGGCCACAGCAAACAAACCTGCCAGCATACCGGGAAAAGTATTGGCATTCACTGCCAGTATCATGATGACCGCACCCACTGCCGAGAACAAAAGGCCGTATACTATACTATTCTTATAACCCCATTTTGCAATTACGTCTTTACCAAAAACCGACGCGATAGCATAGAGAACCAGGGCACCCAGGTAATAGGCCAGATAAAATGCGAAGTCTATCAACTGAGACTGGAACTGATCGAGCTGGAAGTAGTGCTTACAAAACGGTATAAAAACCCCGTTACCCGCGGCAATAAAACCCCAGAAAAAGAAAACAGTGACAAGGATAGAAAGTG
Organism: Flavipsychrobacter sp.; assembly: GCA_016786565.1. Taxonomy (GTDB): domain Bacteria; phylum Bacteroidota; class Bacteroidia; order Chitinophagales; family Chitinophagaceae; genus Nemorincola. Next base: position 29,184 of record JAEUVY010000006.1, read on the forward strand.
CACCTGAGCCTCCTTTCCCCGGCATAGCATTTTGAGTATCACTCATACGTATCTATTTCAGGGAAAGATAGTATAAATGCCCGAATTACCTCAGTGCGGGTTTCCCCACCTGTCAGTAACCGCTTTCCTCACCCAAAGGGAGTGTAAAATTGAAAGATTGTTGTGCCCTTACCGTGAAAGGCAACCCGCCCCTTATCTTTCCGGCTATTGCATAGTCATACCCTCTGGCATAGATGTAGTAATCACCGTTCCAAAGAGAGGTGAATGAACACATTGGCAGGGAGTTAACGTAGGTGCAGGCGGCCGAGTCATCATACTTCCCGTCCGCAGGCGCATTCAGCGTATTGTACTTTATATATACCGTTACGCTATCGAGTGACGAGGTCACGCCGTGATGCGCAGGATACACAACAATAGTAGCCGCACCGCCCTTTCCGGCCACCGGTTTGAATTGTTCGTGTTCACAACTGCTCAACAGGGTCATTGATACAGCCGCAATAAAGAAGAATTTACGCATAGTCTTATAGGTTGATCATTATTTAGCAGGCTCTGCAAACAATGGGTTTGTGATAAAGGTACTATCTGTAAGGGTCTCTAAAAAACTTATAATATCACTCTTGTCTTTTTCTGTCATTACGATCCCTCCCGCCACCAGAGCATCGGTCGTTGACATGGCAGCCACTCCGCTACGGTAATGTTCCACCGCATCGGCAAGGGTTGCAATCCTGCCATCGTGCATATATGGTCTCGTCACAGCGATGTTACGCAGGGAAGGGACCTTGAATTTATATCTATCCTCGGCCAACCCTGTTATATGAGCTCTGCCACTATCATTAACGCCCGGTTTGGGAAGAAGCCCATTGTTCCTGAAAGAGAAATCGGAGAACAACGGCTCCTTGTGGCAGTTTGCACAATGCTGACGGAACAGGCTCAATCCGCGCACCTCCTGCTCGCTGAAATAACCGGCACCCGGGTTGGCTACATACTTATCATACTTCGAATTGGACGAGACCATCGCTCCCATAAACTGAGCCATTGCTCTGAAAACGCGTTGAGAATTGATGGTGTCGCTTCCAAATACTCGTTTGAACCGGCTGCGGTAATCCGCATCTGCATTCAACCGATCTATTACTTCGGGCACGGTCATATCCATTTCTAAAGGATTCACGATCGGAGCAATTGGCTGACTCTCCAGGTGATTAACACCGCCATCCCAAAAGAAGCTTGTGTGCCATGCCATATTTGCCAGCATCGGCGAATTCCTCGTCCCCAGTCTGTTCTCAATGCCGTGACTGATATCATGATCAATATGCGCGAACGAGGCTACCTGCTGATGGCAACTGCCGCAGGAAACCGTATTATCTCTCGAAAGACGGGCATCGTAAAACAGCTTCCGCCCCAGCTCAAAACCATCAAACGTCAGCGGATTGCTGGCAAATGTATATGCCGGTTGCGGCCATCCCTTTGGCACTTCAAAACTTACCGGGCGCCACGTGCGCGGATCTATTTCATCCTTTTTGCACCCCGCCAGCCACAACATGCCGCTCATTCCCGCCGCGACAATAGCTATCATCACCTTCTTCATACCCGAATTTAATGATTTTTACCATCCTCCCGTTTACAGACCAGCATAAGTTACAGACAGCATATTGGCGTAATTGTCTGCAAATCCCTTCGCTGCGGCTCCTGCTGTACTAATGTTGTATGTATTAGCAAAGTCATAAAGATTGGGCGACTTGAACAACTTCAGTACATCAGCCTCAACATGCACGTGGTTCACACCATCTTTCGCAACAGTGATTTCCGTCGGAAAGCTGATGGAAACGGTCCTTTGTGTTGCATTGGCCCCGGCATATCCGCCGGCATGAAACGATATGGAACCCGACGGCGACTTTGGCGATGTACCTTCCAACTTCAGCATTATGTAGCCGGTACTCCATGTCCAGAACATACCATTTGCAGGATCCAGTGCCCCTGTCTGCGCTCCGGACACATTGCGCACGCTGTCCACACCTATCGTCATTGTTATGCCGGAATACTTACCATAAGGCACATCAGACAGGTCAAACACCAGAGATGATGCTTTATCCTGCTGTATGAGGTGATAACTTTCATTCTCTGCATAAGTCCCGGTTGCCTTCGTCAGCTTCACATTACTTATATAGTAATTGAACTTGCTCACTTTGAACGAGTCTCCGTGGTCATTCACATACCAGGTGTCATTCAGCGACAACTTTCCGATCCCCACCTTGTTGGCAAACTCGATCTTTACCACCCCGTTACCTGCCGGCTCTGTTGTTTCTGGTGGGTCTTTTTTTGTGCAACCTGTAAACACCAAACCGCACATCAGTGCAGCGCACCCTGCTATAAGATATTGTCTCATTATTGCTCTTTTTTCTCCTCTCCTTCTTTTTTACACAAGCCTACCACTTCGTGAAACGAGTTATGCAACACCTTCAGATGCTTCATGATGGTAGAATTCTGCTCCTGCAATACTACAAGCGCATTCACCTTATCGGCCTCACGTTCCATTCTCTTCAGTATGCTACGCATTTTGGGGTTGTCATATTCACCCGGGATCGGTGCCGCGTTCAGTTGCTTGGCATTACCCAGCAGCTCCAGCGACCTCGACCTGATAGGCTTAAGATCACCCTCCTCAGCCGGGTGAAAAGTCTGCGACAGGGTGCTATGAAACGTTTGCATCTCAGGCCAGTTGGCAAACCTGCCCTGCCCCCACGATGTCGCTACGGTTCCTATAATGGCAACAACTAAAATCAGTAACCTTTTCATACTATGCGAAATTTTATAATTTAATATCTTTTACTTCCGACATAAAACATTAAAATTAGCAACATTAGCCGTACTTACCGCTACGATTTTGTTAAAATGCTTATGCAGGGTTTGTTTTGTATTTTTGCCACTTTTCAGACTTTTTAGGCCGTTCCCACGGCACACCCACATATTATATGGAATATAATTTCGGCGAAATAGAGCGGAAATGGAAAGCACACTGGAACCAGACAAACGTCTACAAGGTATCCAATGACACCTCCAAACCCAAATGTTATGTACTTGACATGTTCCCCTACCCCAGTGGCGCAGGGCTACACGTCGGCCATCCCCTTGGCTACATAGCGTCCGATATCTACGCCCGCTTCAAGCGCCTCAAGGGTTTCAACGTGCTGCACCCCATGGGCTTCGATGCCTTTGGACTGCCCGCCGAGCAATACGCCCTCGAGACCGGACAGCATCCCGCTGACACAACCGAGAAGAACATTGCCCGCTACCGCGAGCAACTGGATAATATAGGATTCTGCTACGACTGGAGCCGCGAGGTGCGCACCAGCGATCCTAAGTACTATAAATGGACACAGTGGATATTCCTGCAACTCTTCCACAGCTGGTACGACAGGACTTCGCAAAAAGCCCGTCCTATCTCAGAACTGACTGACATATTTGCCGCCTCAGGCAATGCGGGTCATCAATGCCCCGGCGACGACAAACTGCACTTTGATGCCGCAACATGGAGCAGCTATTCCGCTGAACAACAACGCGCTGTGCTGATGCACTACCGCCTTGCCTACCAGGGACACGCACAGGTTTGGTGGTGCGAGGCACTCGGCACTGTACTTGCCAACGACGAGGTGGTCAACGGCGTTTCAGAACGTGGCGGTCACCCTGTGGAACGCAAGCTGATGCGTCAGTGGTTCCTGCGTATCACAGAATATGCAGACCGTCTCCTTTCCAGCCTCGACAACCTCGACTGGAGCGATGCCATGAAGGAAATGCAGCGCAATTGGATCGGAAAAAGCAGCGGTGCCATAGTCACGTTCAACCTCTCCTTCGGAGAGGGCCGGGGAGAGGTCTCCGTCTTCACAACCCGCCCCGATACGATATTCGGTGTTGACTTTTTAGTACTTGCCCCTGAGCATGCACTGGTCGATGCTATCACTACCAACGAGCAGCGTCAGGCTATTGACGAATACAGGCAGTACGTGAAAAGCCGTTCTGAACGCGAGCGCATGAGCGAGGTGAAGCAGGTTACAGGCTGCTTCACAGGCGCATACGCCATTCATCCGCTTACCCACAACCGCGTTCCGGTTTGGATAGCTGAGTATGTTCTGGCAGGCTACGGCACAGGCGCCATCATGGCGGTTCCCAGCGGCGACGACCGCGACCACGCCTTCGCCAAACACTTCAATATACCGATCACAAACATCTTCGGCGACCAATACACCGGCGAAGCAGCATATTCCGATAAGTCGGGGAGCATACACAACAGTGGCTTCCTTACCGGCATGACCGTAAAGGACGCCACGGAAGCAGCTATCAGCGCGCTTGAGAAAATAGGTTCAGGCACCCGCCGAACCAACTACCGCCTGCGCGATGCAGGTTTCAGCCGTCAGCGCTACTGGGGCGAACCGTTCCCTGTTGTGTACATCAATGACATACCGTATGCTACTGACGAAGCGCCGATCTCCGGCTCACTGCCTGTAGAACTTCCGCACGTACAATCATACAAGCCGGGACCGGAAGGACAGGGACCACTCGCAAACGTTACCGAATGGGTGAACACAACCGCCGGCCAACGCGAGACCAACACAATGCCGGGCTATGCCGGCAGCAGCTGGTACTTCCTGCGCTACATGGACCCGCACAACGACACTGAGTTTGCCGGCCGCACCGCTACCGACTACTGGAACCAGGTAGACATATATGTGGGTGGTACAGAGCACGCAGTGGGGCACCTGCTCTACAGCCGTATGTGGACCAAAGCACTCTACGACCTCGGCCACATTGGCTTCGACGAACCATTCAAGAAGCTCCTGAACCAGGGTATGATACAAGGAAGCTCACGGTTTGTTTATCGTATCAATGGCACTAACACGTTTGTGTCCTACGGTCTGCGCAAACAACACCAGACTACCGAGGTACGCGTGGACGTGAGTATGGTGAACGGAACCGAACTCGACACGGACGCCTTCAAAAACTGGCGACCTGAATACGCCGCAGCTGAGTTCATACTCGAGGACGGCAAATATATCTGTGGTGCCGAAGTCGAGAAAATGTCCAAGTCCAAGTACAATGTGGTCAACCCCGACGACATTGTGAAACAATATGGTGCCGATACGTTCCGCATGTACGAGATGTTCCTGGGGCCTATTGAGGTGAGCAAACCATGGGACACCAAGGGCATAGAAGGCGTTCATCGCTTCCTCAAGAAGTTCTGGCGCCTGTACAACGACGAACAAACGGGCTTCATTGTTACCGACGAAGCACCTACAGAAGCCGAGCTGCGCACACTGCACAAAACGCTGAAGAAGGTAAGCGAAGACATAGAACGTTTCTCCTTCAATACCTGTGTCAGCCAGTTCATGATATGTGTCAACGAGCTCGCGTCAGCAGGGTGCCACAAGCGCGCCATACTTGAGCCGCTGGCTGTGTCGCTCGCTTCCTTCGCGCCGCACATCACCGAGGAACTGTGGCATCAGCTGGGCCACACCACCACTATACTCGACGCTGCCTTCCCGGCACACAACGACAGTTTCATTACCGAGAACAGCGTCAACTATGCGGTATCTATAAACGGCAAGAAACGCACCGAGATCGAGTTCGCGCTCGAGGCGCCACAGGCCGACATTGAAGCTGCAGTACTTGCCGATGCGACCGTTCAAAAGTGGATGGAAGGCAAACCCATGAAGAAGTTCATCTTCGTAAAGGGCAAAATGATCAACGTAGTAGTTTAATCGGGTGCCTGCACCCACTCAACACCAACAATGGGACACAAGAAACTGGTCAAATTTCAGGCCATCGAGACATACAAGAACGTTCTGCAGTACCCCGAAGGAATGAAGGGTAACTGGAACAAACACTTCAATAACGACAACCCTATCACGCTGGAGCTTGCCTGCGGCAAGGGCGAATACAGCGTAGGCCTCGGTCGCGAAAACCGCAACCGCAACTTCATCGGGGTGGACATCAAGGGCAACCGCATATACAGGGGCGCTACCACCGCGCTGCAGGAGGGTCTGGACAACATCGCGTTCCTGCGTATTCACATAGGGCAGATCACCAACTACTTTGCGGCGCAGGAAGTGGAAGAGATCTGGATCATCTTCCCCGACCCGTTCCTGAAGAAAGAATCAAATCGCCTCACTCATCCCCGCTACCTGTTCCTGTACCAGCAGTTGCTGAAACCGGGCGCACGCATCAACCTCAAGACCGACTCTAAAGAGCTCTATGACTTCACGGTGGAAGTGATAGAAGCACAAGGATGCCCGGTGCACGAGAACATTGCCGATGTATATGGCAAGGGCCTCAACAAAGGTCCGCTGGCGATACAGACGTTCTATGAAAAAATGCACCTTGCCGATGGGCGCACCATCTACTTCCTGTCATTCTCGCTGCCACCAGATGGCGTGAAGCTGGAAGGCCGCTTTGCCAAACTGAATGCTGCCGACGACACTACAGACGAAGTGACAGAAGAATAACCACCCGATATGCAGGAAGGCAAAGACTACTATATCACCCCGGCGGGTCTACTCGTTTTCACCGCGCACTACCTGCGCGAACGGGGCTACTGCTGCGGCAACGGCTGCCTCAACTGCCCCTACGATTACGAACAGGTGCCTGAACCTCGCCGCTCCCAACTACTGACCAAACGAGAAGCCGATGGCTACACGCCCCGCTAGTTCTTCCGACCTATACAATGCCATTTACGACATTGTGCGTGCCATACCGCATGGCCGTGTCACCAGCTATGGTGCCATTGCCGCCGCTCTGGGCGCTAAGTCGGGGGCACGTGTGGTTGGTTATGCCATGAACAACTGCCACAATCTGGAACCGGCTGTGCCGGCGCACCGTGTTGTGAACCGCAATGGCATGCTCACCGGCAAACATCATTTCCACCCGCCCGAAAGCATGCAACAACAACTGGAGCAGGAAGGCATCCGTGTAGAAAATGACGTGATCGTCAACTTCGACAAACACTTCTGGGATCCCGCTACGGAACTATCGTTCTGATAAAATAGGAGCGGTGCGCAGTTATCCCGAACACCGCTCCGTATTCTTTTTACCTATCAGTAGTTGAAACGCACTACACCAAATATATTGCGACCCGCGGCATTGATGCCACTTGCAAACACACGATACTGCGTGTCCATAATATTATCAACACCTGCCTGCAGGGTGATGTTCTTATGTACTTTATAGGATACACGCACATTACCCGTCATCCATGCGGGCATACCATCGGGCGTAGCATACTGTTCGTTGTCTTCGCCGTTCAGGTAGTAGTCTGCCAGCTTCTTGGCACCCTGGTAGTTGACAAAGAAGTCTACGCCCAGCTTGCCGGCTGTGTATATTGCCTGCGCACGCAGTTGCACGGGTGGTATATGGTCCAGCGGCTGCGCGGTGCTGTCGGTGGCGATGCGACCATAGGTGTAGGTCAGTCCGCCCACGAGTTGCAGGTGTTCGCTGACCCTGGCCCTGATGTGGCTCCACAATCCGTAGATGTAGGCGCTTCCCATATTCTGATTTGCCAGCACGCGGCTCATCTTGCCTTCATACATCACAGAGTCGGCACCGTTGTAAGTGAACGGCGCAGTGACGATGGCGTCAAAGTAGCGGGTATAGTACACCGAGTTCTCCCACACAGCCTTGCTGCCCAGCACCTTGGTGACACCCAGTTCCGTGTTCAGTGTCTTTTCTGCGTTCAGCTTATTGTTGGGTACAATCAACGAACCGGGAGCCGACTCAAACACTTTGGCAAGATCATCCACATTAGGCACCCTAAAACCGGTAGATACCATCAGCGATAGCTTCCACTTGTCGGTAGGTGTGTGGATGATGCCCGCACTGCCCGAATAAACAAAGTTGCCTTGCTTCACCTCGGTGAAAGGGAAAGCAAAGAACGACGTGTCAGAGAACGTGGACCGCAGATTGGTATAACCTACGCGCACACCGTCATTCAGTGTCCAGTTCTCCTTTATGCGCCATGTGTGCGAACCATAAGCTCCCCACACATCCATAGCATTGCTACCACCCGGATAGCGGGTATCCAAGGGCACCCTTGCACCCGTGCTTATGTTCTCCTGCTCGGCCGTTGAGGTCAGCATATTGCTTTGCTGCTCCAATCCCAACCTGATAGCATGACGACCCGTGATACGCTGCACATCCATATTGAGGCCAAACACGGCCACCTGCTCTACCCTGTGCGACAACTTGCTGCTACCAAAGCTGCGGTTATGACGGCTCTCCTCTATCTGCTGGTAATTCACCCCCACATGCTGATGCTGGAAGAAAGCCTTTTCATTGTCGGTATTTACATTATAGGCGAGCATGGCACGCTCCTGCGGGCCATAGTACCACTGAGCAAAACGCAGTCCCTTGCCACCCGCACCCGAATCGGTAAGCCTGTCGTAGCGGGGTATGTTGGTGCTGGTGCTGTACTGCAGATTCAGGGTGTGCAACACATGTTCGTTCTGCCTGAAGGCGAACTTCTGCATGATGTCGTACTGGTCGTAACCGCTTTGCACCTGCTTGTAGGGATCGCTGTTGGCGAGCAGGGTATCTTTTCCGCCTATCTGCCCCACATAGTAGGGACGCAAACCATAGGCAGTATCATAGAACGGGTTAGCCGACTTACCACCCATCAGGTCGCCAAACGACGAATAAGTAACAGAGGTAAGCGAGGCAAACTTCCTGCCACCTATGCTAAAGTCGGCATGACCGGTCTTCTCGGCATTCACACTGCCATAGCGCACATAGGCATTGGCGGAGGTCTTCAGCTTGCCGCTGTCTTTAGAAAACACCGGGTTCTTCGTGTAGAAGTGCATGACCCCGCCAAGCGCATCACTGCCGTACATGGTAGATGAAGGTCCGTACAGGACCTCTACCCTATCCAGCATGGCATTGTCCAGCGTTATCACATTCTGCAGATGGCCGCCTCGGTATATGAGGTTGTTCATACGCACCCCATCTACCACCAGCAACACCTTGTTGGCCTCAAAGCCACGCAGCGCCGGGCTACCTCCGCCCATCTGGCTTTTCTGCACAAAAATGCCCATGGTATTTGCCAGCAGATCGGCGCTGTTCTGCGCCTGTGCATTGGCTATCTGTTTACTGTCCAGGGTTTGCACCTGTTGTGCCACCAGTTTGCGGCTTTCCTGCACCCGGTTCACTGATATGGTCACTTCATCCAGCCCTATCTGTTTGCCGGCTGTGTCTGCATCTTTTGATTGGGATCTAACGGGGCCGGCTTGCAGCAATTGCATAACTGCTGCTGCATATAAAATACGCTTCATTCAATGTTGTTTTTCGTGAAATAAATAGGAATAACACACCCGGCCGGGTGTGCATCAGCAATTATACCATTACCAACATTGACGGCGGCCGCAGCCCCACATCAACTCCACGACCGTTCAAAATGCGAACGTGCTCGTGAAACTCCTTACTCTTTTCGCCGAAAGAAGGCGACAGTTCTATGCTTGCGGGCAGTACATATACTACCGACAGTAACCGCAGCAGCCCATCGGGCACAGCACCGGCGCCCTGCTGTGTATGGCCGGCAATTGCCGCAATACGCTTTATTATCCGCTCCTCCTTATGATCTCGCACGGCAGTCACATACACACGACCATCCTGCCGCACCATACTTATTATATCATACATCTGCTCCCCTATCCTTAAATCACGTTTACCCACACGGGACCGGGTATACTCCTCGTCGGTAAGCACCAGCAAATGCCGCCTGCCAGCCAACTTTGCCGCACGGCATTCGTTGTGATAGCGCACCATGCCCTGCTCCACCTCGTAACATACCAGCAGCCCTCCTGCCTGCAAGAGCAGCAGGAAAGTGAGCAATAGATATCCGATACGTTTCAAAGGCATAATACAACACAATATACTACCATTTTCAGTTACCCATTCATACATCCCGTCCCTACGCACCTGCAACCACCCGGCACTTACACACATTGCCTACCTTTGCGCCCTGTGCTGCCTGCCGAACAACACCGCTACTTTATACTGAACAAACCATTCAATATGGCCTCGCAATTTGTGAGTGTAGAGGACGTGCCACTACTCAGCCACCTCAGCTTTCAGTTCCCCGCTGCCACCCACGTAATAGGTAGGCTTGATGCCCTATCGGAAGGACTGCTGCTGCTGACCACCAACAAAAAAGTGATGGACCTGCTGTTCAAAAGTCGTCACCCGCATCGGCGCACCTACCTTGTGCGGGTACTGAAGGTGATGACACAGGAGACCGTGCAACAATTGCAGCAAGGTGTCACCATCAGGGTGAGGGGTAAGGGTGACCACCTGACGGCCCCGTGCGAGGTACAACTACTGGACGCCCCTCCCGCGCTGCCGGAGTACCAGCTTGAGCTAAACCCAAACATAGCCCATTCGTGGTTGCGCATTACGTTGTATGAAGGCAAGTATCACCAGATACGCAACATGATGCGTGCCGTGAACCACCCGTGCCGCCGCCTGATCAGGACCTCGGTAGAGGACCTGGAGCTGGACGATCTGCCTACCGGCCACGTACGTGAGCTGGACGAGGCCGACTTCTTCAGGCTGCTGAAGATAGGTGAATGGGACAGGTAGTGTTTTGTGAATCGTCCTGAAATAAGTTTACACGTTTGCAAAACATCTCACCTTCCTACCTTCTCCCATCTTGTTCTTTTCTTTTCTACAGCGAAAAGAAAAAGAACCAAAACCTGCCTGCCGGCAGGCAGGGAAAGCGCCGCCTTTCGCTCCCGAATGCTTTCGGGACTTCCGCGGGGCAAAAGGTCTGCTCTACGCTGTTTCGCACTTCGCTGTGCAGCTTCATGGCGCTGGCATCTTTCCTATCGTCTACCAGATGATGGGGCTACGTGCCGGTTCCGCTTTCTCTTTACTATCGGGGCACGGCAACCACATCTACGGAAATATGAAGGCGCCATCAAGGGCTGGGCGGCAGTTCAACTATTTGGCATTCTTTTGACTTTGTCGGTTCGAGTTGACACGTAGGAAAGATTCTGCTGCTTCCCGGTGCGCAGTTTTCTTTTTGTTTTTGGATTGGGTGGATGGTTTGCGTTGATCGTCAATTGTTTATGCTTTTTCGGGACGTTTTTCAACTTCTCACTCCTTCCAAAAACTGCGCAAAAACTTCTCACTTCTTCTCACCTGCTTCTCATTTGCTTCCCATCCCGAATGCTTTCGGGACAGCGTATCGTCCTGAAATAGGTTTACACCTTTGTCAGATAATCCTGTTTTTTGTTTACTGGCATTTTGTTAGTCCTGTAATTTGTTTACGGTTGGCAGAGAACTGATAACGGACAGATGTTAGAAATACTTAAAGTTTCAGACGATTTTTCGGTTTCCATAATAAAGATATATCTATTGGATTGGTGGCGGGGGCAGAAAAATCTGTGATAGTACGTTTTCTGCAGTATCATAGAAAAAAGTTGCAGCGTAGAGGATGGTGCCGGGGCGCACTTTTCCCGCTCAATAATATTTAGTAGTTTTATCGTTGATTAGATACATTATATGAGATACCTCCTACTGGCATTGTCACTCGTTACATTGGTGACATCATGTAACAAAGACCCTGAAGTGCCGCCAAGCAAGGCTAACCAGCTGCGTGCTAAAAAGTGGACGATCACGGGTGGCACCCTTACCGTTAAACTACCAAACGGCAAGGACACTTCGCTTTCATACCTCAATTTCGTAGATACCTGCTACCTGGACGATTACATCAAATTCGATTCCAACTATGCAGGCAGTGTCTTCACGGGGGACAGAAAATGCAATGTTGCCGATCCGGCGTCGCGCAGCTTCACCTGGCGTTTGCTGCCTAACGAGACGTTCATAGATCTCTTCAGCGGCTTCAACATGATCTTCTGTGTAAATACTTCTATTGAGCCATACAAATTAGTTACCGGGGAGCAAGGGACGGATACTGTGCGCGAACTGCGCTACACTCCGTACCGCATACCATCGTTTGACCTGTATGGTGCAGAGATCATCGATTTCACACCCTCTTCGTTCAAGCTGAAGTTCTCGTTCAAGTCTACCCGTCTCGACTCGACAGGATTTCGTGCCGGCGCGCCTAACAACAATCCACCGGCGGTGGTTGCAGATACGGCTGACTACCTGCTGACACTTTCCGGAAACTGATGACCAACTAATTATACATAAAGAAGCGGCTCCTTTCGGGGCCGCTTCGCTTTTATGGGTAGGTAACAGAATTGGTTATTTTGGTTTGCGGAAGATGTAACGGGTGATGAAGATACCGCCTGAGCTGCCACCGCCGCTTGATGTCTGCTGGTTGGTAGCAGTTACTACCTGCACCAGTTCCCAGCCCTGGGCGCTGTATTCGTTGATGCGATCGACAATGACACGGTCGTTGTTGGCAATGTTGTCGAAGTTGATGCCTACCATGCTGTAGAAGTTTTTCAGTTCTTTTTCCAGCATCTGACCATTGTCGTCGGTAGTGAGGATGCGGCTGCGACCGAGGCCACCGGGCACCACGCTCTCTACGGCAGTGATCTGCTTGAACTGATACACAACCGGGGTGCCGCCCTCAGGCGCGCGGAAAGAAAAGAGGCCCAATGCCAGCACGGCCAGTGATGCGGTAAAGGCGGCGGTGATAATGTACTTTCTCATGTTTTTGTTCTTTTTTGATGGTTTTATGAATGTAAGACGTTGAAACTATCGATAACCCCTACTCGTAGGAAGATATTTTTTTCGAGACCGATCATCACCCTTTTATTTCGGTGAGGGCGCGCACCAGTTCGTCGAGCTCGGCAGTGGTGGTGTAGACATTGGGGGTGACGCGCACGCCATGCACTCCGGCGGCTTCGTTGTCTATAGCGACCGTGTAAATGCGGTACTTATCGAGCAGCACTTTGGCCAACGCAGCGGGCTTCATGCCCCGCACACCCACATTGGCAATGGCGCAGGTGCGCTGCGGCTGCGACGGGCTGTACATAACAATATGCGGCAGCCTGCGCACGCGCGAGGTCCAGTAGTGCTGCAGGTAGCGCAGGCGTTCCTCCTTGCGGGCGGGGCCTATCTCTTCGTAATTGGCGATGGCATCGGCAATGGTGAGATCGGTGGCGGGCGGGTGGGTGCCGGTATGGTTCAGCCTCAGGATGTCGTCCTGCGCGCGGCCTTCCTCGGCAAAGACGGGCCATACCTTGCTGATGTGTTCTTTGCGCACATATAACATGCCCGCGCCAATGGGCACACTGAGCCACTTGTGAAGGCTGCAGCCGTAATAATCGCAACGAAGGTCGGGCAGGGAGAACTGTATGTGTGCCAGGGCATGGGCGCCGTCTACCATTACCTGTACCCCCTTGCTGTGTGCCATGTCGCAGATCTTGCGCACGGGCAGGATGTGGCCAGTGATGTTGATCATGTGGCAGACCATGAGCAGGCGGGTGCGCGGTGTGATAGCGGCCTCGTATGCGGCAACCACTTCTTCATCGGTCTGCGGATCGGGCGGGACGGAGATGAACCGGTTCACCACCCCATATCTGCGTGATACCTGTTTGAACATATCGAGCATGGCACCATAGTCCTGATGGGCCATAACGGCCTCGTCGCCGGGTTTCCAGTCGAGCCCGCCGATGATCATATCCAGCGACTCGGTGGTGTTGCGTGTAATGATGACCTCATCGGAAGTGCAGCCCATCATGGCGGCAAGGCGATCGGCGGCTTTCTTCTTATTATCGAACTGAACGGTGCGCATGTAGTAGGCCCCGTGCAGGTTGACCTCGTCTATGTGGCGCTTGTAGGCATCGAGTATATGGCGCGGCTGTATGCAGTAGTAGCCGTTTTCGAGGTTGATATAGTCGGGCTTGAGGTTGTATGTCCTGCGCACATTCAGCCAGTAGTCGTCGGTGGCGGCAGGCGGGTCGGGCTGCGGATCGGTACCGGCAATGTGTGCCAGCGCAGGCAGCGCCGTGATGCTGCCCAAACCCAGCAGCGAAGCGTTCTTGAGGAAAGTGCGTTTGTCCATTAGTAAGCTTTTTTAAAGGTTTTTCTCTTCAAAACAATCACGTCGAAACTTCTATATAATGCTATTTTATCGTCGTTAATAATACAAACTTTAAGAGTTTCATTGCCATAACCAACTTTATAGTCAGTATCAAAGACCACCATTATTTTCTTATGACAATTCTCATCTAACCTTCTCACAAAATCATCCGCAACCTTGTTACTATCTAACCACAAATCAAAACTAGAACTATACCCAGCTGAGTAATCATTCTTAACTACTCTCAAAAGATCTGATTGCTTATGAATCAGGTTAAATTTGCAGGTGTCAAACTCCAAAAACTTATTGGAAGTAGTGATATAATTGGAATCAATTTCAAATTCACCGTTGCTTCGGTTTGAATACAATTGCCTTCTTTCTTTTCTTTCACTTTCATTCTCCATACTAGGAGTAATTATCTCCAGTTCTTTGTAGCCCGATATTTGCCACCTTCCGAATAATCGATGACTTTTGAATTCTTGCGCACATGCTGAACAAGACAAAACGACTAGTAAGTAACAAAATAGAAATTTCATTCCAAACGAATTAAAGCGCCAAATTGATTCTCCCCCCATAATCCCGTAGTGTTGCGTGCAATGATAATCTCAGCGGCAACGAAGCGTTCTTGAGGAAAGTGCGTTTGTCCATCAGCATCTCATCTTTTAAAAGCTTCAAATGCTTCGAAAATAGATACGCGTATTTCATCTGTCGTATCCATTTTCTGAATATCCTCCAGTTTCTCTTCCACTAATGAAATTATCTCATTCCTATAATCACTATGATTATCCCAAAAATCCTTTTCGGATGTCAGGACGTTCTTTAATAAGTCTCCTTCATAATAATCTCCTTCTGCAAGAATGTTCGTTTTTAGTACCTTAATCGCAATAGGAATTAAAATTGGTAAAGCGATATTCTGCCCAATCATAATCCTAAGGTCTTCGATTTCAAAATCATCTAAATTTTTCTTCCTCAATTGATGGCAGGTTACTACTAAATGTGAGTCGAACTCCGGTTTCCCCCAATAAACACTTTCGATTTGCTCAATAGTATTCTTCATGATTCAACTATTCGCATTTAAAAAACAACTTGTATTCGTATCTCGGTAGTGTTGCTTGTAATGATCACCTCTGCGACTTCCATTTTCTGATTACCCCAATAGCAAATCCAATCGTCTCATTAGCTTCAGAGTTAGTTGTGTACATCCTGTAATTATCAACAGGATCACCAAAGTAAACTATTCCAAATTCCGGCATCCAGTAATAATGACAACTCACATCGTAGACACCCTCTTCATCATAAAAATACGAATATAATGAATATCTTTTTCCCGAAGTAATTATTGCTGTGTCGTCCACATACCTAAAAACCACTTTAGCGCCTTTACGTACGGTGTCATCATTGTAAATCAGGTCTTTACTGCCGATGCCTCCACTGTAAAACACCTTTGATTTGTCCTTTAAATTGAATACAAAAAGTTTAGAAAAGCTATTACCCGTATTACAGTCCAAAACAACGCTGTCATTCCTAACTGTCACCGTTTGAGAAAAATAACAGGTATCGTTTGGGAATCGTGAATGACTCCCGACCCAATAATGATCATACCCTTTTTCCTTACACCCTATCGCCAAAAGCGATATCAAACAACAGTATATTCCGCGCATCCTATATTAGACTGCATTTTAGCTAAATTCCACAAGCATGTAACGCTGGCTGTTTTTCGCATCATGATGTTGTTACCCGCATTGCCAGCCGTCACCGCCGCAAAGCGTTGGAGGAAAGTGCGTATGTCCATAAAAGTAACGTTGTGGCAACCGGCCATTTACCGGTTAACCACAAAATACAAAACGCAGTGAAACAAAGTAGCGGAACTACAGTTGCCAGTGTTCTTCGAGCCAGCTCTTCATGGGGTTGCTGGTGAAGTCGATGGTAACGGGAACGACTGAAGCATAGCCTTCTTTGAGGGCTTCCACATCGGTGCCGTGGCCTTTGTCCATATTAACGAACTTGCCAACCATCCAGTAATAGTCGCGTCCGCGCGGATCCTTGCGGTGATCGAACTGCTCTTGCCAGCGCGCATATGCCTGACGGCAGATCTTGAGCCCTTTGAAGTCGGCAGCTGACACCACCGGCACATTCACATTGAGCAACAGATGCTCGGGCACGGGCTGCGACAACATGCGTGCAGTAAGCGTTTCGGCTACCTGCGCGGCAATGTTGAAGTCGGCATCAAAGCTAAAATCGAGCAGGGAGAAACCTATGGACGGAATACCCTCTATAGCCGCCTCCATGGCCGCACTCATAGTGCCGGAATAAATGACGTTGATAGAATGATTGGCACCGTGGTTGATGCCACTGAGGCACACATCGGGCTTGGTATGCAGTATCTTGTCGCGGGCAAGCTTCACACAATCGGCCGGTGTGCCGCTGCACTGCCATGCCTCCACATCATCAAACACATCGACCTTATCAAGCCGAAGGGGTTCGCCAATGGTGATAGCGTGACCCATACCCGACTGCGGGCTATCGGGTGCCACCACTACTACCCTACCCAGGTGCTTTACCGCGTTTACGAGCGCCCTGATACCGGGAGCAGTAACACCATCATCGTTCGTTATGAGTATAACCGGCTTATCGTGCTTCATGTTCTTCTTTTGTATGCTATTCTACTGTGTACACAAATGGCATGGCCATCATGGCGCGGCCGTTCATACGCTGCAGTCCTTTCAGCTTCTCGAGCCACTCAAAGCCAGTACCCATCTCTTCGTGCATAGCAGCCTTGATGGCCGCAGCAGCGCCTGTGTTGTTGTTGATGCGCTTCATAAGCGAGCTGAACTTATCGACAGGTTCGGGGTAAGTAACGATCTTATAAGTAGTAAGACCAGCCTTTGCTACAGCGCTCGCGATAGCCCGATCGAGGCCACCAAGACCATCTACAAGACCCAGTTCCAGCGCCTTGCCTCCTGTCCACACACGACCCTGCGCGATAGAATCGACCACTTCGGGAGCCAGCTTTCTGCCGGTTGCTACACGGCCTTTAAACTTAGCATATATGGTATCGATGGAGCGCTGCATCATAGCACCTTCTTCAGGAGTAAGCGGACGCACAGCGGTAGGAAAATCGGCATAGGGGGTATTCTTCACACCATCGAACGTGACACCGAGTTTGTTCTTTGCCAGCTTGTCGAAATTGAACATCATGCCGAACACGCCAATGCTGCCGGTGATGGTATTGGGCAAGGCGAAAATGCTATCCGCATTGCTGGAAATATAATAACCACCCGATGCCGCATAGTTGCCCATAGACACAATAAGCGGCTTCTTCTGCTTGAGCAATGTAAGCTCGCGCAGGATAACCTCGGAAGCAAGCGCGCTACCACCCGGTGAGTTCACACGAAGTACTACGGCCTTGATCTTGTCGTTCATGCGCAGCTTGCGGATCTGTTCGCACATGGTCACAGAGGCGATCTGGTAGTCGTCCTCCTGTTCTCCGTCAACGATGTCACCTTCGGCAAATAATACAGCGATCTTTGAAGAAGCAGATACGCGGTTTGCTTTGACCATGTCGGCATAATCGTTTATAGATACGGTCTTGATGTCTTCTGATTCAGTGCGGCCCGTCTTGCGCCTGAGCAGTTTTGCCACCTCATCGGCATAGAGAAGACCACCCACCAGGTGATGCTTTAAGGCGTCTGACGGGAACTGGATGGCACCGGTCTGCGCCAGGAGATGAACTGAGTCGGGACTCATTTGCGCATAGGCACCGGCCGCAGTGATAAACTCCGCCCACATAGCATCCTGAAACGCCTTGACCTGCTGCCTGTTGGGCTCGCTCATCTTATCAACCCTGAAAGGCTCTGTGGCACTCTTGAAGCGGCCTGCATAGAATATCTCGGGCTGCACCTCCAGCTTGTCGAGGGTTCCTTTGAAGAAACTGAGTATGGTTGCAAATCCTTTCAACTCAATATCTCCTGAGGGATTGAGGAAGATACTATCGGCAGCAGACGCGGCGAAGTAGGTGCCCTGTGTGATGTTCTCACCGTATCCGTAAATGAACTTACCCGAAAGACGGAAAGCCTTGAGTGCGTGGTGCAATTCCTGCAACGTAGCCCAGCCATTGGGTGTTGGGCCCAGCTTGAGATAGATACCCTTTATGGAATTATCGGTGGTGGCGTAATCGATAGCGCGGGTGATGTCGTACAGACCTGCTTTATAAGACTCACCCTCGCCGAAGGCAGCGAAGGGATTGTTCTCACCGATCTCGTGTATACGTTTTGTGAGGTCTATCTCAATGATATCTCCTGCAACCATTGTGTTATCCTTCTCGGTTACAGACTTAGCCACACCCACAACGAGCATGACAAAGAAAACTACCATCAAGATTCCGGAGACGATTATGGCGAGCAGGGATGCAAAAAACGAACGAAAAAACTCTTTCATATATAAGGATTAACGGAACAAAGATACATGCCTGCATCTATCAATAATCACAAAGTTTAATAGACGTGGATAATGTGTCTATTAGTTGATGTGAGGATAGCAAGGAGCGGGCAAAAGCGCAAAATATAAGAGGGTGGGCATTTTCATGCCCACCCTCTTTGTCACTATTGTTTATACGGGTTATTACTGCTCCATTACGAAGTGGAACACCTTCTGTTCGGTGCCGCTGCGCAATGTGAGGATGTACATGCCGTTGGCCAGACTGCCATCTAGGTTGATCTGTGTTTCCAGACGTCCCTGTTTGGTGGTCACTGCGCCACGGTACACTACCTGACCC
>JAEUVY010000015.1 GCA_016786565.1 Flavipsychrobacter sp.
GTTGAATACGTGTGAAAATGGGCAGCCTCGTGCCATCTGTCACTAGTAGCTCCTGATACTGCTCCGGCCTAAAAGTGTATTTTGCACCCGATGGCAAAGAAGCGAAACGAGCATCAGTTCTTTACCCGAAAGCTGCTGGAATGGCACCACACGGTCAACGACAGGCAACTACCCTGGAAGGAAGAGCGCGATCCGTACCGGATATGGCTTTCTGAAGTGATATTGCAGCAAACCCGGGCACAACAGGGACTACCCTACTACCTCAAGTTCATTGAGGCCTACCCTACTGTGACCGATCTTGCCGCTGCCGCCGAGGACGATGTCTTTCGCCTGTGGCAGGGACTGGGCTATTACAGCCGCTGCAAAAACATGCTGGCAACTGCACGCATCATAACAAATGACCATAACGGCGTCTTCCCCGAAACCTATGAGGGGCTACTGAAGCTGAAAGGAATAGGCCCCTACACTGCGGCTGCAATCGCCTCATTCGCGTTTGGCAGGCCCGTGGCTGTGGTGGACGGCAATGTATACCGCGTCCTCTCGCGCTACATGGGCATTGCAACGCCTATAGACAGTACCGAAGGCAAGAAACAATTCGCACTGTTGGCCACCGACCTGCTGGACGGTGAACGAAGTGCCGCCTACAATCAGGCAATAATGGACTTCGGTGCAACAGTTTGCACACCTGCCGGCGCCCGCTGTGCCGACTGTGTGCTGGCAGCCAACTGTGTGGCTAACCGGCAAGAGACAGTGGACCTGCTACCCGTAAAGTCAAAGAAAATAAAAGTGAAAGAGCGCCACTTCACCTTCATCTTGCTGCACCACAAGGGGCGCACCTGGATAGGCAAACGCGGTGCAGGAGATATATGGGAAAATCTTCATCAACCACTTCTATACGAATCACAGGCCTCAACATCCACAAAGGAACTGGCCCGGTTTCTTTCGGACGCGGGCGTAAGTGTGCCGGAAAATGACATCATTTTTGTTGCCCGCACCAAACAGCGACTCACCCACCAACTTATACGCTCTGAATTATATACGATAGAAATCAACTCCGACAACGCCCCTTCAATTAGTGGGGGCAGCTGGCTGAGAACCAGCGAAATAAAAAAGTTAGCCTTTCCTAAAACACTTATTTCTTTTTTACAAAATTATTTATACTTTTAAGAGGAATTATGTAGTACGTTTTTTTTCTTAGAGCCAAAAAGATAATATTATGAGAGGCGTCAACAGGGTAGTTTTGATTGGAAATCTGGGCCGTGAACCCGATCTGCAGCATCTGGAAGGTAATATAGCAGTAGCAAAGTTTCCGTTGGCAACAACCGAAACATATAAAGACAAGAATGGTACACTCATATCGCAGACCGAATGGCACACCGTAGTGTTGTGGCGCGGACTGGCAGAGCTGGCACAGAAATACCTGCACAAGGGAAGTCTCATATATCTGGAAGGTCGCATCCGTACCCGTTCGTGGGAAGACAAGGACAAGAACCGCCGCTTCAGCACAGAGATAATAGGCGACAATCTGGTGATGCTGGACAAAAGAAAAGAGCACAACGAACTGCCATCTGTTGAGGGACTTTCGGGAGATGTGCCGGGTTTCAATGATATGAATTTCGATGCGGGTACAGGGGCTCCCACCGCGCCCAAAGACGATCTTCCGTTCTAAACCGACCACCGATCATATTAAATCAAGGAATGAAAATTTTACGGTTTCATTCCTTTTTTTATCTTTGATAAACTCACCAAACACAAACAACTTGGAAAGTACAGAAGGCGACACGAGCTTTTTTCCATTGCTACTGCAGGCATCCGACAGCGTATTTACATCATCAGGTGCCACAATACTCATTATTATCGTATTGGTACTTCTATTGCTCACTGCTATAACAGCAGGTGCCGAGACCGCCTATTTTTCCCTGTCGGCAAAAGACATCAACTTCCTGAAGAGCTCTGACAAATCGAGCGCGCGCACCGCCGGTCTGCTGCTGGACCAGCCCAAGCGACTACTGGCTACCATACTTGTTGCCAACAACTTCATCAACATAGCCATCGTTATCACCACAGATATGCTGGTGAAAATGATGCTGCAAGGGCTAAACCTTAGTGCCGTGGTCTCGTTCCTCATTCAGGTGGTGTGTGTAACCTTCCTGCTGGTGCTCTTTGGCGAGGTACTGCCCAAGGTATACGCCACACAGAACAACCTACGTATGGCATTGTTCTCTGCTCCCTTCCTGCAGGTACTCTCGTGGATGTTCAAGCCGGTGAGTGGTTTCCTGGTGTCCTCTACGCGGTTCATTGAAGGACGCATGGGCACTAAGTCTTCCAACATTTCTAACGAAGACTTTGAACACGCAATAGAACTCACAGTTGGTCACTCAGCCACCCGCGAGGAGGTGAACATCTTTAAGGGCATCCTGAAATTCGGCAACATCACGGCCAGGCAGGTAATGCGCACCAGGCTTGATGTGAGCGGCATTGACTTTGACATGACCTTTCCCGAGGTGCGGAAGTTGTGCATAGAAGTAGGTTATTCGCGACTGCCGGTATTTAAGGAAAACATGGATAATGTTGCCGGCATGATCCATACCAAAGACTTTCTTCCACACATTGACAACGACGAATTTGACTGGCACACCCTCATGCGTCCTGCATTCTTTGTGCACGAAGGCAAACTCATTGAAGACCTGCTGAAAGAGTTTCAGCAAAAGCGCCAGCACTTTGCAGTGGTGGTCGATGAGTTTGGTGGCACGTCAGGCATCATCACACTCGAGGATATCATGGAGGAGATCATCGGTGATATCAAGGATGAGTTTGATGAGGACGATCTCCACTTCAAAAAGATAGATGACAACAACTTTGCTTTTGAAGGCAAGACCCTTATCAACGATGTATGCCGCATAATAGGGCTGCCGTCGGACGAGTTTGATAATGTGCGTGGCGAAAGCGATTCGCTGGCCGGTCTGGTGCTGGAAATTGCGGGTAAGTTTGTGGCAGTGAACGATGTGGTATCCCATCAGAACTACGATTTTACCATACTTGCCGTAGAGAAGATGCGCATCACGCGTGTGAAAGTCACTATCAATCCGCCGGCGGAGGATACTGAAGAATAGCCCCCTTGCTAAGTACGGTTAACAATCTGCATGCCGTGAACTGACAGTTCGCGATGTGACATTTGTGCATGTACTGCCAACAGCAAGTGGCAGAGGTGCGAAAACAGGATGCGCGCGGTACACGTAACACCAAACCTCATACGTGAATAATACCCGTGTCGGGCAAAAAAAATAGAGATCATAGTAAGTAATTGGTTTATAGCGATATACGGTTTAAGAAACTCCCAAAAAACCCCCACATTTATCACGCGCATTCTTCTTAATGTGTTCTGTATTTGAACGATAAGAATGCGTAAGTGAACGGATTGCCGGAAGCAGCCAAACAGTCGCAAAAAAGCCGCAAATAACATGCCAATAAATTTGGAAAGCAGATCATTCAATAACCAGTTTACTGCGCCAAACACCTGTGGACGTGGTTACGTGAAGGATATATATGCCCGGCGGCAGTGCTGTGTGGATGGGTGTGTAGTGAGTGATGGAACGGGTGCTAACGGTGCGGCCGGCCACATCGGTGATGGAGACAAGTGCCGTGCCGCCCTGCGGTAACTGCACTGTAAAAGTGCCGGAGGACGGA
>JAEUVY010000026.1 GCA_016786565.1 Flavipsychrobacter sp.
TTCGTAGTACCTGAAAGCCTCCGCATAACGCCCCAAAGAATAGGCACTATTCCCCTTCCACATGTATATCGAAAAGATCGCTCCGGTATCAAATTCACCCGGATTTTCGTTGATCAGATTCAGTATGCTATCAGCAAGCTCGTAAGACTTGCCGAATTCCCTTTGCATCTCGTGAGCAATAGTGTACTTGCGCGACAGCACCCGGTAGTTATCAACCGCACTCAAGTCTCGTCCGGCAAGCATACTGTCTATCACATACGCCACACGATCGGCACCAATTTTACCAATTGAAACTCTGGCAAATTCCAGTACGCTGTCAACCGCGGGGTCGCTCTTCTCACTAACTGCGGGCTTTCCACAACTAAAGATGCCAACCACAACCGCGATAACACATGCCCAACAACCAAAGTATGAGAACGATTTCCTCTGAAAGACACCCATCACTACATTCGCTTTTGCCCACATCCTGCGTTACCGTTTTTTATTCGCAATTATGCAGTTGGTTGATTTGAAAAAAATGGCAAAAAACCGGACTAGCTGAGGTGAAGACAGGCGAAAATGAACCGGTATATTATCCATTGTAGTCAAAGTTACAAAAAAACGCTATGTTAGGGAAGTCACAATTTCCGTACCCACTAACATTAGTTTGTGCTTCCTTCCTGAAATTTGAGCGACAATACAACAACTATCACCACAATATTCTATTCATGATAGCAAGGAAATCAATTATCGCCATTTGCGGTAGCACCCGTGTTCATTCGTCTAACCTCACACTATTGCAGGCAATTGGATCCTTAATGAAGGATACCATCGAACTGAAGATATTCACCGGCATCGCGGCGCTCCCCCACTTCAACCCCGACCTGGAACAACCTATCCCGCCCGAAAGCATTACGCAATTCAGGGCATTACTTCGCTCCGCAGACGCGATCCTCATCTGCACACCCGAATACGCGATGGGAGTTCCCGGAACATTAAAAAACGCCATAGACTGGACCGTATCTTCCTGCGAATTCTCTAAAAAGCCAACTGCCCTCATCACAGCATCGTCGTTGGGGCACAAGGGCCATCAATCGCTCATGGAAACACTGAGAGTAATAGAAGCTGATATTACTGACGAAACCAATCTGGTCATCTCCTACATCAAAACAAAGGTCTCGTCAACGGGAGAGATCACCGATCCGGAAACAAAAGAAAGGGTCCTGCGCGTCATGAACGCGTTGATAGCACTTCCGCATTAATACCCCCGACAAGGTGATAAACAATCAATAATTATTGCGTTTATTTACACAAACTCAGTGTATGAAACGCATACTGGCTATATTATCATTCCCGGCGCTCCTCTACTCCTGTAGCGACACCAAAGCTCCCCACGTCAATTCAGCGGGCAAACTGGATTCGCTTTTCTCATCCTATTGGGAAGAACGATTACAACTATTCCCGTTGGAAGCTACCGGCATTGGCGACAACCGCTATAATGACAAACTGACCATAACCATTGCACAGTCTTTCCGCGACAGCCTCTCGCGCTTCTATAAACGCTACGAAGACCTAGCATCCGGCATTGACACCGCCGGGCTTTCTCCCGACCAAAAGATCAGCCGCAGCCTTTTCCTGCACGAAATGAAAATGAACCTGGAGGGATTGAAATACCCCACCCATCTTATGCCCATCTCACAGTTCTGGTCCTTCACACTCGAGCTTCCACAACTTGGATCCGGCACGGGCAACCAACCATTTAAGACCGTTGCCGACTACGACAATTGGCTGAAACGTCTGTCTGCAGTACCAGCGTGGGCCGACACAGCCATAAACAACATGCGGAACGGAATTAAATTTGGCTGGATACTGCCTAAGAGCCTTGTTGTAAAGATCCTGCCGCAGCTACGGGACGTGGTGGTAGCTAATGACACCTCGAGCATTTTTTATGGCCCTATTCGAACCCTACCGGATAGCTTTTCTGCAGAGGAAAAAGCAAGACTCACTATCGCCTACAAAAATGCCATTCAGAATATTGTAAACCCTACCTATGTAAAGCTTCATCACTTCTTCGAAAAAGAATACCTCCCCCACAGCCGCACATCAAGTGGCATCATCGGGGTGCCGGGTGGTCTCGACTACTACAACTATTGTATAAGATACTGGACCACAACCGACCTGCACCCCGACACAATCTACAACATAGGCCTGCGTGAGGTGGCCCGAATGGAAGCCGAAATGAATAAAATAAAAGAACAGGTAGGTTTCACGGGCACGCTGCAACAATTCTTCAAACACATAAGCGAAGACCGCAAATTTTTCCCGTTCACTCAGCCGCAGCAGGTCATAGACAGTTTCTGGAACATCAAAAAGCTGGAAGACCCGCAACTAAAAAAGCTCTTCAACAATACTCCCAAAACGCAATTCACTATTCGCCAGACCGAGGCATTCCGTGCTGCTTCGGCCAGTGCAGAATACAATCAGGGATCGGAAGACGGCACACGCCCGGGTATATTCTATGTACCCATCATAGACCCTACAAAATACAATTGTGTAGCCATGGCCACGCTGTTCCTGCACGAGGCAATTCCGGGACACCACTACCAGATATCGTTGCAACAGGAAAACAAAGGCCTTCCCGCCTTCCGCCGCTTCCTGTGGTATGGGGCCTATGGCGAAGGCTGGGCGCACTACAGCGAAACACTTGGCAAAGACCTTGGCCTTTACGATGACCCCTACCAGTACTTTGGACACCTCAGCGATGGCATCCATCGCGCCATCCGTCTGGTCGTGGACATTGGCATGCACTACAATAACATGAGCCGCGAAGAAGCTATCAGATACATGATGGCTCATGAGCTGATAGGTGAGGGCGAAGCTACTGCCGAGATCGAACGCTACATGGCCATACCAGGCCAGGCACTTTCTTATAAAATAGGACAGATGGCCATCAGCGCCGAACGGAAACACTACACCGAACTATTGGGAAATAAATTCAACATTGCTTCGTTCCACGATGAGGTACTGAAAGATGGCTGTGTACCACTCAGCGTCCTTAAAGACAAGCTGGAGACCTGGAGCAAAAAGCAACAGTAGCAAAAGGGTAATTTCTTTAGAGCCAATAGCCTTCGGGGCTATTGGCTTTTTTTTCGCTCGGTTTTCAATTGAGCCGTTGCTGTTTGTGCAGACAAAGAGAAAATCGCCGAGAAAACTTTTGATCACACTATACATTTCATAGGTATAGATTAATGTTTCACTCTGCAGCAACGCCCATTGCAGCCTTCCTCATTGCTGTGGCAGTGGCATCACCAAGATATCTGTCTATTGTACGTTCTATCAGGTAGATCAAGGGAGTCAATACAATTGCCATCACAAATTTGTAGGAATAGTTCACCAGACATATCGCTATCACGCGCTGATAGCTCCAGTCCTTACCGACCTTAAAAGCGATGAACAATACTATGAAGCTGTCTATAAGCTGCGACACTACTGTCGATCCTGTGGCGCGCAACCATACCTTCTTCTCCCCTGTGGCCTTCTTTATCTTATGAAACACCCACACATCCACCAACTGACTCACCAGAAACGCACTGAGGCTTCCGGCAATGATCCACATACCCTGCCCGAATATGCCGCCAAACGCAGCCTGCATATCAGGCACTCCTGCCTGTGCCTGGCTACCTGTCCAGAAGGATGTATCGGGTGGTATCTCTATTGCCGCATAGAACATCAGAAAAGCATAACAGATCAGCCCTACTGCTATATACGATATCCTCCTCACCGCCTTTGGCCCGAAATATTCGTTCACAACATCGGTCATTATGAACTCAAGCGGCCACAGCAACACACCACACGTCAGTGTATAGGTAAGCCCGCTTTCGCCCAATAAAGAAAATGGTGTGGGCACCAACCCGAATACCTTTTCCAACGAAAAAAGCTTCCCGCCGATACATTCAGCAATAAGCGCATTTGCCACAAAGAAAGAAGCGATGACCACAAATAGTTTGGTCGGCTTGTCGGCAAGTATCTTGTGTATCATCAGCAGTTTTTGTCAAACATGAATTCAATCTGCCCCTACCCCTGATTCTGCATTTTTCTGGAGTTGGTATATGCCCGCCACTTCTCTATTACCTGAGCCATATCCTGCGGCAACTCCGAACTGAAATGCACCTTCTCATTGGTAGCAGGATGCGTAAAACCAAGTTCCTTTGCATGAAGCGCATGTCTTGGTAAAACGTCAAAACAATTATCAATGAATTGTTTGTACTTACTGAAGACAGTTCCTTTCACTATCCTGTCTCCACCATATGTAGCATCGTTAAAGAGCGGATGCCCGATATGCTTCATATGTACCCTTATCTGGTGGGTCCTGCCTGTTTCCAACCTCAATTCCACCAGAGTTACATAATTAAATCGCTCCAACACCTTGTAATGGGTGATAGCCTCCTTACCATGTTCACCATCCGGAAACGCGTCCATCACCTTTCTGAATCGGAGATTTCTACCAATGTGTGCCACTATAGTTCCCTCATCTTCCGGCAGGTCGCCCCACACCAGCGCTATATACCGGCGATAAACAGTGTGCTTCTTGAACTGTGCCGCAAGCTTTGTCATCGCGTCATCGGTCTTGGCTATCACTATTAGCCCGGTAGTGTCTTTATCAATCCTGTGCACAAGCCCCACCCTGTACAAGTGACTCACTTCTATATTTTCCTGCTGCAGGTAAAAAGACAATGCATTTACCAATGTGCCGCTATAGTTACCGCAACCGGGATGCACCACCATGCCCGCAGGCTTGTTGATGATCATCAGGGTAGCATCTTCATATGCAATGTCAAGTGGAATGTTCTCAGGAATTACCTCCTGACTCTCAGGTCTTCTGGTCTCAAATACTACTATTACATCGCCGGCCTTTACCTTGTAGTTCGACTTTACAACCTTGTCATTCACCAGCACAAACCCATCATCTATGGCCTGCTGCACCTTATTTCGCGTCGCTCCTTCCAGTCGGTTCAGCACAAATTTATCCAGTCGAAGGGGGTCCTGACGTTTATCCGTCACAATACGTAGCCGCTCCACGGGCTCATCCCCGGCCTCACTCAGCTCCGCCTCCGGATCCTCGTCATCCCATATATCTTCTGTATCGTTTGCTTCAGACATGTAGCAAATATAAGCGATTACCCTCCAACCATCATGACACAATGGCCCTCCAAAAAATTGTTTGGTTTTTTATCAGTTTTACGTTCTATTTGTTGAAACTTCGTTAAATTTAGTTGATGAAACAATTCAGTTTATATCCTCCATCTGCAACCAAAGCTCCCAAACCGGGCCAGATTCTCATAGCGGAACCATTACTGAATGATGCCAATTTTACCCGTTCGGTTATCCTGCTTTGCGAGCATAGCGACGAAGGCTCAGTAGGCTTCGTGCTCAATCATCCCACAGAGATCCGACTTGGCGATATTATCGATGGGCTTCCCTCCGGCGGACCAACCGTGTTCAAGGGCGGCCCGGTGCAGCCCGACACATTGCATCTCATGCACCGTGTGCCACATTATCTCGGCCAGGGCAAGAAGATCACAAATGGTGTGTATTGGGGCGGCTCGTTCGATGATCTGTACGATATCACTACCAGCAAACCTTTCAACGAATCAGACATTCGTCTTTTTCTCGGATACTCCGGCTGGGCACCCGGTCAGCTAGAAGACGAGATAAAAGAAGGCACCTGGCTCATTACCGATGCCAACGAAGACATGATCTTCAATACAAGCAACGATGAACTGTGGAAACTGGCCATTGCATCGCTCGGCAGAAAATACGCCCATTTGGCGCACATACCTACCGACCCGCAAATGAATTGACCTTTCTGTAAAACGCTCCGGTTAATTACCTGATATAGCCAAGTATCTTCAGCATGCTTTGTGGTGTCTGCTCGCGTGCATACAACCAATCCTCCAGCTTTCCGTCCTTGCCATACTCTACCACTATGTGTTTAGGACTCGGTATCATACAATGTTTGATACCACCATACCCTGCCAGTTGATCCTGATAGGCACCTGTATGGAAGAACCCTATATAAAGGGGCTCCGGGCTCTTTTCTTTATCAAGCTTCGGCAAGAACACCGCATTAATATGCTCCTCCGATGTGTAGAAATCATGGCTATCACAGGTAAGTCCGCCAAGGTGAACTTCCTGATATTCCTTATCCCACTTATTTATCGGCAACATCAGGAATTTCTCCCCTATGCCCCAGGTATCGGGCAGCGTGGTGATGAAAGAACTGTCTATCATATACCAGATCTCACGGTCGTTCTGCATCTTTTCATCCAGCACGCTATACACAACCGCGCCTGCCTCGCCCACCGTAAATGACCCGAATTCGGTATAGATATCCGGAACATCTACTTTGTTTTTACGGCAGACCTTCTTGATCGTAGACACGATCTCATTGATCATGTAGTTGTAATCGTAATCAAAGTTCAGCGAGTGCTTTATCGGCAACCCACCACCAATGTTCAATCCTTCCAATTCAGGGCAAACCTTTTTCAACTGGCAATAAATGTTGAGCACCTTATTCAACTCACTCCAGTAATACACGTCGTCCTTTATACCCTTATTCATGAAGAAGTGCAGCATCTTCAGCCTGAACTTCTCATTACCCTTTATCTTATCTACGTAAAACTCAAGTACATCCCTGCTTCGAATGCCCAACCTTGATGTATAAAAGTCAAAAGTAGGCTCCTCTTCGCTGGCTATCCTGATACCGATATTCACAGGATGTTTAGCCCGTATAGATTTTTTGTAGTCTTCAAACTCGTTCTTATTGTCAATGATCGGTATCACATTCTTGAACCCGCCATTTATAAGCTTGGCTATGTTGCGAGTATACTGACGTGTTTTAAAACCATTGCATATCACAAATATATCCTTGGTGATCTTCCTCCTTTTGTACAACTGCCAGATGATATCAATATCATAGGCAAAGGAAGTCTCCAGATTCACACCGTGCTTCAGAGTCTCTTCAACTATAAATGAGAAATGCGAACTCTTGGTACAATAGCAGTACACATAGTTACCATCATACTTATGCTTCCTTATCGCGTCGGCAAACATCTTCTTTGCCTTATTGATCTGCATACCTATTTTCGGCAGATACGTCAGCTTGAACGGCGTTCCGTATTTCTCGATCAGGTATTTCATATCCACCCCGTTGAATGTGAGGTTATTGTTGTCATTCACGTCAAATCCCTCCTGAGGAAAATGGAAGGTTTGGTGTACGAGGTCGGTATATGTATTGTTCATCTACAGCAACAAAAAAACGGTAGTTAGTACAGAATTTTACTCAACAAAATTAATTATTTACAAACAGGAATAGGCGTTTTTTAAAAATAATTAATCCTGATACTTCTCACTCCCAAACTCAACTATTCTCCGGCTTTCAGGTACATATCCGGCCCTTGCAGCACTTCCATCAATCGCTCAGGGTATTTGCATGCCCTGAACCCATACTTTTCATATAGTCCATGTGCATGTATCGTTGCCAGCATCGTCCTACGCAACCCCTTCACCCAAGGCATTCCGAATAGAACATCCAGCATAGCAGTGCTTAATCCCTTACCCCTGTGAGCTTCATCTACAAAAACGTCAGCCAGATAAGCAAAAGTCGCATAGTCGGTCACCAACCGTGCATAACCCACCTGACGCCCCTCACACAACACCCCCACACAAAATGAATTGTCGAAAGCCCCCTTTACCACACCAAACGGTATTCCCTTGCTCCAGTATGCCTCCTCCGACAGCCAACGGTGAATATCCGTTATCACCATCTTTTCCTTATCCGTTGTAATGGTATATACATCCTTGTTTATAGTCACATGCTCCATAACATAGTATCGGTTTACTTCAACTTTTTGATAATGTAATGCAGATAATCAATTTGCCTCCCGCAACTTTTTATATCCCCTGTTCACAAGAAACACGCTCACTGCGATTGCTACAAAAGCAAGAACGATGTAAATATTCAATTGTTCATCAAGGAACATGCTACCGGCCAGTACTGCTATCAACGGATTCACGTAGGCATATATCGTTGCGACACCCACCGGCAGTACATCCAGAACATACATATATGCTGCATACGCCAGTACCGACCCGAATATAATGAGGTACACCAGTGCCGCCACACCATCAGCATCCCACAAGTTAAAACCAGAAAAGTCATCGGCAACCGGACTGACCATCAACATAAACAACCCGCCGAACATCAATTGCATCCCACTGTTAAATAAAGCATTACTTGCCTTCCCATGCTTCTTGTTCAATGTACTGCCAAATGCCCAGCTCGCCGTGGCAAGCAGCGTCACAGCCATACCTCCCAGATAGCGCGGATCAGACATCTCAGCAAAATTCTGCCTGAAGATCAACCCTACCCCTGCAAACCCAAGAACCATACCTCCCACTATGCCTGCATTCAGCTTCTCCCTGCCCGCCGATAACAATCCAAACAACACTGCAAACATTGGCATCAACGAACACAACAACGCTGCAATACCACTGGGTATGTACTTCTCTCCCCAAGTGACACCTCCGTTGCCTATCGTCAGCATCAGAAAACCCATTATCATTTGCCTCACTACAGCCTGCCGTGTCAACCCGGTATTCTTATCCCTCAACAACCCCACCAATATCAGCACAAGACCCGCCACCACCTGTCGTACACCTGCAAATAAAAACGGTGGATAGTGCAACACCCCCACCCTTATTGCCAGGTAGGTTGTACCCCACACAATACATATAAACAATAATGCCAGGTAGGCTTTCGTTTGTTTTGTCATATTCATCCCGCCATCAGACGGCGGACGCAAAGGTGAGCATTTTTTGCCGCTCCGGCACAGCAACTAAACGCAAGAAGACGCTGATTATTTTACGATCTTACAAACTGCCTTCAAACGACCTTCTTTCGCAATCTTACGTAATGTATTCTCATCCCCGGCCGAGGTGCAATCCCACACCTCGGTGATGCCATGCTTTTCCGTGATCAGGTAATACAGATCTTCCGCCGAGGGCTGCACATGAACCATCTTCGCATACTCTGCTCTTGTTAGTGCCAGCACAGCAGTAGTCACCGACACATTCTGCGTTGAGATCCAGTAATCGTTTGCAAGCAATTTAGGCACATTCCTGGTCACATCCGCAGGGCGGGGCACCCAACTCACTCTCCTACCATCAGCCGACAACCCTACGAGTACATACTTGCCGCAGTCATGCTTACTCTTAAACACATAGGCACTGCCTCCCATCTTCACCTGCGCTACAGCGGTAGACGACAACAAGATCAATGCAATAAAAACTAAAAACCTAAATGGCTTCATACCTAACACAATTGTATAAAGGTTCACAAAAAAAGAAGAGAGCTCCTTGCGAAGCCCTCTTCTTTGTATTAATTCATGTTACTTACTAGTTCTTTACAAAAGTCCTTGAAGCAACTTTCATACCGTTATTGATGAACATAACTGTATACACACCGGCAGACAATTCGCTCACATTAAGGTTACCCTTGCCATTCCTCAACAAAGATGTTTCAATCTCCCTACCAAGCATGTCAACCAATTTTACGCTGACAACATCTGCAGAAGTGATACCACGAACTTCGATGTTCAGTGTAGCAGTTGCAGGGTTAGGGAACAACTTAACATCAACTGTTCCTACAGCAACCGGATCAACACCCGTTGGCTTATTGTAGTAAACTTTCTGGAAGCATCCGTCACGACCTGCGATCACCCAGTAATTCCTTGTTGTGAATTTAGGATCAGGCAAGTAGTAAGACTGCTGTATAGCACCAGGGATGATGTTAGAATCAAGAGTAACAGCATCGTCATATCCCCATTGGTAGCTTGTTGATGTGTTATCTGTACAGATCAGTTCTTCAGCGAAGTACTTAACTTCTGGAGTATAAGCAGGAGTACTGTTAACTGTAACCACGAAGCTATCAGTTACGAAACATCCTGTTGCTGTGATCTGAGTAGTAAGACGAACGATCGCTGTACCAACTGAATCGAAATTAACAACTGCGTTCTGCTTGTCAGGGCTTGTTGCATATACACTCGCGTTTGTAGCGCTCCATGCATAGTTAAGACCAGCCGGTGGTGCCTGCTCAGCTCCGAAGTTCTGGTACTGCGCATTAGCACAGATCACTGAAGCAGGGTGAACTGTAATGTTCGTGTGAGGAGCCATTACATTCACAGTCACAACTCGTGTCGCAATATCAGTACCGCAACTTGTTGTTACAGCATAACTGATAGTAGTAGTACCTGCTACCAGACCGGTAACAACACCCGATGCATTAATGCTTGCTATTGCAGGGTTGCTGCTTGTCCATACACCACCTGAAACAGTGCTTGAAAGCGTGCTGCTATAGTTGATACAAAGACTTGCATTGCCCGACAGATCACCTGCGTCAGGTGAAGGTTTCACCAACATATTGAATACTGAAGTATCCCTGCTGCAGTCATTTACAGAAATGTATGACAATACAACAGTACCTGCCGCCAGACCAAACACTTTACCTTCAGCATTGATCTTAGCGATCGTAGTATCACTTGAGCTCCATGTACCTTCGCTACCTGTAGTAGTGATCACTGTGCTGTCGTTCAGACAAAGCTCAGCAGCACCGGTAATATCGCCTGAA
Source organism: Flavipsychrobacter sp. (assembly GCA_016786565.1). GTDB lineage: Bacteria > Bacteroidota > Bacteroidia > Chitinophagales > Chitinophagaceae > Nemorincola. Next base: position 10,667 of record JAEUVY010000026.1, read on the forward strand.
TTAGCAAGAGCCTTCACACGAACGTCCAATGTTGAAGCACAACCTGTACCTATTGTGTAAGACACCGTTACAACACCTGAAGACACACCTGTCAGCGTACCGTCAGTTGCAATTGTAGCCAGAGTCACATCTGTAGTACTCCAGGTACCACCTGATGTAAGCGTAGTATACACCTGAGTAGATGCCACACAAACACTGTCAACTCCGCTGATTGATGTTGGAAGAGGATCAACAACAATTGTCTTCGTCACGTCGCATCCTGCTAATGGCGTCTCGTAAGTGATCGTGGCTGAACCAGCAGACACACCTGAAACAACACCAGAAGTACCAACTGTTGCAACACCAATGTTGCTGCTCGACCAGATACCACCTATGTAAGTATTTGTAAACGGAGTAGTAGAACCCTCACAAACGTTTGTACCACCTACAATCGGATTGAGTGTAGGTTCAACTGTTACCAGTTGAGTGATATAACATGCTGATGTGAGTGTGTATGTAATTGTCGTTGTACCCGTACCCGCACTCACAACGTTACCGAACACATCGATCGTTGCTACCAGCGGATTGCTGCTGCTCCAGGTACCACCAGTCAATGGATTAGAGAGGAATGTGCTTCCGCCAACACACATAAACGGTGTACCTGAAATTGAAGGTGGAACAGGATTAACTGTAACCTGCTTGGTTATGTAACATCCTGTTGCAAGCAATGTGTAGCTGATCGTCACGATACCCGGACTAACCGCAGTAACCTCGCCACTTGTTGACCCAACCGTAGCAATTGAAGTGTTATTGCTTGACCACGTACCGAATGGAGTAGGATTAGAGAAGATAGTGCTCGATCCCATACAGATCTCAGCAGTACCGGTAATTGAAGAAGGAATTGGGTTCACAACTACAAAACCAGTTGCAACACATCCTGTAGGAAGCGTATAGCTGATAGTTGCACCACCTGCTGTCATACCATTTACGATGCCGGTTGTAGACCCAACCATTGCAATTGTCGTATTGCTGCTGGTCCAGATACCACCCGGAGATGTTGGTGTCAGAACTGTAAAGCCACCCTCACACACATTCATTGCACCAGTCAATGGACCAGGAACCGGATTTACAGTAACAGTAGTAGTCCTGTAACATCCTGTACCAAGGATAGTGTAAGTGATATTTGAGGTACCAACTGTAACACCTGATACAATACCGCTGGTCAGACCAATAGGCGCAACTGACGGGTTACTTGAAGTCCAGATACCACTGAATGGAGAACCGTTAGTGAGTACTGTAGTGCTTCCCATACAGATGCTGTCTGCACCACCTATCAATGGAGGAGTAGAATGAACTGTAACGGTAAACGATGTCATACATCCACCAGGAAGAGTGTAATCAATTTGTACTATATCATTAGCAATACCGGTAACTACACCTGTAGAGATGTCTACAGAAGCAACAGAGATGTTATTACTGCTCCATGAGCCACCACCAACTGCATTAGCAAGTGTTATTGACTGACCCATACAAACTTCAGATGGACCTGTGATCGGAGAAGGAGCAGGGTTCACCACGATATTAGTGGTCACTTTACATCCTATACCCAATGTATATGTTACTGTCGCAGTACCCGGTGCAACGCCTGTTACCAGACCGCTGGCCAAGTCCACTGTAGCTACACTTGGATTGCTGCAGCTCCATGTACCACCAATAGAACTATTTGACAACAAAGATGTGCTGCTCGCACATATCGTAGTGTTGCCAATTATCGCTGGCGGAGCAGCTGTTACTGTCACGATAGCTGTTGCCTGACATCCGCCGGCAACCGTATAGCGTATAGTAGTTGTGTTGTAGGTCATTGCTGTACCGGTCACAACACCTGTGCCTGCATCAACAGTAGCCACTGTATTATCATCGCTGCTCCAGATACCACCAGGTACACCATTTGTAAGTGTTGTTGTGTTGCCTGAACAAATTGACATTACACCCACGATAGCTGTAGGCACCGCACTCACAGTTGCCACAGTATATGCCCTGCATCCAGAAGGCAATGAATATGTGATCATGCTCGTTCCTGAAGAAAGACCTGAAAGCATACCGGTTGTCACATTAATGATTGCGCGAGATGGAACACTGCTTGTCCAGATACCACCCGGCGTTGCACTCGTAAGTAACATTGAATCGCCCACACATACCGCAGCGATCTCAACAATCGGCGATGGCACTGGTTCAACAGTAACTATCTTAGTGCTTGCACAACCCGTAGGCATTGTGTAGCTGATAACTACGACACCCTGACCTACACCGCTTACAACACCTGAAGACGATACGTTAGCAAGTGAAAGATCAGTGCTGCTCCATGTTCCACCTGATGTTGCGTTAGAAAGATTAGTAGTACTTCCCACACACACATTAGGTACGCCAAGAATAGCAGCAGGAATATTTGTTACAGAGATAGTCGCAGTTGTACGGCAACCCGTAGCAAGAGAATATGTTACCGTTGCTGTACCAACTGTCAGACCATTAACAATACCGGTACCAACACCTACGCTGGCAACAACCGGATTGCTGATAGACCAGGTACCACCCGGTGTCAGTGAAGAAAGGCTTGAGCTTGAACCCAGACAGATGTTAGTAACACCCGAGATCGCGTTTGGAATTGGATTTACTGTCACTACCGCTGTTGAAGTACAACCCCACGGAGCTGTATATGCTATAGTTGCAGTACCTGGGAATACAGCAGTCATAATACCACTGGTCAGGCCAATTGTCGCATTTCCTGGATTCAGGCTGCTCCATGTGCCACCTGGTGTCAAAGAAGAAAGTATCGCGGTTGCACCCTGACACAATGACAAAGTACCTGCGATCGGTGAAGGTGCACCATTCACGGTAACCGACTTAGTTACAAAACAGCCGGTAGGCATGGTGTAAGTAATAAATGCTACACCATTAGACGCACCTGCAATCACGCCACCGGTACCCACGGTTGCAACAGCTACATCGCTGCTACTCCAGGTTCCGCCCGGTGTAGATGAAGTAAATACTGTATTCGCACCAATGCAAACCGAAGATACTCCCGCAAGAGCCGATGGCAACAGATTCACTGTAACCTGTGCTGTAACAAAACAGCCTGTGCCCATTTTATATGTAATGTTAGTAACACCCGAAGCTACTCCTGTTACAATGCCGGTTGTGTTACCGATAGTAGCAACAGATGTGTTAGAACTTGTCCACGTTCCACCCAAAGTTGCGCTGGAAAGAGTAGTAGTATTTCCCACACATGCCAGCAAAGTACCTGTAATTGCTGTTGGAATCGGATTCACTGTTACCACTTTGGTCCTTACACATCCTGTCGATGGCAGCACGTAAGAAATTTCAGAAGTACCGGGGGCAATACCCACAACTACTCCCGAACCTGTACCAACGATCGCAACTCCCGTATTGCTGCTCAACCATGTACCTCCTACTGTTGAGTTTGTCAATGTAGTTGAATAACCCTGACAAGTAGACGCCACACCACCCACTACAGCAGGAAGTGAATTTACTGTGAACGCCCTGACAGCCTTACAACCGGTGGTCAGAGTATAGGTCATCGTAACTGAACCATTAGTGATTCCGGTCGCAACTCCTGTTATTGGATCAACAGTTGCGATCATGCTGTTGCTGCTGGTCCAGGTACCGCTTGGAGTAGCATTTGTCAAAGTAGTTGTAGAACCGATACATGTAGTATTTGCACCGGTAATTGCAGCTGGCAAAGGATTAACTGTCATACTTACAGTTCTCATACAGCCTGTTCCTAAAGAGTAGGTCACTGTTGCTACTCCGGCACCCATACCCGTAACAACTCCGGTGGTTGTTACAGCAACAAATGGATCGCTTGTGCTCCATGTGCCGCCAGTTGGGGTCGACAATAGAACACTAGTCTGTCCCTGGCAAATTTCAAGCGTACCTGAAATCGGTGTAGGAAGTACATTTACGCTGAATACAGCAGACGACTTACATCCGTTACCAAGTGTATATGATATCGTTGTTGTACCTGCAGTGATGCCTGAAACTATACCAGTTACACCATCCACAGATCCTACACTCACGTTGCTACTGTTCCATGTTCCGCCTGGTGTTGCATTGGAAAGAAGTGATGTGCCGCCAACACAAGTGTTTGTAGTACCTGAAATAGGAAGAGGCGACGCATTAACCGTTACTGTAGCAGATACAGCACACGTATTCGGAAGTGTATATGTAATATTAGTTGTACCTATCGAGATGCCTGCAAGACTTCCTGATGGCGTAATAGTCGCAACGAGTGGATCACTACTTGTCCATATACCACTCAAGAAAGGATTGGTATAAGTAGTCACTGCACCAGCACACGCATTTAAAGATCCACCAATAGGTCCGGGCACTGCATTTACAGTTACAATCCTCGACGTAACACATCCTGCTACGGATGTATAATATATGTATGCAGTACCGATCGCGTTACCCGTTACAACACCCGTTGGGGCAACTGACGCAACTGCCGCATTGCTGGTAGACCATCCACCACCTAATGTCAGTGATGACAAACTAGTTGTGGCTCCAAGACACACTGACGCATTTCCTGTGATCGCTGAAGGCAATGCGTTTACCGTCACCGTTGCAATTGAGTAACAGCCTGACGCAAGCTTATAAGTGATTGTGGCAGTTCCGCCTGCAACGCCGGTTACCACACCCGTAATTCCGTTTACCGATGCAATTGCAGGAGACGATGAGGTCCATACACCTCCAACCGTAGGAATAGAAAGTGAAGTAGTTGTATTCACACACAAAGCCAAAGAACCCGTAATAATTCCGGGATTAACGTTAACGGTCAAAACCCTGGTAGCAGCACATCCGGCTGCAGACAAATAACTTATGGTTGTCGTACCGGCAACCAAACTGTTCACCATACCCGTTGACGATCCAATGGTCGCAATCGCTGTATTGCTGCTGCTCCAGGTTCCACCGGGTGAAGAGTAACTATTGAGAATTGTCACGCTTCCTTCGCATACTGAGGTTGCACCTCCGATCGAAGGAGTAGTGTTTGTAGTTACTACTAACGTAGCACTACATCCGGTTCCAAACGAGTAATTAACAGAAACTACACCAGCAGAGATACCTGTCACAAGACCCGTCATAGGATCTACATTGACAACCCCCGCAGATGGAGTTGACCACACCCCTCCGCTTGCAGCATTACTGAGCAATGTAGAAGCACCCGTACATACTGTAGGAACACCGGTGATAGCCGGTGGTACCGGATTTACCGTCACTACCGCCGTACGGTAACAACCAGTCGAAAGAATGTTGCTGATAATGGCAGTTCCAACTGATACACCCGTCACAGTACCTGCAGGAGATACAACTGATGCTACACCAACATTGCTACTGCTCCAGGTTCCTGTAGGCAAACTCGAAAATGTGATATTAGAGCCCACACACACAGAGTGCGGAGCCGGTATTGATGTTGGTGTTGTATTAACTACTACGCTTTGAGTACGCGCACAGCCTGTTGGCAATGTGTAAGAAATAGTAGTCGTACCTGCTATAACACCTGCTACAACACCTGAAGTAGAAACCGTAGCAACTACAGGATTACCACTTGTCCAAACACCTCCTGCAGTAAGTGAACTTAAAGTATTCGTAAAGCCAACACATGTCGAAGAAGGACCGGTTATTGGAGCTGGCAATGGATTCACTGTCACAACCGCAGTGGCAACACAGCCACTGGCACCACCGATCAAATAACTAATTGTTGCTGTACCCTGCGCTACTCCGGTAACCGCACCTGACAACAAACCAACGTTTGCCACAGATGTATTACTGCTGCTCCAGGTTCCTCCACTAGGTGTACTCGAAAAATTCGTGCTGGCCCCCTCGCACACAACCATTGTACCGCTTATTGCTGTCGGAACAACATTCACAGTCACAGGATAGGTCCTGCGGCAGCTGGTAGGAAGAGTATAAGTGATAACCGTTGTTCCATTTGTCAAACCGGAAACCACACCGCCTAAAGATGTTACAGAAGCTACTGCAGGCACACTGCTTGTCCAGTTACCACCCACTGTAGCATTTGTCAATGTCATGCTACTTCCCACACACACAGCCGACGGGCCTGCAATTGGTGCAGGCAATGGATCAACTGAAAGAACACTTGTAACGTAGCAATTACCTTTTACATAAGATATAGTAGTAGTGCCAGCGGCAACACCTGTAGCAACACCTGTCGTTGAAGAAATAGTAGCAACCGACGGATTACTACTAAACCAACCTCCGCCGGTAGTAGCAATTGAATAATTTGTTGTCGACCCTACGCACACTGTTGGACCTCCTGTGATCGCAGGCATCGCACCGTTTACTGTTACTGAAATACTTCTTGTATTAGTTGTACAACCCTGACCAGGATAAGTAACATTGAGGCTATATAAGCCCGTTGCCGCCGTTGTGGTTGGTGTCAGTGCCGCACTCGGAGTAGAAGATGTTGTTGAGTAGCCATCTGGCCCTGACCAGTTGTACGACACAACACTACCTGACCCCGATGTCACACCCGAGTTGAGTGTAAAAGGAAGACCTACACATATATTATTGGGTGTCGCTGTCAAACCTCCCAAAGAAGGCTGAGACAAAACCGTGTATACGTTTGGTGATGTTGGAAATGTAGTGATCGTGTTCACGCTGGTAGCAGAAAAACCGGCCGACGGAACCGCTGAGATCGCAGAAGCGGTGTTCTCAGCAACGATAAAATACGACACGTTGTTTGTTGCGAATAATCCACCAAGTGACGCCGATGTGACGGTAAAGTCCCATGTGCCGCTAAGGCCGGTACCACTTGCAAGCGTTCCGGGCGCTGACACCCATGATCCGGAATTTTTCTTGACGTACAATCGCGGAACAGATCCTCCTGTTGTAGGAACTCCGGTCGCGTCAGTGATCGTAACACCGTTAACTACAACATTGCCACTCACACATGATGCCGAAACAGGCGAATACGTGATAGATGGCTGTGCATAAGTCTTACCGGTCATTAACATTCCTGTCGTCAGAAGTAATAGCGCCAGATAGATTTTTCTCATAAAAACAGTCGTTTTTTAAATTTAATTTTCAAAGTTTTGGCTATAGCTATACAAAACAAACATCGGAATCACGAGCACAACCCTATTCAGGCATGCTCATTCTTCCTCAATTATCTATGATTGTCTGGTATCAGTATTTCCTGGATTAGTTTTAATGCTATTATAAAAATTCAGTTTGGAAGCAAATTTAACAAAATAAAACTTACTATCAAATCCATCTACCAATAAAAATAATATTTATATACTTTTAGATAAAATATATCAAATCAATAACATGGAATAATGGGCTCAAGAAACCGAAAAGGCTATTAAATTAACATAATAACTATTTATTTCCTTCACACAAACAGCAACATCCAAATAACACAATTAATACAAGTAATAACATGTACCATGGTTTGTACCCCCATGCGTCCTATACCATGAAAAATTATTTTTTTGTGATGAATGATTTTATCACATTAAAACAGTCCGATCAACATAGAAAATGCCCTGATCCGACAACTGCTGCAACAAATTAATTCAACATTTTTGTTAATAAGGATTCAGACTACGCTATTGGAAACGAAAAGAAAAAAGTAGTCCCCCTATCCACCTCACTCTCCACCCATATCTTCCCGCCGTTGATCAATGTAAACTCGTTACATAACATCAGGCCGATCCCAGTACCACCCTCACCTGCCGTCCCCTGGGTTGTAACCCCGATAGTGCGAAAAAGACCATCCAATCGCCCCTTTGATATCCCTACGCCATTATCAGATATCGAAACCACCAGATATCCGGGGTGACTACCGCGATCGCCGCCCACAACAACACGGCCACCCTCTCGCGAATATTTTATCGCATTCGAAAGCAGATTCCGAACAATAAAGTCAAAGTGAGCCGGATCACCTATTACCTTGTCACTCGACAGTATGTCACTGGATATGGAAAGTCGCTTCGAATCGGCAGACATCTGCAACAAACGCATGTTTTTATTTACAACATCATCCGCACTGAACACGATACTGGCAGCCGTCCCACCCGCCATCTGCGATTTACCCCACAACAACAATGAATCGAGTGTAGCCAGCGTATATTCCGCCTGTGTCTTCAACAATTCCAAAACATAATTCCGGCTTTCCTCATCTGGCTGCTCCTGAAGCATTGTCACCACAGTGGCTATGTTACCCATTGGCCCCCTAAGGTCATGGCCAATTATCGAGAACAATTTATCCTTTATTCCGTTGGCCTTCTCCAATGCTTCGTTCTGCTGTTTCACAATTTCAAACAGGCGCTTTCGGTTGCGTGCGTTCAACACCAGGATCACAGAAATCACCAACAAAGCGCATGCGACAACAAACAACACATTTCGCTTCATTTTCTGCTGCTCTATCCCCACCTGCAATTCCTGAAGTTTGGTTCTCGATTGCTCCAGCTCAAATATAGACTGCAGATTAGCTATCTCCCTGGCCTTGCGCACGGTATACATACTGTCGTGCAATGCCATCTGCAGCGCAAGATACTTTGACAGCAATTTGTGTTCCCCGAGATCCCCATACACCTGTACAAGGGTATAATATACATCGTCAAGTAAGGTAACATCATTGATCCCTATCGCCTTTTCACGCGCCGCCTCAAGATAGGGAACAGCTTTTGCCGCATCCTTCATTCCTGCAACACTTGCTTTATTAATTAGGATCTGCACTTCATCCCGCACAGTTCCGTCAACGGCGGCAATTTTCATCGCATCATCAAGATACTTTATTGCTTTGTCAGCATCACCGGAATGTTGATACACGATCCCGAGGTTCATTAATGCCGCTACTAAAACATCCCCCATCGAAGGGTCAGTGCATCTCTTCATCACAAGTTCCGAATACTGCTTCGCCTTGTCATAATTACCCCCTCGGCCGTACACTGCACTTACATTCAGATAAAGGTTCGACATCGTACGTACCTCAGCAACCGTATCAGAGATACTCTCTATCGCCTTTTTATAATAATCAAGGGCAGCATCCGCGTCGTTGTTATAAGTACTCGCAATACCAAGATTGGTATAGGTCATCGTCAGACCCGACTCATTCTTATCCGCTTTAGCTATTTTTAATGCCTCAAAAAAATAAGTAAAAGCCTTATCAGCCGCGCCTTTCTGCGACGCTATTCTTCCTAGCTGATTCAACACACTCACTATCCGCCTGCTCCTGCCCGATGCCCTGAAATACCTCAAACATTCAACAAGTCTTCTTTCTGCAACATCAAGATCGCCTCGCTCAATGTCTATTTCTCCCAACCTCAGATTCATGATCTCTACACCCGTTGTATAGTTACTGGTCAGGAACTCATTACGGGCCTTCGTGGCGATCGAAACAGCCGAGTCAAGATTGGAATACCTGTAGTGCAAAAACATATTTTCATACACAACGGCACGCGCCGAATCATTCGGGGCCCGGCTGAT
>JAEUVY010000027.1 GCA_016786565.1 Flavipsychrobacter sp.
GGGGCCGCCTACTATTGTGCCGGCCTGCTCAACAAGTGTGGTCCATGTGCCGCCGCCATCCGTTGAATACTGGATAGTAGCCGCCGCGTCAGGCGACGCTGATAACAGGTACTGATCGAACTTCAACGTAGCAGATCCGTAGCCCATTGTGTTGAATGAGGTAGAAGTGATGGTAGTGTTCGTCAATGAACCCTGTGCTGCTGCCTGAAGCATCTCTGTACCATCGCCCGGTGTACCGTCAGCCGCAGTAGCTCCTGTTACTATCTGCCAGGCGTTTGCAGGTGCTGCACTACCAGTTACCACCCAGCCGCTCAACCCGCTGCTGAAGTTCTGGTTCAGCAAGGCGAATACCGGATCCGGTGAGTTGGCAACAAATGATGTTGACTCACCGATACAGATAGTTGTTGGTCCGGGAGGCGTAACAGTAACCACCGGAAGCGGATTGACTGTCATTACCTCATAAGAAAAACATGTATTGGGGAGAGAGTAAGTAATATTCGCAAGACCCGAAGATATACCGGTCACTGCACCTGTAGATGACACTACAGTTGCTACCCCGGTTGAACCTGAGGTCCAGGTACCGCCTGCAACTGAGTTACCAAGTGTAACTGTAGCTGCCTGACAAACCTCATGCGGTCCGCTGAACGGAGCAGGCGACTGCAACACAGTAATTGCTGATGTGCTGGCCGGAGCGCTGACACAACCTGCAACGGAAGTAACCCGTACACTGTATGATCCAGACGATGCCACTGACGTAGGAATGTGAGTTGTCGTATTGCCTGTCGTTGTTGCTGTATAAGAAGAAGGACCACTCCAGGTGTATGAAACCACACTGCCTGATGTGCTACCGGCAGTAAATGTGAGCGATGAATTCGCACAAATTGTGGTAGCAGAAGTTGACATTGAAGCCACGGATGGTGTTGCATAAACACCCACAATACGGGTAGTGAAACATCCACCTGTTACTGTGTAAGTGATACGGGCTGCACCGGCTGAAACGCCTGTAACTACTCCCGATGAGTTTACTGTAGCTACCGCTGTGTTACTGCTTGACCATGTACCGCCCGAAGTGGCACTCGCCAGATTTGTCGAACCACCAACACACACATAGTTGGTGCCGGTAATAGATGCCGGAGTTGAGCATGGTGATTGTATCACAACTTTATAGTCGCGCGTCTCACCATAAGTGGTTGATGGAGTAACACATGAAGGTATGCTAGGATAAGTGACACCACCACAGCAAGATGAATAGTTTCCAACTATCCTCATGCGGTGCGTGCCAGGGTTTGCACCCGCCGGGATCGTCAATGTCATAGTATTACCCCCTGACGTTGCCGTGGTGCTTGTAAGTCCACCACCGATAGTTTCGCCGGGAGACGTGAACACACCATCATCATTAAAGTCTATCCAGATCTGAACAGAATAGTTACCTGCATATGAGTTACCACCTATTGATGCAGAGTAAGTTGAACCGGGAGCGAGTGTAACTGACATCGTACTGTACCTGTCTGTATAGTTACCAGCGGTGAGACCACAAGAAGATGACGGGTCAGAAATTGATGTACTCAAAATACCGGTAAGAGACGCAATACTTGTTGGCATCGCCAGACCTCCGCAAGAGGTACCATAACTTGGAGCACAATAAGTGGGTGGAACGAAAGTCACCATAGTATTAGTTGATGTCACCGTTCCGAAAGACGGACAGGTAACGTTGCACTGGAAGTAGGTGTTGCTACTTAAGCCGGAAAATGAATACGTAGAATTCGTCGCACCGGCAATATCAGTGAATGAACCTGCAATACCAGTAGAAGATGAACGCCACTGATAAGTGAGACCACCTGCTACAGAAGTACCTGAAAGGCTAAGCGTGAATGAAGTTGACGGACCACCACTTGTTGGGGCGGAAGACGCAGTACCTGCTGTTGGAGTGGCAGAACAAACGTTCACGCCTGTGGCACTAACAGCAACAGTAGCGGTAGAAGCACCACCACCTGTTATAGTGATATTACCTGAAATAGCCCCCAATGCCGTAGGACAAGCACGAACAAAAACAGTCTGTGCTGCAAGAGCAGATGAAGTGTAGGCAAGTGACAATGAAGAGAACCACAGAGACCCGTCTATAGAAACCTGAAAATTGGCAGGCGCTGTCAATGTAAGCGTGCCGGGAGCGCCGGTGAGGTTAGCACCCGATACAGTAATAGAATTATCACCGCCGCATGTACCCGTGGTCACACCACCTAAAGAAAGCGTACTTGTGGATGTAAAAATAGAAGGAGTAAGATTGGTGATCACTACATATCCATTACCAGTACGGAAACCAGCGGTCATAGAAGCACCTGTAACACCGGCACCACCTATATATGATGACCCTCCACAAGCACTACCGGCATAAGCACCACCGGCACCATACCAGCCACCGCCGCCGCCACCGCCATAATAGCTAGCATAAGCGTTACCACCGGCACCGAAAGTACCTGCACTTGACAAACTACCTGCAGCGCCGCCGGCTGTTTGTGTACCGGGACCACCACAACTTGATGAACTATACGTGCCACAGCTGTTACCGAGACCACCGGTGAGCCCACCGCCATCACCTCCGTTCTCGTTTGCGGAACAGTTGTAACCAGCACCACCTCCACCGGCACCTACCAACAACCGGCTGGCAAGAGCCGCTGTCGTGGTACCGGATATGGTACGAATATCTGACGAACCGCCACCACCAGAACCACCACATCCACCGGCTACAGTGCCTGCGCCCCCCTGGGCACCACCACCACTATTCGACCCGGCAACCACAGCATAAGATCCGCAAGAACCGGCAGGCGGTTGTTGACCGACGTAAACATAGATCACCTGACCTGGTGTCACAGCAACTGTTCCCTGCGCACGTCCACCCTTTCCGCCTGATTTCACAGGGCTAGAATAATTGCCTCCCTGCGCACCGGCCACGTCCACAAGGATCGAGGTACACCCGGCGGGTACAGTGTAGGTTTGCATACTTCCGGTGTAATTGAACGTGGTCGACTGTGCAACCACTTTCCCGGCAGTCAGGAAGCCGACAAAGGCTACCAGATAGAAGAATAGGTTTTTGTTCATAAGCTCAAATTTATATTTCCGTGTTAAATTATTTAGCTAAAAGTCTCTCTGTGTCTGCTTTTCAGCAATCGGTGAACTTTTGTCGTCCAACATTGCACGCACTAAAAACATGCCGACCTGAAAAACAGTCGGATAACAGAGAAAGTAAACTTAACGTTTTCTTTTGAATTACCAAATTATTTCAGCTATTTTTTGACGAACAATTTTAATTTGTAGCACATCACGTTGATTTACAATAATTATATGGCTACCTTACCGAAAAACACTATATTTCTCCCTCCCATTAATAAACGGCAATTTTTTGACAACAATTCGGCCGGCAAGCCATCCTCCGATACTGAAACGTCAGTATTACCGGTGGCAACATTCAGACATACATGCAAATACCCTATTTATCGTAATTCTCGCTGCAACACTTCGTCATTAAAAAAGCGGGATCAACAAAAGACCAGATCAATTCTGTTGCTAATTTCCTGCTTTTCCTTTTGCTTTCCGCCTCCCATCTCACAGCAATGAAAGACATTTATTACATTTACGTCATACTACCGGAAGTAAATATGAGCTATTTGCTCACGTTTGCCCGAGTGACGTCGTCATTAACGGTAGATCAAATTATAAAAAAAACACGATTATGAAAAAATTCTTTCCGTTTGCCTTACTGATGATGTTATTCAGAATAACAGCCACTGCGCAGTCAATCACAGTAAGTGTCCCTGTCACACCATGCAATAACGATGGTGTCATTACTGCAAACATCACCGGTCTTACACCACCACTCACGGTCTCATGGACAACATCCGGCACCATGGGAACTACCATTACTCACACGGTTACAGGCACCTCCGATGCACTTACATCATACAGCGGCGGCCCTGTTTTCATTTCCGTAACAGATGGTACAGGCTCTGCGTTTACGTCATTCGCAGGAACCCCACCCATGACGTACACTCTTTCAGCAACACCTGCTGTGTGTCCCGCACCGGGAACCATTTCTGCGAGTGTAACGGGCGGCACGGCACCATACACCTACCAATGGTATAACAGATCCACCGGTTCCATCGTTGCATCAGGCAATCCTGCATCATTACCCACCGCCAACTATGGCGTGGTGATCACAGATGCTGCGGGTTGTGTTTACGGATCACGTGTCACAAACGATGGCGGCGGATGGGTTGATTATGTATCGTTCACAGCCACACTCACAGCTACACCGGCAAACTGCCTTAACGGCACAGCAACCGTTTCTGCGATAGGCGCAAGTGCCGTAGCTCCTATCAGTTATTTGTGGTCAACAGGTGCTACAACTTCAAGCATATCAGGCCTGGCAAAAGGCACGTACAACGTAACCATTACCGATGCCCTCGGCTGTGTAGCACAGGCGGACAGCGCGTTTGCACCGGGTGGCCCAACGAGCATCAGTGTGCCGCAGGCCATCACTTTTTCCTTACCCGCTACTACCACGCCCGCCACGTGTGTTGCGTCAGACGGTGCGATCAGCGTATTCCCTGCAGGCGGCACAGCGCCTTACTCTTACTCATGGAGCACAGGCGCAAGCACAGCAGCTGTTACCGGACTTAGTGCAGGTATGTACAACGTAACTGTTACTGATGCAAACGGGTGCACGGGTACAGGCTCCTATTATGTGAGTGCATCCACGCCCATCACACTCACCTACACAAGCTCGCCAAGTCTTTGCACCAGCCCATCAGGCAACGCATCGGTAATAGCAGCAGGTGGCACCCCACCATACAGCTATCTGTGGTACACCACTCCGGCTCACACCACTGCAACAATCACCGGCATGAACGCTGGCACATACAACGTTAAAGTAACCGATGCCGCCGGCTGCATCAGAACAGGTTCGGCGGTAATTAACCCGATCAATATCATTACCGGTTCGTTCACATCAACAAGTCCCTTGTGCGCACTATCAAACGGTAGCGTCAGCATCACTCCTACCGGCGGTGCAACACCTTATACTTACCTCTGGAATACCGGTGCAACGACCAATTCTATCTCAAGTGTTCCCAAAGGATCCTATTCGGTCCGCATCACCGATGCAATGGGTTGTCAGATCAACAAATCATTCTCATTGAATTCGTTTTCTCCGGTTGGTATCGGGGTTTCATCTGCAGACGCTTCCTGCATCTTCGCCAACGATGGAAGTCTTACTGCAACTGCATTTGGCGGCACTGCTCCTTACAGCTACGGATGGGGCACAGGCGGCACTACAGCAACTATCACAGGGCTTGGTTATGGTCACTACTGGGTCACGGCTACCGATGCGTCCGGATGTGTTGCAAGCAAGCACGCCTACCTCGGTTACGACACTGCAGGCACAAGCTGCTTCTGCACCATACAAGGCACTATATACGCTGACGCTAACGGTAACTGTTCGCAGGAAGCAGGCGAAGCAGGCATTCCGCATACACAGGTTTATTGCTCAGGCATAGGCTACACTTATACCGACGCCGCAGGACATTACTCTTTCAAAGTCCCTTCAGGCACATACACCGTCACTGAAACCATTCGTGCAGGCTATCCTCTTTCTCCTTGTCAGCTGAATGGCATCACTGTATCCGTAACAGCGGCAACAGGTTGTGTGAACACGATCAACTTCGCAAACGCAGTAGTTCCCATCCACGACATGCGTATCAGTGTCTCCAGCCCTATCCCACCTGTACCAGGAAACACTTACTGGCAGCAGATCGTAATTGTGAACGAAGGCTCTGTGACCGAAGACTCAACCTACGGTTCTGTAAAGACCGACGGTCAACTCCTGACTCCTTCTTTCGTTCCTTCAGGATTGTTTACAGGTGGTTCGAATTTCTACAACGCGCAGATACCTGACGTGCTTGCTCCGGGACAATCAAAAACTATTGTAAGTACCTACAGCGTGCCAACGAATATTCCTGTCGGAACCAGCGTTGTGTGGCGCGACACCACGGCTCATGACACTGTTGCCGGCACCTGGCTTACAGACAATACACCTGCAAACAATGTGTGCCAACACTACAGCACAGTCGTTGCTTCTTACGATCCCAACTTTAAAGAAGTAACACCGCGCGGCACGGGTGCAAACGGTATCATCTCTGTGAATGACACTGTACTTGAATACACAGTACACTTCCAAAACACAGGCAGCTGGTATGCACAGAACATTGTTGTTATCGACACACTCGATAGCGACCTTGAATGGACATCTCTGCACCCGATATACGAATCGGCACCTTGCAGGGTATCATTGTCACAAAGCGGTACTGTAAAAGTTGCTAAGTTCAGCTTCGACAACATCAATCTGCCACCGCAGATGTTCGACGACTACCGCAGCAATGGCATGTTCACATACTCAATAAAAACAAAACCCGGACTTGCCATCGGAACACAGTTTAAGAACAGAGCATCGATCTACTTTGACTACAACGAGCCGATCGTAACAAACACCACGATCAACACAATAGGCACCACAGGCCCGGTTGTAGTTACCAACAATAATCCTTCAGGAAAAACTGCCGGCTTCACTGTTTATCCAAACCCGGCTAATACAATATTCTATATTGCCATCAGTTCCGACAAAACCGCAACCGCTGAAATGCAGCTCACCGACATGACCGGTAAAACTTTGCTGACGCGCACTGTTGAATTACAGGCCGGCGCACAGAACATCGGCACTGACATCAACGGCTTGTCTGCCGGCGTTTATTTCGTTTCAGTTAAAGCTAACGGCGATCTCAGCACGCAAAAACTGGTGATTGTAAAATAAAACACACAAAAACACCGTTCAGGAGCACACCATCACCGGTGTGCTCCTTTTTTGGAACAATTATTGCAGATGATGCCATAACACAGCAACATTTTCGTCACATCAAAATTATACTTTACATTTAGCATCAAAAACCATCAAAATGAAATATCGCATCCTCACCACGCTCATCGTTATCCTGTCATTCTCTTGCTTCACTCAGGTACACGCCGGCTTCATAATGAAACGCAATGTCCAGGTAGCCGACTCGTCTACTACCGCTGCTGTTCACGAAACAATGCAACTCATAAAATCTAATGGCCTTGTAAACACACTTCGCGATTACAAGACCGAACATAAAAGCCTGTTGCAACGCCCCGGTAGTAGCAGCGGATGGGAAGGGATAGTGGCGCTTGTGTGCGGTGTGTTGGGCCTGTTCCTTGGGTTCCCCGCAATACTTGCTATCATTTTCGGTGCAATGGGAATGGGACGCAATAAAAAACACCGTGGCATGGCCGTTGCCGGATTCGTATTGGGCATCATCGTCACAGTCCTATTGCTGCTCGCCATAGCCCTGGCTGTTGCATTATTTAGCTGGATCATTTGATAATTTTCAACACACACTTTATAGATATGACACCCAAAAAACTCTTACTGTTCTTATTGCTGCTCGTAGGCTGTTCAAATGCCGACACCTATGCCGGGCACATTATTCGCAAAACAAACATTGTTGACGAAGCAACCATTGCTTCAACACCACTTTCGGTTGAAACGGTAAGCTCACCCGCCGAAACCGTTAGGTCAACCTTTCTCCGTTCCTATGAAGAAAGAGAAAAACGACAAGCGAAAGACACATCCGGCTGGGAAGGGATTGTATCGCTCGTTTGCGGCATACTCGGCATATTCACGTTCGGCATCGGGTCAATTCCTGCCATCATCTTTGGCGCTCTTGGCTTAGGCCGCGGTAAAAAAAATCAGGGCTTGTCTCTTGCCGGCCTCATACTGGGAGTTGTAACTATCTTTATTTATGCAATGTTGATCGTCGTAATCGCCAGTGCGATCTGATAAATAGCTACAGCACCACCTGCTGCAACAAAGCACTCTTCTCGGGGTAGTCGGTATTAAAATGCAATCCCCTGCTCTCTTTTCTGAACTGCGCACCTTTTATGATAAGGTATCCTATCGTAATAAGGTTGCGCAGTTCGCATAACTGCGGTGAAAGTGTAGCTGACCTATATAGTTCCTCAGTTTCATTATGCAGCAGGTCTATCCTGTTCATGGCGCGTTGCAGGCGCACATCGTTCCGCACAATTCCCACATAGTCACTCATTATCAGCTGCACCTCTTTCAGGCTTTGCGTTATCAGGATCATCTCCTTTGGCTCATTTGTGCCCGATGCATTCCAATCGGGCACCTGTTCATTGAATGACACCTCATCCACTCTGAGTGCCATGTCTTCAGCACAACGATGCGCGAATACCAATGCTTCAAGAAGAGAATTTGACGCAAGCCTATTGGCCCCATGCAGACCGGTGCTCGCGCACTCACCACAGGCATACAGATTCCGGATTGAGGACCTTCCGTACTCATCGGTCTTAATGCCACCACAGCAATAGTGTGCCGCGGGTGCCACAGGTATCATCTGGTGTGCCACATCAATTCCGATGCCCAGACATTTGGCATGTATGTTGGGGAAATGTGCTTTAAATTTCTCAGCATCCATATGCCTGCAGTCGAGGTACACGTACTCTGTACCTGTGCGCTTCATTTCGCTGTCTATCGCACGAGCCACCACATCACGCGGTGCCAGATCTGCACGGCTATCATAATGCGGCATGAAAGCAACGCCCTCCTTATTGCGCAATATGCCGCCATCGCCCCGCACAGCCTCGGTGATGAGGAAGGAAGGACTAACACCCGGCTCATACAATGCCGTAGGGTGAAACTGAATGAACTCCATATTCTCTATCCGTCCCTTCGCCCTGTACACCATTGCTATGCCGTCACCCGTCGCTATACGCGGATTGGTGGTTGTCCTGTAAACCTGCCCTACACCACCCGATGCCATCAACGTAAAACCCGCCAGTATCTTCTCAATCCTGTTCTGCTGCAGATTCAGCGCATACACGCCATAACAAGTGATATCAGGCGTAGATTTCGTAACAAGATATCCCAGGTGATGTTGTGTGATAATGTCTATAACAAACCAGTGATTATGTATCTGTATGTTGGGGTATTGCCTGCATTCCTCCACCAGAGCCCGTTCAATCTCAAAACCGGTTATGTCTTTGTGATGTAATATCCTGTTCTCAGAATGTCCGCCTTCCTTGCCACGCATGTAGTCGCCGGTAGTGCTCTTGTCAAACCTGGCACCCCATTCTATTATCTCATTCACTCGCTGTGGACCCTCCTTTACCACTATGTCTACAACATGCTTGTTGCAAAGCCCGTCTCCCGCAACAAGGGTATCTTCTATATGCTTGTTGAAACTGTCCTTCTCCAGATCATTCACCACAGCGATACCACCCTGAGCATACTTGGTGTTTGTTTCATCCGTATTTGCCTTGGTAATAATGGTGATACTTTTTTCGGGAAAACGCCTCGCTGTTTTAACAGCAAAAGTGAGCCCGGCAATACCGGACCCTATGATCAGAAAATCGGTGCGTAGCATGTCGTACAGTTCAAGTGTAAGCAAATGTAACAAAGTGTTGCTGCATGCTGCCACATCCGCCATCCACCCTTACCAGGGAATATTACAGCCCCCATACAAGCATAAAAAACTGATTTAAATCATTTTAAAAAGCTATGTGCGGTTATATGTTTGCACTGGCCGCGCGAAGGTCTGAAGAGCCGGGTGTACCCGTCTGACTAATAGCGCTATGCATATTATCCCTATTGTCTTACTTTTGATTTTATTAATTCATACTATCACCGCTTTTAAAACGATCTGAAAATACCACAAAATGAAAATCACTTTTATTTCTCAGGCATCGATCAGGGTTAAAACGTCAGATTGCACCATTCTCACCGACCCCTGGTACATGGGAACAGCTTTCAACGATGCCTGGAAACTTTTACCCGCGCCGGTATGGGATAACTCAATGCTGGACGACATTGATTTCCTCTGGATCTCTCACGAACACCCCGATCACTTCCACATAGCCACACTCAAGTCTTTTCCACAGTCCTTCAAAGACCGTGTCACGTTGTTATTCCAGAAAAACAACACCGATAAGATGCCCAATGCATTCCGTAAATTGGGGTTCAAAAACATAACGCTGCTCGACAACCGCAAGATCTACGACATCACACCAAAGACCAAAGTTTATTGTTCTCAGATCGGCCAGATGGACTCTTCACTAGCTGTGATGAATGAGGGCACTACCATCCTGAACCTTAACGATTGCGAAGCCAATACCATTGACTGCAAAAACTTTGTAAAGGACCTTGGCAAAATTGACATTGTATTGAATCAGTTCTCCATGGCCGGTTATAATGGCTTCTATGACTACGAGAATCACCTGCCGCAGACTGCACGCACCATCATTCAGAACATGATTGACAACCACCGCGACGTGGGTGCGCGCTATTCTATTCCTTTCGCCAGCAATCTCTATTTCTGCACCGAGGACAACAAGTATATGAACGACTTTGGCAACACACCCACCAAGGTCTATGAGGTGTTTAAAAAAGAGAATCTCGGCATGATTGTCCTTTATGCCAATGAGACGCTCGATACCGATCATCCCCAGGCGCACGACAATGCAGCCTCTATGGCTCGCTACGACGACCTTTATGCCCATGGCGAGAAGATCATCGATACACCTCCTGTTGTATCGCTTGATAAGATACGCGAAGCCGTAAAAAAACGCTCCGAGCAGCTCAGGACGAAGTTCCCGGGCTGGATCATGAAAAAACTCGGCGAGGTCAACATTCAGATACCCGATCTCAACATAACTGTTGCTTTGTCATTACACACCGGCGAGGTAAAAGAACTTGCTAACGGCACCGACTTCGACCTGGTTGTATATTCGCAACCGCTTCATTTTGCTTTCGATACACCATGGGGTGTGCAGACAATGGGTGTAGGCGCACGTTTCCGCATAAAGAGCAAACATCATATATGGAAGTGGTATCGTATCATAACTTCCTTGAATAATGCCGAGATGTACCTCAAATTCAGGTACCTCTTTACAAAAGACAATATCAACTTCCTGCGAGCGCGTATGAAAGGAGGCATGAACCAACTCTTCTACCAGCTGCGCCGCATGGACGCATAATATTACTTGCAATTCCTTTTTTGTGACATGGGAGGCAAAAGCCTCCCATGTCTGTTTACACCCCATTCACATTAGCTATTTTCTAAAACTTTGTGAATTTTCTGTACCAACACCCATTTTTCAGCCTATCATTGATTATATAGTTTATTTTTGGTTCACTAAAAACAGATCCATTAGCTATCTGGGAACCATCCCGGCAACTGACAAATCTAAACGACTTATGAAGCGACTACTACTTGCCACCACGCTGCTACTGACAACGGTATCATCTACACTTTTTGCCAAAGACGGCTACCACATCGTGCTCAAAATGCCGGGAGTAAAAGACTCGATGGTGTTTCTGGCGCACTACTATGGTAAGAACAGGCCCACCATCTTCAAAACCGACTCATCGCGTTTCGATAAGAATGGTACTGCTGTGTTCCATAGCACCAGTGCCGAGTTTACGGGTGGTATCTACATCCTCTATCTGTCCGACCTGCAGACCAACTTCGAAGTGCTGCTGAACAAGGGCGACGATATCACTATCATTGCTCCGAAAGACGAGATACCTGATGGCATTCAATTCAAGAACTCGCCCGAGAATACTCGCTTCTCCGACTACGTGAAGTACCTGAAAGACTACAGCGGAAACGAAGAAAAACTTAAAAAAGAACTTGAAAAAGCGAAGACCACTTCAGACACTGCTGCAGTGCGCAAAAAGGCGGTAGCAGCTTCCAAAGAACTGAACAAGTATCGCCGCGACTATGTAAAGAACTACCCCGGCACGCTGCTTGCTACCATCTTCAATGCAATTGAAACCCCTCAAATACCTGAAGGCGATCACTTCCTTGAAGACGGCAAAACAAAAGACTCTACCTTCAACTACCGATACTACAAATCACACTTTTGGGATGGTTTCGACTTCCGCGACGACCGCCTCATCTACACACCTATCTACGATGCGCGCCTCGAAGAGTACTTCTCCAAACTGGTGCTCCCATGGACCGACAGTGTAGAGAAGGAAGCAGACGTTCTTCTTAAGAAGTGTAAAGGCACAAAAGACATGTTCCACTATACACTGTGGTGGATCACACGCTACGTAGAGAACAGCAAGGTGATGGGCATGGACGAAGTATTCGTATACCTCGTAGAGAACTACTACATGAAGGGTGATGCCTTCTGGCTGAAGAGCGATGAACTGAGCAAGTACATCGACCGCGCACAAAAAATAGCACCGAATGTGATCGGCAACATTGCACCGGAACTGAAGATGCCGAATGTAGTAACGCAGAAGATGGAAAGTGTTCACGCCATCAAAGGCAAGTACACTTGCGTTATTTTCTACTCTCCTACTTGTGGTCACTGCCAGCACGAAATGCCGTCCATCGATAGCCTTTACAAAGCAGTACTGAAAGACAAAGGCGTGAAGATGATGACAGTTGCTACAGAAGGTGACCAGAAGTCCATCACCGACTTCATCAAGAAGTACAACATGGGCGAATGGCTCAACACCTGGGACAGCGACCACACCAGTGACTACCACAGCAAGTATGACGTGTACAGCACGCCTACTATCTACCTCCTTGATGAAAAGAAGATCATCCGCGGTAAGCGCCTCGATCACAACAATATCGCCGGTCTGATAGACATGCTTGAGAAAAAAGCGAAGGAAAAGAAAGACGGCAAGTAAAACCGTTCTTTCAACCAACAATATAAAGCGCGTGCCACTGGTGCGCGCTTCTTTTTTGTGCTTTGTTTAGTTGTGAATAGTGAGCACCTGTTCCAGCTTCACCGGTTTCACTATTAGCCCCGACGCAATACAGTCGCGCACAAAGAAACCGTCTGCAGTAAAAGCCTCAGGATGATTGATGCCTACCTTCCTGGCTATCTCGGTCTTCACTGCAAAGTTGCCCCAGTCAATATAACTCACCTTGGGGATCGCGTGCAACTCTTTGTAGTTCAGATGGTGGTGAATGGAGTTCCAGTAAATGAAGTCCGCACCCCGGTTGGCAGCTATGGCATCCACAGCGTTCGGTAGCCAGTAGTCCTGTATCGATGTCTGAACCACATACTCAGTGTCCACCATATTCATCAGCGCGTCTATGCGGTTGTAGCAGCCCCAGGCACCCGTGTTCTGAGGAGATTCCCTGTAAATGATCCTGTCATCCTTAAACCGCTCTATCAGCGACTTCAGCCACAGCTCATATCGGTGCTTGGGCTCCTGTGTTTCTTCCACAAAGTGCTTCAGCCATGGGTTCGGGCCATTGTTGTAAATGATCGCCTTCCAGTTTTTGTTGCGCTGGCAAAGTAGCGACCCGATGAACACATGCGGATCGAAATCTTCTTTGAATGATGGAGCAATGAACGTTACCATGTGTCTATTTCCGGTCGTCTTATCAGACTAAAGTTACAATTTCCGTTTACAATACTATGCTGCACGACTGCCCTCTTGTTGCTTCAGTAAACGGCTGTTTTTCCTTCCATACAGGAAGTAAACCAACAACCCTAACACCAACCAAACCAGGAATCGCTCCCAATTAGATACGCCCGACTCACACAGCAGGTAAGCACAGCTCAGGAAACCGAGTACCGGTATCAGTGAATAGTTGCGCAGGAACGACAGCACGGCCGTCACTACAAACACAATACCAAATGCCCAGAACGGCACCCTGCTGCTGATGGCCTCCCAGGTCACATCGCCCGATGGATTGCTGATGGCAAAGGCGCCGGCCACTCCTCCCGGATAGTATACCTGCAACAACACCAGCGCCAGCACCAGCATGCCGGGCACTATCCATTTGGCGTTTACATAGGGCGTCTTGAATTTGCTTTCCAGCCTGTGCGGGTCATGCTGCAGGCGAATGATACCACCACACACCAGAACAAAGGCAAACAAAGTACCCACACTCGTCAGGTCCACCACCACCGTCAGGTTCATGAACAGAGCAGGGATGCCCACTACCAGCCCTGTGAGAATGGTAGAGAACGAAGGCGTTTTATACTTAGGGTGCACCTTGGCAAATACCGGCGGCAGCAAGCCGTCGCGACTCATGCTCATCCATATACGTGGCTGCCCCAGCTGAAACACCAGCAACACACTGGCAGTGGCTATCACGGCGCTTATGGATATAACACCGGCTATCCAGTTGGCCCACTTGCTGTTCATAGCGCTGAACACGTAGGCCAGCGGGTCACCCACATTAAGGTTGGTATAGCTGGTCATGCCTGTAAGCACCAGCGCCACCAGCACATAGATGATCGTGCAGATGATGAGCGAGTAGAACATGGCCTTGGGCAGATCGCGCTGCGGGTCTTTGCACTCCTCAGCAGTGGTAGATATCGCATCAAAACCGATGTAGGAGAAGAACACCGCCGATGTGCCCGCCAGCACCCCGCCTATGCCATTGGGCAGAAAGGGCGTCCAGTTGCTGGTATTCACATAAAACGCGCCTGCCACCATCACCAGAATGATGATAGCGATCTTCAGTATCACCATGATATTGGTGGTGCGCTGCGATTCTTTAATGCCTATGTAGATGATCCAGGTGATGATGCCTGTGATAATGAAAGCGGGAATATTGCAGATGAACCTCACGCCCGCCACGATGGGCGCGTTCTGCCACGCCAGTTTTGCGGCCTCACTCAGCCCATCACGGGCTGTCCAGTAGTCAGTGGCAAGGTATTCGGGTATGTGTAACTGCACACTGCCTATGCGTATACTATTGACCAGAGACGTAAAATAACTGCTCCACGATATGGCCACGGCAATATTGCCAATGGCATATTCCATCAGCAGGTCCCACCCTATTATCCAGGCTATCACCTCGCCAAACGCCACATAAGAATAGGTATAGGCGCTACCCGACACCGGCACCATGCTGGCAAACTCGGCATAACAGATGGCCGAAAAACCACAAGCCACCGACACAAACAAGAACAACAAAATAATACCCGGCCCGCCATCAAAACTGGCTTTGCCGATGGTAGAGAAGATACCCGCCCCCACTATGGCAGCAATGCCCATAAAAGTGAGATCGCGCACGCCCAGCACCTTGTGCATGCCGGTGGCATGGGCATCGCTATGCCCCTCTGCCACCTCTTTCTTTATCTGCTTCAGCGACTTCTTCCTGAAAATTCCTTCATTCATGGTGCTATAAAAGTAATATTCCCTGCTTAATAATCTACTACCGCCGCGAGGCGCATAGCTGTCTCACCGTTTCTCCTAAAAACTCCCGTTTCAAAAAAACGTTCCGGCAGGCATATTTGACATTTTTCGGTTCATCATCAATCACTTACAAAACTCCCGCCTGTGCAAAATCTCCCGAAAAACTCCCACGTGCACACTGCCGTACTTATCACACCCGCAACACCCAATTACGCCTTGTTGCACGGTAAAGGTATCAACAGCCAACAAACGGTTTTAAAGAAAAATCTATGATGCTACAGAAAACGGGGTATGGTAGATTTCATATCCACCTCATTCTGGTCGAAGGACTCGCTTCGTCAAGACGAACGTTTATTCTAAGACAGCCTTTTGAAAGCCGTCAATTTTCAGCACATTTATCTTTGGAAAGGTTAGCGACTTCAACACTCCGAAATGCGCATCGTGGGTTACCAAGCAATGTGCCCCGGCTGCTACATAACAATCAACAAACTTATTGTCATCCTCATCGCCGATCAGATTCCAACGGAAATAGACATGAACAAAATGTACATTCGGAAGTTCCTTTAAAGCTATCAGAAAATTACCCGCAACCGAAGCCGAGTACTTCAGCGTAAGCACTTCCTCATATTCCAGCATTATTTCATCAGTAACAAAAAGCTCATATTTTTCATCAAGCAGATCTTGTATCAGCCAGTGATAGATCGACCTTGAAGACAACGCCGAGACGAGAACATTCGTATCAATGATCGCTTTTATCATCCGATGTCATATCCTCATTTAGCCAACTATCCATCGTATCGTTACTATAGCCCTTTTCATCCCAACGGGCATCAGCCTCGTTTATCGCTTTAGCAGCAAAGTACTTCGCGAGATACCTTTTTATGTTCAACAGATCTGCCTCTGCTATATCTGACGAATATAGCTTTAGTAACTCCTGCTGAATATTGCTTAAAGATGTTGCAGCCATTTTTATTTGAATTCTACTATAAAGTTATGATTTTATGCACATAGACAGTCGATTCCGGGATTTATCTAAGATTAGTAAAACGCTGCCCCGCGTCGCATGCCAACTGTCATGGCGAGCACCCTTGCACCGGCTACTCTTTCACTACTCTTTTTACGCTACGGATGCCCTGTGGTGAGGTTGTGGTGATGAAATACACGCCTGACGGAAGATGGCCCACAGGTATTGATTGTGTGCCATTTGTGATATTGCCGTTCATGATAATCTGCCCCGTGATACCGGTAAGCGAATAGGTAAGTTTGGTAGCCGATTTAATAGTAAAAGCATCCACTGCAGGATTAGGAAAAATCAAAACGTCATTAGTTTTTTCTACTTCACCTGTAAGCGCCACAGTATCGTCCCCGCCACCGGTGGTATCGGGGCACTCCGGATAAAAGAACACTTTTCTAACACGGTTGTTCCACGAATCTGCTATATATAAATTGCCGCAGGTATCGGTGACTACACCAATAGGAGCATTGAGGTGAGCTGATGTTGCCGGGCCTCCGTCTCCGCTATACCCGCCGGTGCCTACCCCGCCAACCTTGGTTATGATGCCGTCTGTGCTAATCTTGCGGACTTTATGGCCTCCCGTCCACTCCGATAAATACATGTTGTTTTCCCGGTCCATACATATTTTAACTGCGATTACACTTGCCGCAGTGGCTGGAATACCGTCTCCAGCGCTTGCTATTACACCATTTCCTGCAAAAGTGCGTATGATCCCGAATGTGTCCACCTTCATTATGCGAGAGCGTGCATCCGAGATGTATAAGTTCCCGGTGTCATCAAAACACAATCCTGTGGGAGCATGTATTGCGGTGGTGTCAGCCCGTCCGCCATCTCCGCCGTAATAGGCCGGTGAATTCGATCCGTTTCCCACAACAGTTGTAATGATACCGTTGGTTGCCACTTTTCGTACACGGACATTATTCATGTCAGCAATAAATAGGTTCCCGTACTTGTCGATACAAACATCCGTTGGCCCATATACCTGCGCATTAGTTGCTGGCCCTCCGTCCCCTGAATACCCTCCTACACCAGTTCCTGCCACTGTGGTTATAATACCTGTTGTAGCATCTATCTTACGAATACGGCATTCGTCTTGATCAGCGACAAAGATGTTTCCAAAATTATCAGTACAGAGGCTGTTAATTTGTCGAAATTTTGCGTTAGTTGCCGGTCCTCCGTCGCCGGAACTACCCGGAGATCCGGTTCCGGCAACCGTACTGATGATACCTGCAGGGGTGATTTTTCTTACTTTTCGACCACCCATGCCCTCAGCAATGTATAAATTGCCTGATTTATCGAAACACAACCCGACCGGTAGAAATGTTACAGCATTTGTCGCCGGTCCACCATCGCCGGTATCAACAATTCCACCACCGTTACCGGCAATGGTGGTGATTATCTGCGTTCTGCCGCAAAACGGCAACACACAACACAGCATGATGGAGATGAAATACCTCATAAAATATATTTCAAATATACCGCAAATATTGTACCGCTTATCTCCTCCACCACCAATTAGTTTTCTATCATCCGCAACAATTTTCTGTCATACCCCCAAAAACGCACTACCATAAAACTTTCTTTTGCCGGTTTTCATGTACGGTTGTACCTTGAAATGAAGTTGCAAAAAAATGGACGGCAAGTACACAAATAATTATTTTCCATTACTTCTCACCGTGAAAAGAAGCCTGCCTGCCGGCAGGCAGGTGCGCAGAAGTGAGAAGTTTTTGCGCAGTTTTGAGAAGCAGTAGGAAGTAAAACTTCCCACATGCTTATTGAATATCAATCAGTTAGTTTAAAAGTGCGCAGAAATAAAAATCTGCGCAAAAAAATCCCGCACCGGTTAAAGTGCGGGACAAATGGAAAGAGATTGACTACTTGGGTTGTTGGTTGGGAGGTGGTGGTGCGGCGCCTTGTGGCTGAGCTGCTTGTTGCGCTGCCTGCATCTGCGCGGCATTAACTGCCTGTATGGCTGTGTTGATGCTCTGCTGTGCCAATATGTAGCGAGGCTCCATCTTCAGCACCATCTGCCAGATGTTCACTGCCTCCTGCACACGGCCCACAAGGTAGAAGCACACACCCAGGTTGTAATACACCTCATACAGCTTGGGGTAATTGGGGTACAGCGTCTTGGCCATATCATAGTTGGCCTTGGCACTGTCGGGCATATTCAGTTTCAGGTAGGCAACGCCCCGGTTCATATACCCCGATACGAACGTCGGGTGCACCTCAAGGGCTTTGTTGTAGTAGCGGATACCGGTACGCAGCAACTGGTATTTTTTGGTAGTATCGGGTTCCGCCTCCGACTTGTTCACGTACGACGATGCCACGTTGGCATTTACCAGCACGCTGTTGGGAGCATTCTCAATATCGTGTGCAAACAGGATCTCGTCGTTCTTCCAGTCGGCGTTACGCTCTATGGTCTTAAAACCATAGAGGCCCACTATCACCACCATCACCGCAGCCAGGGCCATACGGCCGGTAGCGGCGGGTTGTATCTTCTCCATGCCCTTGTACAGGAACCATGCAGCGGCTATAGAGAAACCAACCGATGAATGGAAGATAAGACGTTCGCCCATGGTGCCACCAATGTTGAAAATGATGTTACATACCAGCAACAGATTCAGCAGGTAGAACGCGATAGCAAAACACATAACACTGCGCCGCTTGAAGTAATAGAACATATAGCGGAACAGCGCGCCGTGCACCAGCAGCGATACCCACACCGACCAGTGACTGAAGTTCTTATAAGGAATGGTATTGTAAGAATAGTCGGAACTGAGCGGGTGCGGCCACAACAGCAGCTTTATGTAGTTGAGGCTGGTTGATATTTTGGTGGCCAGCTTCTGGGTATCATCGGCATTGGCATAAGGGTTATTCAATATGTCGTTGTCGGATGCCGCATTCATAGGTGCCACAATGGCCTTGCGCATGGCCAGGTACACGCCTATCACCACAAAGTAAGGTAGTGCCGTCTTGATGCTCTTTGACAAGTCGTAGCCGTTGAAAATGTAAAACGCCAGCGGCAGCAGTATGATCATGGACACGGCATATTCCTTAGCCAGGAATGCCAAAAACAGGAACACCATACCATAATAAAGGTACTTCTTGTTCTCGGTCTCCAGGTGTCGGAAAGCGTTGATGAATGTTGCCGACAGCAACAGCAGCGACATGATCTCGTCTCGGCTCTTCACGTTGGCAACTACCTCGGTATGTATGGGGTGTGCGGTGAATATAACTGCAGCAATAAGCGCCATTATGTAATTGTCGCGGAAGACAACGTAGCGCAGGAAGTAAAGGAAAGTGACCACACACGCCATGTACCAAAGCACATTGAGCACGTGGCGGGTATGCATGTTACTGAGGAACTGCTGTTCCTCCTTCGACTTCATCTCGTAGCTCATGCCGCGCTCCAGCACGCTGTCCACTTTATCCTTGGGCACCGCGCCAAAGAATTGCTGCTCTATGGCAAAGGTGAGGATGGACAACGGCCTGTAACGACCACCCGAAAGCTGGTTGGAAGAGTTGAACTGACGGTAATAACTGTCGAAGGCATCCTTGGTGAGGATGTCGGGTATGCCCGCAAAGCCCTCGTGTACATATTCGTTCTTCACGATCACTATGGTATCGTCCAGCGCATACTCGTGCTGAAAGGTATTGCAGTAGAATGCGAAGGCGAGCAGCGCCACAATGATGGCCTGGTTGCGGAATTCGTACAGCCAGGCGGGTATAAGTGAGTCTTTCACCGTTTCGCGCGGGGTTGCGGGGGCAGCGGTTGCTACCGGGGCAGCCTGCGCGGGGCGCTTATTGGGAAGGGGAGCATTTGTCTTTTTAGCCATCTATAAGAGAGTATTAGCCAAATGTAATTATTTATCCTTTTTCAGCATAGCGAACGGGCAAAAATGGGTGAAGTAACGAAGCTAACCGGGCAAATGGTCGGTGCGTTCGTGTAGGGGCAGCCCTGTAGCCTGTGCCAACGACTGCGCCAGCGCCCTGCCACCCTCGCTAAAAGGCCAGCAAAGGAGAGCGGTTATCTTATGGTCGGCACGAATGGCATTAATGGCATCGAGGCACACCTTGCGGGCCAGCCCCTGTCCCCTCACTTCGGGCAGCACACTGGCCGAGCACAGGTAGATGACATCGAAGGCATCGCCGGGCTGTGTGCGCATCAGCAACCCTCGCTCAGAGATGGTACCCTGCTGAAAGAGGTCTGCCAACTGTCGCGTGGTGGGTACTACCAATATCCACACAAGCGGGCCATCGGCATCAGCCAGTTCTGAAAGGGTGGCCGGGTGCAGCGCCTCCAGCCGCTCGCGTTCTTCTGCCGATACGCTGATCTGGTCGGGATCTGATCGGGTATCGAAAGTGGAGTTGACCACCTCCATCATCTTTTCGAAGTTCTTTGACATCTCACTTCAGTGTTGAGTGGGCAATTTAAGGGTAAAAGCAGATCGCCGGAGCAAATGCCCCGGCGACCTGTGTGAAATTCGGTTGCATTACCAAAGGTGCACCCTCAGGCTATCAGCGAGGTACATTTTGTCGCCGGGTTTTATGTTGAATGCCTCGTAGAACTCAGGCACGTTGGGGAACGGACCATTTACCCTGTACTTGGCAGGCGAGTGCACATCTGTCAGCAGGCGATCGGCCAGCGTTTCAGGGCGCTGCACCATCATCCAGCCCAGCGCATATCCCAGGAAGAATCGCTGCAACTGTGTGTAACCGGCTATCTTCTCGCCCTTCTTGTATGCTTCTGTCTGTTTGAAGGCATCGAGACCTATCAGGATACCACCCAGGTCAGCAAGGTTCTCGCCCAGCGTAGCACGACCGTTGATGTGTATGGTATCAATTGGTACCATCTTGTTGAACTGTTGCACCAGCACGTCAGCGCGCTTGTTGAACTGAGTAGTATCTGCTGCGGCCCACCACATGCACAGGTTGCCTTTCTCATCAAACTGGCGACCTTCATCGTCAAAGCCATGTGTGATCTCGTGGCCCACAGTAGACGCGGCCATGTAACCATAAACAAGGGCGTCATCCAGCTCTTCATCAGTATAGCCCGGCACGGTCATCATGGCAGCAGGCAGTACTATTTCGTTATTCGATGGATTGTAGTACGCATTGTATGTTTGCGGGGTCATGTCCCACTCATTGCGGTCCACGGGCTTACCCAGCTTGTTCAGGCTGTATTGGTTCCACCACTCAGCAGCACGCATCATGTTCAGCACAAACGGGCCACGATCTATCTTCAGTGAAGAGAAGTCCTTCCACTTGTCGGGATAGCCAACCTTCTTGGTAATGGCCATCAGCTTGTTGATCGCTTTCTTCTTCGTACTGTCGCTCATCCAGTCCAGCTTTTCCATGCGGGCTTTGTAGGCAAGGCGCACATTCTCTACGATCTGCTGGTAGCGGGCCTTTGCCTTGTCGCTGAAGTATTCCTTCACGAACAACTGGCCCAGCGCTTCGCCAATTACGCCTTGCTCAGCTTCCAGCATGCGGCGGCTGCGCTCCTTCTGCTGCTGCGCGCCACGCAGGGCACGTGCGTAGAAATCGAAGTGTGCATCAACAAATGGCTTGCTGAGCGACTCGGCATAGTCTGACAGTAGATGGAAGGTGAGGTAATCCTTGAGTGTTTCAAGGTCAGTTGTGGCAAGGGCTTTGTCCAGTGCTTTGTAAAACTCCGGCTGACCAACAATTACGCTGTCGACATGCTTCACACCGAGTTGGGTGAGATTAGTCGGCCAGTCGATACCGGGGGTAAGTGTGTTCAATTTGGCTATCGCTATCTTGTTGTAGTTGGCATAGGGATCGCGCAGGTCTTCCAGCTTCCGCGATGCTTTCGCAAGGGTTGTCTCCAGTGCTACAATCGCACGGGCCTTCTTTGCAGCAGCGGCACTGTCGGTACCAGCCAGCACAAACATCTTAGCTATGTAGGAAGGATAAAGCGCCAGTATCTTCTCGGTACGCGGAGTGGTGCTGAAGTAGTAGTCGCGGTTAGGCAGTCCGAGGCCTCCCTGCATCATGTGGTAGGCCTGCATCTCGCTGTTCTTGGGATCTTGCGCAACGCCTTCTGAGAAGAAGACACTACTACCGTAGCCATGCATACGCATAGCCTGCGCCATCACTTCGGGACGTGTTTTGATGGCGGCTATTTTATCCAGTTCCGGTTTCAAGGGCGTGATCCCGTTCTTTTCAATAGATACGGTATCCATAGCCGAGAACCAGAAGTCGCCGATCAGCTGACCGGCACCGGTGCGCTCATTTTTTGCCATCGCGTCGGCATTGATCTTGAGCAGGCGCTCACGCAGCTCTTTGTCAACGAGCTCGCCTATTCCATACGTCACCTCGTCACCGGGTATAGGGTTGGCCTTTATCCAGGCACCGTTGGCAAATGCGAAGAAATCGTCAGCGGGGCTGACCGTGCTGTCAATGTGGGACGCAAGCGGATCGGGCTTCGAAACGCTTTTGCCGGAGTCAGAAGAGCCACATGCTGCCAATAGGGAGGTAGCGGCCAGCAAGCTCATGAACTGTTTGTTCATATCAGTTTAGTTGTTTTTGGGGCGGCAAAAGTACAGATTAAAACAAACACAATACACGATGACCAAAAATTCAGAAAGGAGCCCCACTCAGGAATTAGCCGATAGGAATAGCCGGGCCGTAATAAGTGGCCTGGCGGTTAGACAGCAGATCAAGGACCATTTTGACGCGCGCCAGCTTCTCGCGCACCATCACGTCCCAGAAAGAGTCGCCATCAAGGGCGTTAAATGCCACTACATTCAGGCGCTTATGATTGGCGATAAAAATGGCGCGCTCGTTGTGAAACTGTTGGGAGATGATGGTAAAAGTGCTTTGCCCGAAGACATCGCGGCAACGCAGTATGCTGTCGAGGGTGCGGTAACCGGCATTGTCTATAACTATATGTTTGGCCGGTACACCACGGGCTATGAGGTCCTGCATCATCATGGCGGGTTCGTTGTAATACCGAGTGTTGTAGCCGCTTACGATGATATAGTCGATCTTACCCGCCATATACAATGCCACAGCGGCTTCTATGCGATATTGATAGTAAGAGTTGACAATATTCTTGCCCCTGTCCTGATACTTTGCTGTACCCAACAAGAGGCCTACCTTGTTTCTGGGAATGGCGTTGATGTCGGTATATATCTGAGCGCGTGTGTCATGCATCACCTTTCGGTTCACCACCACCACCGCCGCCGCCGATACCAGCAGGAAAAAAACGACAGTATTTCGCAAAAACCGGTATAGCATAAAGACAGATCAGCCTGTAAATCTAAGAACTAACCGGCGACCATAAAAGTACACAGCATTTTCTTTTATAATAGCACGTAAACCTACGTCTATAACGTCAGGTTTAAATGGGCGGACTCCTTATTTTTGCCAAAAATCAAACAAGATGAACATCCTTAACTGTAGATCCGTATCAATGTCTTTAGTATTCGCTATGGCTGTAACCAGCCTCAGCAGTTGCGACAATTCAGCGCCCAACGAGCAACCCGTAGCCGATACATCGACAGTGCAGGCAGCGCCACCTGCGCGAACTATAGCCGACCTGAAATGGCTTGCGGGGAAATGGCAGCAAACCATAAAAGAAGGAACGCTTTTTGAAAACTGGACCATGGCATCGGCAGACTCGATGGCGGGAGTAAGCGGTCTCATCAACGGAAAGGACACCCTGATAACAGAGCGGATAGCACTCACGCTGAGAGACGGTGAAATTATTTACTCCCCTACCGTAAGCGGACAAAACAACAATCAACCTGTACCGTTCAAGCTGACCCGAAGCACTGCAGACAGTTTCATATTTGAGAACCCTACTCACGACTTCCCGAGTGTGATCAGCTATGTGCGGATCAATACCGATTCTGTGATCGCGACAATATCAGGAAACCCGGGCGGCAAGCCTATGTCGGAATCATTTTATTTGGGCCGGATGAGCCGGGACTAGACCGGATTTGACGCCATATGGTCGTACACCATTTTGGAGATGCGTGACATTATCTCGGCGAGTTTTTCGGACTGCTGTCCCTTGGTCATGATGGTAACCAGGTACGGACGGTTATTGAGGTAAACGATAGCACTTTCATGCAGTTCGCGGTTACCGGCTTTACCGGCCTCACCAAATTTGTGTGCAATCTTTATTCCCTTTGGCAACTCTTTTGTAAGACCTAAAGCGAAATCACTTTCGCAAAGCAGTGAAATAGCAAAATCAGAAGCAGGATCGGAGAGGTAAGCCCCGTCATAAAGCACGCTTACAAACTTAGAATAGTCCTTCACGGAAAGCTGATAGGTATTTTCATAGATATTTGGTTTTGCAAGGCCAAGATCGGTGAACACGTTCTCAAAAACCTTTGGATCCATGTATTTATGCAGCAACATAGTGGCATGATTGTCGGAATAGACAACCATGTAATAGATGAGGTCCTTTATTTTATATGTACTTCCGGGCTGAATGACTTTTGAATTAAAGGTTTGTGTAGGAGGATTCAAAACCTGATCATATTTCACTGCCTGATCGAGGATAGACATATTGGTTTCCGCCATCTTAAGGAATGTGATCATCGTGATGACTTTAAACAAGGACCCGGGATGATAGGTGTTTTCGGGGTTCACGTCCATCCATTCATTACCATTGAGGTCTTTGACATAAACAGATGCATATTCAAGTTCACCTGTGGGCTTGATACTTTCTATGTAGTCAATGATACCAGCCTTGAGTGAAAGGTAATTTTTCGATTCGCAGGCCGGCTCGGCCATATAAACAGGGTGGATATTCTTATACCCGTTCATTCTGGATATGGTATAGGCGCAACCATCGTTGACAGCGGGAGGGGGCACATTCTCCGTATTTACTTTTTCTTTTGCTGTGAGCTTTGTAAAAGCTACACCAACACCACCACCCACTACGGCAGATATCAGCAGAAAGAATATGGGTATTTTTTTACGGAGCATAAGACAGATTCTTATTTTATTTTAATAATCCAAAGTTAATGATGTGATTTGAAAAAACGAAATTTATCAGGCATGAAATTCAGTCATAACGAATTGATTATGCGCACAATTCGCATATAACTTTTTCAATGAAACTAAAATATAAATTACACAATAAATAATACATAAGCATTCACTATCAAGATGGTATTTTTGCGACCAATATTCAAAAATCAACTATCATATGTCGCAGAATAATCTGATCACGATGGATGAATTCACCATCCAGGAGACGAGAAAATTCAAACAAGCCACCGGAGATCTCTCAGCGCTTCTGCGCGACCTGGGACTGGCGGGCAAGATCATTAACAATCAGGTGCGTAAAGCAGGTCTGGTGGATATTCTGGGGCAGCACGGAGCAACAAATGTGCAGGGTGAGGAGCAGATGAAACTGGACGTTTTCGCGAATGAGACACTGATCAATATTCTGAAGAACTGCACGGAGTGCGCGGGGATAGCATCAGAAGAAAATGATGACCACCTTTCATACGAAGACACGTATTCGCAGAACGCAAAATATG
Organism: Flavipsychrobacter sp.; assembly: GCA_016786565.1. Classification (GTDB taxonomy): domain Bacteria; phylum Bacteroidota; class Bacteroidia; order Chitinophagales; family Chitinophagaceae; genus Nemorincola. The sequence continues at coordinate 25,808 of JAEUVY010000027.1, forward strand.
TTGTTTTATTCGACCCGTTGGATGGTTCGTCTAACATTGACGTGAACGCATCGATCGGGACGATCTTCGCTATATACCGCAGGGTTAGCCCGATAGGCACTCCATGCACGCTGGAAGATTTTCTGCAGCCAGGTAATAAGCAGGTTGCTGCAGGCTACATCATATACGGATCGAGCACTATGATGGTATATGCCACAAAACTTGGTGTAAACGGCTTCACACTGGAACCTTCTATCGGTGAGTTCTGCCTGTCGCACCCCAACATGAAATGCCCGGAAAAAGGAAAGATCTACTCGATCAACCAGGGAAATAGTGTGAAATATGATGAGGGAATGATGTCTTATCTGTCTTTCTGTATGGAGAACAATAAAGAGGAAGGTCGCCCTTATTCACAGCGCTATATCGGATCGATGGTTGCAGACATGCACCGCACGTTGATAAAGGGAGGAATTTTCATATATCCGGGCGACAAGAGCTCGCCGAAAGGCAAGCTGCGCCTGCAATATGAGTGCAACCCTATGACGTTAATTATGGAAGCGGCAGGTGGCATGGGTGTGAGTGGCAAAGAGAACATCCTTGACATTCAGCCAACTGAACTGCACCAGCGCACACCGATCTTCATAGGATCTAAAAACATGGTAGAGAAAGCTATGGAATTTGTGAAGGCTCCGCAGAACGCCTAAACAACGTAAATATTAAAATGGCAGGCAGCTGACGGGGTGCCTGCCATTTTTTATGCACATATGTTACCAACGGAGCTACCCCCGCAAATGGGCATGATATTTCCGTTAACTTTGGCCACCTGCAAAAAGGGACATCCCATGTTAAAATTTGAAAGATTTTCACTTGAAAACGGTCTTCGCGTATTGGTGCATCATGATGATGCCACACCCATGGTGGCAGTGAACCTGCTTTATGACGTGGGCGCACGCGACGAAGACACAGCAAGGACAGGATTCGCGCACCTTTTCGAACACCTTATGTTTGGCGGGAGCGTGAACATACCTGAATATGATGAACCGTTGCAAATGGCCGGTGGCGAGAACAACGCCTACACTACCAATGACATCACCAACTACTACATTCAACTGCCGGTGCAGAATATTGAAACTGCGTTCTGGCTGGAAAGCGACAGAATGTTGTCGCTGGCTTTCTCTGAAAAGAGTCTGGATGTGCAGCGCAAGGTGGTGTGCGAAGAATTTAAAGAACACTATCTGAACAAACCATACGGCAACGCATGGCACCAATTACGGAAGGTGGCATACACCACACACCCTTACAGGTGGCCAACGATAGGTGAGAATCTGGAACAGATAGAGACCGCTCAACTGGAAGACGTAAAGGCGTTTTTTTATAAACACTACCGCCCTGTAAACGCGGTGTTGTGTGTGGCCGGAAACGTAACCACTGAGCAGGTAAAAACCCTTGCAGAGAAATGGTTTGGCGATATTCCGGCGGGAGATCGATATGAAAGGCACCTGCCGGCAGAACCACGCCAGGAGGAAGACCGCGTTGAGACAATTTCGGCAGATGTGCCGCTGGATGCCGTGTACAAAGCGTGGCATATAGCAGGGCGTTTGGCACCGTCTTATTACGCGGCCGACCTTATAACCGAGATAATGGGCAGTGGTCATTCATCGCGATTGTACCAGCGACTGGTGAAAGAAGAGCAACTCTTTAGCAGCATCAGCTGCTACCACACCGGCAGTCTGGATCCGGGACTTCTGGTGATAGAAGGCAAAGTGCGCGAAGGGAAAACAATAGAGGAAGCGAACGAAGGAATAGAGAACGAAATAAACAGACTGCTGCAAGGCGGAGTGACGGAGGAAGAATTGGCAAAATCGAAGAACAAGATAGAGTCTATGATAGCCTTTGAAGATATGAGCCTGCTGAACCGGGCAAACAATCTGGCATTTTACGAGCTGATAGGAGATGCCGCGCTGATCAATGACGAATGGGTTAAGTACTCGGCAGTGACGGCCGCATCGCTTATGGAAACGGCAAAAGAAATATTCAGGAAAGGCAATGCAAACACATTGCTATACAGGAAGAAAAACGCCCAATAACGTATCGATATAATTTTTGAAAATGGCACAGTTTTCGGAGAACGGATTTGACAACAGGGTTACCAGACTACTGGGGATACAATACCCTATCATTCAGGGCGGCATGATATGGGCTGCGGGCTGGAAACTTGCATCGGCGGTGAGTAATGCCGGCGGTTTGGGTATCATAGGCGCTGGAAGCATGTATCCTGATGTGTTGAAGGAGCATGTTCGCAAATGCAAACAAGCGACAAGCAGGCCGTTTGCAGTGAACCTGCCCTTGTTATACCCATCTATAGAGGAACATGTAGCGACCATAATAGAAGAGAAAGTCCCGATAGTATTTACATCGGCAGGCAACCCGAAGACGTGGACGGCCAAACTGAAAGATCATGGCATCACCGTAGTGCACGTTGTGTCGAGCGCGAAGTTTGCCGTAAAATGTCAGGAAGCGGGTGTGGATGCAGTGGTAGCGGAAGGGTTTGAAGCGGGTGGCCACAATGGCCGCGAGGAGACCACTACCCTATGTCTGATACCGGCAGTACGCAAGGCGATCGATATTCCGCTGATAGCCGCGGGGGGTATCGGATCGGGACGGGCCATGTTTGCCACCATGGCATTGGGTGCTGAAGGTGTGCAGGTTGGAAGCCGATTTGTGTGTACACATGAAGCGTCGAGCCATGAATCGTTCAAAAACGCGATTGTAGCTGCCGGCGAAGGTGACACAGTACTTGCGCTGAAAAAGCTGACTCCGGTAAGACTTATTAAAAATAAATTCTATAAAGAGGTGGAGGCTGCGGAAAATACGGGTGCCGGTAACGAAGAGCTGGCCGCTCTGCTGGGTAGAGGACGGGCCAAACTGGGCATGTTTGAAGGAGACATGACCGAGGGAGAACTGGAAATAGGCCAGGTAAGCAGCACCATACACGACATTCTACCGGCCGGGCAGGTAGTTGCCGATATGTGGCGTGAATTTAAAGAAGCGACTGAAAGACCATTCTGGGGGTAAAAATTCTGCTTCTTTCCAACGAAACGGTACAAAACAACGTCTTTCATGAGAAACTAAAAGACATTCAATTCGCATTTTTTAAATACTTATCAGCTAAACATTCAGTGAATTAAAATAAAAAGAAGGCGTTTAGTTAGTTTTGATATATTTGTATAGTATTTTTTGTTTTAGTCGTACGCAGTGCATATTATGAGAAGAATATTACTTGTTTTGGTGTCCCTATTTTCATTGACCGCAAGTATGGCGCAGCCTATGCACCAACTTCCGACAATGAACCTTGTTGCATGGTACCCATTCTGTAGTTCTACCGATGTCATGGACCGCACACTGGGCGGTTTCGACCTACTTTCGTCGGGTGTCAGCTCTACAACAGATCGCTATGGTCGCCCTAATCAGGCGTACAATTTCGATGGTATTGCCAGCGAAATGCACTACACTACTACGTTCACCATTCCGGCTTTCGGTATTGCTGACTTTACCTACTCGTGCCATATATATCCAACTGTTGCTCAGAACTCGATCATACTTTATAACGGTAATCCAACCGCAAACGGTCTGGGATTGGTGATGAACAACGGTATGTTCGGAGGAGGGCCGGGGAACGTAGTTTCGATGTTATTTGGTGGCATTTCACAGTCGGTGGGCGCAGCGGTGACGCTGAATCAATGGCACCACCTGCTTATGAGAAGGAACGGAAACAGCTACCTACTGTACATTGACGGAGTACTTGCAGATACCTATATCCCACCAGTTACTCCGGGCTATAATCCTCCTACAACTTTCTTCCAGCTGGGCTGTAATTTCACAGGCCTGGCCAACTATTTCACCGGAAAAATAGATGACGTTGCGTTATACGACAGGCAGGTATCCAACACAGAAATGATCCTGATCCGCGACTTCAACCCATTTATCAATTTCACTTTGGGTAATGACACATCTATAGCCCCGAACGTATTCTATCTGGGTGCACATCCGCTCTCAGCCTATCCATTGGATACTGTTACTTACCCGAACAGGAGGTACATCCCTACAGCCGCAGCGGCCTACCAGACTGCCTATGGTTATCTGTGGAATACAGGCGACTCCACCTCTTCTAATTCGATCATCTTCCCAATGACGCCAGTGCCTGACACGACCCGTACACTCACAATTAATCGTTGGTTGTCGTGCCCTGCGCAGAGAGCGATCACGGTTCGCCATATTGTTCCCGTGGTCAACATAGGGCGTGATACTATTCTTTGTACAGGATCTTCTGTTGTACTCAATCCCACGCCAACTCCGGGGGTAACATATTCGTGGAGCACGGGTGCTTCTACACCTTCAATAAGTGTTTCGACTTCAGGAACCTATTGGGTTGTAGCTGACAGTACGGTAACCATTGGATCTACTACGCTGCACTTTCTGGGAACAGATACTGCAATAGTGTCTGTATCGCCACTCACTACGGTGACACTTATGAACGATACTACCCTCTGTAAAGGCGGAACAGTGACACTGAGGTCATCTAACACCTACTTCAGCCCCACCTACCGCTGGAGTGATGGTGTGACCACCGCCGATACTTTCGTAGTGTCATCAACCGGAACCTACTGGCTGGAAGTGACCGATAGCGCCTGTGTGGACGCGGATACCGTGAATGTGACCATAGTGTACGATACACTCACGGTTTTCAACCCTGATACTGCAATATGTCAGGGTGCATTTGTGATGGTTCGCGCAACATCTTCACCGGACATTACTTACCAATGGACCCCAACAACCGGTGTACCAATATCAGATGTCCCATCAACTACTATCAGCCCAGACACATCAGGCGTTTATGTGCTTGAAGGCCGCATCAAAAGACCGGACGGCGTGTTTCTAAGCTGTCGTACCACGGACACGCTGCGTATTGAGGTGCAACCAAACCCAAAAGTGTTGATGGGCGGAAACCGATCGGTCTGTGAATTTGACACGATACGAATAACCCCGACGGTGACGCCGGGATGGTACACCAACTATATTTATGACTGGACACCGGGTACTTTCTTGGATGATTCAACATCGAACACTGCTATCTTTACTGCGGGTGACACAACCAAAATTGTACTTACTGTGACCACGCCGGCAGGCTGTGCGGGATCGGATTCGATGATCGTATTCAAGTACAACGGCAACTTCGCATTGATGAAAACGGACACGGCCATTTGTCCCGGTGACTCGGTGGTTCTGTTTCCATTCTCGTCAGAACCCGGCATTACGACCTATGTTTGGTCACCATCAACCTACGTAAATGACACCACACTCGAGAACCCGGTTATAAAGCCGATCAACAACATCAGCTACCGCGGTATAGCCACGAGCCAATATGGTTGTAAGGACACGATCAGTTATGACATTGTAATCAATCCGGGTGCGGTGATACATCTGGAAGACTCGGCGGTGATATTCCCCGGTGAATCGCATCAGATAACGCCGATAACCAACTGTATCTTCCATGCTTGGTCACCACCTGTGGGTCTGAACGACACCGCACTGGTGAACCCTGTGGCAACACCGCCTATCAACACAAAATACATTCTGACAGGTATGACGGAAGATGGCTGTATGACCAAGGATTCCATAAGCATACGTGTGGTATCTAATTCTGTGATCACCGTGCCAAACGCGTTTGCACCGGGATCAATGAACGGAACAGTAAAAGTAATATTACGCGGCATTGCCCGTTTGAGGTACTTCAGGATATACAACCGCTGGGGCGGTATGGTGTTTGAAAGTACCAATATTGCCAATGGCTGGGATGGCACCATAGGCGGTGTGGCGCAGCCGGCAGGGGTGTACGTTTATGAAGCCGAAGCGGTGACGAGCGATGGACAGATCATTCAAAAACAGGGCAACATAACGCTACTTAAATAGCTACAGAATACAATAACAAGAGAGGGCAGTTTCGGAATGAAACTGCCCTCTCTCTTTTATATCAGCTGCATCAAAGACTGCAAAGGAATTGCATGGTGTCTACCCCATCGGCATAGTCGGAAAGGGCGGGACACTGAGAATTACCGAACGGCAGGAACCCGTGCCCTACTATTGCCTGAACATCTGTGCTGGCTCGAAGTTCGTCGGCCAACTGTTCGCGATCATCATAGAAGCGGTAGTGTAATACACTTACCGCCGAAAAAGGCAATGTGTTCTCTACCATTAGCAGAGACGCATTACTCATGTATGGCACCCTGTTAAGTAGATAGATAGCCAGATGATAGTCGTAATTGTTCTTGTACTTATTGAAATCGGCATAGGTATCGTAGTGACTCAACACCTTGAGCAGGCGCTCGAAGTTGTACCCGGATGGCACACATACCTGGGTGACATTGCGACAACCCAGGCCGTAATAACTATACACATCACGACCGAGGTCGAGGAGTTCTTCATCGGTCTCAGAACCATCGAGTACGGCAACGGAGGTACGATTGCGACGGATGATGTGCGGGAAACGACTAAAGTATTGCTCAAAGTAACGTGCGGTATTGTTGCTACCGGTGGCTATGTAGGCATCGCATCCGTTCAGCCTTTCTGATATAACGATGCGACCGGCAACACGAGGATCGTTAGCGACCATCCAATTGATGATATGCTTCATGAGCACCTCATCTTTTGACGAGAGTTTCAGAACCAGGGAATGCCCTGCAATGAACCCGCACAGCAGATCGTGGAAACCCACCATGGGTATATTGCCCGCCATGACGATGCCTACGGTACGAACGGCGGCAGGCATTTTGTAGGCTGCTACCCACTCGGTTAACCGCTTTTCGTCCAAAAACTCGCGAATGACGTTTGCCACAGCCAGTTCCACGTGCTCTACTGAGAACCATGGATTGGCATAAACCGCGTTTTCTTTTGCCGTCTGCCACTCCTCTCCGTTCGCGAGCATATACTGTCCCAGACGAACCAAAAGGTCTATACGCTCCTGGAGCGTCATATCATTGTTCATAATAATGCTATACTTTAAGCGGTAAATATCGTTAGGCGATTCAACTTGATGTTGTAACTTTGGTGCGAAATTATCTAAATAAACAAGACCAAATTATGGCGATCAAAATAACCGATGAATGTATCAACTGCGGTGCGTGCGAACCGGAATGTCCTAATAATGCCATTTACGAAGGTGGCGTTGAGTGGGCAATTGCCGACGGAACGTCAGTTAATGGTGCGTTTACCCTGATGGACGGAACAGTGATCGATGCTGCTTCCCGCCAAAAACCGATATCAGTGGATACGTACTATATCACAGCAAATAAATGTACTGAGTGTCAGGGTTTCCATGACGAACCGCAATGTGCGGCTGTTTGTCCGGTGGACTGCTGTATTCCTGACGAAATGTATAAAGAGACTGTAGATGAGCTGATGGCAAAGAAAGAGAAATTGCACCTCTAAGCCACAACGGAACTCGAAAAAAAGTAAAGGGCCTGTATCTATACGATCCAGGCCCTTTCTTTTATACTTTACTACCGGTTAGTCGATCTTAGGCATACCGATCTTTTTCCACGTATTGTCTTTTTTCATACCGATCTCATCCATGCGTGTAGCGATCTCCGTAAGGAATTCGGGGCCGAAACCGGCGCTGTAAATAGACTTCTTTCCTTTTGAGTATTTGATGACGAAATTGAGCCCCGGAAGGTCGGGAATGCGATTCTCGTACATTTCGCTGCAGGTATCTATCCTGTACTTACGGCACATATCGATGATCTCTCTGGCTTGCGCCTTGCCGATATTTTTCTTAAAAATGCCGGTATCGGGCGTGAAGCGCATAGCTGTGTAAATTGCTGTGCCATTCTTGTTGATCTCGATCTTGTAGTCGGGGCACTGCCCAAAACATAATGTGCGATGGATGCCTACGGAGACGATCTCTTTGGAGACAACTTTCTTTTTTTTCTTTTTATCACTGCCTATAAATTTTGACTGAGCCATTGCAGGAATGATGCCGGCCAGGAACAAAATAAGCAAAGAGAATTTCTTCATTTTCTTAAATTTACGGGTTCAAAGATAGCATAATAGCAGCACCACACCTACATCAGAATATCACAAAAGACAACGCACTACCCGCTAACAGGAAACACCATGCATACGCACCCTGAGAACGACCAAGAAGAACTATACCACCAATTAGCACTCAGCTACGTAAACGGCATAGGCGGCAAGATGGGCCGCATGCTGATAGAGAAATTCGGCAGCGCGACCAATGTATTTAAAGTGCCACTGAAGGAACTGAAGAACACCGACGGGATAGGCGAAGTAAAAGCAAAAGCATTTAAAGACAGCGAGGTCTTTGCCTATGCCGAGAAGGAAATGGAGTTTCTGGTGAAGTATGACGTAAAAGTACTTTGCCTTGCGGGCACCTACCCCCAAAGACTCACCGGATGCTCTGACGCACCGCTGCTTATGTTTTACAAGGGCACTGCAGACCTGGAAGCGAAAAAGATAGTTGCCGTTGTGGGGACAAGGAAGAATACCGACTACGGGCACAAACTGTGCGAAGACCTGATAGAAGGGCTGCAATCGCTGGAAGGACTACTGGTAGTAAGCGGGCTGGCACTGGGTATAGACAGCATTGCCCATAAAAAGTGTGTGCAACTGGGCATACCCACAATAGGAGTACTGGGTCACGGACTTGACACTATATATCCCTACTCCAACAAGGCACTTGCCGGACAAATGCTAGAAAACGGAGGACTACTCTCGGAGTTCCCGTCGGGCACCATACCCGACAGGACCAACTTCCCGATGCGCAACAGGATAGTTGCAGGTATGAGCGATGTGACCGTGGTGGTGGAAAGCAATGCAACAGGAGGTGCGCTGATAACCGCAACACTGGCGGCAGGCTACCATAGGGAAGTAGCTGCATTTCCCGGACGGGTGAATGACACCAGGAGCGCGGGATGTAACGAACTGATACGCACCAACATGGCGGCAATGATAACAAAAGCCGACGACCTGGTGGAACTGATGAACTGGGACAAAGACCGAAAGCCGAGGGCAGTGCAAAAACAGCTTTTCCTGAACCTATCGGCTGATGAACAAAAGATAATGGACCTGTTGCAGACAAGAGATAATGTGCATGCAGATGAATTGTTCCACCACTCGGGTCTGGCCAGTAGCATGCTGGCCGCCACCCTACTGCAACTGGAAATGCAGGGGCTGATAAAAGCACTGCCCGGGAAGTTTTACAGAACCAACTAAATGTCGGTGCGGGTGGCCCGCGGTGCCGCGGCAAAAAACATCAGAGAAGTAAATATGGAGTAGAACAACACCCCCTGCTGACGAGCCAGTAAAGACTCGGTAAAGAACGTGACGCTGATGGTGATGAGCAGGTATAGGTAGATTACGTTACGGGAAAGGACCGCCCGCCGGAACTGCACGAACAGAACAGCCGCCATTGCAATAATACCAGCTATACCAAACGAAAGCCAATCGTAGAAATACTGATTGTGCGGATCGAAGTAGCCTACCCAATACCCCCGGTAAACAGAGTGAAAGAAATAGCGGTAATGGAGTTTATCGAGCATGGTGCCGGGGCCTGTTCCGGTGAGCCAGTAATGTTGTAGCATGGTCTTATCGGTATGGAACAACAGCTTGCGCATGTTCACAGAATTCTGGATAAGATCGTCCGCATCCTTCTTGCTGAAGAGGCCGGAGAGCTCAAGCACACGCTGGCGGAAGAAAGGTATGAATGCATAGGCACCTGCCACAACACCCACCAACGAAAGGAACACCCATTTAAGACGGACTATCATGCGCATGTCGCTGATGAGAAAGTGAGCGGCAGCAAGCACCAGGGCTATAATGGGAGACTTGGCAAACAACGCAAGCATAAACACCAGCAGTGTATAGACCATTGCATATTTGGCAAAAACATCGCGACGCGATCGGGTGACGAAGCGGAATATGGTGATGTATAGCGCAAAGCAGAGATACATAGCCATGTAGGTGGGGTGTATGCCGGTAAAGTTCTCGAAGATGTTGCGGTAGGCAACATGCGATAACTCGCGACCGGGGCCGCCTATCATGAAATGGTTATACAGATAATCTGCATTGGCCATGAAACAGGTGATGATACAGCCATAGACGAAGAAACGTAGCTCGTTGACGATGACCAGACGAAACGGCTGCCCCATAATGGCAAACACAAAGGGCAGTAACAGGTAGGCCGACTTCTGCTCGCATAACATGTGCGCGTAAGCGCTGTTGCGTTCGGGAGTGAAGAACAGGGCAATAACATAGAAGAGGTAACTGCCACCCAGCACTGCCGCCCACCTGAGATCGGACGCAGTGGGGCGCAGACCCGACCGCAACGAACGGAACACGAAATATACGCTGGTGCCAATTGCCGCCAGCACCTGCAGCTGTGGCGGCATAAACAGGCACATCGCCAGAATTCTGGCGGCTACTACATCGGCTTTATATAACGGAACGGTGTTTCCCTCCACTGCAGGATCGAAGCTATTGAAAGCGAAAATTAACAGAAAAATCCGACTATGTATTGATTATCCGGGCCCGATCAGAAATCTGTGCCAAGCGCGAAGTATATGATAGGCTTTTTGTCGCCCTCGGCATTCCATGCTACGTCGGTTCTGATGAAGTACCCAAACAGCGAAGTGCGGATACCACCACCGAATCCGGCAGTTAGCGCCGAACCGTAGGGAACTGTCAGTGTCAGCAACACATTATTCAACGACCTCGGATCTCCGTATTGAGGGTAGCTATATGTATTTGACAGATTGTCTTTGGTGGGGACAAACCCTTTCCAAGTGGTGCCCACATCGGTAAATGCAACGACCTGCAAATTCTTCAAAGCGGCAGACTGAACCGGACGTTTCACAAATGTTGCCGCCACGGGGACCCTGATCTCGGTGGAAAAAACGGCAAAGTTATTGCCGGCCCTGGCCTTCTGTTTGTAGCCACGCAGCGATGTAGCGAGCATCTGGAAACCATAGTTCTCATTGAATTCAGTTGACGCAGTGCTGGTCTGAGGGGCCATCCAGTTATCGACACCGCCCAGCAAGTATTGCACCATCTTGTTACCGTCGGAATGCGCATAGGCGATCCTGTTGGCGAGGATAATGTTCTTATAGAGAGGCTGGTAGTTGCGGAAATCGAAACCTATGTTGTAACAACTCTTGTTGCCCTTGTTGAGTCCATACATGTATTCGGTGTACACTTTATAGCGTGTACCCCGGAGAATGTTCATCATGGGACTGATGGTATTATCGAAAACAAACTCGAAACGACTGACCTCTGTATAGGTCCTGCTTCGGGGGAAGTCGATAGCATGACTGAGTGTATCGGTCACTTTCTGTATAAAACCATCTTCGCGCACACCGGTATGAAACCTCAGGCTCCGCATCCGATCGAGCGGATAGGAGAAATCGGCCTGCACCATATTGGATACGCTCTGGAACAACTGCTGGTAAGGACCATATGCAATACCCGAAGCACTGTCTATGTAGGCAACACCTTTGTAGTCGCGGTTCTGCCGGCGCAGGGCCATCAACCCCCAATCCAATCTCTTCTTATAGTTCTGATACTGTACAAAATAGGCTGAATAATTCAGATCGAGGGGCAATTGAAATCCGATGTTGATGCGTTGATCCTCCAGCAATTCATTGAGGCTGATGGTGGGCATCAGTCCGATAGCGGGATTGACGAACTCGCCACCGTTAGCTTCAATAGACTGATATTGATTGAAGAGGATGCTATTGTCGAGCTTTACAGAAATGAAGTCGGGAATGAAACTCTTCTTGTAAGTGGTAGGCTTCATTTTCAGGTAAGCACTGTCGCTCATTTCTGTCAGGACCGAGCTATCAGCGTCTGTTGCCGCCACATCGTCATCTCCTTTCGCTACTGCGTCTTCGGTTTTCTTAGCCAGCGGGCGCGACTTCTTTACAGGCTGTTCTTCATCATCGAATTCGCTTTGGAATATATTGCCACTTTTTACCTGTGGTTTGGGCTTATTCTCATCGGCATAACGACCGGGGTATAACTCTGACTTTGGCTCGGGCGCCTTTGCTACCGGCTCGGTTGCCCCGCGCTTGGCTCCCGGGGTGGCCATTGGAGGCTCCGGCCATTCTTTGGAGAGGATGGTTGGCACCGGATGCTCTACTACCCCACTGTCTCCGGGCATCTGCAGGTCGTGAATGTAAAGCACATATTTATCGCCTATCTGTATCACATCTGAGACATCGCCTGACGAGGCATTGTATTGGTGACTCAGAATGTTGGTATTGTAATTGGTAACAGGCAATGCATAAGCAGAATCTTCGTTCTTAGTATTGCGCGCGAAGTTGACTACATATCGGTTGGTGATGCCGCTGCTGTCGTACAGGTATGCAAAATGTTCGGATCCGTATTGTATGGGCTGTGTTATGTGCCCCTTGCCCACATCAGAACACTGCAATAATTCGGGGCGCATACTGACGGTGTTGTAGAAGAACACATTGAATGGTCCTGCGGGTAATTCGTTCACAGCTACGGGTACATTGAGGTTTGGTTTGGGCCTGTTTGAGAGGAACAGGATACCGGTACGGCCACCATCGGTCACGAACTTGGGTGATACATCATCCCACGCATCGTCGGTGATGTTCGTCATCTTGGACCCCTTGATGGTGAAGAGGTACAGATCGGACTGGCTCTTCTTGATAGCAGAGAAAACGAGTTTGTCGTCGTCTTGCAAGAAGGCCATGGACAATACCCTATCGAAACGGTTGGCCGGAATAACGTAGTTCTCTACCCTGCCGCGTGCGTTGTTGTAAATGCGCAGGCGCGTCTGTTTGCCCTTGCGGTAAAGCATAGCCAGCTTACTGCCTGTTGGCGACCAGGCCAGCATAGGATAGTTGGGGTCTATCTGTTCTGTAAGGTCTTTTTTACCTCCTTCCAGCAACGGATTGACATTGGGGTTGCCGGTGCGCTGTGTAAAAACCGTGAAGCGGCCTTCTTTCCATACCACATAGGACACATCGGTGCCCGATGGCGAAATGGTTATGTTACGGACGATACTGTTATCCTTCGGCACCTTCAGTGTAGTGACACCACCTGTGCTGTCGGGCTTGCGTTGGTTCTTAGCATCGAGCGTATAAATGTGTTTGTAGAAATTGATGCAGGAGTCGTAGGCCTTTGTCACCTTCAGCCCCAGGTTGTCGGGGTCGAGCATGGCCTTGTTGAGGCTGGTCTTTTGCTGCATACTGTACAGCAGCCCCTTTACCTTGCTGTCGCCATACTGATTGGAAACAAACTTCCAGAAAGCCTTACCGGCCAGTTCGGGGTACTCATTAGACAGCTCAAAGAAACCTGTGTTGGGGCGCGCCTGCAACAATGCCATCCACTGGCTGTTGCTTTCCTGATCCCAACCATCAACCAGATAAGATATATAACCTTCGGTGACCCAGGGAGGGAGATTGAGCAGCAGCGCGTTTTTGACACGTTTCTTTAGGTCATCGCCAAAGATCATGTGCTGCATCACAACCAGTGCCATACCCGACTTTATCTGTCGGCGAAGATCGGTGTGTGCGCCGGTGAAATAGACGACCAGCTTATCATCAACAACCTTCAACGAACCTGCCCGTGAGTTTCCGATGGTGGGTACTTCATCCTTTAAGCCTATGTTGGATTGGCGGTACTCGTCGTAAGAATTGTACAACATGATGTTGAAGCGGGGAGGGAACGCGCCACCCAGCTTCTTCTCGATCACGGCCACATCCATCTCGGCTTCTTCGGCAACATATCGACCTAACTGGCGCCCTGCTTTGTCGTAGTGATATACCCTGAAATGTTTGGTGTCGAAATACTTCCAATCAAATTTTTTCTTTTCCTGTTTGCGGTTTTGTCCGAACACTTCCAGGTTGGATTGTGCATGCACTATCTGCGGCATAGCGACACTACCCCAAAGGGCAGCAAGCATGATAAGGTTCATCTTTCCCAGCCGCGATATGCTTTTTATCATCTCTACGTACTTTTCTCAAGCGCCTGCGCCTCCCGAAACCTCCATCGCAGAGGTTGCCGGCAGTGAAGCGGATGTGTTACATTTGCAATACAAATTAAAGAAATAATACCACTCAGATATGTTAAATGTCCACTTTTTCACGTTCAATGCGTTTCAGGAAAACACCTATCTCATCAGCAATCATAAAAAAGAATGCTGGATAGTGGATCCCGGTATGTATGAACAACGTGAAATAGACGGTTTTATTTCGTTCATCGAAAAACAGGGCTTTACCCCGAAGGCTATTATCAATACCCATGCTCACCTGGACCATATTTTCGGGGTGCAGGCCATGGTAGATAAGTATAGTATTCCGTTCAGTATACACCAGTTGGAACAACCGGTACTGGACCGCGGCCGCGAAACGGCAGCGATGTTCGGGTTCTCTTTCAACAATCTGCCCACGGTATCAGGTTATATAGACCACACCAAGCCACTGCAACTGGGCGAAGACTCACTGGAAGTATTTCTGACACCGGGACACTCGCCTGGCAGCGTTTCCTTCTATTACAAACCGGGGAACTGGGTGATAGCCGGCGATGTTCTGTTTCAGGGAAGTATAGGCAGGACGGATCTGCCGGGAGGTGACTTTGATACGCTGATCCGTTCTATAAAGACGCATCTCTTTACGCTGCCCGACAATACCACTGTGCTATCAGGGCATGGCGACAGCACGACCATAGGTAACGAAAAAAGGGATAATCCATTCCTCAGATAAGGAATGCGGCATTACAGTAACGGAACCTTGCGTACGCTATCCAACTTACCGTTGTGGATGTACTGGTATGTCCTTACGGGCGGACGATTGATATCTGACGGGATCATGTTGCCAATGACATTGTAATCGGGCAAAGCAGATACCTTTTTATTGAGCCAGTATGCCGAAGCAAGGTACTTGGGCTCGGGGTAATAAATGAACAGGCAAGTACCCTCCTTTATTGTTTCTATGATGGGCGCAGCCATATCTACGGGCACTGCAGGGCAGCCCCAGCTACGACCCAGGCGCTGTTTCTCGTTGATGTACTTATCACTTACGTAGGGTGCGCCGTGCACAACAATATCGCGCTTGTAGGCTGCATCGTTGAACCCCTGATCCATTCCCTCCATACGCAGCGAAAGACCGTTTTCACCGGTGTAAGTCTGGGCTGTGACGTAGAAACCAAGACTGCTCTTATGAGAATTCACCTTGTTGGAGAAGTCGACCGCACACCCCTCACCTGTTGACTGTCCGTGTGCTACATAGGTATTGTACAATACACGCTTTGTGGCAAGGTCTATGACCCAAAGCCTGTCCAGCACCGAAGGCTGATTGAAGTCGCAGATGGTGAGTATCTCTTTGGCAGTGTTGAGTTTGCCGGCATTGCGCAGGTTGATATAGCCACGCATCGCCTTATCGAATACTGTGTAAGATAAACGGGTGAAATTCTGGAAATCGAGCTGTTTGTACAGGGTGCTGATGTAATTCTCTACCCGTACGGCTTCGTTGTGCGATATGGTCTCGTTGGCCATCGCGATTTTGTATGACAACGTGAGCAGTGCATACACAAATAAAGAAACAATGAACTTACTTAGGGGCCTCACTATCGCGATCACGTTTTCAGATTTAAGTTGTTGCAAAGGTACCGAAATTACCCCACTCCCCCATTAACTAAAAGCAATGTTAACTATACATTATGATAAATAGAAACCGCCGCTCGTCTCCCGACGGCGGCGGCATGATCTATGTTTCTGAGTTATTTTGTTACAGTTTGGCGCTCTGGATGCGCAGTACTTTTCTGTTCTTTTTCTGGACACGCATTTTCTCGGGAACCAGTTTCAGTATCTCGTCCATGAGGCTCTGCAACACGCTGTCTTTCACAAAGTGGATGCTGGTAACCAGACTGATCTCGCGCACCGGCTCCGGTGTTTCGAAGTATCGGATACGCTCCATCTGATCCTCTCCAAATTCAAGTGTTGCCAACTCCGGCAGCACAGCCATTCCCCCGTTCTTCTCTACCATGCGACGCAGTGTTTCTACGTTGCTGGATTCATAACGATAAGGGCGTTCGGCCTGCAGTTTCTGTATCTGATCGCTGCAAAGATTGATGATCTGATTGCGCATACAGTGTCCTTCGTTCAGCAACCAGATACGATCTAAAGCAATATCATCGGGCGTGATCATTCGCTTTTTCAAAGCGGCTTCACCATCGCTGAAATATCCAACGAACGGCTCGTAAAACAGCGGGTATTCTTTTATGCCCTGCTCTTCAAGTGGTGTACTCAGAAGTGCCGCATCTATCTCGTTGTTGCGCAACGCGGTGATGATCTGGTGTGTCTCCAATTCTTTCACCTGCAACTTCATTGATGGGAAAGCCTTAGCATAATTATCGAGGAGAAACGGCAGGATGTTGGGTGCGACAGTTGGTATGGCTGCAAACCTGAACGTACCAGACAGTGTTTTCTGCTGGCGCTGAATCAGCTCGTGTATCCGCTCACATTCAGCCAATGCTATCTGCGCTTGGTCAACAATGATGTTGCCCATATCGGTAACAGCAATAGGGTGTTTGTTACGGTCGAATATCTTGACGCCCAGCTCGTCTTCGAGTTTCTGTATCTGCATGCTGAGCGTAGGTTGGGTCACAAAGCACTTTTCTGCGGCAGCAACAAAGCTCTTGTAAGTAGCTACCGCAACGACGTATTCAAGTTGTGTAATGGTCATAATTAATGGCGATTGAACACAAACATACAAATAATAAATGATATAGTCAAAATCTATAGAAAGAAAGTTTCCTTTCTATTGATTGCCGGGGCAAGTTATAGCACCAAACTTACCCATTTCAAACACCGGCTTCAGTGCCTCGGTCCACATGCGGCGTTTCAGATCGGGCTGAGGGGCGAACGCCTCAACAGAAGGTAATGGTACCCAGACTGTGTCGTTGAACCTGTTGGGCAACAAAAACTGCAACATCACGGCCACACCAAGGCGGGCAGGTACCAAGCCAAAAAGCAGAACCACATAGGGGTCGAGCGCGGTGCGCAACTGGTTCCAGGAAACGGCCCTTCCTTCGGCAAGGTAAACGATATTATAGTCGGAGGGCTGCAACTTACATGCCTCCAGCACCCGCACCAGTTGTGTTTCCAGCTCGGGTTTGCGGTCGGCCTCGCCCAGCAACACCAAAACCGGCTTTTTCTCCAGTCCCCTCGTCAGATCGCTTGAATCTTGCCAAAACACGTCGTTGGCCGCAGAGATAATATCAGTGTTGATGATCGTCATAATGCAGTAAAATGGTAAAGTTCTGCCACTTGCCCTAAAAAGGCGATAAATATTTCCTGTTAAAGAACAGAAATATAAGAATATTTCAAAAGAACATACGAAATCCGTGAGTTTCGGGTTAATAAGAAGCCCCCGTAGGGTTGACCCGTTTCCACAAAAAAGTCGTTTCTTTGCGCAAATTTACGCAAGTAAGCACATTGTCAAATTAAATAAAATTAATAATCATGAGTGTTTCCACAATTGACATCGCCGTAAAAAAGACAACCGACAGCCGCATAGGACAGCTGGATCCCGCGAACATACAGTTCGGTAAGATCTACTCAGACCATATGCTTGTGGCTTACTACGAAGACGGCGAGTGGAAACAACCGGAGATCGTACCGTTTGCCAATCTGTCTCTGAGCCCTGCCACTACATTCATCCACTACGGACAGGCCATCTTCGAAGGAATTAAGGCCTACAAAGACGCTAACGGCAACCCGCTGGTGTTCCGTCCGCGCGACAACTGGAAGCGTATGAACCGTTCGGCCGAGCGTATGGCACTGCCGGCAGTACCCGAAGAGTTGTTTGTAGAAGGTATTCGCAAGTTGGTGGATATCGATCGTGCATGGGTTCCTACTTCAGAAGAGACCTCGCTGTATATAAGGCCGTTCATGTTTGCTATTGACGAGTTCATAGGCGTGCGCCCGGCTGAGAAATTCATGTTCATGATCATTACCAGCCCTGCAGGTCCATACTACAGCAAGCCTGTATCTATCTATGTGCAGGACGAGTATGTACGCGCCTTCCCGGGTGGTATCGGCTTCACAAAGGCTGCAGGCAACTACGGTATGAGCATGTACCCGACCATGAAGATCAAGGAAATGGGCTATGACCAGATACTGTGGACCGATGGATTTGAGCACAAATACGTGCAGGAGATCGGAACCATGAACGTGTTCTTTGTACTGGGCGACAAGGTGGTAACCCCCGACCTGAAAGAAGGAACCATTCTGGCCGGTGTGACCCGCGACAGCGTTATCACGCTGCTGCGCGAAAAAGGAATAACGGTTGAAGAGCGCCCTATAGCTATTGACGAACTGGCCGAAGCTTACCGCAACGGACAGCTGAAAGAAGCGTTTGGTACCGGTACCGCGGCTTCAATTGCGCCTATCAGGGCACTTACCTACCACGACGAGACCATGGAACTGCCTGAGATGGAAACATGGGATGTGGCTAACTGGCTGAAAAAAGAATTGGCCGATATCCGCTATGGTCGCAAAGCCGACACACACGGATGGGTACTGCATGTATGATCTTTCTGAAACTTACATAAAACGATAAAGGGACCTTTCGGTCCCTTTATCGTTTTATAGCAACTTTTCTATTTTGTTATGGTCACTTTGCCGCGCCAGACACCGGCATCGGTAGTTACTGTCACAATGTACACACCGCTTTGTGCTATGTGTACGGTGGCCTCGTGCTGCACAAACTGCTGCTGCACTACCCTGCCGGCTATGTCAGCCACCATCATTCGCCCGCTTTTGCCATGCAGTAGTTTCACAATAAACGCATCCTGTGCGGGGTTTGGAAACAATGTCACTTCGTTGCCCGCAACACCCGCAATACCGGCCGCACAGGCACCCGCAGGCAACACCGCAATGTTATGTGTGGCTGTGGCCGTGCCGCAACTATTACTGAAAGTGTATGATATTGTAGCCATACCCGGAACAACTGCCGTGCAATGACCAGTAGCAGAGACGGTGGCCGCTGCGCCTCCCGCGCTCCATGTGCCACCCGCCATTGTACCGGCAAGTGTGGCTGTGTCGCCCACGCAAAGGGTGTCGGTACCCGATATGGCCGCCAAGGGTGCGGGGGTTATTGTTACATAAAAGGTAACGATGGCTACAGACCGGCCATCATCGGCACGCACTTCGAAAGTGTCGGTGCCTGAAAAACCTGAAGACGGCGTATATGCAAGCCCCACGGGTGTAACCGCGCCGCCGGTGGCTGTGGCGGTGTATGCAGCGGTGGCAACACCATGTGCAGGCGGCGTTATCACCGTCCAAGTGAGGGTTTGCCCGGCATCAGCATCTGTGATAGCGAGAGCTGTGTTGAGTGCCACAGTGCCACCCGTACACACGGCCAACGACTGTATATGCCCACCGGTGAAAACCGGTATATGATTGCCATAGGAAATTTTGCGGACCACGTGATTGAGCTGTTCAGTGAAATAGATGTCTCCATTGGGGTGAATGGATATGTGTGTAGGTTGATTCAATTGTGCTGCAGTTGCGAGACCACCGTCTCCACTGTACCCAACACTTCCATTACCGGCAATTGTTGTAATGATACCTGAAGCGTCAATCTTTCTAACGACGTTATTGTTTCTATCACAAATAAAAACATTCCCCATGCCATCTAAATCCAGTCCAGCACCATCCTTTATCATCGCAGACAACGCAGAAGCCCCATCCCCGCTATAACCACTAACTCCGGTTCCTGCGATAGTAGAGATTATGCCTACATTGCTTATCTTTCGTATGCGATAGTTGGTTCCGTCAGAAAAGAAAATGTTTCCTTGTCGATCTACAGCAATTCCCACCGGTACGGTTAACATTGCCATGGTAGCGGGGCCACCATCACCACCATATCCGGTCGTCGAAGATCCAGCGATAGTCGATATAATGCCGGATACGTTTATTTTGCGAATGTGGCCCGAAGCGTCACCGACGTAGAAATTACCAAAACGATCTTTCGCCACATCCCTCGGGCTACATTGAGCAGCCGTCGCCGCACCACCGTCGCCGGAAAATCCACCAACACCAGTCCCAATAATTGAATTTATTATCCCAGTCCCATCTATTTTACAAATCCTCTCAGCAGATGGCCCAAAACCACAAAAGTTTACGTTATCTCCATCTGCAAAAATCCCGGCAAGATTTGTAAGGGTAGCTGCAGTAGCAGGCCCTCCATCACCTGAATATCCAGTACTCACCCCTGTTCCAGCGATAGTGTTGATGACACCAGAAACATCAACCTTGCGAACTCTATGGTTGAAAAAATCGCAAACAAAAATTTCACCTAAACTGTCGACATGTATGCCGGCCGGACGGTTTAATTGTGCGGTAATCGCCGGGATTCCATCAGCATTATACCCTGCAGTTCCAGTACCTGCTACTGTGGAGATTATTTGCGCACTCAGATTTGTTCCGACTGCAACAAAACAAGCAACCAAAACAGAAAAAGACTTGTATTTTAACATGGCATATTGAATTTAGAACAAAAAAGACTTAATAATTTCTCTGACATAGCACTATTGAGTGACGATATCTACCAGAAATTAATTGACACATTTTGCATTGCACTCCCTACTCCGGGATGCCAGGCCGCATTTCGACAACCGCCTGACCAAGTAGTTGATATACCATGACAACCACCTGAGCTAAAATACCCATCATTTATTGCGCCTCCGGCATTACTGCAACCGGGAGGTAAAGAAGAACAATCGAATTGAAATGTCGCGTCCGTCCATTGAAATGATGTTGAAGAAGATGAAACGGAACCAGGTGTTATATTGTCCCAGTCGGGACCAGTGGGCAAACAAGGGCTGCAACCTACATTCTGAAATATGTTGTAACTGTTCCAACCAATGCTGCTATACGCGGCCACGTAAAATTGGTTGGCCTGAATGTCGCATAGTGTCGGGTAGGAACTTTCTATAGCGAACATCTTCACATATACCCCGCCAGGGTTGGCTGTGTTATCAATATACAACGCACCAGTTTGTGCCGACACAGGCTTACTCATTATGGTAAGCAACAATAGAATCAAATAGTTTTTTTTATATGGATTTAGTGTTTTAGTTACCCGAATGTATGGATAAATATTTACATTTCAAAATGTCTATGCGAGAAAATAAATAAAAAAAGAGGTCCTGAGACCCCTTTTCAATAAGCTAATTAAACCTGAAATGAGTTAGATACCATCACCATCCAGCAGATTGCCAAGGCCACCCAGGATACTACCCTCTTCCTTGCGGCGCGATCCGCCATAGGCAAGGATACGGCCGGCCAGTCGGCTGATGGGAAGTGTCTGTATCCACACGGTACCCGGACCGCGCAGGGTTGCAAAGAACACACCCTCGCCACCGAACAGCGTGTTCTTGATGCCGCCCACAAACTGTATGTCATAAGTCACATGGCTGGTGAATGCTACAATACAACCTGTATCTATCTTCAGCAACTCGCCCGGCTGCAGGTGGCGCTCCACTACATGGCCGCCGGCATGCACAAACGCCATACCGTCACCTTCCAGTTTCTCCATAATGAAACCTTCGCCGCCAAACAGGCCGGTGCCCAGCTTCTTCTGGAACTCTATACCCACGGCTACACCCTTGGCAGCACACAGGAAGGCGTCCTTCTGACAGATGACACGACCACCTAGGCGCATAAGGTCCAGCGGGATGATCTTGCCCGGATAGGGCGAAGCGAATGATACTTTCTTTTTGCCGGTACCCTCGTTGGTGTAGGCGGTCATAAAAAGGCTCTCGCCCACCAGCAGGCGCTTACCTGCCGAGAACAGCTTGCCCATAAGGCCCTGCTGCTGGCGGCTGCCATCGCCAAAAATGGTTTCCATACTTATTCCTTCTTCCATCATCATGAAGCTTCCGGCTTCAGCAATGGCGGTTTCCAGGGGGTCCAGTTCTACCTCCACGTATTGCATTTCTTCGCCGTGGATCTGGTAGTCAATTTCATGATTCAGCATAGTTATGTGTTTTTATGTTTGATGATGTAAAAGTAAGTTGCCGCTACGTGCTGCAAAAATCACCTTCGGTAAATTACGGTTTTTTGTCGGTTACAGCCATTTGCCGCTCGGTATTTGCTGCCCCGCTACCGCCGAGATCAGAAAACATGCGCTTATAGAAGTATGGGTATTTATTATGGCTACCCGCTCCCTAATGAGGCACCTTTGGCGTAACTTTGACCTTCATTAATAAATCAATAAAACAAAACCGGATATGGCACATACACTTCCCGCGCTCCCTTATGGCTACGATGCCCTGGAGCCGCACATCGACACAATGACCATGCAGATACACCATGGCAAGCACCATCAGGCCTATGTGGACAACCTGAACAAAGCGCTTGCAGGTACCGATGGCGAAAACAAATCGCTGGAGGAACTGATGGCGAACATCTCTTCTTACCCTGTAGCGGTGCGCAACAATGGCGGTGGCCACTACAACCACTCATTGTTCTGGTCGGTACTGGGCACAGGCAACAGCACCCCATCGGGCAAGCTGGCTGACGCTATCAATGCAACCTTTGGTTCTTTTGACGCACTGAAAGAAAAAATGAATACCGCAGGCGCTACACGTTTTGGCAGCGGCTGGGCATGGCTTTCTGTAAGCGGTGGCAACCTAGTGGTAAGTTCTACTCCTAATCAGGACAACCCGCTGATGGATATTGCCGAAGTAAAGGGCACTCCGATACTGGGTATTGACGTGTGGGAACACGCCTACTACCTGAAATACCAGAACAAGCGCCCCGACTACCTGAGCGCTATCTGGAACGTGATCAACTGGCGTGAAGTTGAAAAACGCTACGAAGCTGCACTGTAAAAAACGTTCAGTATATAATAAATACAAGAGCGGAGGCGATATCATCACCTCCGCTCTTTTTATTTATAGCCTTTCGGCCGGAAAACACTTTTTATTCAGGAACTACCAGCCTGAAACCATTGCCATGAATGTTCACGATCTCTACGCTGCTATCTTCTTTCAGATATTTACGCAGTTTGGCAATGTACACGTCCATACTACGACCATTGAAGTAGGTATCGCTACCCCATATACGCTTCAGCGCGGTTTCGCGTGGCAGCAGGTCGTTTTTGTATTCGCACAGCATCAGCAGCAGTTCGTTCTCCTTTGGAGAAAGCGTGTGCGACGAATCGCCGTGCTTCAGCGTACGCAGCTTGCTATTGAAATGGTAACTACCTATCTGGAACTCGATCTGAGCATGATTCTTATCGTGCAGATCCTGATTGCGTTTCAGGATCGCCTTGATCTTATGCAACAACACCTCGCTGTCAAACGGCTTGGTGATATAGTCGTCGGCACCCAGTTTATAACCGGTGAGCACGTCATCTTTCATGCTTTTTGCTGAGAGGAAGAACAAAGGCACATCAGGGTCAACGTTTCTGATCTCTTCGGCCAATGTAAACCCATCCATATTAGGCATCATCACATCAAGCAGGCAAACGTCGAAACGCTCTCTGCGGAATGCGGCAAGCCCCAGAATACCATCGCGTGCAAGCTCCACCACAAAGTCGTTCAACTCGAGGTAGCTTTTCAGAACCTGGCCGAAGTTGGTGTCGTCTTCAACCAACAGTATTTTATTTTTTTCTTTTTCCATAATGCTAATTGTTTATCAAATATAGTACCAGATAAGTTAAAGTAAAGTACAATATTTTGTTAAGGTGTACTATGTTGTAATTAACCTGCTTAGCGTTCCTATCATTCGAATTAAGGCACCCGTTTGCACCTAAAAGCACTGTTATCATTCATGCCGGGCAGGTCGTTTTGTCATGTCGCAATTGCAGTAGAAGTGATTGAGTTTACGGTGGTTTTGTAGTTAGTTTTGCATTGCGCGCACGGCATCCCAAACGGTGGGCGCGACATCGGACAATATGATACAAAAGATGACGGCTGCCTTGCTGCTTTCCCTTGCGTGCACCACAGGGGCATATGCACAAAACGACTCGGCCGCAAAAGAAAAGCCTATAAGCGAACTGAAGTACGCACTAACGCGCGACGGATCGAAATACGTGAAACTTACGTTCCTCAATCAGTTGTGGGTGCGGTATAATCAAAGCAACCCGGGTACTACGGTGAATGGCGCGCCGACCGATAACACCTTGGATATAGGTCTGCGCCGGACACGCATGCAACTCTATGGCCAGCTTACTGACCATGTAGGTTTCTACATGCAGTTTGGCATGAACAACTTCAACTTTCTGGCGCAAAACGCGGGCAACAGGAAGATACAGGCGTTCTTTCACGATGCCCTTTGCGAATACAAAGTTTGGAAGCAGCACAACTACCTGACGCTTGGTGGCGGGCTCACCATTGTGAACGGTCTGAGCCGTTTCACGCAACCCTCAATCGGTTCGATTGTAACGACGGATGTGCCGGTATTCCTACAAGCCACCGTTGACCAGACGGATGAGTTTGCGAGGAAGCTGAGTATTTATGCACGCGGTCAGGTGGGTAAGATAGACTACCGTGTAGCGCTCTCCGATCCTTTCCCTATACAGACCAACGGCAACGCGGTGCCCGCTCTTGGCAAGGATGCCACATTCACGCCTTACGGGCATACGCAGCAGTTGCAGGGCATGGTCATCTGGAACATACTGGACAAAGAACCACACACTACCCCATACATGGCAGGCACCTATCTGGGCGACAAAAAGATACTGAACATAGAGGCGGGCGCTATATGGCAGAAGAACGCCACCTGGCACCTGGCCGGCGCTGATACTGTGTTCAACAATATGTTGCTGTGGGGTATAGGAGCATTTGCCGATATGCCGCTGCAAAACAACAAATATGCACTGAATGCCTATGCAGGTTACTTCAGCACCGACTATGGGCTGAACTATGTGCGCAACAACGGCATTATGAATCCTGCAAACGGTAACGCGACCACAACGGTATTCAACGGTGCCGGTAACGCCTACCCTATGTTTGGCACCGGCAGCAGTATTTACACACAAGTGGGACTGCGTTTACCCAAGGACCTACTGGGCGACAACGGCACACTGCTACCCTACGTATCGTGGAGGCAAGGCTCTGTAGACAAACTGAAAGACCCTGTAAATGTGTATGACGCTGGCGTGAACTGGCTCATCAACAAGCACATGTCCAAGATATCGCTGAACTATCAGTTGCGCCCGGTTTTCACAACGCAGGCAAATGGCGACATCACCCGCACATCCAACGCAAGCAGCGTGTGGGTACAGTACCAGATATTTATTTAAGTCACCTTCCGGTAAGGAAAATGTTCATAACCTAATCAACCAATTTGTAGCGCTTGTAAGGGCGGGAATATATGCCATATGCTAAGCCGATGGTGACGTAATTCCCTGTCAGGTCGGTGCCGCCAATGTTCTTATAGTTCACGTAATTGTATTTTGCCTGAAACGACACGTACCTGCGAAGGTGGTTGTTATTTTTGGTGACCTTGTTGGTGATAAACAATCTGTAACCCAAGCCTGCATTGGCATTGAATGAATTGATGGACTTCGCGATCGAATTGGTGGAAGTGGAAACGCCGGCATCGGAATAATAGATACTCAATACCTGCAGCTCTTCATATCCTGTACCGAAGAGAACATCCAGTTCGTGCTTCTTTTTACGAAAAAGCTTTATACCCATATCGAAACCGGTATTCCAGCTAAAGAAGTTTGTTGAAGTGTATATGGAATCATAACGTTCCACAAGGTAAGGCGTGGCTGAGCTGCCCGGCCTGATGCCAATAGTTGCCTCCCACATGAACGTTTCGGAGCGTGCGCCTAATCCGTAAGTGAAATATGGCTGACTACCCAACAATGAAAGTGAGCCAGTGGGAATCCACGTACCCATATGCAATGTGCTACTGAAACCACTCACTTCCTTGTTGAACTTTCTGTAAGACACGTACTTGCTCTTAAGAACGGAGCTATCGTAGATGTTTGAGTCCAATGACGAAAAACGAACGCTATCGGGGTTGGCGTAAAAACGCAGGAGGAAATCCTCAACAGGCGTGTACTTTCGCTTACCGATCATAGATTGTGCCATACGCTGCAGAAAGGCATAGTATGTCTTATAGAACTCGTAGTACTCTTCATTGTTGCGCGGCAACGGATAGTTCCACTCCTGCCATTCCTGAAAGTGTTCCTTGGCAAAAACTCCGTCACACGATCTTTTATATTCGTCCAGATATTGCAGCACATAACTATCGTACATATCTCCTGCATCAAACGATGTCATGTCTCTGGAGAGCAAAAATTCGCTCGCCTTCATGCTCTCTTTAAACCGGTTGGTGC
>JAEUVY010000028.1 GCA_016786565.1 Flavipsychrobacter sp.
CTGTGTCGTGCGACACGTAGTAGGCAGTGTATAAGTTACTGTTGCTGTGGCTGAACCAGTACCGCCGCTCACACCTGTCACCACACCTGTACCCGAGCCTATTGTTGCTGTTGCCAGCGGACTGATGCTCCATGTACCGCCGGTTGAAAGGGTGCTCAGCGTTGTTGTCTGACCCACACATGTGGTCGCTGTACCCGTGATCGGATCCGGTACAGGATTTACTGTGATCGTGCGCGTGCTGAAACAGCCTGCGCCTGCTGTATAGGTAACATCGGTGGTGCCCGCGCTCACGCCCGTCACTATACCTGTTGTTACTCCTATTGTTGCTATAGAACCTGATATCGTCCAGGTACCGCCTGCAGGTGTACAGTTCATCGTTGTAGTGCTGCCTGCACATACGTTGGCCGCACCTGTTATGAGTCCCGGCAGCGCGTTCACGGTTACTACTATTGTCCTGCGGCAGCCTGTAGGCAATGTGTAGGTCACGTTCACCGTTCCTGCTGTGCCGCCTGTCACTACGCCTGTTGTGCTGCCTATTGTTGCTGTGCCTGTGCCTGAAGACAATGACCATGTGCCTGTTGCAGGGGTGCTGTTCAGCGTTGTTGTCTGTCCCACACATACTGAGGCTACACCACCTATTGTTGCAGGAAGCGCGTTCACTGTGATCGGTGAGGACACCAGCGAACAGCCTGTTGATAATGTGTATGTTACTGTACATGTACCCGCGCTGATACCTGTGTAGGTGCCTGAGCCGGTAGCTATTGAGCCGATGCCCGTGCATGATGAACTCCACGTACCGCCCGATGGGGCACCCGTCATGCTGATCGTGCTACCCTCACATACCTGTGCACCTGCACCTGATGGTGTGATGCTCGTAGGAAGGCCGTTCACCAACACCACTGTTGTGCGGGAACATCCTGATACCGCGTAGGTGATCGTTGTTGTGCCTGCGCCGAGCCCCGTAACAACACCACCTGTTGATATAGTACCTACTGCAAGGTTACTGCTGCTCCATGTACCGCCGGCCGTAGCACTGCTCAGTGTCGTTGTCTGACCCACACACAGACTCGTTGTACCCGTGATCACTGCCGGAAGCGGTGTCACCGTAAGTACTGTCGTGTTGCGGCAACCGCTCGTTAAGGTATAAGTGATGGTAGTGGTACCGCCCGGAGCAACGCCTGTTGCAAGGCCTGTACCTACACCTATTGTCGCTACTGTGGTCGTACCGCTGGCCCAGGTGCCTCCTGTTGGTGCGCCCGTGAATGTGGTGGTAGTACCCGCGCAGATGTTGGTGCTTCCACCGGTGATCGTTGGCGTAGCGTTCACCGTAGCGATAGCGGTCACCGTACAGCCTGTACCTAACGAGTAGGTTATTGTAGTTGTACCTGCCGCTACCCCGCCGAACACGCCTGTGGTTGGGTCTATCGTTCCTACCAGTGGTATCGCGCTCGACCAGCTGCCGCCGGCGCTCGAGTTCGTTAATGTGCTTGTCTGGCCTGCGCATACGCTCAGTGAGCCGCCTATTGCGCCAGGCAGGGTGTTTACTGTAACTACCACTGTAGATGCACAACCTGTTGCGCCTATAGTATAGCTGATAGTTGCCGTACCTACCGAAACACCGCCTATCATACCGGGACTCAGAATAGAGGCTACCGTAGGAGCCGAGCTCGTCCACGTACCACCCCATGTAGCGCAGGACAAGAACGTAGAAGCGCCTACGCAGATACCCAGTGGAGAACCGGTGATCGCGGCAGGTCCCGCATTAACTGTTACAGTTTTTGTTACATAGCAACCTGATGCCAGTGCGTACGTGATGTCTGTAGTACCAGCGGTCAGGCCTGTTACATCGCCTGAACCTGATATGGTGGCAACGGCAGGCGTTGAACTGCTCCATGCACCCATTGGTGTTGTGCTGCTCAGCGTGATCGTCTGACCCACGCACACAGCACCCGGACCGGTTATTGCCGATGGGATGCCGTTCACCGTTACAACCGCCGTAGTGATACAGCCAGCTGCCGATGTATAAGTTATCGTTGATGTACCTACGCCCACTGCCGTCCACAGACCGGTTGCGGGGTCTATCGTCGCAACTGTCGTTGTGCCGCTCGACCATGTACCACCTACGGTGAAACTGCTCAGCGTGGCTGTCTGAGACTGGCACAAAGCCAATGTACCCGTGATAGCTCCCGGTGTAGGCAGCACCGTAAATGTCATTGTTGTATAACAACCCGACGGAAGGGTGTATGTTATGGTAGCAGTGCCCGGTGCAGGAGTTGCAGACACGCCTGTAACCACACCGGTACCAAGACCTATGCTCGCTATCGTAGGGTCGCTGCTCGTCCATGTACCACCCGCTGTAGGGTGTGTAAGCGTCGTAGTAAGACCCTCACATACCGAGGTCGCGCCCACTATTGCCGATGGCGCCGGTGTTACCGTGGCCACTACTGTGCTGGTACAGCCTGCACTCAATGCATACGTGATTACTGTAGTACCCGCAGACACACCATACAGGACACCCGTAGTAGAACCTATCGTACCTACCGCCGTGTTGCTGCTGCTCCAGGTACCACCTGCTGCAGTCGTAGTGAATGTTCCGGTACTGCCCACGCATACTGTGGGGCCGAATGGTGGAGTAGAGGTCGCAACTACTGTCATTACCCTGGTAACAGAACAACCGGCCACCTGATAGCGGATCGTGGATGTCCCTAATGCCAATCCGTTTACAATACCGGTAGTGGGCCCAACCGAACAAACACCCGCAGGCGTGCTCGTTGCCGTCCAGATACCACCGGAAGGTGAACTTGTCAATGTGGCTGACGCTCCTAAACAAACACTTGCGGGTCCTGAAATGGCCGCGGGAATAGGATTGACACTGA
The DNA here is from genome assembly GCA_016786565.1 of Flavipsychrobacter sp. Classification (GTDB taxonomy): domain Bacteria; phylum Bacteroidota; class Bacteroidia; order Chitinophagales; family Chitinophagaceae; genus Nemorincola. The sequence continues at coordinate 2,877 of JAEUVY010000028.1, forward strand.
CCGTCCTCGTCACAAAACAACCGCTACCCAGATCATAGGTAGTTGTTATAGTACCTAAAGACACACCACCAACTACACCTGTCGATGCATTGATCGTACCTATCGCAGGATTACTACTACTCCAAGTGCCGCCGGCGGGGGTTGTTGACAAAGTTGTGGTTGCACCAAGACACGCAATCGCAACACCGGTTATTGGGGCCGGTGTCGGAGTGACTGTAACCACAGCGACAGAGCTACAACCCGCCACAGTATATATGATCGTAGAAGTACCCGGAGAACCTCCTGTCACAATACCTGATGAAGAGCCAACAGTGGCCACCCCCGTAGCTGTACTGCTCCAGGTACCACCCGATGAGGTACTGGACAGTGTTGTAGTATAACCCGCGCAGACCGAAAGTGTGCCCGTTATCGCAGCAGTCGCAGGGTTGATAGTAACCGTTGCTACCGAACTACTGGTACATCCGAAGCCGTTTGTTACTGTAGCTGTATAGGTGCGAACAGTAACTGCACTTACAGTTGTTGGGTGTACGTACACTGTAGATGTGACACCACCTGTGTATGGAGTTGTATATGCGGCATCAGTATAAAGATCTGTTGTAGGTGACCACACCGCAGCCGCCGATGAGGTGAGTGACTGAACTGCGCCATTACACATAGTGGTTACTGACGGAGTAAGCGATGGTGCCGGTGGAACAGGATTAACTGAAACTGTTGTGGTTGCCGTTGTTGTACAGGTTCCGTTGGTTGCTGAGAATGTATATACTCCGGTTGTAGTAACACCGGTCAATACGTTTGTCAGGTTAGTAGACGTATATCCTGCAGGACCTGCCCACGAATAACTTGTGCCTGAAGTCGTAGCCGTAAGCGTAACCGTACCTCCCGGACAAACAGCACCACTTGTCGCAGGAGTAGCCGTCACAGAACAAGTTGACCAACGCAGGATTGTTCCGGAAGTTGGTGGTGTGGAGTGAGCTGTGTAAATGGAACCATAAGTTGCTGTCGCATAACCTGCGTTAGCAGACTTGTAATCGGTCGTACTGTTTGCGATACCAACAGACGATGTAAGTCCTGTCAACGTTCCCGGTCCGTACCAATATTCAATAACATTTGTTGTCTCATACAACTTCACCTGCATATCGCTGGTACCGGTGCCGGCTGTCCATGGCGATGGATTACCGCGCCAATCAGTATACTGGATAGTAAATACCCTGTTAGGAGCAGTTCCTGTCGTTTGGTAATAAGCGTCAGCACCACTACCCCCCATGTCATCCCAGAAGAAATAAAGGAATCCTGCACTCGGAATATTACCCGCGGCATTTACATATATGGTAGACCCGCTGTTCGCAAGCGATAACCAACAGTGGTTACTCGCCGACAACTGCGTATAGTTGGTTCCGCAGAAATTGAAAGTGAATCCGATAGGAATACTTGTTGTGGTTCTGTCCAGCACAGTCGCACCCAATGGAACTGACCCACCTACCACCGTACCGGTGCTGGAAATGTCGGAAAACGTACCGGAGAGAACGGAGTAGTTGTACAGGTTTGTCTGCGCTATCGCATTCGAACCAATGCACCCCGTTAATAGGACCAGGATGGTGCGTAATAAAAATCTCTTCATATTTCAGTTTTAACACAAACCCAAAAGAAAACCTCGTGGGATGCGATCCCATTTTAGTTTTCTATCAGATAGTTACAAGTAAAAATAAGTACATTGACAATCTGACACAAATTCTAAAAATATTTTTTTTACAATATTGTTAGACAAATTAAATGTATCACTCCTGTTTTATTGGCGCAATCGCCGATCATTTTGTTAGGTTTTATGCCACAAACACTCTTTCACTTAAATCAATTTCTATATAAGACCAATCTATAGGCCTGTGGTATTGAATTTTTGTCATGTCCCCGGCATTGGTATGAGATTTGTAGTACATATTTATCAATGTAGGTGTGGCAAAATGGAATATAGAGATTATTATAAGGTATTGGGAATTGAAAAATCAGCATCGGCAGATGATATCAAAAAAGCTTACCGGAAATTGGCGATCAAATATCATCCCGACAAAAATCCGGGCGACAAGAAAGCGGAAGAGAAATTTAAAGAAATAAACGAAGCGTACGATGTGCTGAGCGACCCGGACAAAAGAAAAAAATACGACAATCTGGGTACCAACTGGCAGCAATACGCACAACCGGGTGGCTACGGACAAACCTATCAGGGATATAATCGCTCAGGCAGACGCCCTTCAAGCGACGAAGGGATGTTCTCTGATTTTTTCGAGTCAATATTCGGATTCGGCGACCAGCGCAGATCAAACATGTCTTCCAGAGGCCAGGACCAACAAGCCGAAACAACCATTTCTCTTGAAGAGGCTTTTTATGGCACCACAAGGCAGGTAAACCTCGGCGACCACAAACTGAACCTCAAGCTAAAACCCGGCATCGCACACGGGCAGGTATTGAAAATGCGCGAAAAAGGTGCAGCCGGACGGAACGGTGGCCCTGCCGGCGATCTTTACATTACAGTGAACATCGCTGCCCACCCACGCTACGAAAGAAAAGGAAACGACATCTACTCAGAGGCACCGCTCAGCGTGTTCACAGCCATGCTGGGAGGGAAGGAACCCGTTACAACAATTGACAAAACCCTGAACATAAACATCCCTGCAGGTACCGACAGCGACAAAACGTTTCGCCTGAAGGGGTTGGGTATGCCCGACTACAATCACCCGGAACAAAGAGGGGACCACTATGTAAAAATGGTGATTGAAGTGCCGAAAGATCTCACACCGACCGAGCGCGAGCAGTTGGCACAAATGGCCACCCGCCGCAAAAACTGACCGGATCATAATTCATAAACAACCCTGATAGAAAACAGGTTATTGAATTGTCCCTTTTCCCCCCAGGCATATCCCGCAGGTACCCGACTGAAAGGACGAATGGAGATCGCCGAATACTGAAATCGTGCATTCAACTGCACATGCTTATTCAGGCGCTTACTCACACCCACAATGTAGTCTAACCCGTTCTCCTCAAACCTATTGTTCTCAGCATCAATTGGCACAGGCGGCTGAGACAGTATCCACTCCTTCGACCCTACAAGCCGGGAGTAGGACATACCCACCTCTCCGCCTATGCCGGCCACTTCATAGCGCACGGTCACAGGCACCTCCACATAATTCAACCCTATGTTGCACCTGGCAGTAAACTTACCCAGAAAAGGATCATCCACCTCTGCAATACCCTTGCTTCCCTTCTGCGAGAAAAGTAACTCCATCCTCGCACTGATCTTTTCAGTAAAATGGGCCCGCACAAACCCGCCTATCGTGAGCCCCGGTTTGCTGTAGCCAAAATACATATCTCCGTCCACCTGCGCGAGATTCAGCCCTGCCACAGGCCCACCCGTAAAAGGCTTCACCTCCTCCATATAGATACCCGGCGCATAACGAGCGCTGGCGATCATTGGGGTTAACAAACAAAAAAATACAAGAAAATGCCGGAGTCGCATAGAAAACAAAGATACGGGCCACCGAACGATCAGCAGACTAGAATTCTTCATGTTTCTCTGCCTCTCCTGACTCACTGTAGTAGTCCCAAAAGCCGGCTTTCTTAGGGCTATAGAAAGACTTTGATATTGTCTTGGTTATGGACTTTCCCGAAACCGGATCTTCTACAGTAGTTGTATCCTTCGATATCATTCTGTCAGCCGCATAATACCCGCTTACCTTTATCTGCCCACTACTGTAATATTCCAGATATTCGCCCGAGCGGCAGGTGGTGATTCCGTCTTTGTCTGATATGATGGCGTAATGACCCGACACCTTCAGCCGGCCATCCGGAAAATACTCTTCCCAGATACCTGCCGGCTTGCCCTTTATGTAACTACCTGAAATAGCGGTCTTTCCGTTGCTGTGATACTGCACCCACCTGCCATGCTGCAAATACCCGTCTCCGTCTGCAACCAGCCCACCCTCTGCTACAACTTTCTTCTTGTCCTTCCTGTTCAACAGCTTGTAGTACATCCCTTCCTCATTCAGCGCCACAACATTTACGGTATCGCCGGTGGCAATATAATATCGTACAGTGTCATTCTCCTTAATAAGGCGGTTCTCTTCTTCAGAAGTATATTTAAAAGGTATGAGCGCCTGACCAAAGGCATCACCGCATGCGCAGAGTGCCAGTATAACCAACGAAACAAAATATTTCATGCTTCAAAATTAATATCACATAAACGATGCGCGCAATGATGCCCGTCAATACCTGTATTTTTTGGGCAAAGATGCACGTACCAGATCGTAAGAATTATCTATCTGCTGTTTCACAAAGCGCGCACCCAGCAAGCCGTCAATCTCAATGGTATTCCAGTGTTTCTTGTTCATATGGTACCCCGGAAGTACCTGAGCATGTTCATCTCTCAACTCGATAGCACGATCGGGGTCGCATTTCACATTGATATGAACCGGCGACTCATTCAGCCCTGTTAGCAGAAACATCTTACCCTTCACCTTAAACACCAGTGTTTCCTCGTCAAACGGAAAACATTCCTCCACATCAGGTTTAGACAAACAGTATTCCCTTATTTCATCAATGTTCATAGGAATTTTGTTGTCAGAGCTCCTTTCTCAGGCGCGCCACCGGTACATTCAGTTGCTCTCTGTACTTTGCAACCGTCCTGCGGGCAATGTTGTAACCCTTTTCCATAAGCATCTCCGTAAGATGCTCGTCCGACAAGGGCTTCCGCTTATTCTCCGCACTGATCATTTCTTGCAAGATAGTCTTCACTTCTCGGGTCGAAACCTCCTCCCCACTCTCCGTATGTAACGCCTCAGAGAAGAAGAATTTCAACTTATAAGTGCCATATTCAGTCTCTACATACTTGCTGTTTGCCACCCTCGAAACAGTCGATATATCAAGACTGGTCATCGATGCGATATCCTTCAGGATCATCGGCTTCAAAGCAGTCTCATCGCCCGTCAGGAAGAACTCCTTCTGAAACTCCATTATAGCCTGCATGGTATGCAACAATGTATGCTGTCGCTGCTTGATAGCATCAATAAACCACTTGGCAGAGTCAAGTTTCTGCTTGATGAACATCACCGTTTCTTTCTGCGCCTTGTTCTTTTTCTCGCTACGGTCATAGGCGCGCATCATCTCCTTATACCCCTCAGAGATACGCAGTTCCGGTGCATTCTTCGAATTGAGGGTCAATTCAAGAACACCATTGTTATTGTAAACGAAGAAATCGGGAATGATATAGCTCTCGGCCTTGTTGGTAACGGCAAACGGAGCGCCCGGCTTGGGGTTCAACTTTATGATGATGCCGATCACCTTTTTAAAGTCTTCATCATTCAGGTCCAGGTGCTTCTGTATCTTGTCGTAGTGTTTCTTAGTAAACTCTGTAAAGTACTTGTCCAACACCTTTATCGCGTCATGCACCGGCTTCGACTCAGGCATACGCTTCAATTGCAGCAGCAAACACTCCTGCAGTGTCCACACACAAATACCCGGCGGGTCGAATTGTTGTATCTCCAGTATCAGTTCGTTGATCTCTTCAACCGTCGTTTCAACATTCTGCCCGAAAGCCAGATCATCTGCTATGGAACTGGCTTCCCTTCTCAGGTATCCATCTTCATCCAGGCTGCCTATTATCTGTTCAGCTATCCGGTGGCGCCTTTCGTCCAGCTCCAGCATACCCAACTGATCAAGCAGATAATCATGAAAACTCGTCTCCACACTGGCGGGCACCACCTGCTTCTCCTCGCCGCCCGATCCGTAATAATCATCACTGTAATCGTAGCCCCCACTCTCGTCATCCTCTCTTTTCAGAAAATCATCCAGATCCACTTTTTCTGCACCATCATCACTCAATTCAACCTCCTCGCCTACCTCGCCGTCTTCATCCCCGGTCGGCTTGTTATCATCCAGCTCATAGCTATCATCTGTCAGACCTGTTTTATCCAACTCCGATTCCAGAGCCGGATTTTCCTCCAGCTCTTCTTTAATTCGCTCTTCAAGATTGGCAGTAGGTATCTGCAACAGCTTCATTAACTGAATCTGTTGCGGCGATAATTTTTGTAGTAGCTTCTGTTGATTCGACTGTCTCAGCATATCTTCACAAAATAGGTGTCAGGCACTCCTTTTCACCGGGGCGGTATTCCTACCCGGCAAAAACAGGCTTCACACCGGCAATACGGGGCCGGTAGCCATCGCTGCAAAAATAGAATTTAAAGCCACAAAACAACACCTTCATGTCACACCACTGTGATATTATTTGCGTATTCCTCCCTGATGGCCTCACGGTTTCTTTTATACGCAGAAAATGCGTATATTGACGGTGTTTAACTAACCCGATCCCGGGCATGAGCAAGAAACCATACATATCGCCTTCATTCTCCTATGTACCCATGGAGGAGACTTTGCAGGTAGCCCCTCGCAAAAAACAATTGTTTATAGGTATCCCTAAAGAAACCGCATTTCAGGAAAACAGGGTACCACTCACTCCCGAAGCTGTGTCAGTACTGGTGAACGACGGCAACGATGTTGCGGTTGAACATGGTGCAGGAGATGGGTCCTTTTATTTCGACACCGATTACAGCGAGGCCGGCGCCCGCATTGTTTACGACAAAGCGGAACTATACAAGGCAACAACCATCATAAAATCAGCACCCATTTCCGAACAGGAAGCCACGTTGCTGCAACCAAATCAGGTGGTCATATCGCCAATTCACCTGCCGCTGATGAAGTCTGAGATACTGGAGCAGCTTATTGCAAAAAAGATCATCGCTATAGCATTTGATTCGATAAAAGACGATGCCGGCACCTATCCCATTGTTCGCTCCATGAGCGAGATAGCAGGAAACTACGCGGTGCTTACCGCGGCGCGCTACCTAAGCAACACCGACAACGGCAAAGGGATACTGTTGGGCGGCATCACCGGTGTACCACCGGCCACCGTACTCATCATCGGTGCCGGAGTGGTTGGCGAATCAGCTGCACGGGCAGCATTAGGCCTTGGCGCAACAGTAAAAATATTCGACAACTCCATCTACAGGCTCATGCGCCTGCAGAACAATATCGGAGCAAGATGTTACACATCGGTAATAGAACCCGTAACTCTTGCCGAAGAACTCAAAAACGCTGATGTTGCTATCGGCGCGCTCAAACCCGTAAACGGAATAACACCCGTAGTGGTAACTGAGCAAATGGTCAGCAACATGAAGGCAGGATCGGTGGTGATAGACGTAAGTATGGACCGCGGCGGTTGTTTTGAAACATCAAGACTTACCTCTCACGAAAAGCCCGTCTTCAAAAAATATGATGTCATCCACTACTGTGTACCCAACATCGCGTCAGGTGTATCCCGTACAGCATCAAGGGCCATCAGCAATGTGCTGATGCCCATTATGCAACAAAGTGCCGATCAGGGCGGCGTTGAGGGCATCATCCTGTCTAAGACCGGCATCCGCCGCGGTGTGTACACATACAAAGGCTGCATCACCAATGCTCCTATTGCACGAAAATTCGGCTTTAAATACACCGATCTCGATCTGTTATTGGCATCTCATAGTTAACACTCACCCAATTTATCTTGTATGCCCAACAACCGTATGAACAAAACAATAGCCGGATACCATCTGCTGATGATACTATCGGCAGTTGACTATCGCGTTTCCGGACACGAGGACGTTGTCATCAGGAACTATCTCGCGGAAGAGTTCCCGTTTAATGTCAACCTCGACAAACAAATGGATGTAATTGCCAATCTGCAACCCGACCAGTGGGAAAATCACTTCAGAAAGGCCATGGACGACTTTTACGATGACGCCACACCAGAAGAAAGGAAAAAACTGATCAGCTTCGCTTTGCAACTCGCCAAAGCCGACAATGTCATTACCAAAGAAGAAAATCACTACCTCGACCTCCTGTTTGAAAACTGGGAGGATCTGCACAATTAAGCTTCTGAACCGCTTATCGTTGTTCGATGAGATCGGCAAGCTCGGCCGCTGATGTGCTGCCCAACGCCACACCCATACCGCCCATCCTGAAGGCCCCGAACACGCGCTGCCCGAATGACCGCACGATCGGCTTCTTCGTTTCGCCAAATGCCATAATACCCGACCAACGCATTGCTACTCTATAAGGCTGTCCGGGCAAAATAATGTTTGCAAGTTTATCATCAAGGTCAGCCTGTATTCGTTCGTTTAACCCCATCTCAGTCGTTCGCTCTCCCTCAAAATCAAGGTTGCGCCCACCGCCAAACAATACACGACCATCTATCTCTCTGAAGTAGTAATATCCCTTGTCAAAATGAAATATCCCTTTAAACCTTAAGCCTGGTATAGGGTCTGTCACCACCACCTGTCCGCGTCCAGGTATCACATCCACACCGGGTAGCAGTTTCTTCGTAAAAGCATTGGTACACAAACTGAGCGTGCCGCACGAAAATCGCACCTCTGCCCCTTCAAATGGATCGCGCACTGCTACGATCACTTCATCAATATCTTCCTCAAACGAAATCACATCGGCACCTGTCTTCACCTCTATGCCGCATTCTGTCGCAAGGTCCATCAGCGTGCGCACCAACATGCCTGTATTAAGTCCGGCCTCACAGGTATTCTCAATAAGAGCCTTATCATACCCTCCGGCAAAACCAAACTCAGCTATTTTCACACTTGCCATTCTAAAAGCCGGCGCCCCCGTCACATCGCGCAGCAGATGATTGAGTTTATCAAGCTTGCCGCAAACATCTGCTTCCCTATCGCTGATCAGTTCATAACCACCGTCTGCCCTATACCCTATTCGGGCATCACCGGTTCTGGCACGCAATTTTTCTAGTCCCTTTTTACGGGCAGCAAACAAGTCCACCACTTCAGCCTCAGTGTTTGTCTGCAGGTCATCCAGCAATTCCGAGGCACTTCCCATGCAGGCAAATCCCGCATTGCGTGTACTGGCACCCGTAGGCAGCAATCCCCGCTCCAGCACCATGATGCGTGCATTAGGGAACCGATCACGCAACTCAAGCGCATGACTAAGCCCAACAATACCTGCCCCTACAACCACGTGGTCGTACCGGTAAAAACTCGTTTTCTCCCAATAACTGAACATAGAACAAATGTAAACAGACACGCCTACATCTTCACAACTTTCACAACCTGCTGTTTGGTAAGTGACACAGCCTTCAGTACATAGGTACCGGTTGCCAACCACGTCACATCTATTGTGAACGGACTGTTGTATCCACGATTAAAAAACCCGCTCGAGGTCAGCACTTTTCTTCCGGAAAGGTCGAAGATCGAAAAATCAATATTCTGCTCGGTATCCGCCGCTACTATCAGTGTCAGCAGATCGGTGGTCGGATTGGTAACCACGTCCAGCCACATCGGCGGTGCGAACAGCTGCAATGAATCGGTAATACTGAGTAATCGCCTGTGGGCGCAATTTACATCAGGTATACCGTATCCCCTTTGTGGCCCCGGCGCTGCATAAGAATCCGCACATTTAATGATCACGTCCCTAATATCGTGTGGTCTGGCCGTTGGCAGCGATTGCCACAAACATGCTGCCCACCCTGCTATCTGCGGCGTGGAGAACGATGTACCACTTGTGCCACCATACCCCGGACCGATAAAAACCGCCGCCGCCTGCCCCATCGCACAAACATCTGGTTTCACCCTGCCTGCCGCGTTGGGCCCGTAACCACTGTTGGGCGCCATAGTACCGGTATAGTCCACCGAACCTATCGTGAGCGCACTGTCTGCATCACCCGGCGTCAGCACCATATTCCAGGCTCCACCGCCCTCATTGCCGGCACTCGCCACAAACAGCATACCCTTTTGCGTAGCCATATTAGCTGCCTGAGTCGCCACAGTGGTTTTGCCATCAAAATCTGTCGCGAAAACAAAATTGTCCGCTGCATTGTCAAATGTGTTATACCCAAGCGAGCTCGTAACAACATCTGCCCCTACACTGTCGGCACGTTCAGTGGCCATCAGCATATTATACAGCTCTATTATCTGCTCCGAATTCCCGTCTTCACTTATATACAACGCATACGAGGCCATTGGCGCTGTACCCACATAAGTATTAGGAACGTACCCAGCCATTGTAGATAATGACCGTGTACCATGCCAGCCATAGCCGTATATGAAATCTGTTTGCAGGGTGAAGTTGTATTTATCTACCACCCTGCCACCACTCAGCATACTTGCAAAACCGGGATGCGTGTCCACGTCAGTGAACCCTTCGTCTATCACTGCTATCAATTTGCCGTTACCTGTATATCCCGCATCATGCAGCAGGTCGCCATGCACCAGCGCGGTCTGCTGCCAGGTGTTACCATAGTACACACTGCTTCCGGTTCCTTTTTGCGCCGCAATCGCGTCCTGTCTCACAGGGCGATGAAGGCTGTCGGCATAATAACCTACAAAACGGGTGTCTGTTACAAATGGCTTGCCATCAAGTGTGTGTATATCAGCCGAATCAGTAAGCAATACTACACACAGGTTCAACCAACGCGATGTACCGTGCAGCTTTCCACCGGTAAGCGTTCGCACGCTGTCCACATACGCGGGGTTCACCGGCAAATCCGAAGCATCAACGGCAATACCCTGACTGGTTCTTCTTGAAATGGCCCGTGGCGAAAGAAAGCTTCCGGGGCTTGTAATACTGTAAGGGGTACCTGTCTTGTCGGCAAAACGCACTGCATATGCATACTGCACGGCAAACGATTCGTTGCACATCATTAGTGCAAGCAGAAGGAAAACAATGGCACTACGGCACATATTCTTAGTTGTGGTCTATAGCCTGCATCACTACCGAGTAGCCATTCACGCACTTAGGCTTGTATGCCTTGTACGTCCAGTGGGTCAGCTCTTTGTACACAAGACCCACGTTGTAAGCATATACAGCTTTTGAGTAGGTACGCAAAGCCGATACCTGCGAGTCGACTGCAGGGTAGTTTATAGATTCGTCATTTTCCAACACAGTTACGGTGTTGTCGAAATTCACAAAACCGGTATTGTAAGACTTGTTGACATGGCGGTAGTTATAGTTCCAGTCTTTCAAAAAGCTGAACTGTGTATCGGTAACCGGTGCAAAGGCATTTCCTTTCCACGACTTTCCCTCTTCAATAGGGAAAACAAGTTTAGTGTACTTAATATTCGCTTCAGTCCAGTTAAGACCGGTAGCCGTTGGGTTCAGAATAATAACACCTATCGGCTTCCACACTGCCCCCTCGTAAGGACGCGAGAACACATCAAGGATGTAAGAAAGCTTGTAGGTAAAGTTCTTGCGGTCAGTAAACGTATCAGTCACCACATATTTCATCTGCGACTTCACACGGTACTGCGAGCACGAATCTTCGTTGTAGTAGATCGAATCTACCGCATAGGTAACGTACTTGCCGAATTTCAGCGGAAAATAATTGCGTGTAGCGTCACCACTTTCCGTCTGGCGCTTTTTGCAGGAAATAAAGGTCATAGTACTGATGGCAGCAACCAGCAAAAACGTAACAATTTTATTATTCATACGATACCTTGATGCAAATAATTCACGTAAATATAAGTAAAGAATTCGAAAAGGGTGAATTTCTTGTCTGATCCCTCCTCCTCCTTTTATCGTTGACCGTTCCTGCCGGTCTGTCCCAAAAACTACAGCCCTGCGTTTTTCAGGGCTGTAGCTATCAGGCTCAAATGTTCGTTTTCATCATTTATCCCCAAACCTATATCCAATGGTCAGCCTGATGTACGGCAGCCCGAACGGTTTATTCAGGTCTGTTCCACCCTGCACGTTCGCTGGTACAAAACTCTGCTGCAACATTGCATCAGCCAGCCACCTTTTCTTGAATTCGTAGCTTACCCCCAGCATGTACCCCATTCGCATCAGCCCCGACCGGTCATCCGGATAGACCGGACCCGCATAGTTTGCCAGAGGTGTACCGGTATAATTGAGGCCGGTTGTCGTTGGCAGGACCGCCGGTGCCGTAACCGCCAACAACGTACTCGCTTGCCCTTTCGCCAGCTGATCGCTCCATACTGTGGTCTCCTCACGCACACCTTGTCTCTTACTGTAAACCATGTTCACACCCCCATACACCCCCAATTTCGGCGTCACATCAAAACGCAACAACAACGGAAGTTCGAATTCCAGATATGTTCCACCCGTTTTGTAGGTCTTAACGATAGAGTCATACTTTTCCGTGTACTCATAATTTCTGCGCCACAAGGTATCTCCGGTCATCACCAGATACAAAAGCGCACTATCAACCAACCGGTAACCTCCTGTCCCCGACTTACTTTCAAAGTAGTTACCCGGAGTACCTACCGTACGTACCCGCTGGCGCACACCTTTGATAGCGGGCTGCACCATTATCGAGAACCTCTTGCCCAACCTATACTGTACAAAGGGCGAAACAGCAACCTTACTGCTACCTGCCCCAACCAATGCCATCTCAAAACCACCCTTCAGCCCCACAGCCCATTTTGTCAGCTTGCTCATTTTGTCTGCAGCACTGTCCTCCTGCTTCCCAAGGGCTACCATAGAATCAATAGCTCCCGATTGTTTTGTCAATTCTACTTTCTTTGCGGATTCAGACTTTGCAGCCTGAAGCGCTTTAGCCTCCTGCACACTGTCAGTTGTTTTCTCATCTACCTCTTGTTTGCCTATTGCAGGTTTTCCACCGACATTCGCCTCAGCGACAGGTTTGGCTTTCACCACCGGCACATTGGCCGCCACCATCGACCCACTGTTCACTTTACCCTTGCCCGCAACCTTTGCCACCGGTGATCCTGTTCCTTGCGTCAACTCATCTTCACCCTTAGCTGCCACAGCACCTTTACCGGATGCAGACCCTCTTTTAGCAACCCCGCCCTTCTCTGCTTCAACCTTTGCTTCCTGTCTTTGCGATTCTGCTTTTTCGCGTGCTGCACGATGCTTACCTATTGATGGCACATCTTTAGCCAACTGAACCTCATGTCCGGCTCCGGCTTGTTTTGCTTCTGTCGGTAGTTTTGCCTTTTCCTTATCAGATTTCCTGTTTGTGGCAACCTCATTCTTTGCCAAAACACTACCCGCCACTGCCACCGGCAAACTTCCTTTCTCCGCAACCTTTGGCACATCCACTCTTACAGCCATCTTTGCACTTACCAAAGTTTCTTTCTTAACAACATCATCTTTACCTCTTACAGAAGTTTCAGCAACCTTATTCGTCACACTTTCTTTTTTAGTCTTTGCCGCTAAACTCTGTTTGACTTTTGCCGACTCTTCAGACACCACTGCAGCCACTTCCTGCACACTTGTCATCTGCGACGCTACGCCTTTCGCGCCGGCCGCGGCAGCCGGCATATCCGCCGGTTGAGTGCTTGCCGATCCTCTCGCATTCACCCGGTTTTCACTTGTTGTAGTCGCAACTTCCTTGGCTACTATCTTCGGTTCCGCAACGCTACTTTTGTTGTTCGCAACAGATGACAGCCCCGCAGGTGGAGTACCGGCTGCCAATGCCGTGGTCGCGGGTTCGTTTGTCTTCTTCGCATTCGCTACTGCATACGCCTTTGCATACTTGGCCTTACGGTGCACAGTTATATTCTGGTCCCGCTGTGCCACTTTCTTTTCACTGCGTTCATCAGTCGCGTCAGGTGCCTTTTCTTCACTCAAGGTCGCAACCGCAACACTCTTTGTCGGTTCAACCAGTGACTCATTCAGAGCTTCAGGCAATTCCACAACTGCTATCTTATGCCTCCCTCCGGGCACTGCACTTGCATATTGTTGTCTCCCGCCACTCGCTGCAACCTCTTCATTTCGTGGCTCCTCCGGTTCATCAAACTCATCATAGCTATACATGCTTGTTCCCACAGTAGGCGCATTGGCGGTTGGCTTTACTTCTTCTGCACGCTCATGCGCCACATCTTTCGCAATCTTTTCTTTTCCGATTCTATTAGACTTTCTATAGGTACTTCTCTTCTCCTCATTTTTTCTATCACCCGGCTTTTCTGCAACCCCGTTTTCAGTATCTCTGTTTACGCTCACCCTCTCATTATTCTTTACAGGGAGAACAGCGTTCCTATCCGACGCGGCAGGTGCGGTAACAGACGCCCCTGCAACATTCATAGCCGCTCCACCATCAACCCCTTCACTTCCGCCCGTCCAGGCAAAATACCCCGCAAGCACTGTTATAAAAAACAACAGGCCTACAAACCAATACCAGCGGAACGGGAACACCCGTCGCTTCTTGTCTTTGTCCAACCTTTGCTCCAGGGCGCTCCACACGCGGGGCGGTGGCACCTCTGTATGTTCAGAGAGCTCGTCTCTGAACAGGTCATCAATTTCGTTATACCTACTTTCCATCGTCCTGTTACTTACTGATGAAATTTTATTTTTTCCTTTAATCGCCTGCGTGCATCATTCAGATACCACCGGCTATTCGATTCTGTTATGCCGATCATCGCCGCTATCTCTTTGTGCGCGTAATTCTCTGCTACAAACAGATTAAAAACTGTTCTTTGCGCTGCCGGCAACGACTGTACCAGCAACAACAATTCCTTGTGCGCAATGTTCCCTATCGGCTCGCTTTGCACCTGCGCATCATCTGTCTGAACTTCCTTCAGGTGAACTGCACTGATACTCTTCCTTAAGTGATCCGTGATTGTATTAATTACAATGCGTCTTATCCATCCCTCAAACGACCCCTGAAATGAATATTGGTCCAATCGGGTCAGCACTTTGTAAAAGGAGTCATTCAATACTTCCTCAGCAGCTGCCTCATCATCATATATATACCTCCTTATTATACCAAAGGCCTTAGGAGAAAAAGTGTCGTACAACTTTTTCTGAGCCACGCGCGACTCCTTCAAACACTCCTTTATCAGCACATACAACTCCCCCTCAGGTACTGCCGCACCTCCACCTGTAGCATTTTGATCATATATCCCTCTATTGCCTCCCAATCCCGATTTTCTGATTTACCTTGCAGTTACTAACTTCCGGTTGCATACTAAGACGAGCCCTGCCGTTCAAACGTTAGAACAAAAAAAAATTTCATTCCCTACTAACGAACATTCGTTTTTGCTCGTCATTAATGTTTATGCCCGATTTAGCTCAAAACCAATTTAACTTTATTCTATAACCTATCAACAAGCGATCTCAGATAATATGAAACAGTTCTTGATTGCCATTGTGCTCATTCTTTCTGCATCATTTGCCTCCATCGCACAGCTCACATCTCTGTCCGAAAATATGAATACCACCTGCCCGGCCTCTGCCCATGCACCCACCGGCTGGGACGCGTTCAATTCCGTTCATACCCCCAATGTCTCCGGCAAGTGGCGTTGCGATCTGTCAGGTGGCCGCTCCGGTTCAGCTGGTGTTAGTTGCTCGGGCTTGTATGGGTCGCCGGCGGCCTACCATCTCGATACTTCCATACTTATTTCACCCCCGCTCAATCTGTCTGGCTACGCCAATATCTACCTCAATTTTGATTCCAAAACTACGCTCTTCAACCTTGGCGCCAAACTCGAGGTGCTGGTTTCCCGCGATTCCACTATGGATATGGATACTTTTGTGGTCGATACGTCAACGGTATACAACAAAACATCAAGCCTGCTTCCACTCTTTTCCAGCGGTGATGAGTCCGACTGGGTCACCCATCAGGTCGATCTGACCTCACTCAAATACACTGTACCACTCTATATCGGCTTCCGGTACACTTCTGCCAATGGCACTTCCGGCAGCACATGGTATCTCGACAACATCCACACCACCACAACGTTCCTTTCAGTGTCAGACAACGATCACATCCCTGCTTCGGCAAAACAACCGTTCACGTCCTGGTACAGCAATAACACCATCAATATCTCCGGCAACCTCGCAGTTGCAGGAACATACACCATATTACTTACCGACATGGCTGGCAGGCTTATTACACGCTCAGAAATAATGTTGGGATCAGGCAAACAACCAACGGTCGTTCCTGTCGCCAACCTATCATCGGGTATATACCTGCTCTCTATTCGCGGAGAAAATGAAGTATTCACCACGCGGCTACCGGTGCAACATTGATTCAATTTGTTCAATTTCAACGCTTGTTGACAAAATAGCTACCTTTGTAGCCGTTTTTTAAGCATGCACACTTTATCCGAAGAAAATTACCTCAAAGCTATCTATAACCTGGATAAGCAAGGTCTCGCGAAGATCACCCCTACGGCCATCTCCGAATCGTTGGGCAACAATCCCGCGTCTGTTGTCGACATGCTTAAAAAACTGGTTGACAAAAAGTTGCTTCAGTACGAAAAAAGCAAGGGGGTAAAACTGACCCATACCGGGCAGAATGTAGCCATTTCCATTGTGCGCAAACATAGGCTCTGGGAGGCATTCCTTCTCGAAAAACTCGGTTATGGCTGGGATGAAGTCCACGACATTGCAGAGCAACTGGAACACGTTTACCACCCCGAACTCGCCGACCGGCTCGATAAATACCTCGGCTTCCCCAAATACGACCCACATGGCGACCCTATTCCGAAAGCCAACGGCGAAAGTGCCGTGTCCTACAAGACCTTACTTGCCGAGATCGGAGAACACAAGCAGTGTCGTGTAGTGGCTGTAAAGGACACCAGCACACCATTCCTTCAGTACCTCCGAAAGCTCAACATCGGCATTGGAACTACTATCTCAGTTATTGAAAAGATCCCTTTCGATGGCTCTCTTACTATCTCTATCAACAACGAACTGAACCAGACCGTCTCTCGCCTGTTTGCCGACAACCTCCTTGTAGAAGAGTAAGCACTACTTGTAAGTCGTCATGTACTTTCTGATCCGTTCATACAGATCAGGGTCCGTATCCTTGTTACGTTCGTCGGCAAGATACTTTTCTATCATTTGCCTGTCCGCCTGTATACTTCCGTTATAATGCAGCAATGATGGGGTGTTTCGTTGCACCGCATATCTCAGGTATCTCAACTCCACATTGGCAGGCGCGGTTGCAATACTTTTCTCCAGTGCATCCCTGCCGGCATAGAAATACTTCAGCTTGGTATACGGGTTCCCCACATGATTACACATCATTACCTTCCCCACTGCCTTGTAGCCCGAAACAACCGATGCCGGCACCTGCTCTCCGGCCACTACCACACACAATTTATTCGCGGCCTCTTCGTCCTTTACCGAACGGTAATAAAGTTCCCTGATCGCAAGCAGATCCTGAGACTGACAAAAACCCGCCTCAGCAAACAACAACATAACCGGTATAAGCAACAAGGCTATCCTTTGTGACATCACTTCTTCTTTTCATCAGGAAAAACAAAACCATCCAGAAAGGCGTTCACCTTGGGCTCAGGGATCTCTTTTTCCGATATCACCATTGCAACTGCTATAAAGCGTCCATTGGTCCACCCCTTCACTTTTATGTTGTTCCCCTTTTCATCCTTCCAGTAATCAACAATACCCCGGGTCTGTTCGTTGCCCCGCAACCTATGTCCCTTCCCATACCCCACAGCAGATATGGTCCCGAACGAACCTTTCAGATAGTCCAGATACTGAACCAGTACACCCTCCGCCTCATCGGCTTTCGCAATAGACTCTTTCATTCGCACGCATATCACATCATAATACACATGCTCATGGATACACTCAGCCACATACACCTTCGACGAATCAGGACTCATGGAGAGCTCAAACTTGCCCGGGTCACAGAACATATACACCGAGCAGCCCGTCTTCTCTATCGGGTATTTCTTCAGCGATTGCGCTGTGGCGGCAACAGTCGCCGTCAGCAACAACATACAGGTCAGCAACTGAACATTTAAAGATGGTACATGTTTTCTTCTCATGGCCTGACAACAAATATGGGTTGATGATGAATAGGAAAATTGCAGGAGTTGGCGATGAAACACTTCTCATGCGCACGCTCATGAAGTGACAATGCAAGAGCCTCCTTGCTTCCATCCGTAATAGTGATCGTAGGTTTAAGTATCACGCTCGTAAATCTGCCACCCTTACCCTCAAAACTGTCCACCATCACTCCCTCCGGTTGGTCCACATAATCAGTCACTATTATTCCCGCATCCGCACACAGGTGCAGGTACCATAGCATATGACACGACGAGATAGCCGCCACCAGAAACTCTTCAGGATTGTACTTACTGCTATCTCCCCTGAATGCCGGATCAGAAGAACAATGCAGATCCTCCTTCCCCTCAGCCGAAAGCGTATGGCTACGCTCATAAGCCTTTGCATCACTCGTTCCTGTTCCGTTGTTTCCCGTCCAGGCAATTTTCAATTTATAATGGTGTTCTCCGTGCATCACTATGGTTATTTGATGTTACAATAATACAAAACGCCGAACCAATAAAATGATGTATTTGGTCACCCATACTCATACTGCATTCCACCAAAAAGCGAAGCCGCCCTATCAGGCGGCTTCACAAAAGATGAACTCCTTTGAATATATACTATCGTAGCAGCGTTACGTTACCTGCTTTGTTGTACACCTTACCTGTACTCGATACCGCGCTCACCTCATACACATACACACCCACCGGCTGCGGAACGCCTTTGTACGTTCCGTCCCAACCTGCGCTGCCCATCTGTGTCGATTCATACACCATCACGCCCCAACGGTCAAACACCCTGAAGTACTTCAGTATC
>JAEUVY010000055.1 GCA_016786565.1 Flavipsychrobacter sp.
GTTGATGTGCGGTCACTACCTTTCGAGATCAGCAATTTTTACAAGTTGCAGTTCGAAAATGATGACAGCGTGAAAAGTGCTGATTCGGTTGAACAACAACATCATTCAGAAGATGCCACCAATATGTTGAAAAACAAATTAAAGGCGGCCAACCTTGGCACAGAGTATGAGGTGATACTTAAGGCACTGAAGCAATCTGATTACAATAAAAGCAAGGCCGCCAAACTACTAAACATTGACAGAAAGACTCTTTACAATAAAATGAGGCAGTTCAAGGAATTTAATCTTTGAGGCAGTTGATTTACAATGAAAAGTATATTTACCCAAAATAAGAATATTATAACGGACGAAAGCCAATCCGGCGGTAAATCCTTTTTCGAACGGTTAGCACGTTCCGGTCCGGGTATGTCAGTGGTTTTCAGCGGCAGTGATAAGCGGATTGTTTTCGCAAATGATTCGTTTATTGATTTTACAGGGATTCCTGAAGCTAAGGTTATAGGTAGAAGTTTTAACTCGTTTCTTGATCCATTTCAACAACGCCGTTTCGATATACTCGTAAGTGATTTTGACCGGGACGAATCAGCCTATTCCAGCTTTATGATCTTTGAATTGGCCGATAGTAAGGGTGTAAAAAGAGCTTTTTATGTATACATTGCTTCAGTGAATGAAAGCGCCAAAGATGGGGAGAAGATGTATCATTTGTTCCTGTTACTGGACCAGTCGAAATGGGGGATGCCATTTACATCGTTTGAGTCGAGGGAGTTGTTTCTGGAGCAGTTCAATGTTGAGGAGTTCGGGACCTTTGAGTGGATGTTTGCGGCAAAAGGTGTGTATTGGTCTCCCGGTGTGTATCGCATCTACGAGGTGAATTCAGAGAAAATCGGACTTGATGCCGATTATACTACCAGCTTCATTCATCCGCATGACAAGGAACGGGTAATGAAACTGATTGCTGACGCCATGAAGTCGGATGGTAAAATTGACGTTGAATACAGGATCATTACCGGTAAGAATAATCTCAAACAACTTCACTGTCTGGCGCACATCATGAACGATGAGTCGGGAAAGCCGCTAAAGATGGTGGGAAGCCTTCGCGATATTACCGGGCAAAGGACCATAGAGCTCAACATGAAGGATATGGTTGATGAGCTTCATCGGTCTAATAAGGCACTTGAAGAATTTGCCTATGCAGCCAGTCACGATCTTCAGGAGCCGCTCAGAAAGATCACAACCTTCAGCGACAGGCTTCAGGAGAAGTATAAGAGTGTTTTGATAGGGGATGGTCAGATGTATCTGTCTCGTATGGTGGCATCGGCAGAAAATATGCGGCTGCTGATCAATGCGCTGCTTGAGTTCTCGCGTATCTCTCAAACATCAGTGCCGTTTGAAAAAGTGAGCCTTGACGCTATTCTGCAGGATGTGATGAATGATCTTGAGGTGAAAATAGAAGAAACCGGAACGGCGATACGTTGCACAGGCTTGCCGACGGTTGAAGCCGTTGCGCCCCAAATGAAACAACTATTCCAGAACCTGATCAGTAATGCGATCAAGTTCCATAAGCCGGATATGCCGCCAATCATTCGTATAGAGGTTGGCGAAATTTCAAATACGGAAGTTAAAGACTTTAATCTGCAGCCTCAGAAGCGCTATCACAAGATCTCTGTTGCAGACAACGGCATAGGCTTCGATAGTGAATATGCCAACAGGATATTCCAGGTGTTTCAGAGGTTGCACGGGCGGTCGGAGTATCCCGGTTCGGGTATCGGACTGGCAATCTGTAAAAAGATACTTGAGTACCATCACGGGGTAATTTTTGCCGAAAATATTCCCGGCACAGGCGCTCGTTTTACGTTCATTATTCCTGAAAAGCACTAGGTCGGAGCATTACTCCAGTCCGTGTTCGCATATCAGGTAAATGAACTGAGCCATTGTCGCGGCACCCAGCTTCAATTCCCTGTGGTTCACAGTTTCGAACACGTCATTTGCTGTGTGGTGATAGTCGAAATACCTCTGAGAGTCAGGTAGCAGACCTGCAGCGGGTACGTTCTTTTTGTTGTGCAGCGGTGATATGTCTACACCTCCTTCTTCTTTTTCAAAGTCATACACATTGTATGGCATAAAAAGGTCGCGGTATTTGCGGATGTGTTCCTTCTGTTTCTCGGACATTTCCAGACCTATTCCCCTGGGAGAGAAACCACCGGCATCACTTTCCATCGCTAGGATGTGTTGTTCGTTCCTGGCGTTTGCAGAGTCCAGATATGCCCAGCCGCCCTTGTTACCGTTTTCTTCGTTCATAAACAACACGGCTCTGATGGTGTAACGTGGTTTGTATCCTATGGCTTTCAGGGTACGGATCACTTCAATTGACTGTGCACACCCTGCTCCATCATCGTGTGCTCCTTCACCCACGTCCCAGGAATCAAGGTGCCCACCAACAGTAATGAACTTTTCGGGTACCTCAGTTCCTTTCAGTTCGCCAATTACATTATAAGATGGGCGCATGCCCATCATCTTGCATTCAGAGGTCATTTTGGCTGTCACCTTCCCTGCTTTGCATGCCTTGGCGAGTGCGTCTGCGGTATAGTTTCCAACAGCCATTTCCGGTAGCTTCGCGGCCGTGGTGTCTTCATAGTGCATGCTGCCCGTGTGCGGGAAATCGTCTTCACCCGTAGACATGGAGCGGATGATAACACCTGCCGCTCCGCGCTTCACAGCAACGTTGGGGCTATTCCAGCGATAATTTACGGCATCGCCATAGCCTTCAAAACTATTGATGAAATCTTGCCTGAACCTGTAATTGAAGAACACGATCTTTCCCTTTACGGCATCGTCCGGCAGGCCCTTGTATTCGTCGTAGTTGTTCACCATCACCACTTCCGCTTCCAAAGTCTTGCCACCGGTACCCTGGCTATTGCCGAGCGACAATGCCGGCACTTTCTGATATTTGCCGGCAATCTTCAGTTCCAGAGATTCTTTCCCTCTGTACCAATAAGGAACATTCACGGGTTGTAGCCATACATTATCTGCCCCGGCATCTATCATGGCTTTTCTTCCCCATTCCACTGCCTTTGCCGCTGCAGGAGTCCCGCTCAAGCGATGTCCAACAGACTTGCACAGTACCCTTAGGTTTTCATAGCAAGTGCCATGCAGCATCACTTCTTTTGAAATGTTCCTGAACATGAGTGAATCCTGAGCGTTGCATGTTCCTGCCGTAAGGCCGGCAATCAGGGCTAGTCTTCCAGTTATTTTCATCTTTTATCAGAGCGGGTGTTGTGCCGTGAATATTTTGTTGGTTTGTTGGTCGAAGGGTCGATTAAAATTCTCGAATTAGTCTTTACCAGACATTCCTTTGAATTGATGATGAGGCTCTTTGAACAACACATTGAATGTGGTAAGCGACCCATAAACCGCTGTGATGTACTGCTGCAATTCCACTTTTTCGTCGTCTTCCATGCCCTTGTGCGCATTTATCTTTTGTTCCAGTACCCTCAACCTGTCGCGCACCATAACGATCTTGTGAAAGAATGTCTCGATGGGTACTTCCTTAGCTTGCAGGGTTGTGTCTCCGGGCTGCAACACCATAGTGCCCTTGCGCCAGCGGGTGCCGATAGGAACCATCTGCATGTCGTGGAGCTTTCGGTCCAGTATGTTTTCCAGAGCTTGTTCTATGTCAGCTATGGTTACTTTGTCGGTTGAACCATCAGGTTCAGTAGCCGAAAGTACTTTCAGATCGGGGTAATCCTTGCTGATGCTCTTAGTGTCTTGTTGCGACTTGAACCAAATGATGTAAAATTCCAGGGCGGTGTCAACCACCACCCCTTTCCCAAAATGTGGGTGATCTACACGAGATCCTATGCCTAATTGTGTGCTCATAGTAATGAATGAAGTCCTAAAATAATGAAAACTCTGAGATTGTAAGGAAATGATATCGTTGACAACGCAGGTTCCTAATTGTCAGATAATAATTTGTTCTCCAATTCAAGCACCTGTGTTTCATATAGCTTCACGTTGTATTCCGACGAATACAGGCGTATCAACGTCTGAACATATGCATTCTCAGCTTCACGAGATTCGAGGGTAGTACCTACGCCCACTTTGAAACGGGCGAACTGTACATCAAGATTTTCACGGGCGAATTTCATGTCTTCCGTTGCCAGTTTCCACGATTGCACTGCGATCTCGTAGTTGCGTCGGGCTGTACGGTGTTGCCGTTTGATGATCGTGTTCTGGCGTTCATACAACAATTCTTCGCGCATGGCTTGCAGCGATGCTACTTTGGCTTGCCTCCTGATGTTGCCACCCTGAAATAAGGGCATGCTCAGGTTTACGGTGCCATTACCGCCATAGTTTCTGCTGAACAATACAAAACCGGTTGCATTGGAACTTCTATTGTACAGATAGGCACCGGACACTGAAAGGGTAGGTAGTGCGTAGGTTTTCGCAATATCCGCATTCAAGTCGGCAATTTTTTTGTTGTGCTTATAGACTGCGAGCGACAAATTCATGTCGGGCAGTGTGGATGTACCCGTCTCTTTCAAATTCATGTTCAGGGGCAATGTTTCGTCAACACGGTACCAAGCGCCCTCCTGCTCACCCATCAATACACTCATAGAATCGCATGCCTGTGCATAACCTGAAATGAAAGACAATGAGTCGGCGCGCCTTGCATTGTAGTCTACTTTTGCCTGCAGGAAATCTATCTTGGCCCCTGCTCCGCTCTGGTACTTGATCTCAGATAGTTCCATCCGTGCGCGGGCCAGATGCAGCGCGGTGTCTATCGCGATCATCTGACGTTGGAGTAGTACCAATTGCGCATACATCTGTATTGTTCTTGATACGGATGACTGTGCCTGAAGTTTCAGCTGAATGGCGGTAAGCGCCTCGATCGCAGATAATTGTTTTTTGACCACAAACATTCTGCCTCCGTCAAACAATGTCCAGTTTGCGGTTACTGCCGGATTTATATTTGTATTGATGGCCTTAGGGTTGTTCTGTTGTGTGCCGTTTGCAAGATCGCTACGCACATTGGTGCGGCTTTCAGTGGCTGCAACACCGGCATTGATGTTTGGCAGAAATCCGGCATTGCCCGCGGTGTTGTTTGTTGCTGCCTGTTCATTGGCGATCGATGCTATTCTGATATCAAAGTTGTTTTTCAGCGTCCGTTCAACGGCATCGTGCAGTGTCAGACGAGTCTGAGCAACGGTGTCGATTGCGGCTAACAATATGAGTGTCAGTAGTATCAGGTTTTTAATTCGCCTCATGTTCCGGTCTTTTCACAGGTCAGGCGGCTGAGCGCAGTCCCGATTCTGTGCTGCAAAAGTCCCAATAATAGCCCAATTTATCAAAAGCTATCGCACATGCGCTTATAGGGAGTCACCGTAAATGTGACACCTCGTCTATACCGACCTCTTATCAACTCATTTATCGAAGTAAAGTCAAATTGCCCGATTTGACCACAGGTTTACCTGTGTCAGTGAAACCCTCAACTGTGTACACATAAACCCCCAACGGTTGCGGAACACCTTTGTAGGTGCCATCCCATCCAGCGTTTATATCGGTGGTTTCAAATAAAAGGTTACCCCACCTGTTAAAAATGCGGAACGATTTCAATGTCACAATACCGCGCTTCAGAACGTATAACTTGCTGTTTGTTCCACCGTCCGGTGTAAAAGCATTCGGTACATCTACCAGTGCATTGTCATTCAGGTTGATACGGATCGAATCAACTGCTACGCATCCATCTTCTGTCGCTGCAGTCAGCACATACCTTGTGCTTACCTCAGGAGTGGCAACAGGATTTGCAATGAATTTGCCGCTCAGTCCTCCGGATGGTGTCCACGAGAATTTTGTTCCGTTTGTTTGAGGAGTGATCTGATATGATTCTCCTGTGAAAATGGTTACCGAATCCGGCATATGCAGCACTGCGGCTGGGTGAACTTTAATATTCACGGTGAGTGTATCGAGGCACCCATCGGCGCTTCGTGCCAGTGCTACATACGTCTGGTCGTTCACCGGTTTGGCCCACGGCGATCCGGCATTCGGATTACTGAGTCCCGACTGAGGTGTCCACGTATATCCTACCGCTCCAGAGGTAGTCAGCATCACGGAATCGTGCGGACATATTGCTGTATCTGCAATTACCGATGCGAAATTCCCCGGACTCATTACTACCATCACCGAGTCTGAACCGGTGCAGCCTGCTGGCGTGGTGACAGTCAGGATGAGGTTTGTTGTTGGCCCTGCCTTAAATGTGACTGATCGCAAGTTGTTGTGGTCAAGATTTGTGGACGGCGACCAGCTGTAGGAATAATGAGTGTACCAGGGAGGATCGACATAGCCAACTATATGTACTGTGTCGAACTCACAAACTCGCCTCGTGGTTCCCAGGAAAGGATCCGGATTTGGCTGAACGTCAATGTAAACTGAGTCGATACCATCGGCACAGCCCTCAAGGTGTGCTATCATATAATACATAGCCGACGTGTCGGTTGTGATCAGCGGTGTCATTACATCAGGGAAGGGAATTCCGGTTGTTGGCAGCCAATGGAATTGCAGTTCCGGATGACCTGTTGCCCGTATCTGTACTGACTGACCCTTACAGATGGCGGTATCAGGATTGTACAGTGTGAACGTATCATACTTTATGGCGAGATGTATTGTGTCGGCACCAGAACATCCAAACTCGGTTACTTGCAACCAGTAGGTTCCGCTGGCCGTAGCTGTGTAGGTTGGGGCAATGGTACCGTTGTGCCACAGATATGCAGGGGCAGTGTAAGCTACTGACGACATTACTAATATCGGGCTGCCATCGCAGTTCGTGGTGTCAGGGCCAAGATTTACCACCGGTGGCGGTGATACCATAATGTCAACGGAGTCTATGCCAACGCATCCTTCGGCACTTGTTACCGTAAGTACATAATGACCGCTGGATGAAACATGGATCGTATCGGTGGTGCTACCGGTACTCCATGCAAAAGTGCTACTCGTGGGTTGTGGCGAAGATAGAACATACGTGTTCCCGATACAGAAACCGGTGTCATTTCCGAGGTAAACGTTTGGAGAAGGGTAGGTGAAAATAACTGTTGTATCAGATATTACAGCACAATCGCTTTGTGCAGTTACCCAATAGGTTCCGGCTGTTGTGGCCATAATTCCTGTAGGAGATGTGCTACCGGTGCTCCACAGGTAGGACGTATGTCCTGCAGGTGCAAAAATGATCGTTGGGAGGCCTGCACTACAAAGTGTATCGCGGGTGATGGTGGTGGTTGTGTCAAATGGATTTACACGCACATATACACTATCCGTAGTGGTGCATATCCTCTGGAAGAGAATGTCGTCGATCGCAAAGTCGTTTCCTGCAGCGGTGGTCACTGCGTCATAGATACAGATCGTTGCAGTTGTGCTCGGGCCGCTGTTCCATGTTGTGGCAAAATTCATCCATACACCCGGTGCCGTAGTTACGGTGGTAGGAGTGCCCTGAAGGGTTCCATTAATGCGGAACTGAAGTATAGGCACGTTCGGGCCCGTGGTGACCGACGAACAATTGGCAAACCATGCCGAGAAATTGTAATCGGTGTTGGGAGTTACTGTAATTGTCTGGCACCATACATCAACAGCGGTAGGTCCACCGTTGATGATCATCATATTGCCGGTTCCGGTTGTATGGTCAGGCATCGAAGTGAACCCTGTATGGACTCCAAAAGGATTGGTGTAAACCGAATAGCGACCTTCCAGCAATGTGG
>JAEUVY010000061.1 GCA_016786565.1 Flavipsychrobacter sp.
TATGTACTCGTTGGCAACACGTCTCTTAAACGCAAC
This sequence comes from Flavipsychrobacter sp., assembly GCA_016786565.1. Taxonomy (GTDB): domain Bacteria; phylum Bacteroidota; class Bacteroidia; order Chitinophagales; family Chitinophagaceae; genus Nemorincola. Next base: position 37 of record JAEUVY010000061.1, read on the forward strand.
TTCGTACTTCAAATTTCTGCCTTTTTGTCCTTTTCTGCCTTTCGTCGCAGTTTGTCTTTTCATAATATACACGTTTTACGTGTAAACTTTTTTCAGGACGATACAGGCTTACTTCCCAAAACCTGCACACCTGCCTTGTCGAATCTTCCTGAAATTGGTTTACACCTATGTTAGATAATCCTGTTTTCGGTTTACACCTGTTGGTCAGGCGTAACGCGAAAGAATAATATTACCCGCGCGGGCATAAAGGTATTGCTGTGGCCCGGCGATGCCAACAGGAAAAATCTATGACAGTGCGTTTTCTGTAGTGTGGTAGAAATTTGGTTAAGTGCTTTTTGGGGAATTTATAAGTCAATCACACTCGTCCTTGTCTGTGCCGAGGATGCAATGGTAGGGCGTTTGTAACGCCCGATTGTCAAGTCTTTTTTACAAGCAAACCAATGCCACTGCAAACCCCGAAGGGGTGACATGATTATAGCAGCAAAGTTGTTTGAAAACAAAGCCTCGAAGGGGCGGCATGATCTTTTGGGAGTACCCGACCAACATCCCATTAATCACGCGACAAAATACATTCACCCGATCTGCCCCGTATGGGGCAACAGCTTTGTAGCCAAAATCACCCGTATCTTTCGCATGCCCCATCGGGGCTACCCGATTCGTGTTGGTCAGTGAGGCGGAAAGAGATTTACAGCCAGGTGCACGCCGTAATCTATTTGCAACGATTGTAGTCCGAAATACTTGCGGGCACTTCCCTGCACCCCAATCCCGAACCTGTCACGAATGAAAAGCAGATCGTAGCGCACAGGGAGAAAGATACCCACATAGATTTCCCGCTCTTCACGCATCACGTACATAAAACTGTTCCATGAGGTGTTGAAGTAGCGCTGCTCGAGGTAGTAACTTTTGCCCCAGGTCAGTGATGCACCTAACCCACCTGTAAAACAGTGGTGTCCGATCCTGTATTCGGTAGTGGCCGCTGCGTCTGCTATTCTGTACCCCTTCCTGAATCGGAGTGCGCCCGGTTCGTTGAAATTCCTTGATGCCTGTACATATTGTCTCACGAATCGATAGGAAGTGTAAGGGGCAGGTTCATAAAGTATTTTGTCAAAGAACGGGTTTAGATTCCATTCATTGTAGCCAAAATATATTTTGATGGGTCTCGGACCGTTATAAAGAGCAAACTCGGCATAGGCGCCCAGTTGATTGGCGATATAGCCGGTGAACATCAGATGGTCAAACGGCGTGATGCCTGCAATTGAGAAATTTGAAATGGACACGCCTATCGTTCCGGTATGCGATATGGTTTCCGGCCCGCGCCTCAGTTTCAATGAGTCGGGATGCGCAAATGCCGGCAGGCAATGAAAGGTCAGTGTAAAAAGCAAAAAGGCAAGACGGATCATGGCGATATTTAGGTAGGTGTTTTCAATGCATATTCCGAACTTTATAAGATCAGATCGTGAATAATTATCATCATGAAGTTAGGTTTTTTTGTTGTCCTGTTTATTGGATTGAGTTTGTTTGCGTGTCGCAAGCAAAACCGAGACCCGGTCACGAGGGTTGTGTTCGGCACTTATTACAAGACCTGTACCGGCGACTGTGTGAAACTTTATTGTCTCGATGAAACTACGCTCAGTTCCGATGAGCTCATCACTGATCTCGCGGGGAAGTGGATAGAGTATTCGGCGACCCGCATTTTGAGTGATGCGAAAAGGAACGAAGTAGCCGAGCTCCTAAATAATGTTCCCGGAGAATTGTTGAAGAATGACAATCGCACATTCGGCTGTCCCGATTGCGCAGGGCAGGGTGGTATGTATATCGAGACGCAGGTTGAATCAAGAGAGAAATATCACATAGACCTTACAAACACAGCCGATCAATCACCCGACGTTGTTGCCTACAAGCAACGGGTGCTCGAAGCAATCAAAAAGATCCAATAATGCCGCTGCTATGCATCAGTTTTTTGCTTTTGCAGACCTGTTTATGTTGCCGCAACAACCATCACTTTGCCAGCTGAAGGATGCGTACCGCCCCGCGTGCCACCAGAAAGAACACCAATGTACCTACGACCAGGTCGGCAATGCCATTGTGGGTGTAGTACACAATAGTTCCCGCAACTATTACGCCAATGTTGGCGATCACGTCGTTTGATGTGAAAATGTAACTCGCCTCCATATGGGCCTCCTTGCTCTTCCGTTTGTGCAATAGGTATAACGATGCGGCATTGCCCATCAGTGCAAACAGCGACACTACCATCATCGTTCTGTATTCCGGTATCCCCTCTGCACCTGCAAACCGGCGCACCACCTCGGCAAGACCCGCCACTGCCAGTGCCAGTTGGAAGTATCCGCTCAGCCTGGCGATCAGTTTTTTTCGTGCCATTGCCCCGCCTACTGCGGCAAGGCTCATACCATACACAATTGCATCCGCCAGCATGTCCAGCGAGTCGGCTATCAGCCCCATAGATGAGGCCAGCACACCCGCTATCACTTCAATAACGAAGAACCCGGCATTGATAGCAAGTACTTTGCGTAGCAGGTCCTTGTCGCTTGCGTCATTGATGTCGTTCACAACATCATTGCTCACCTCGGTATGTTCCATGGTAGACCCGAGTTGCAGCGAAGTAAGTGCTGTGTCTATCGTCTGGTATGGTCCGTCATGATACACAACGATCCTCCTGTCAGGAATGTCAAACTCAATTCTTTTAACCTCGCTCAGCGGTTCGAGTTTCATTCTGATCAGTTGCTCCTCCGAGGGGCAATCCATATGTATGATCCTGAACGTTGACTTATTCATACCCTTCAAAAGTAGTAAATGCCGGTAAGCGGGCGCAATTTGGTTTGGTTGTTGTCGGATATACATTCGTTCCCCGTCTGTGACGAGGATGCGATGGTTGGGCGTTTGTAACGCCGGGTTAGACGAGTCTTTTTGACAAGCAAACTAATGTTTTTCCCAATCCAGAAGGGGTGACTTGATTATAGCTGAAAAGTAGTGGGAACATAAGCTCATAAGAACGCGCGTTTACGAATATCAAATATTCCTGTACAAGTTAATAGCGAAGGATAGCGTAAGATTAAACGGCGATTCTTTCATTTGTAATTCAATTTCTGTTTTATCACCCTTCCATACTCTTCCTTTCCATTGGTTATTTGATATTTCAGCGTTTTCAGTTTCACGAATATATACAGACCTACTGTTGTTGTCGACGCCAAACTCTTTTACAATTTCATTGACTATTGTTTCAATTTCTTTCCAAAAATAGAATGATGAGTAGTTTTTTGTGCGTTTGTACAGGTATAGGTATTTAGTTCCGCCTATGTCATGGGTTACTTGCAATCGGTTAAAGTAACTCGCTATGAAGTGTTTTAACTTGTAAATATCAACCGGATTGAAATTGTCATCGTGATAATTCATTGCTACAAAGGAAGAGCCGATTGTTTCTGTTATTGAATCTACCAGTTTTACCGAACTATTTAATAGTACCTTTCCGAAGAAGCTACTATTAAATTCTGTACTCTTGCACACTTCTGTTTCAATATTGAAGTATTTATAAAGAGCCTTTGCTTTCTTGTAAGTGTTTTCATCATCTGTTATAAAAAAATCGCAATGCGCACCATAATACGCATGGAACGAATCTTGGGTTAGGTTTCTAAATTTTTTATCCCGGTAATATCCAAGGTAGTCAAGCATTAGGTAGTTAACCGTAAATATATCAAACCCGGAAGGTTCGTTTTTTGAAATAACCCCTAAAATTTGTTCGACAAACTCGTTGAAAGATTTCTTAAACGGACTTCTAAGTAGTTTGTTGCTTATTGTTTCAATTGGATTTTCATCCTTTGTGTAATCATGGTTAATTCCTAAAACCTTTAAAGATCTATTTCTTAATCCTGTGTACACTTTAGGGTCGTTGTTGTATTGATACAGTAGGTCTCGAGTATCCGACAACAGGTTATAATAATTGTCCTGTTTTCTTGTCTGATCAAAAATTATTTGAAATACTCCCCATTCTTTAAGCATCTCATTGAGCTTGAAAAAATCCACACCAGTTGGCAAATTCTTGAAAATATCTACAAGGGATGTATTCAAATCGGCTAACTCATTCGAGAAGGAAAACAACTCATCTACGCTCCTTTTCTCATATTCTCTACTGTCTTTAATTTGTTCATAGTAGTCTTGAATATTATACACTTCCGGGTATGTTTTCTTATTCTTGTAGTCGTATTGTATGCAATGTTGACTAGTTAGCTGCTCTAAATATTGCAGATCAGTGGATATCTCTTGTTTTGCTTTTTCTGTTGAATTATCGCCATTTACCAAATCGGTAAGATGTGCAGAACTGTAGGGAATAAGGATCCTGCCTGTGTTTTGAAGCAAATTCCTATTAAGAGAAATGTATGGCTCTTTAGTCTCCTTAAACTGCTTAAGGTAGGAAAAGATATTCCAATCTAAATAGACACGAATCATTGCTGAAAAAATGCTTAGTCAACCTGTAGTACCACAAATGTGAAGTATTGAAAAGTAGTAGAGGACATTAATCTATTGATTATCAATTTAACTCTATATTCGTCCTCGACTGTGACGAGGATGCAACGGTGTTGCGTTTGTAGCCCCGTCACTACATCGCTTTGTAAAGTCTTATTAGCTTCTCCCCGCTATCACGGGAACGCATTGTGACGTTCACGTTCGTATATTGGTAAAACTGTATTGGAGTAGTGCTACTTGAAAATGCTGTCGTTATAAACGATAGCATTGTGTACTTCGTCTTCAGTAGCACCTTGTTTTTTCGCTATTAGCATTAATAAGTTAGTTTGGCTTTTCAATTGTCTTACTATTGAAGGAATGCTGAATATTGCCCTCATCAAAAGAATCGAGGTGAGAACTGATATTACGTAGATGAATCCCAAAAGTTCTGGTTCAATTTTCATGATATCTATTTTAATGGTTACGGCCCCTTTGACTGTTAATTTTCCTTCAAAAACGCCAGTTATAGTTCATAAATTTATAAATAAAAGTGTAAACGAGCATTTACGCGATCAGGGGCAACATCATTAGTTCTCTCCCAGAAGCAGAAAATCAATTAGAAATTCCGGAAAACACCGCTCTCGCTCTCGTTTTTGTTACTTGCCCTCTTCTTTGTACTTTGGCACAATATAAAATTATTGTACTGTGTCAGTTAAGAAAAGGCAGCAAGCACCCAAGGCTCCGGCCCCCGTGCACGAAGAGGTCGCCACCCCCGCCCCGTCTACCCCCGATATCTTTGATAAGATAGGCAACAAGGCGGTTTACCTCGCATTGGGGTTGCTGGTACTCATGGCATTCTTTGTATATAAAGACTACCTGCTGTTCCATAACGCCTACTATTTCAAAGACATAGGCAGCGACTCCTACAACTACTCCTACGCCGTTACGCATGGCGTAGCCGACTATATGGCCAAACACGGCTGGCCGTCGTGGTCGTGGAGCATGGGCATGGGGCAAAGCATATTCCCCTTCTTCCTCCGCGATCCTTTTGATCTGCTGTTGTTCCTTTCCGGCTCCGACAGTATCATCTTCGGCACCGCCTGGAAGGAGTTTTCGAAGATCATCCTCAGCGGAGTGGTGTTCTTTTACTACCTCAGGTATGTTGGTCTCACGGCCTATACCAGTGTCATAGGTAGTTTGTTCTTTTCGTTCTGCGCCTTTATGGTGCTGGGCGGCGGCTGGTTCCTCTTCTCATTCGAGACGTTCAATCTGGCTGTTTTGTTGCTCGGTTTCGAGATGTTGTTTTCCCGGGGCAAGTGGCTGGTGTTCACCTTCGGCATCTTCCTCATCTTCCTCTCGCAGCCGTTCAATATGTATGTGTACGGGCTCTTCCTGGCAGGCTATGCCGTTCTGCGCATGGTTCAGGTGGGCGGTTATGATATGAAGAGCGGGGCGTTGCTGTTTGCAAAGATGGCGGGTGCAGGCGTGCTGGGTATCCTTATCAGTGGCCCCTTCATGCTGGAGAACGTGGTGCAGTTGCTGGAGAGCCCCCGTGGTAGCGGCAATACCTCTTATGCAAGCATTCTCAAGGCCGCGCCCATGTTCGGCACCGTCGACCAGTTTCAGTTGGGTACCGCTGTTACGCGCTTCTTCTCCAGCGATCTGCTGGGCGCCGGCAGCAACTTCAAGGGCTGGCAGAATACACTGGAGGCGCCGCTGTTCTACTGCGGTATCCCATGCCTGTTGCTGATGCCGCAGGTGTTCCCCTTCCTGCAAAAGAAGGTGCGCATCTTCTTCATCGCGTTCCTGGCGTTCTGGCTCATGCCTATCGTATTCCCGTATTTCAGGTATGCGTTCTGGCTCTTCACCGGCGACTATTACCGGGCCTATTCAATAGTAGTGGCCATGTTCCTGATGTACTATGCGCTCATGGCCCTTGACCTCATCATAAGGAACCGCAAGGTGAACCTCGTAGTGCTGATAGTAACGGTGGTGGTATTGTTCCTCCTGCTCAACTATCCGTTCTTCCCCGACAGGGACGTCATCAATTCGGCGGTGTTCACATTCGTGTGCTTCTTCATACTGGTCTATGGCGGTTTGCTGTATATGCTGGGCAAGAAAGACGGACCGGCCTATATGAAGTACATATTGCTGGGTGTGGTGGTGTTGGAACTTACCTATATGTCGGGTATCACCGTCAACGACCGCGACCCTATAACCGCCGAGGAGCTGACCGAGAAGAAGGGCTACAACGACTATACCGTAGACGCGCTCAAGTTCATACAGAGCTCCGACAAGTCGTTCTACAGGGTGGACAAGAGCTATGCGTCATCGCCGGCCATCCACTTCTCGCTGAATGACGCGCAGGCGCAGGGCTACTATGGCACTTGCGGCTACAACCCGTTCAATCAGCTCTACTACATCCGCTACCTGCAGCTGGTAGGGGTGTCGGACCGCAAGAGCGAGCTCGATTCGCGCTGGGCACGTGGCCTCATGGGGCGCCCCATGCTCGAGTCGGCCAACCGCGTGAAGTATATGCTGGACAAGAACAACGCAGTACCCCTGTGGCGCCTCATCGGCGATTCTATTGCTCAGTTTGGCGATGTGAAGGTGTTCCGCAACAAGCTGTTACTGCCGTTCGGTTTCACCTACAAGCAGTATATCAAAGAGAGCGCCTATGACGCCCTCAGCGTTACCCAGAAGGACTTCGTATCGCTGAGCGCCTGTGTGGTGCCCGATGAAGACGTGAGCAAGATAAAGGGTATGACCGAATACCGCCTGCAGGACACCGTTGCGCCGTCCATGTTCACGCTCGATCTGTATGCGCAGCGCATAGCCGATCTGGGTCGCGACAGTATGACCGCAGCCACGATCACCGACACTAAGATCAGCGGCAAGGTGAACCTGCCCGAGGATAAGATGCTCTACCTGTCAGTCCCCTATGATGGTGGCTGGACCCTGAAGGTAGATGGCAAGGAGCAACCCAAGCAGATCGTATTTGCCGGTATGACGGGCGTAATGCTGTCGCGCGGGCAGCACAGCATAGAGATGGAGTACGGGCTGCGCTACTTTAACAAGGGGTTATTAATGTCGGTGCTGGGGATCGTATTGTGTGCTGTTCTCTGGTTCCTGACCCGCAAAAAGGGCGAAGAAGTACCGCAAACGGCAACCGAATAGGCCCGATATCCGTACTTTTGCCGCCATGAGATTTCTGACCTTGTTAATGGTGCTGGTTTTGTCTGCTTTTGCAGGATACAGCCAGTTGGAAAAACCGGCTGTACCCACAGCCAAAGAACTGGCCGCCACAAAGGCCGCTGCCGCTAAAGGTAATGCGGATGCCTTGTTCCAGATGGGGCAGTATTATTACTTCGGTACCGGGGTAGTAAAGAACTATGCCACCGCGCAGAAATGGCTCACCAAGAGCGCAGCCAAGAAGAACCCCGCGGCCATGCTGTTGCTGGGCGAAATGTATAAGGAAGGGCTGGGTGTGAAGAAGGACTTCAAGCAGTCGCTGGAATGGATGAAGAAGGCTGCTAACGCCGGGAACTCTGATGCCGCCTATGAACTGGGCGAGATGTATGAGGACGGAAAGGGCGTGCCGGTGAACATGCCTGAGGCTGTAAAATGGTATACCGTTGCTGCAGACAAGGGCGATGTGGATGCGATGATAGCGCTGGGCTTCTGCTATATGGAAGGTGAGGGCATGACCGCTGAACCCAGGCGTGGATCGGACTGGTTTATGAAGGCGGCTGACAAGGGCGAACCGGAGGCTATGCGCTACCTGGGCGACTACTATGCACAGAGCGATCTGGGCAACGACTGTCTGAAGGCGATAGACTGGTACATGAAGGCGGCTGATGCCGGTGACAGTATCTCGGTGAAGCCTGTGGGTGTGCTGGTGATGAAGGATGAATGTCCCGGTGTGAACAAGGAAGATGTGGCCGCCTGGATGAAGCGCCATGCGGGTTACAACAATCCTGATGCTTGTTTCTACATGGGGGGCTTTTATGTGATGGGTATAGGTGTGAAGCGCAATCCGGGCAAGGGTATGGAGATGCTGATAAAGGACCGCGAGCTTACCAACTATACCGGAGCGCAACGCAACTTCTCTACCAATAACCTGTTCACGCTTTACAATTCGGGAGAGTTGAAGGATGAACAGAAACAACGTCTGCTCGACTGGTTTGAAACGACAGCGAAGCGCACCAATGATGACGAGATGATGGCTGTAGTGGCCAATATCTACACCAACAAAGAGCGCGCTACGAGCAGCGATTACCGCAAGGGTCTGGACTGGGCTATGAAGTCGGCTGAGCTGGGTAATCCGGGAGGTTGTTTCTGGGTAGGTTTCATTTATTACAAAGGCCTCGGCGACATTCGTCAGAACGACACCAAGGCGTTTATGTGGATGCTGAAAGCGGCTCAGAAAGGCGATAAAGACGCTATGGCCTTGCTGAGTGAGTTCTACGAATACGGAACCGGCACCGAACGCAACAAAGACAAAGCTGCCGAGTGGAAGAAGAAGGCGGCAAAGGAAGAAGAATAGTATATAACCAGTAATCATAAACGACATGAAAAAGCACATTTCCCTATCAGCACTCACACTTTTGTGTGTGCTCTCGCTCAATGCCACAGTGCGCAAGGTGTACTTTATTGGCAACAGTTATACTTACACCAATAGCATGCCTACGATGCTGCGCGATCTTGCCGCTGCCAACGGCGACACGCTGGTATTCGACATGTCGGCGCCGGGTGGTTATACCTTTCAGCAGCACACTACTAACGCCACGACAATAGCCGGGATCTTTTCTCAGCAATGGGATGTAGTAGTAGTCCAGGAACAGAGCCAGTTGCCCAGTTTCTCACCGGCACAGGTAGCCACGGATGTATTCCCTTATGCGGCGCGCCTGGATAGTTTCATTAATGCCAATGACACTTGCACCGAAACCATGTTTATGATGACGTGGGGGCGCAAGAACGGCGATGCATCGAACTGCGCTTCTTATCCACCGGTTTGTACCTATGCGGGTATGCAGGGCCGGTTAAGGGAGAGCTACATGCAGATGGCTCAGGACAACAATGCCTCTGTAGCACCTGTGGGTGCAGCCTGGAAGATCGTGGTGGATAGTTTTCCCACTATAGATCTATACGTTCCCGACGAGTCGCATCCATCATTGTCGGGCGGGTATCTGCAGGCATGTGTGTTCTATGCCTCTATCTTCAATAAACGTAGCATGGGCAGCACCTATACAGGCGGGTTGCCGGCTACAACAGTGAGTACCCTGCAACGCATAGCAGACAAGGTGGTGTTCGATAGCATCACGCAGTGGCAGCAATACGGCCGTTATCCGCATGCGTCTTTTACAAAGGCGCACACGGGTGCATCGGGTATCACATTTACCAACAAGTCGCAGCGTGCAGGTGGTTACTTGTGGTCGTTTGGCGATGCCGCTACAGATACAGCGGCGAATCCATCTCATACCTATGCTGCTGCCGGTACCTATACTGTGTCGCTTACCGTGACCAATGCGTGCTTCAGCATCACCATCAAGGATACGGTGCGTATAGGCGCTACCACAGACGTTTCAGCAGTTACAGCGGCATCGCCGTCTATCATTGTTTCTTACGGTCAATCAGGCCATGTTTCGCTTGCTTCAGAGGCAGGTGTTTATGGTAGGGTAGAGCTGTTTGATATTGTGGGCAGGCCGGTTGCTGTAATTGATCTTTCTTCCGGCAGCGCCTCTGCCGATCTGGTGCCGGGCGTTTACTTCTACAGGGCATATCGCACTGATGATGCGCGTTGTATCACCGGCCGTTTCTCTACATTCTGATCGGGTGTCAGCTATTGGTTTATAGACAATAGGTAAGGGAGCCTGCATGTGCCTATTGGCGGGCGGTCTGTACCTTTACGGCATGGCCAACAGATTGATCAACGAACAGAGTCCTTACCTCCTTCAGCACGCCCATAATCCGGTAGACTGGTACCCATGGTGCGACGAAGCCTTTGAAATAGCAAAGCGCGAACACAAGCCCGTGCTGGTGAGCATTGGTTATGCGGCCTGCCACTGGTGCCACGTTATGGAGCGTGAGAGCTTTGAGGATCCCGCAATAGCAGCCTACATGAATGAGCACTTTGTTTGCATCAAAGTGGATAGGGAAGAGCACCCCGATGTGGACCATATGTACATGGATGCAGTGCAGGCTATCAGCGGCAGCGGTGGTTGGCCCCTGAACGTATTTGTTACCCCCGAAAGGGCGCCATTTTACGGTGGTACTTACTTCCCGCCCCGTCAGGCCTATAACCGACCATCGTGGGGGCAATTGCTGCAGCGTATGGATCAGATATGGAACGAGCAGCAGGAAGAGGTGGCCAATCAGGCCGGGCAGTTGTTGCAGCATCTGCGGCAGGCATCTATGCGGGTGACACCGGCACAGACGCCGCTTACCAAAGAGCTGTGCACACAAGTGGCAGATAACCTTCTGGGTATGGCCGATAAGGAGAAGGGTGGCTTTGGTGCGGCTCCGAAGTTTCCCGGCACGATGGCCATTTGTTATCTGCTGGAACATTACCGGTACACCAGTCATCAGCCGTCGCTTGATCAGGCGCTTCTTAGCCTGGACAAGATGATAGAGGGTGGTATCTACGATCAGTTGGGAGGGGGCTTTGCCCGCTACTCTACAGATGCCGATTGGCTTGCACCGCATTTCGAGAAGATGCTTTACGATAATGCTCTGTTAATCATGTCGTTGTGCGATGCGTATGCCATTACAGGCAATGCCCGTTACAAGGAAGTGATAGAAGAAACAATAGTTTTTGCAGAGCGTGAATTGACGGACGGGACCGGTGGGTATTACAGCGCATTGGACGCCGACAGCGAGGGGGTAGAAGGTAAGTTCTATACATGGACCTGGGAAGACTGGATAGCACATTCAGGCGACGAGAAGGGCATTGCTGCTATGTACCTCGGTGTGGTGATGGAGGGCAACTGGGAAGAGACTAATATCCTGCACGTAGCTACTAAGCTAAGCAGTGTTGCCGAGGAGTTCCGAACGACTGAACAGGAGGTGTTGAGAACAGTAAACGAAGTGAAAGCGAGACTGCTGAAAGCGCGTGCCGGAAGGGTACGTCCGCTGACGGATGACAAGAGTCTGCTGGCATGGAATGCGCTGATGAACATCGCGCTCAGTAAGGCTTCTGTGGTATTGGGCAATGATGCGTACAAAGCCCGTGCGGTGGAGCATGCGGCATGGATGCTGGATAAGTTTGCATTGTCTGACGGGCGCATGCTGCACACATGGAAACAGGGTGTAGCCAAGATCACTGCCAAGCTGGATGACTATGCTTATCTGATACAGGCATTGATGCAGTTGCTGTCGCTCACGGGCGATGAACAATATGGCCTGAGAGCAGGGGAGCTTATGAATACGGTGATCACTGAATTCGGACGTGAGGACGGATTTTTCTATTACTCACCGGAGTCTCAGAAAGACATCCCGGTGAGGAAAGTGGACCTGTATGACGGGGCATTGCCATCGGCTAATGCAGTGATGGCCCACAATCTGTGGCTTTGCGGCATGTGCCTTGATAACAGCGAGTGGGTGGAGCGGAGTGAAGTGATGGTGCGGGCTATGGCGGTAACGGCAAGCAGGTATGCCTATTCTTTCAGTTACTGGGCAATGCTGGCGCAGCGTAACGTTGCCGGAATGAAGACACTTGTATGTGCCGGCCTGGAGCGACGGGATGCAGTTGAAAATCTGAAGCGCAAGGGCTTACCGCATTTATTTGCCGTTACTTGTGAAAAAGAAATATGCGAATTGCCGATTCTGCAAAAAAAATATTTTGGTGGTAATTTGTCTATATTTGTTTGTTCAGACCAGGCATGCCTGGCACCTGTTAACAGTGTTAACGAGGCTTTGAGCCTTGTTTATCTGTAGAAATAAATGTTAAAAAATTGAAGAATTTCAAATTTTCAGTGAGTTTGAATGGGTAACATTTTTTCGCTGAAGCTTGTATTTTTCAAAAAAACTTTGAATATTGTGCATCGGTTTTGTGCGGTAGGTGACAATTGAAGTAATTTATTAGTTGCAAAAATTGCAAAAACAATAGACAGTAGTATGAAAAAAACTTCCCTGAAGGTCTCGGCTTTGGCATTGTTAGCGCTAGCTGCAAGCTGCGGAAATCCGAGCTCCAACGGCCAACTTGTAGGTGATCAAACGAGGATGAGTTATAAGGCGCCTTTGCCTATAGGTATGATGTACGTCCCTTCAGGTTCCTTCAAAATGGGAGCCAGTGATGAGGATATCCGCGGCAGAAATGACGCGACCGTGCATACTGTGCAGATGGTTGGATTTTACATGGATGCAACTGAGATATCGAATCAGGAGTACCGTCAGTTCACCAACTGGGTGCGTGACTCGATAGCAAATACTATTCTGGGTAATTTCAAAGATAATCCTGATGGTACGCAGCGTGTAGACTACAAGCGTATCAACTGGAAAGATCCTGAGTTGCAGGATCAGCTCGCTTCACTCTTTGTTCCGGCCGAGCAATCGGGTTGGGGCCGTAAGGAGATGGATGCGACCAAGCTGGTTTATACATACCGCACATTCGACTACGCAGGGTCTATTCAGCATCCTACCGAGTCTCGCAGCAAATACATTATTCAGCACGACGTGCCTGCATATCCTGATACTACCGTTTGGATGCGTCAGTTCAACTATGCATTCAACGAGCCGATCGCTATGCAATACTTCTGGTTCCCGGGCTTCAACAGGTACCCTGTTGTGGGTGTGAACTGGAAACAGGCAAACGCGTTCTGTGTTTGGAGGACAAACATTTGGGTGGCTGAGCGCGACAAGATGCGCATGTACACTGAGCATCGTTTCCGTCTCCCAACAGAACAGGAGTGGGAGTGGGCAGCACGTGGCGGACGCAATCAGTCTCCTTATCCATGGGGTGGTCCATACATCATCAACAAAAAAGGATGTTACCTGGCAAACTTCAAACCAATGCGTGGCAACTATGCGGCAGACGGTGGTTTGTACACGGTGCCGGTTGATAAATATAACGCTAACGACTACGGTCTGAAGAACATGGCCGGTAACGTATCTGAGTGGACCAACTCTGCTTACTTCGGAAGTGCATACAATCATATGTCTGATATGAACCCGAATGTGGTTTATAACGCTAAAGACAATGATCCGTTGTATATGAAGCGTAAAGTGGTTCGTGGTGGTAGCTGGCGCGATGTGTCTTACTACCTGCAGGTAAGTACCCGCGACTATGAATTCGAGGATACTTCAAAAGCGTACATCGGTTTCCGTTGCGTATACACAGAGGTTAACCCTGCATTGAGCAACAGGCGCCCGATGAGGTAATAAGCCACAGATAAAAACACACCTAAACAAGAAAATAAATATTAACAGTAAAAGAAAAACGGATAAAAAATGAATTCGATCGTAATATTCTTTGAAACGGACAAGGGTAAATACTTTAAGAACCTTGTGATCGGCCTTGGTGCATCGGTGGTTCTGTTGGGAGCGCTGTTCAAAATCCAGCACTGGCCCGGTGGTAGCATCATGCTTACTCTGGGTATGTCTGTGGAGGTGTTCCTGTTCGCCTTGTTGGGTCTTCTCCCACCTCACGCTGATTATTATTGGGAGCGTTTCTATCCGGATATCACAAAAAATCCACACGTTGAAGCTGTTGAAAAATACGGTAAAGACGCGCACAAGAAAGAAGGTTCTGCTGTTAAGTCGCTCGACAAGATGCTGGATGAGTCTTCGATCAATCCTCAGGTTATCAAGCGTCTGGGTGAAAACTTCCAGAAGTTTGGTCAGACTGTTGACCAGATAAAAGATATATCTGAAGTTACGGCAGCTACTGGTGCCTACTCTGCAAGCGCACGCGACGCAGCGAAAGCATTGGGCGAAATGAAAGAAACATTTGCAGGTGCTACCAAGACAATGGGCGCATTCAATACTGCTGCTGATGATACAATGAAGTTCCACGAGCAGGTTAAAGTTCTTTCTAAGAACCTGGGTACTCTGAATCAGATCTATGAAGTGGAACTGACTGATGCTAACAACCACCTGAAAGCTATGAATAAGTTTTATAGCAATCTTGTTAACGCATCTGAGTCTATGGCTAACAGCGCGAAAGACGCAGCTAACACCAAGGAGCAGATCGCACTTCTGGCTAAGAACCTGACAGTTCTTAACCAAATATATGGTAATATGCTCTCTGCAATGCAGGGTCGCTAATTGCCGGTATTGAGTACAGGAAATAAAACTATATTACTAACGAATAGTAAAAGATAAAGAATGTCTATACCTAAAGAGCCGCGGCAGCTCATGATCAACCTGATGTATCTGGTGTTGACAGCCCTGCTGGCCCTAAACGTATCAAACGAGATCCTGAACGCCTTCAAGACGTTGAGTATGAGTATCGACAAGTCTAACCAGTCGATAGAGCAGAAAACGGCAGAAGTGTATGCAGCGATCAAAGAGAACGAAAAACAGCCGGGGCAGGCTGAGAAAGTACGTCCGTACAGGGAGAAAGCAGACGAAGTTGTGAAGCGTTCGGACGAATTTGTTAAATACCTGAACGACTGGAAGAGGAGGATCGTACTTGAGGGTGGAGGATACTCAGAAACTGACAGTACGTTGCCTGACAAAATGGATAACATCGACGCTACCACATTGTTGCTCGTAGAGAAGCGTGGTGCCGATACCCTTCGTGAGAAGATAGCAGCTATGCGTCAATTTTTGCTGGAGCAGGTGAAACCATCTGACTCTGCAGCAATGGCGAGGACTATGCCACTTCAGGTAGTTCCTGCTACCAAGAACGAGCACAACCCTACAGGTGACTGGGCGATCGAGAACTTCGAGCACATGCCTGTAATGGCGGCACTCGCGCTGTTCGCCAAGTTTCAGAATGACGTACGTGCAAGTCAGGCGGCTGTGATCAACAAATTGTTCGAAGAAGCTCACTTAAAAGACATCAAGTTCGATACCATTGCTGCGGTTGCTGTGCCTAAAACAAGTTACGCGCTTGAGGGTGACAAGATCGAAGCATCTATCCTCCTTGCAGCCTTCAACAAGAGCAACAAGCCTGAAGTAAAAGGCATGAGCGGTGGTGGTTCTACCAAGCCGGCTGTAAATGGTGTTGTGCCGTGGGAAACTGTTGCGAAAGGTACCGGTCTTCAGACTATTAAAGGTAAGATCGAGCTCCAGACAGAGCAGGGTGTTATATCAAGGGATTGGAAGTTTGAGTACATGGTGGGTACCACGGGTGCTTCTATGCAGCTCGATAAGATGAACGTATTCTATATTGGTGTGCCTAACCCTGTTACAGTAGCAGCGGCCGGTTACTCAGTAGAAGACGTATCGCTCAACATTCCGGGTGCAACCGTACGGGATTCATCACTGAAAGGACACTACAACATCCTAGTTGACAAGATCGGTAAGGTGACTGTGGCTATCAATGCAAAAACAAAAGAAGGACCAATTAAGCAGGTTGGAAGCATGGAAGTGCGTGTGAAGCGTATTCCTGACCCGATCGTGAAAGTGGGAGGAACTCCGGGTGGTGGCATGCCTGCATCATTGTTCCGTATCCAGATCGCCCCTGCGGCTATTTTGGAAAACTTCGATTTCGATGCGAAGTTCAAGATCACGCAGTTTGAGTTCAGTGTGTTGCCTAAAGGAAGGGAAGTTGTTGGTCCATTTAAAACAACGAGCCAGACAGGTTGCCGCTTCGGTGATAAGTCTGAGATCAAGAAGGCAATGGATATGTTGCGTCCTGGTGACAAGGTGTTTATCGAAGGTATCAAAGCTGTTGGTCCGGACGGCAAAGTCAGGGATCTTGCTTCACTGGTGTTCTCGTTGAACTAAAAAATAGTAAAGTAGTTAAGTAGAATAGTTAACATCGTAAAAAATTACAGAAGGATATGACCGTTCTGAAATCATACAAGCTTACAGTTGCAGCAATGCTGATGATGTGTGGCAGTTCAGTTTTTGCACAATCGGGTTCTACTGATCCAATGGTATCGGGATCAAACTCGGGTGTAAACAAAGACTGGTTGCCGTCACGCACACCGGATGGTGCTTACGATCGCATTCCAATGAAGGACCGCATGAGGCAGCCTATTCCATGGCAGAACATCAGGGAATCCGACATCCTATGGAAGAAGCGTGTTTGGCGCGAGATAGATACCCGCGAAAAACAGAACGTTGCTTTCAGGTATGCCGGCGATGAGCACACCGGTGGCGGTATGTTTATTGAGATCCTGATAGACGCTATTAAAAAGGGAAAGATCGTTGCATACGGTACTTTTGATGACCGTTTCACTACTGTTCTTACCAAGGAGCAGATCATGGAAAAAGTAGCAGGCCGGAGGGATACTGTTGTGATCGAAGATCCGACTACAGGCGAAGAGATTCGCCAGGTGCGTATCTCTGATTTCAAGCCAGAGACCATTACGCGTTATAAGGTAAAAGAAGACTGGATATTCGACCGTAATCAGGGGCAGATGGTGGTGCGCATAGTGGGAATTGCTCCGGTACAGGATCTGTACGGCGACGATGGAGTTTACCGTGGTCCGCAGTCAATGTTCTGGTTGTATTACCCGGATATCCGTGGTCTCCTTGCAAACTATGAGGTGTTCAACCCTCACAACGATATGTTCCGTGCAACATGGGATGAGTTCTTTGAGTCAAGGATGTTCTCAAGCCGTATTACCAAGGTGAGCAATCCGTTTGGTTCTATCGGTGGTGGTTACGGCGAAAGCTTCCAGGACCACCTGAATCCAATGGAGTCTCTGTATGAAGGCAAGAAAGTTGCCGAAGAGATCTTCAACAAAGAACATGATATGTGGGTATACTAATATCCTCATAAGATTCAGCTAAATTTGCATTAAATACAAAAGCCTCCGTTTATCGGAGGCTTTTTGATACCAACCCCAATCGAAAATAGGACGTAAATGAGTGTAGAAAAACCAACCCTTGAGGTGTGTCTGTCTCCGGCTTTGTTGCATCTGTATAACACCAAAGGAGCTGTTGTAGTTATCATTGATATTTTCAGAGCGACATCAACCATTACGGCTGCGCTGCACAATGGCGCCAAAAGTGTTGTTCCCGTGGCCTCTGTAAAAGAGTGCATAGAGTTGGGCCAGCAGATTCCTGATAGCCTTACAGCGGGTGAGCGAGATGGCAAGGTGGCAGAGGGTTTACAGTATGGCAATTCTCCGCTTGAGTATCCCGCTTCATTTATAAAGGACAAGACGTTGGTACTTACCACTACAAACGGAACAAGGCTTCTGCACATGGTGCAAGACGCGGCTGAGATCGTTATCGGTTCGTTCCTTAACCTGTCTGTTCTTTGCGATTATCTTCTGGCGCAGAATAAGAACGTGCTGCTCGGTTGCGCGTCATGGAAGGACAAGTTCAATCTGGAGGACACACTTTTCGCAGGTGCTGTAATAGACCGCATAGGTGACTCTTTTGACATAAACTGTGATGCAGCGAGAGGTGCCCGCCATTTGCACCGCGCCACGGGAGGCGGCAATTATATTGAATTCCTTAAAGACAGTTCGCACTACAAGAGACTGTCGGCGTATGGCCTGCAGCACGATATGGAATATTGTTCCACACCGGACCTGCACCCTGTGGTGCCGAGGTTGCATGGCAATGAGATAATCGTTGTGAACTGACGGAACGAGAACTGTTCCTGCTGAATAAGCACCCCATATCTACGTATATTTGCCAACGTGTATGTAATAGTTGCGTACGGTGCCGTTGTTGACTAACAAACAGTGGTATATGTGCGCCTTATACATTACAGAAGAATAAACAGAACTTATGAAATTGACGATGTCCTTTGTTTCACGGGCTGTGCTGAAGACGCTGCCGCTTATTGTATTGCTCCTGTCGTCGGTAATGGCCAACGCGGCACTGCCACCGATCACAGGAACGGCAAGTGTATGTGAAGGTAGCACGACAACATTGAGCAATACTACCCCGGGTGGTACCTGGATAAGTGGCACTCCTATGATCGCGACGATCTCTATTGCCGGCGTTGTAACGGGCGTTGCGGCAGGAACGTCAACTATCACCTATACGGACGGTGTAAGTTCGGTATACGCGGTGGTGACAGTGAATGCAGTGCCGGCTGCAATTGTGGGTACTTCGGTTATATGTGCGGGTGGTTCGGCAACGTTGACGAATGCTACCCCGGGTGGTTTGTGGACGAGTTCAAATCCGGCGGTAGCTTCCATCAGTTTCAGTACAGGGATAGTGACAGGTACTTCTGTAGGTACGACAATGATATCTTATGTTATACCGTCGGGCTGTGCGGCGGTAAAAGTGCTTACTGTGAATCCGATACCGGTCACTACAGTTGGTAGCTCTATCGTTTGTGTAGGAACCAGCACTACGTTTACTGCCAGCCCTCTTGGTGGTGTGTGGACTTCGAGCCCATCAGGAGTTGTTTCGGTGGGAACACCAGGTATTACCGGCCTCTCGGCAGGGGTAGCCTCCATTACTTATATCGCGGGTGGGTGTTCAACGTCAAGGACTATTACTGTAAATGCGGCAATAGCACCTATCACTGGTGTGATGAGTGTATGTGTGGGTTCTGCAACAACCCTGAGCAACGCAACAGCGGGTGGAACGTGGTCGTCGAGCAATGCAGGTGTGGCAGTGGTGAGCAGCACGACAGGAATTGTAACAGGTAACAGTTTGGGTACGACTACGATATCGTATGTAGTAGGAGGATGTGTAACGACTGCGGTAGTGTCGGTTAGCACTACGCCGAGCGGAATAACGGGTCCAGCGAGTGTATGCGTAGGTTCTACGATCAGTTTGGCGGGATATGGTGGCGTGAGTGCCACGTGGTCTTCGGGTGCCACATCGGTAGCGACAGTTGGTACCGGTGGTGTGGTTTCGGGAGTAGCAATGGGTACTGCAAATATTACTTATAACTCCGGATGCGGATCAGTGTCTCGGATAGTTACGGTGAATTCTTCCTGTGCGGGCACCCCGGTTACGGGAGGAGTGAGTGCCAGTACATCGATTGTGTGCAGCGGGACGTCGCTTACGTTGAATCTTCCTACTTACACGCCGGTGTGTGGTCATGCTATACAGTGGCAGTATTCGCCCGATGGATTGTCGTGGACAACGCTGCCGGGAGCAACAACTGTTCCGTATACATTTGCACCAACTGCTGCCTATTATTATCGCTGTGGTATCACATGTGTATCAGGTGGTACGTCGGCATTCTCGGGGCCGGTATTTGTTGGCGTTGATTTTTCTATAGGTAGTCACTCGGTGATCTCTTCGCCTGATACGGCGTGCAATGCAACACACTTCTACATTGCTGCTTGTGGTGTGTCGCCTATGTTCAGTGTACGCACCTATTTTGGTGATGGTGATACGCTCACTACCGCCCTGAGCGCTACAACATTGAGTGACGCGCATATCTATCATAACTATTCGTTGCCGGGTACTTATACTGTTAAGCATATCCTGTTCAACGGTACAACTCCTGAGGATACTGTTACGTTCAACTACACCTACAATTTCTGCCGTACGTTGCCAATAAGGTTCTACTTTGATGCCAACCTGAACTGCGCATTTGATGCAGGTGACACTTACAATGCAGCGCAGGTGTCGGTGCGTATTGACTCTGCAGGCGTGCCGATAGATACTATTACAGCGACAGGAGGATTTTACTACAAAGCATATGGCGCGCCGGGAACGGTGTATGCATTCCGTCCGTATGCTGTGGAGGGAGGCTTGGTTGTAGCTTGTCCCGGTTCTGCCGTTATCTACGATACAATCGTATCTTATGTGAACACGTATGTGCCGAAATATTTCGGCATCAGGTGCGGCACGGCGAGCAGTGGGTTTGACCTGAAGGTGTTGTCAACCACGTCAACCGGAATCCACACACAGCGATTCAATATAATGGTGACAAATCGTTATTGTACAGCTGCGTCTCCAACAGTTACAGTAAAGCACAGCACCAAGTATGGATATTTTTCGGGTATCTACCCATGTTATATGACAAGTCCAACGCCAAGTATGGTAGCGGGCAATGTTATTACCTGGAATTTGCCGGCGATGGCTGCTAACAGCACTACTATGGTGACGCTCTGGTTGGAAAGGACACCTGCTATAGGACCTTACCTGACGCCGGGCGATACTGCATACAGCGAGATATCAGTTTCGCCTACTACCGGCGACTTTGATCTTTCGAACAATGTGATCAACAAGGTGGATACAGTGCGGTCGTCATTCGATCCTAATGATATTGCAGTGTCTCCGGAGGGATACATTTTACCTTGTACACAACTACAATACAAGGTGCGTTTTCAGAATACCGGAAATGATACTGCCCGCAACATCTATGTGCTGGATACACTTTCGGCAGACCTCGACCCAACGAGTCTGCAGGCAGTGATCTCTTCTCACCCAATGTTTGTGAGTGTGATCAATGATGGTGTACGCAACATAGCTAAGTTTGAGTTTACCGGTATCAATCTGCCGGACTCGTCACACCACGGATTGAGTGAAGGGATGTTCCTGTTCAACATCAAGGCTAAGAGCACATTGGCAGATGGGAATGAGATCAGGAACCGGGTAGGTATCTACTTTGATGAGAACCCTGTGGTGATGACCAATGAGGTGGTGAATACAGGTGGCATTGCACCGATAACAGGTCCGTCGGACGTGTGCATCGGTTACCCTGCACAGTTCCGCGATATCACTGCCGGTGGTTACTGGGCAAGTAGCGTTGCAGCGGTTGGTACTATAGGGACAGCCGGAGTGATGAGTGGTCTCACCGCGGGAACAACTGTAGTAAGTTATACGGTAACCAATGCGTGCACATCGCGCACGGCCACCAAGTTGGTAACGGTGAATCCGGTAGTGTCACCAACTATTTCAATTGCGAGCGCGCCGGGTGATACGGTATGCGCTGGCACGAGTGTTGCATATACTGCTGCATTTACCTATCCGGGGTCTGCACCTGTATATACCTGGAGGGTAAATGGTGTGAGTGTGGGTAGTGGCCCGACATATAGTTACATACCGGCTGTGGGAGATACGGTGAGTGTGACACTTGCAAGCAGCCAGGCATGTGCAATGCCTTCAATTGTCGCAGACACATTGCCAATGACTGTGATACCGATGGCTATGCCTGTGGTGACCACAGGCGTGAGCCCTGATGATACCGCATGCGAAGGCACTCCAGTTACCTTCAATGCAACGCCATCGTTTGGTGGGCCGGCACCTTCATACATATGGACTGTAAACAGTGCCGTAGTGGGCGGCGGTTCATCTTATGTATATACGCCTACCAATGGCGATATAGTTGTGTGCAGGATGGTGAGCAACTTCAGGTGCCGACTGACGGATACTGTGAACAGTGCCAGCGTGCACATGACCGTTGATCCGCTTTATATCCCCGATATATCGCTGAGTGCATCTCCCGGTTTGTCGGCACCCGCCGGCACTCCTATAACAATCACGGCCAGTGTATTGAATGGAGGTCCGTCACCGGTATATGAGTGGTTGATCAATGGCCTGATCGTTCCGGGCGCCACAACGAATACTTACACAAGCAGCACATTTGCTGATTATGATTCTGTTGTGTGCAGGGTTACGGGTAGCGGTGTATGCAGCATAGTTGCATTCAATTACGTTTACATTACTATCACACCAGTTTCTGTTAATGATGTTAATTCCGGAGCTGATGTTCATCTTTTCCCGAACCCGAACAAAGGTGGGTTCAACATCAGGGGAACGATGGGCGAAATGGCAGGCGAGAATGTGGTCTTCAGTGTTACCAATCTGTTGGGACAAGAGGTATATACAGGAGTTGTGGAAACCGGTTCAGGAGGTGTGATACAGCACCATATCAGCTTGTCTGACGGAGTGGCCAATGGTGTATATGTACTCACTATGACCAGGGGTGAAAGCAAGAAGATGCTTCGATTTGTTGTGGAACGCTAACGGGCAACCGCTTGCGGTAAATGGTGTAGATTTGGTGTAGCTATGGCAATGATCACTGTCCAGGAAGCGGAAGCGCTGATTTTATCAAATATCGCCTCGTTCGGTATTGAAGAAATTCCATTCATGAGTGCGCAAGGCAGGGTGCTGGCAAAAGATATATGTGCCGACCGGCCAATACCTCCTTATGATCGTGTGACGATGGATGGTATAGCTATATCATTTACATCTTTTCAACAAGGCTTGCGCAGATTTCGTGTAGCGGCAACAATGGCTGCCGGAGATGATGCAGTATTGCTTGAAAGCGGTGAGGATTGTGTGGAGACAATGACAGGCTGCGCATTGCCCACAGGTGCCGATACCATAGTGCGTTATGAGGATGTAACCGTTAGCGAAGGTTTTGCAACGATCAATTTAGATCAGATAAAGCAGGGTGCCAACGTACACAGAGAGGCTTCAGACAAACAAGCAGGTGAGGTAGTGGTACCTGCCGGAACTATTGTTGATGATGCAGTGGTGAGTATGGCTGCCTCTGTTGGTGCAGCAGTATTGAAAGTGCGCAAACTGCCGAAGGTTCTGGTGGTATCTACAGGTGATGAACTGGTCGACGTGAACGAAGAACCTGCACCGTTTCAAATAAGGCGGTCCAATAGTTATACGATCTCGTCGGTACTGAAGCGATACGGAATTGAGGCGGATCTTAAGCATGTCAATGACAACGAATCTGCAATAGAAAACCTTCTTGATACTGCCCTTGCGAATTATGATGTACTTATATTCAGTGGAGGGGTGTCTATGGGTAAATATGATCATTTACCCGCAACATTGCAGAGAAAGGGCGTCACCGAAGTCTTTCACAAGGTGCAGCAGCGGCCCGGAAAGCCGTTCTGGTTCGGCACGGGTAGAAGTGGGACAACGGTGTTTGCCTTTCCCGGTAATCCTGTTTCCGCTTTTTTGTGTTTGCACAGGTATTTTGTGCCCTGGTTGCAAGCGAGTGTTGGGGTGAAGCCGCCAACGCATGCTGCCGTTCTGGGAGCTGATGTCTCCTTTGCACCGCCATTGCAGTATTTTCTGCAGGTAGTAGTGAGTCACGGTGATAGCGGGCAGCTTGTGGCACAGCCGTTGCCCGGTAACGGATCGGGTGATTTTTCTAACTTGCTGCAGGCAAATGCTTTTATGGAATTGCCTGCCGACAGGTCGGAGTTTTCGGCGGGTGAAGTGTTCAAGATATGGCCATTTAAAAATATTGTAGCGTAATGAGCGGATTTACACATTTGGATGAAGGAGGGCAGCCTTCGATGGTTGATGTATCGGCCAAGCAGATAACGCGGCGGACGGCAAGGGCGCGCAGTATTGTGGTGTTGCCCGAAGAAGTGATGCGGCATTTTGAGAACGGCGAGATCAATGCACCGAAAGGAGCCGTTTTTCAAACGGCCATCATTGCGGGGATAATGGCTGCAAAAAAGACCGGTGAACTTATTCCGCTATGCCATCCATTGGGTATGGATAATTGCAGCATCATTATTGCAGTTAATGAAGCCAATGAGGTGGTAGTAGATTGTACCGCGTCGGTAAGCGCGAAGACGGGAATAGAAATGGAAGCATTGGTGGGTGCGAGTGTAGCCGCCTTGACGATATATGACATGTGTAAGGCAATGAGCCACGACATTGTGATAAAGGATACCCGGCTGATGGAAAAGACCGGAGGTAAAAGTGATTTTAAACGAGATTGATCAGCGGGAGATGGCAGCATTGTATGGTTTGGTTTTGGCAGGGGGGCGAAGCGTGAGGATGGGGCGCGACAAAGGGGCTATGGTTTGGCATGGAACTGAGCAACGTGTACACGCTGCTGATCTCTTAAGTCGATCTTGCGAGAAGGTGTATCTATCCTGTCGGCCCGGGCAAGAGGAGGAGTTTGGTGGCAGTTATCCGTTGCTGGTTGATGGCGTGGAGGGGAGTGGTCCGATCGTAGCTCTTCTGACAGCCTTTGAACACCGGGCGGATGTTGCATGGTTGGTACTGGCCTGCGACCTGCCACTTATTACAGAAACTACGTTGGCATTTCTTTCCCGTAATCGCGATGAAAGTTTATTAGCGACTACATTTAAGAGTCCGTTTGACGGCTTGCCGGAACCATTGGTCACAATATGGGAACCTGCTGCGGCTCCAATACTCAGGCAGCATCTGGCAGACGGCTACAAGTGCCCGAGAAAGGCATTGATAAGGAATGAACACCTGATAAAGGTGCTTTCCCCTCCATCTCCGGATGATCTGCTGAATACCAATACTCCCGATGATGCCGAGCAGGTGCTCCGTATCCTGGCTCAAAGGGCCGGAAGTTGAGGAAGTTTTCCCGATTGCAGGCACGAAATCAGGATATTATGCAAAGTAATTCTTAGTCTACCCAACCAAAATAACACGTAATCTGTCTTTTTATCTGTAATGGGATCATTATATCGAATTTGTGATTATTCGATGGTTCCTTTTTGCAGTACAGGTCTTTACACATCAAATTTAGATGTCATAGTATAAAAGAATTTGTTATGAGGAAAAGCTACTTTTTATTACTTTTTGGTCTTGCTTTTTTGTTCAACTCGGGTGCTTCTTACGCTCAGATGGTGGGAACAAACTGTTTCCTTCAGGGTAGATACCTGGAGATAGGCATGAACAACAATGCGTCGTTTGGTGCTTGTAGTGGCATTCCGCCTACCTATCACCCGCACATGTTTGGTTCGGGTATTCCACCGGCGGGCACTACGCTTGCAGAAGTGTATGACTGGGGCAAGGATGGCTGGGCGACCGGAACTCCTCCATATATGGGAGACTATACGTTCCCGGGTTCTCCGTTCGAGGGATGGGAGCTGCAGATAGGTGGCGGTCGTGTTCAGGCGTTTCAGAACTGTGCAGGTACAATGACTGCATCAGTTGGCGGTATGACCATGACGGGTAACCTGACATCCTATACCAATACCGGTGGCCGAGCCATAGGTACGTGGACGGGTACAGCAACTTCGGGTGGTGCTACATTGGCCATCAGGCAGGCAACCCGTATCGATACATTGGCGTCTGCGGTAGTGGTAACAACGGTATTGCGCAACACATCGGGCGTAACAGCCCCTAACGTATATTATATGAGGTCCTGCGACCCGGACAATGCACAGACATGGCCCGGTGGTGGCTTCTCTACGATCAACCGCATTGTTCACCAGAACGAAGATGCGCGTCACCGTGTATTGGTGAAGTCTTACGATCAGGTGTTGACCGAACCCAAATCGTATCTGGGTCTT
>JAEUVY010000062.1 GCA_016786565.1 Flavipsychrobacter sp.
TATGTACTCGTTGGCAACACGTCTCTTAAACGCAACTTCGTACTTCAAATTTCTGCCTTTTTGTCCTTTTCTGCCTTTCGTCGCAGTTTGTCTTTTCATAATATACACGTTTTACGTGTAAACTTTTTTCAGGACGATACACCACTTGCTTCTCACCTTCTTCCCAGAAACTGCGCAGTTACTTCTCATGATTCGTCCTGAAAAGGTTTACACCTTTGTCAGATAATCCGGTTTTTTGTTTACTGACATTTAGTTAATTCTGTAATTTGTTTACAATTCGCTTCAAAAGCTGCTTATTTACTGCCCAATTTCCGGACATCCGTACTATCCCGAGATTGATCCCCGTGTCGTCAGGTTAACGGCATACAGGTATAATATAAATCCGTTGTATGCAATTAATTTGCCGCCGTTACATAAAGGTCTGTCAAACGTGCAAACAAGGCAAGGAGAAAAATCTATGATAGTGCGTTTTCTGCAGTGTCATAAAAATATTCGCGGGTGTGATGGTACCTTGCGCCAAATAGGTCCCGAAGAGTATCTGTGGAGTAATGCCAGAGATTATTCCGGTAAATCAGGCATTATCCCGTTGATATTATTTTGATGATATCGCAAGTGGAAAACACTTGCGAGAACGTTAGACACAAGTCAAACAGACTTGCCCTCTGGTTGTAAGTCTGTCTGCAAAGACCTGCCCCTAACCACATTTCCCTACAACACTCCCTGATCTTTCCAGTATTTTAAAGCGGTATTGTAGCCCGATCGCTTCTCGGGATTCTGATATAACCAGTTCATCATCAGGTCTTCCATTTCGTCCGTTGCAATATTCTCGTAAGTGTTGGACTTGCTGCACATAAATTCCAGTTGCAGCTTTATTTCGTTCATGTATCCCAGCATACGTCTGCTGTTGGTTTTAGAAACAACATATTCAGCCATTAGTGCAGTCTCCCTCCCGATAAACTCAGCCCCGAATCCATGCCGCTGCAACAAATTCGCTACACGCTCCCTGAATTCTTCATGCGTTCCTTTTATTGTCTGCCCCCTGCATACAACAGTGATCAACGATGGCTCGTGATAATAGGTGACCAGCATTTTTCCCGCAAATCCTGTTGGCTGTAGCGTGCAATACCAACTATGAAGCTGCTGCCCCGGCGTCGCTTCGGTTATGTGCAGTGGTGCGCTGATCCGTGAAGTGTTTAATAATTTCTGAGTTGCATGGATGTGTACCATAATAATGTAAAATACAAGACAACTTTGAATTATCATATAACACCGCGTTGGGCTCTTGCCGCATCGGGGGGACGTATATTCACATTTTCATTAAATCCAAACGATGCTGACCATATCTTAAAATTTATGGTAATTATATGCTGTTTTCTGCTACAATTATAGCAGTTAGATTAAGAGAGGAAAGAGCAGAATTTATTTCGTTTGCTTGGTTACTGAAGTGCTTTTCACTTTTGCTGCTTTGGGGGGACTCTTTTTGAATTGATTTTGCATTAAAGTAGAAGCCGAAAATAGGGGTAACATGTAAACACCAATAGGAGAATAGGAAGTGGCGTTTTGAATAAATCCCCTGACATTATTAAATGCTATTGGAACTGCCGAAGCTTTTATCATCAATTCCTTATTTTCTTCGGTAATTCCCGATGAAGGGTCAATATAAAATACTGTACCAGCATCCACATCTAGTATATGACACGGGTATTTCGCTTCCGGGCTGTTCACTATTACGCTCGTATAAACAAATATATGCCCACTGTCCTTGTCAACAGTAATTTTGAATTTTAAATCAAGTACATATTTATCTTCATCTAATTCTTCGATAGACTCTTTGGGGGCTATATAGCCCATATGAAAGTCTAATATATCGAATTTTATTAACTTTAGTTGACTTTGTGGTAGAATCATACAGCAAGTTCAATTGAAATTTCTGATAAATTAGTCGTTAATGTATACTCACATACGGACATATTTTTATTTCTTTTGCCTTTCGGTCTACTTGTATCCCATAAATTATTTATATACACCCAGCTGCCTTTCGGGCTCTTTAGTTTATCTACAAGAATTAATATTTGTTCTTCATTCCAAGAATGTTCACAGCTAGTGTTGTTTACCTCTAATATCTCAGGGGCGACAGCTTTTATTTCAAATCTAAAGTTTAGTTTTTTTTCCATCTGAGCAAGTAGCTCAAGATTAACAACTTTATTTCCTCTATATAGTTGCGTAATGTAGCTGGGAGAAACATTTAGTATTTTAGCCAATTCGTTTCTGAGAATATTCCTTTCATCTGTAATGCGCTCAACTTCGCCAAGTATTCGATAGCTAATCATTTGTTTCAAATGTTTAACATCATCTTCTTTCTCGAATTTCTTGGTGAAAGCCTGCTTGATTAGTTTGTCACTATTTAATTTCGTATTCATAACCACCCATTGTTTCAATTCGTGACTTAATTTTTTTAGGGATATCCTGTGTTTTTTTTCCCTCGTACAATTCGCACATGATAATATATCTAACGCCAGACCTACTTACCTCTTGACAATAGATTCTATCATTTCTTCCATTCCTTCTAAATCTCATTTCGTACATGTTGTGTGCTTTGTCTGAGACGTCACATTTGCAGTACTTTTCTTTATTTCTTATTCCTTGCTTAATGATATCTCTTATTTGCTTAAACTCTTCGTCAACCTGATCTCTAAAAATATACGGTAAAATACTTGACGCGCAGTCTGTGTCAATGGCAAAAACTATTGTGCCATGAACAATACTGTTGTCGAGAATTGACGCTTTTCTTTTTGACAAAATTAAGCTATTGGTTAACTAATGCAAATTTAAATTAGGATAATAACATGATATTGGCAAAAGTAAACTAAACCTTCTTAAATAATAAAAATGTTGTTCAATCAAAATTATGAATATTGGGTGCACCGTCAGTCAATTTTGTGAATTGCTGATAACGTAAGTATTTGTTTACTTAACAAGTTCGTTTGGTGTCCCGTAAAGTTAAACCCATATTTGTTGGCAAACCGGTGAAAATTCGCATCAAGTTGTTTGACATATCCACAAATTTCAAAAATCCTTGGCTGCCCCCGCCACCTGCTCTAATTTTGGTGCCCGAAAAAAATCACCTTCTAAACCTTAGCTACTATGAAAACACAGGAACAGCAGAGAGCGTATAACCTCTTCATGCAAACAAACCTCACCAAAACCGAGATCGCCGACCAGATCGGTGTCAATCGCCGCACCATCTACCAGTGGTCCGTTCAGGGCGACTGGGACGTCCTCCGCAGGTCCGCGCGCACCATGCCGTCCATCATTGGTCAGAAACTCTACCACATTTTCGGCCACTTCACCGACCACATCCTTATTCGTCAGGCCGCCTATCAGACCGTCACCAAAGACGAGGCCTACACCCTGCACAAGCTCGTTTCTGCCCTCGGCATGATCCGTTCACGGAATATCCTCAGCGAGACAATGGAGAGTTTTACAGGGCTTCTCGAGCAGGTGAAGGAAAAAGACGAGGATCTTGCGCAGCAGATCCTGCCCCACGTAGAAAATTACATTGCGGCCGGTGCTGAGCCCCGCCACTACAGCATGGTCTTGCAGGGCTATAACCCCGACGGTACACTCCCGTTCCCCGAAAAGGAGTTGACCGACCGCGACGATGATTTTCGGGAATGGTGTGCCATCAGACAAGAGGAAGAAGATGAACGCCGCGCCGTGGAAAAGAAAGAACAGCCCGCCCCCGTTTCGCACCCCGAACCACTACCTGTCACTCCTGCAGCATCGGCACCTGCTACCGAGCCTGTCGTTGGTCCGGGTCGTCCCGGCATGGCCACCGCGCTTGCAAACCAGCGCATAAGTCCACCCGTACACGATGGGAGTTTTTTGAGAGGTTTTGCCGATGCGCCTTTTTTGCAATCGTTTGTTTATCAGCGTAAAAAGAAGCGATTTTAGCGTCCCTCACTTTTTTTGAAATGGGAGATTTTATCCGCCCTGGTGCTCCTTTTTAAATTGAGTTTTTTCGATGTTGGGCAACGGTTGGCAAAGCAATAGACGCTCACATTCAGTCGCTACTGAAGCCGTCTTGATACCAGCGTGATCACCAGTCCGAGGATGCCCACGGCCACGGCCGCACCGGCAACATCGACAAATGCAACGGCTACATTATTATAGAAGTGGCTGGATGCCAGCCAATAGGTATTGGCCATAATAGCTACCAGAATGCCGACCACTGAACCTGTTACCATTCCTTTTACAGGATCGGTGGTGCGGGTGAGGTGCGTGAGGATGTATACCATAAGTGCGGCATAGGCTGCGCATGAGATGACAAGGAACGACCAGTTAAATTCCTCGGGCGAACGTTTGAATCCGGCCAGTTGTGTTGTGTTCGCCTCGGTATAGGTGCCGAGGATAAGGTCGAATATCAGCCAGCCCACACCAAAGTAGGTGACAGTGCCGATGAGTGTGAGGATGATGAACTTTTTCATTTCAGCGCCGGTTAAAATTGACGTGAGGCTGTGTAAGATACATATAAAACTTTTCAAGAGCCCCCGTGAAAGGGTACCGCCCGGACGATAGTTTGCAGGTGCGACCCTGCTGCAGTTATCATTTCAGTTGTCTGTTTCTGTTGCCTTTCCTACTCACAATCAATTACTTCGGCATGGTTTTTGTCCCTGTTGTGTTGTGTCATGCCTGCGTTATTTCAGGCAAAAATCGGAGGACGTTGGTGGTGTGGAAGTGGTTCATACGGTCAAAACCCCTAATTTTAAGACTCATATTTAGAAAAAGGCGGGCTGTGTCCGCTAATGCTTATCAGATCATTAATAGCTTGAAATGAAAAAGTTCTTCCTGAAACTGGTGTTGTGTGCCGGTTTATTTACCCCTTTTATTGCCGGTGCATCGGAAGTGTGGAAAGAGGTTCAGACGGGATTGCCGTCTAAAAATGTGCAGGTGATAAAACCCGACGTGTACCGCACCTATCAACTGGATGTGCCCACACTGCGTATGCACTTCAGCAACCTCCCGCAGAACGAGAACTTTGCCGAGATAGTGACCCTGCCTATGCCTGATGGCAGCACCCGCGACTTCAGGGTATGGGAAACCAGCATGATGCCGCAGGAACTGGCTGCTCAGTATACCGATATCAGGACGTACAGTGGTTATGCCGTTGACGACCGCACCGTTACTGCCAAGTTCGACTTCACCCTTTATGGCTTCCACGCCATGATACTGGACGGCGAGAACACGGCCTTCATTGATCCGTATGATAACCTGAACGATGGTTTTTATATAGGATATTACAAACGCGACCTGAACCGCGATCTTGCCGACCGTATGATATGCGGTGTGCATGGCGACGATGAGAATGGCCCCGCCGGCGAGCAGATGCAGATGGCCAACACAGACCTGCCAAAGCTGGCACAGAAAACGGTGAATGGCTACGACCTGCGCACCTACCGTCTGGCACTGGCCTGCAGTAATCAGTATGCGACTGCAGCTACAGGTGTACCCAGCCCCACTAAGGCGCAGGTGCTGAGCAAAATGACCACCACTATGAACAGGGTGAACGGTGTGTACGAGCGCGAGTTCTCTATAACCATGGTGTTCACATCTTCTCAGAACAATCTGATATTCACTACAGCCGCCGGCGATCCGTTCAACGCCATCAACTCCAACGCGTCTGCCTGCCTCACTACCAATCAGACCCAGTGCAACTCTATAGTTGGCAGCTCCAACTACGACATAGGTCACGTGTTCACTACGGGTTCGGGCGGACTGGCTACGCTGGGTTGTGTGTGTACGTTCAGCAAGGCGCAGGGAACTACAGGGTCGGCATCGCCAACCGGCGACGGGTTTGATATAGACTATGTGGCGCACGAGATCGGCCATCAGTTCGGCGCGCAGCATACTTTCAATAATGGTATTCACGGAAGCTGTGGCGGTGGCAATGCCGAGTCTTCAGCCGCCTACGAACCCGGTAGCGGATCTACCATCATGGCCTATGCCGGCATCTGCTCTCCGGATAACGTTCAGTCGCGCAGCGATCCGTACTTTCATCGCCATAGTGTGGGGCAAGTGCTTACCTATGTCACAGGCGCTATCGGCAACTGTGCGGTAAAAACACCAACCGGCAATAAATTGGTGAAGTACACTACTATTTCGCCAACTTCTTATACTATTCCGTACCTCACCCCGTTCGAGCTTACCTCTCCTGTAGTAACCGACTCGGCCGGTGATTCGGTAGTGTTGTACGCATGGGAACAGCACGATCTGGGCAGCTTTGGTAGCACATTTGCCACAACAACGTCCAGTGGTCCTATTTTCAGATCCATCAGTCCGTCAAAGTCACCCACAAGGGTATTCCCCAAAATATCTTCGGTGTTGGTAGGCAACCTGAACACGGCCTATGAAAAGGCACCTACAGTGGCCCGTGCCATGAAGTTCAAGTGCATCTACCGCAACATCCGCAACAACAAAGGTTGTGTGACCATACCTGATGAGGTAGTGACGGTAAACGCCATCACCACCGGAACAGGTGCCGGTTTTAAGGTTACCAGTCAGGGCGCAGCGGGCACAGCATATCTGGGCGGTTCTACACAAACAGTTACGTGGACGGTATTGAACACTGATGTAGCCCCCATAGGCGCGTCTCAGGTGGATATATGGATGTCGCAGAACGGAGGCACTACCTACCAGTACTTTGTAGGTACATTCCCCAACAATGGTTCGGCAAGCATTACTGTGCCCAATCCGGCATCTACCACCACCACCGCGCGCTTTAAGGTGAAAGGCAAGAACAATGTGTTCTTCAACGTCAACAGCGTGAACTTCAAAGTTGACTACAATCCGCTTGTACCTGTTTCTCCCAACAGCACTTCAAACGTGCTGATGCCGGTAAATGAGGTGAACATCTTCCCTGTGCCGGCTACAGAGGTAGTGCACATGACCACTACACTGGCAGCCGATGCCGTGGTGACCAATGTGGTAGGGCAGCGTGTATGGACGGGCCGCATAGACGGAAAAGCCGACATAGATGTGGCTACCTGGAGCAAGGGTATCTACTATGTGAAACTGGTAGATGTGGCTACAGGTGGGCAAACTGTGAAACAATTTGTAGTGCAGTAATCATAATTGAGCATTCATGAAGGCGCATGATGCAATAACATCATGCGCTTTTTTTATTTTTGTTGAACATGTTCCCCTACACTTGCGGGGAACCTACACGAAAGGATGAAGACAAACAGAACACTTGTGACCCTGGTGCTGTGCCTGAGCGCCACCGTAGCGACGGCCGGTAATGTATGGAAGAAAGTAGCAGCACGCCCCGGAATGGTTGCAGACCGTGTCATCAGGGCAAGCGCATGGCAGACATTTACAGCCGACGAAGCTGATATAAGGTCGGTGCTTGCTGATGGTAATGTGGTGGAGGTGCCGCTGCCCGATGGTTCCACAAGAACGTTCAGGGTAAAGCGGTCGGGGCTGTTGCCCGCCGCGCTGGCTGCTAAGTTCCCGCAGGTGCAGACCTATGATGCCGTGGCTACAGATGATGCCAACGTTACCGCGAAACTGGACTATACGGTTTATGGCTTTCATGCCATGATCTATGACGGGCACAACACAAGTTTTGTGGACCCCGCCGGCACAGCAGCAGGTGTCTATATAGCGCACTACAAGCGCGATGAAGTGCGTGGCGCTGACGATAATGGCGGCTGCGAAGCACTGCACGATGCGCTGAAGTTGCAACCGGTACGCCTTCAGGCAAAACCTACCGCCGAGGCCGCAAGACCGCTGAACGGCGATACCTTGCGCACGTACAAGTTGGCGCTATCCTGCACCCATCAGTATGCCGAGGCAGTAACAGGAAGCACCAGCCCCACCAAGGCGCAGGTGCTGAGTAAGATGACCACCACCATGAACAGGGTGAACGGTGTGTATGAAAAAGAGCTTTCGCTCACAATGACATTTGTAACCAATCAGGAGGACGTAATATTTGTTAGCAGTTCCGCCGACCCGTTGGGGCCTTACAACTCAAGCGCCAGCTCGCTGCTGGCAGAGAACCAGACGGTGTGTGATGCAGCTATAGGCAATGCCAACTACGACATAGGGCATGCATTCAGCACAGGTGCCGGCGGCCTTTCTCAGGTGGGCGTTGTGTGCAAGAACCCGTTGAAGGCACAGAGCGTTACCGGTAGTGCCACACCCTATGGCGATGGGTTTGATATAGATTATGTGGCGCATGAAATAGGCCACGAATTTGGCGCCGATCACACATTCAACAACAACCAGTCGGGTGCGTGTTATGCCAACGCTATGGTGAATACAGCGTTTGAACCGGGTAGCGGATCGACCATAATGGCGTACGCAGGTATCTGCACTTCCGACAATGTGCAGCAGCACAGCGATCCGTATTTTCACAGGGCGAGCCTGGCTCAGATGCAGACCTATATACTTGGCGATGGAAATACCTGTCCCGCAAAGACAGCTACAGGCAACAAGCCGGCGGGGGTATCGGCATTTGGCGCAAACTACACCATACCGGCCCGCACCCCGTTTGAGTTAGTGGCTCCAACCGCTACCGACTCCATGAGCGGTGCCAACATCACCTATTGCTGGGAGCAATGGGACAAAGGCGACTTCGGGCAGAAACAGGTGAGTACACGTCTGAACGGACCACTGTTCCGGTCCGTGACACCATCAACATCGCCTGTGCGCACCTTCCCTGATCTGGAGATGATACGCAATGGTCTGCTGAGCAATGCAAGCGTAGACAAAGCATCGGGACAGAAGCTACCTGATACGTCGAGGTCCATGACGTTCAGGCTGGCTGTTCGCAGCGTGAAGGGCACTTATGGCTCATTCAATCTGCCCGACGATTCGGTGCACATAGATGTGATAAGAACAGGCGCGAGCGGATTTAATGTGACCAGTCAGAAGACAGCGGGCATAGTATTGTCGGGCAAAAGCAACGAGACCATTACATGGGATGTAGCCGGCACCAACGCCGCGCCTATCAACGTAGCAAACGTGGATATCTACATGTCGGCCGATGGCGGAAAGACCTGGACGTACAATCTTGGCACCTTCCCGAACAATGGCTCAGCAACAGTGACCGTGCCTAACCCTGACACCAACATCACAGCCGCGAGGTTCAAGGTGAAGGGTGCCGGTAACATCTTCTTCAACCTCAACTCCAAGGACTTTGGCGTGGTGCGCAACTTTGAATCAGCGTTGGACATTTACCCGATACCGGCATCGCGCACGCTGCACATCAAGTCTGATAATAACGGAGTGGTGCAGGTGGCTGTTTACAATGTGGCAGGTCGCCTGGAGTGGAGCGGTGAACTGACCGGCAACAGCGATCTGAACGTGGCGCGGTGGGCAAGTGGCGTCTATGTGATGAAGCTCGTAGATGCCGGTGGCCGAACCGTCATCAGGAAGTTTGTAGTACAGTGATCAGCCCTTTAGTAGTTGTGTGACCGCACTGTGCAGGTCGGGGTAACGGAAGTTGAACCCGGAACGCAGTGTTTTTTCGGCGCTCACAGTGCAGCTTTTCAGTATCTCTATACTCATTTCGCCGAGGGCTATTTTGAGTACAAATGCCGGCACCGGTGCGGGAATGGCAAGTCCGCCTTTCACTGCGGCAATGGTGCGCATCATGGTAGCACCATTCACAGGAGCAGGGGCTACGCCGTTGTAGGCACCGGTCATGGTGTTGTCTTCCAGTGCTTTTACAAACAACTGTGCCAGGTCGTCTACGTGTATCCAGCTAATGACCTGCCTGCCGGAGCCAAGTATGGGCATGACACCGAAGCCCAGTGGTTTTGCAAATTCGCGGAAAGCACCTGCCTCAGGAGCCAGCACAATACCGATGCGGATGTTGACGGTGCGCATAGTGCCTGCGGCGCGGTTTTCTTCTTCTTCCCATTGTCTGCAGACAGTGCCCAGAAAGTCGGGGTGGACAGGTGATGATTCGGTAAAAGGCTTTGGCGGTAAACTATCGGGTCCGTAATAACCGATAGCGGAAGCGCCGATGAAGGTTTTGCAGGAGGGAGCATGCGCCTGCAGCATATCGACGAGGAAGCGGGTGCCTGCAATGCGGCTTGATGCTATCTTGTCTTTTTGAGCGGTGGTCCAGCGTTTGCCGGCAACGGGTTCGCCCGCCAGGTGGATAACGGAATGGAGGCCGGCAAGCGCAGCGGTGTCGCAGCGGTTGTTGTCGGCATCGAAGAGGGCGTATTGGTAGCCTTTGCTGCCGGAGCGGCCGGGCGACCGGGTGAGGATAGTAACTCCATAACCCTTTGAGGCAAGCAGGGCAGCAATGCGCTTGCCCACGGTACCCGTACCTCCTGTTATCCCGATCTGCATCATAAACCCCTGATTTTGAGTCGAAATTAGGCAAACGATAATTGGTGGAGTGGTTGTAAGGGATTCTTTAACATATATTTTCACCGCCGGTGCAATAAAGGAACGGTAATGACGTTTTTACTGTAAACCAGCCACTCAATGGATAGAACTTTACGTAAGAAACTTACTCACAATCCCGCCACAGATTTCCTCCGGATCACCCGGGCAGGTCTGGAAGAGGGTACTTATTCGCTGCTGAGGGATGAACGCGAACTATACACAGCGCTGAAGCAGGAAATGCTGCAGCCAAGGCCCGAAGCGGTGTCGAAGCTGCTGGAGCTTGCACGAGCGATCTGATGATCACTTAAAGATCTCGAAATTGCCGGTTGCCGGGAACGAACCGCTGTTATTGAACAGCGTGAAATTGATGGTGCCCTTCATGCCGGTATTATCTGCAGAGGTAACGTTGATGGTGGACGTCTCGGAGCCCATGTAGGTGAAAGTAGTGTCGCCGAGCACCAATACTGATAGTGCGGACGACACAGGGCGCGGCATGGTGTAGCCGGTAAGCGAGGTCACATAGGTGCCCGTAGGAGTGGTGGTGTCGTCTTTGCGACCCACTGCCGCAAGGGTGAGGTTCTTGCCCGGCCAATAGATCTGTAATTGGTATTCGCGTTTGCCCGTTTGCGGGTTGTTGCCGATAAACAGGGTATCGACCTGAACGGAGGTGATGCTGTCTGAAACCTCTTTATATTTTTTACCCCTGAACTCAAGTTCGTAATAGGATACCGGTCCGGTGGGTTGTGTTGCCGCAGGCGTTGTGTTCTTGTCTTTGTTGCAAGCGGCAGCCAAGCAGGTAAGCGATATGACGAGGAGGCGTTTCAAACCAATGGAGTTATGGGCAAAAGTAGTCAAGTTTTGACCGCAAAAAAGTGATTGCCAGGAACTTGTGCGGAGTTTATCCAATAATGACGTGTGGCAGAGGCGCAGCGGTTGGGCAGAAAAAACTAATTTTACAGAAACACAACGAATTTGCAAGCGCTGGTCTATTACATTTCTCTTCCGTTTATTTACCTGCTGTCGTTGCTGCCATTCCCGGTGCTTTACCTGTTCTCTGATCTGGTTTTCTTTTTGTTGTACAGGGTGATAGGCTACCGCAAGGATGTGGTGTTGCAGAACCTGAGGAACTCGTTTCCGGAGAAAACGGAGCAGGAATTGCTGGCGATAAGGAAGGCGTTTTTCCGCTACCTGTGCGATCTGTTCATAGAAACATTCAAGACGCTGACCATTAGCCCGGATACTATGCGAAAGCACGCCTGGCTGACGGACGACGCCAAGACGCTGTTTGCTGAACTGAATGAAAAGAAACAAAGCGCTATACTGGTGATGGGGCACCTGGGCAACTGGGAGTGGGGCGGAAACTGTTTCAGTCTGGAGCAGATGCAGCAGTTGTATGTGATCTATCATCCGCTGCAGAACAAGTATTTCAACGGGCTTATGTACCGCATGAGGACACGCTTTGGTGCGCGGCTGATACCAATGAAGAATACGTTTAAAGAGATGCTGGGCAACAGGAGTGGTGTGAATGTAACAGCGTTCATTGCCGACCAGACCCCGCAGCCTGATAATGCCTACTGGACCACTTTTCTGAATCAGGATACGCCGGTGTTCTGGGGGACCGAAGTGATATCGAGGAAGCTGAAGTTGCCTATAGTGTATGTGCAGATACGCAGGGTGAAGCGTGGCTATTATGAGCTGCATGCCGAGCTGCTGGTTGCCGACCCTGCCGCTACAAAGGAAGGCGAGATATCGGAGCTGCATACACGCAGACTGGAGCGCGACATCATAGCGGAGCCTGAGACATGGCTGTGGTCGCACAGGCGATGGAAGCACAAACGCCCGCAGGCTGCGCAGGAGGCGTAGTTACGCGGCTTTTGTTTAAATTCGCAGTATTCACAACTGTTTATGACCCGTTACTATCTCGTTCCGTTACTGATACTTATTCTGTTTTCTTCCTGCCACCGTAAGCTGTCCAAACAGCGAAGGGCCACGAAGCACAAGCTGACGACGGAGGAATATATAGCCGCCTACAAAAAGATAGCGAAGAAGGAAATGCGCAAACATGGTATTCCTGCCAGCATCACGCTGGCGCAGGGTATACTGGAATCGAACAGCGGCAACAGCGAACTGGCAAGGCGGGCGCATAATCACTTTGGTATCAAGTGTGCGGGAGACTGGAACGGGAGAACGTATCATGTGGATGATGACAAGCCGAATGAGTGTTTCAGACGGTATAAACATGCGGAGGCTTCGTTTCATGATCATTCAGAGTTTCTGAAGCGGAAAAGGTATGAGGCACTTTTTGAGCTGGACAGAGATGACTATGAGGGGTGGGCAAAGGGATTGAAGAAAGCAGGCTATGCTACCAACCCCAAATATCCCCAGCTATTAATAAACCTGATAGAAAAGCATAAACTCTATAAATACGACTAGCATTTCAGGGCAAGCGACCGGCTAAATTGGATATCTTTACTACCCATAATCTGATACTATGCGCAATACTGTACTAACTGTGATCATGCTGCTAATCGTGGTGCCCTCGTGGGCGCAACGTCGCAAAAAGAAGGATAAGGAAGAGAAAGTGCCGGTATTTAACTACGTTTTAGACGACCCGATGGACAAGTTCGGGCGGCAGCAGTATAGTGTGCCGGTGCGGAACTTTTATCTGTTACCTGAGTTCTTCAATTTTATGCAGCAGAAGCTGGGTGATACCATTATACGTTATGATGCTTATGATATCAATAGTGTGAAGCTGGGGGTGGATACACTGAAGGATCATACGCGTCTTCGCTTTCTGTCGAAGGTATATCAGTATGTGGACCATGTGAACAAGTACAAAGATACGAACGGCGTATGGCAGCCACTGCCTGTTGAACGCATCATGTATCGCTACGACAAGGCGGGCACAGATTTGTGGATGACAGTGGACTATCACACCAACAAATCGGAAACGATAAGAGAGTATCCGAATGA
Organism: Flavipsychrobacter sp.; assembly: GCA_016786565.1. Classification (GTDB taxonomy): domain Bacteria; phylum Bacteroidota; class Bacteroidia; order Chitinophagales; family Chitinophagaceae; genus Nemorincola. The sequence continues at coordinate 13,378 of JAEUVY010000062.1, forward strand.
GATATCGAAGAGTGATTCAATAATTTTCACCGACCCGGTAACAGGTGGTGAGTTCATGAATGTGTACCGATATTACAAGGTAGCTCCGATAAAATAGTAAGTATCACTTGCTGTGGCAACGAGTGCTTACTTAGCCCATTCGTTTATGGCAGTTTCAAATGCAGCCACGTTGCCGGTGAGGGTGGCAAGGCGGTGTATTACCCGCTCGACCAGTGCATCGGGGCACGAAGCGCCTGAAGTGATCATGACCCTGATGGGGCGATGAGCAGGCAGGTAGTTTGCTGTTTCCAATTCCAGGTGTTTGTGCTGATCGTAATGTCTGATCTCTTTTTCTGAAGCCAGGCAGAACTCATCGTTGATATAGTATGTAGGTAGTTTGTGCTCGCACAACTCGGCAAGGTGCGATGTATTGGAGCTGTTGTAGCCGCCAATGACAATCGCTATATCGGCTGTCTCTTCGAGCATGCCCTGTACAGCACCCTGATTGTCGTTGGTTGCGTAGCAGAGCGTATCGCGTGTGTCGGCAAAGCGATCAGCGATCTCGTTGGCAGGGGTGTTGTAGTGGCTGATGATGATGCCTTTTAGATAGTCGGCGATGGCCTGAGTTTCGCTGGCAAGCATGGTTGTCTGGTTTACAACGCCGATGCGCGCGAGGTCTTTCGCAGCATCGAAGCCTAAGGAATACTGGCCTTTGAAGTCGGTATAAAAATTATCATGGTTCAGTTCGCCGGTGATGTACTTTGCAAGTAACTGAGTCTGCTCCATGTCTTTTACTACCACCGTGGGTGTGTGCGCCTTGCTGTGAGAGAAGGTAGCGCGGGTTTCTTCGTGGCCGGGTTTGCCGTGTACCACTACTGTGTAGCCGTCGTTGCCTATTTTCTCGGCACGGTTCCAGACCTTCTCGACAAACGGACAGGTAGTTTCGTAGCGGGTGGGGTCGATGCCTTTATTGCGCAGTGTTTCTTCCAGTTCCAGCGTGGTGCCGAAGGCCGGAATGATGACCACATCGTTGGCTGTGAGCTCGTCCCAGCTGATGAGCATATTCCCCTTTGTGTCCATGATGAAGCGGACGCCGAGTGCGATGAGGTCGGCATTGACGCCGGGGTTGTGGATCATTTCGCTGAGGAGGAACACCCTTTTGCCGGGGTTTTCGTCGACAGCCCTGAAGGCGATCTCGATAGCATTTTCAACGCCGTAGCAAAACCCGAAGTGGCGGGCCAGAACAACGTGCAATGAACCCAGCTCGAGCAATGTGGGTTTGAAGTCGCGCTTCATTTTGTCATCTGCCTTGCGTTTGTTCTTGATTGCTGTGACCAGCGGACTGCGGTAGTGTACCGGAACGTTGAAAGATTTCATATGTCGGCTTCAAAATTACGGAAAAGACCTATGCGGCTGTGGATGGATTATGCAGGCAAAGTGTTAATTGCTATATTGTACCCGATATCGGTGAGGATATAAAAATGTATTATAGTTGTTATATGAAAAGGTTTCTTCCGGCTTTAGTGTCCATAATGATGGCAGGCGCGCCTGCATTTGCACAACACCACAATGTAACGCAGATGTATGACCCTGGCAGTGCCATGCGTGAGCACCCGCTTGATTTTGTGAGGATGCGTCTGGCGGTGGAGTTTGAGCCGGAAAAGGGATTGGTAAAGGGCAATATTACCCACCACTTCACTCCACTGCGCGATGCGGTGGATTCATTCTTTCTGGACGGACCAGGGATACAGGTGAAATCGGCGAGTATGAACGGGAAACCGGTGACGTATAAAACCAACCAGGAAGGGATATGGTTCTATCCTGCAGCTACCTTGCACAGGGGTAGTTCGGATAGTCTTACAATAGAGTACACAGCCTATCCTAAGAGAGGAATCTACTTTATAGGGTGGAATGACCCAAAGGGATTGTCTCGGAAGCAGATATGGACACAGGGGCAGGGAGTTGACAACCGCAACTGGTTTCCGTGTTATGATACACCGAACGACAAACTCATTACTGAGCTGATCGTGAAGTTCAACAAGGAATACAAAGTGCTGTCGAACGGAGTGAAGGTGATGGAGAAAGACCTGAAGGATGGCAATATTCTGTGGCACTATCGCATGTCGAAGCCGCATGCTTCTTATCTGGTGATGCTGGGTATAGGTAAGTATGAAGTGAAGGAGACGAAATCGGCATCGGGCGTACCTTTGCGTCAATGGTATTATCCGGAATGGAAGGACAGGTATGACTATACGTACAAGTACAATGAGAAGATCTTTAACTTTCTTGAGAGCGAGATAGGTGTGCCTTACGGTTGGGAGTCTTACTCACAGATACCGGTGCAGGATTTTATGTATGGTGCCATGGAGAATACCTCTGCGACTCTGTTTGGTGATTTCTTTCAGGTAGATGCACGTAGTTTTAACGACCGCAATTATGTGGCTGTGAACGCGCATGAACTGGCGCACCAGTGGTTTGGCGATATGGTGACCGCACGCAGCGGTAACAGCCACTGGCTGCAAGAGAGTTTTGCTACGCACTATAACATAATAGCAGAGCGCGAATGTTTTGGTCAGGATCATTTTGACTGGGTGCGCAGGCAGGCATATAACACAGCGATAAGTACGGCAGATAAGAAGTCGATCTCGCACAGCCAGACGCCTACATCGCTGATATACCAGAAGGGATCGGTGGTGCTTGAGATGCTGAAGTATGTGACCGGAAGAGATGGATATAATCGTGCGGTGAAGCGTTATCTGCTGGCGCACAAATACGAAAATGTGGATGGCGACGATCTGTTGAACGGATTTCAGGATGAGCTGGGCATGGGGCTGGAGTGGTTCTGGGACCAGTGGGTGTATAGAGGAGGCGAGCCGGACTACAAAGTGTCTTATGAAGATGTGACGAGCAGCGGCAACAGGTACACACAGTTTGTTGTCTCGCAGGTGCAGCCCACCAATGAGGTGATGGGGTTGTTTAAGATGCCGATAGTTTTTGAGGTGCATTATGCCGACGGTAGTGTTGACAAACGTACCGAGTGGATAGAGAAAGAGACGCACATTGTGAAGGTGCCGAATGCGGGTAAGAAAGAGATAGCATTTGTGTTATTTGACCCCAATAGTCAGGTTCTGAAAACAGTGACATTTGATAAACCTTTTGAGATGCTGAAGCAGCAGGCGTTGCACGCGCCACATATGCTGGACCGTTATGATGCAGTGTGTGCGATGCGCGGCATGGAACCTGCGAAGAAGCGCGATGTGCTGAAGCAGGTATTTGAAAACAATAACTTCCACGGTATAAAGACCGAGATAGCGACGCAGTTGCTTGGCGACAAAGGAAGTGAGCACATTGTGAGGATGGCGCTGAAAGACAAAGACGCGCTGGTGCGCAAGGGCGTGATGCAGAATACCAAGACCATTGACGCCGCGCTGATGGCTGATTATGAGCCGCTGTTGCAGGATTCATCTTATGTGACAATCGCCACCGCATTGGAGAAGTTGTGCGCGGCATTCCCGGCAAATACAGGGAAGTACCTTGCTGCAACCAAGGGTATTGAAGGCACTAATGGCAGGAATGTACTGATCAAATGGCTGGAGCTATCGATAGGTGAGAAGGCGGACGCGGCTCTGCTGAATGAGTTGGTGGGTTATACGTCAGTGTCTTACGAGTTTGTGACACGTGGTAACGCCATGGCTGCACTGCGCAGGTTGAACCATTGCGATGACCAGCTGATAGCTAATTGCCTTGCGGCGTGTCTGAGCAGCAATGGCAGGCTGGCAGGGCCGGCGGCAGAGACGATCAAATATTTTTATGCCCAGAATAAATTCAAGAGGCAAATAGCAGACGCGGTAGCCGCATATAATGGTACCGCGCGCGAAAAGGAATCTTTAGCAAAACTGCTGAACTAACCCCACATGGCTGAGTGGCGGAACGGATTGAACGCAGATGTCCTGCGCCTGCGTTCCCATGGTTGGTTCTTGCGGTTTTTCTTTGAGTAACCCAGTATGAATGCGACAAAGCCAAGGAAAGTGACGAATAAAGCTGCCATTGTTGTTTTGCGTTAGATGTTGGTAAATGCGTTTTGTGTGTTATTCACAGGTTTCTTTGTGGTAGTCCTTTTGGTGCGCGCCTTTGGCGTGGAAGCCTCCCAGCTTTTTATGCGGGGCGGGCATTGAAGGATCAGTCTACTGAAAGTGTTTGCCGGATACATAATTTCAAGTGTTTTGTTGGTTGTTGATCGATGTATTGGTTTTCGTTTCAGAGGTTGCCAGACATAATACAAACCGCGCGCCAGACTGTTTTGTACTTGAAAAACAGGTAGTTGTAGGTATATGAAAATGTAATTCGTTCCATTTCGTGGATTTCGCTCTAATTTTTGGATAGAAGTACAGAATATGACCAGTGTTTGGTGTTACCTGTTGCTCAGGCGTTTATACATCCGGCGAGAGCGTTGCCAGGCGTTATATTTTCGTTCCCTTCTGTTGTAGCCCATTAAAAATGCCATGCAGCCGATAGATACTACGAAGATGATAGTCATAATTGCAGATTTTGACGTTAGAAAATCGATGTTATTTGCCTGCAGGAGACACTGAACAGCGGGCAGGCGATATGTACGATGTAAGAGTGCCTGTTGTGCTGAAGTGTCTGATGCGACAGTAACATTTTTTACCGTGCAACAAAAGGTAGAACTATCCGAATCAAAAGTAGGGTACACTAACGGCCACAAAATTTGTGCCTCAGATCGGTTGTAATGGAATTTGAGTTGATTAGGCATGTGTGTAAAGTTGTATTTGTTCCATTTTTCGGAATTATATCCAGTTTTCAGACGCTCAAGCCGGGTGGTGACGTGCTTACGAGCGCGTGTGGAAAGGGTACTTTTTTTAGGGCGCCGGGAACGCTTTCCACACGGTGTTCACACCCCTGGTTTTTAACGTATCTATTAGTGTTTTCGCGGGGGTATTACGGCTTGGAAAGATTATATTTGCAAGTCTTATCTCAAAATAATTTATGGATCAAAATAACGAGGATCTGGTACCTCAGGAATCTCCGGAGGAAACCAATAAAATAATTCCCGTCAACATAGAAGAGCAGATGAAAACGGCCTACATAGATTACTCTATGTCGGTGATCGTGGGTCGTGCTTTGCCGGATGTGCGCGATGGTCTGAAGCCGGTGCACAGGCGTGTACTTTTCGCGATGCATGAATTGGGTAACACCTTCAACAAGCCATACAAGAAATGTGCCCGTATCGTGGGTGAGGTACTCGGTAAGTATCACCCCCATGGTGATACAGCTGTTTACGACGCCATGGTGCGTATGGCGCAGCCGTGGAGCATGCGCTACATGATGGTGGATGGCCAGGGTAACTACGGAAGCCAGGATGGTGACAATCCGGCGGCAATGCGTTATACAGAAGCGCGTATGCTGCGACTGGGTGAGGCCATGATGGAGGATATTGACAAAGAGACTGTTGACTTCGCGCTGAACTTTGACGATTCGTTGCAGGAGCCCACTGTGTTGCCTACACGTATACCTCAGTTGCTGGTGAACGGTTCTTCGGGTATCGCGGTGGGTATGGCCACGAACATGATGCCGCACAACCTTACAGAGGTGGTGGACGGGTGTCTGGCATACATTGACAATCGCGACATTACCATTGACGAGCTGATGAAGTTTGTGAAGGCTCCGGACTTCCCGACAGGTGGTATCATCTACGGTATTGAGGGCATCAAGCAGGGAATGCATACCGGCCGTGGCCGTGTGGTACTGCGTGGTAAGGTGACCGTTGAGACAACCAAGACAGGCCGTGAGCAGATCATCATAACAGAGGTGCCGTATCAGGTGAGCCGCGACGCGCTTGCTGAGAAGATCGGTTCTCTGGTGAACAATAAGATCATTGAGGGTATCACACACGTAGCGAACGAATCGAACAAAGAGGGTACGCGTATCGTGGTGGAGATCCGCCGTGACGCGGTAGCTCAGGTGATCATCAATCAGCTTTACAAATACAGTGAGCTGCAGACATCTTATGGTATCAACAATGTGGCATTGGTGAATGGCCGTCCACGCACACTGAACCTGAAAGATCTGATATCGGAGTTTATTGCGTTCCGCCACGAAGTGGTGGTGCGCCGCACGCAGTTTGAGCTGAAAGAAGCGAAGAAGCGCGCGCATATATTGGAGGGTTATCTGATAGCGCTGGATCATCTGGATGAAGTGATCAAACTGATCCGCGCATCTTCTACTCCTGATATAGCGAAGGACGGGCTGATGTCGAACTTCGGTATGACCGAGATACAGGCGAAAGCGGTGCTTGAACTGCGTTTGCAGCGTCTGACAGGCATGGAGCGCGACAAGATACGCGAAGAGCATGCTGAACTGATGAAGCTTATAGCCCACCTGGAATCAGTGTTGGGTGATGAGGCGTTGCGTTTCCAGATCATCAAGGATGAATTGTTGGATGTGCAGAAGAAATTTGGTGACGAGCGTAAGAGCGAGATCCACTACATGGCCGATGAGATGCGCATAGAAGATCTGATAGAGAAAGAAGATGTGGTGATCACCGTTTCTCACCTCGGTTATATCAAGCGTACGTCGGCAGCTGAATACCGCGCACAGCGCCGCGGAGGCCGTGGTGCGATGGGAGGCCGTACACGTGAAGAGGACTATATAGAACATCTCTTTATTGCGTCTACTCACCACACGCTGATGTTCTTTACAGAGAAAGGGCGTTGTTTCTGGCTGAAGGTGTATGAGATACCTGAAGCGGACAGGAACGGAAAGGGCCGTGCGATACAGAACATGATACAGATACCACCGGACGACAAGATAAGAACGGTGATAGATGTGCCTGCACTGGACAACGAAGAGTTTGTGGCCAAACACAGTGTAGTGTTGTGTACGAAGAAGGGTATCATCAAAAAGACCAAGCTGGAAGACTTCAGCCGTCCGCGTTCTACAGGTGTAAACGCGATCACTATTGAAGAGGGTGATCGTTTGCTGGATGTTTCGTTGTCGCTGAACGATGAGTCATACATCATGATGGCCGTTAAGAGCGGACGTGCGGTATGCTTCAGAGACGATAAGGTGCGTGCTACAGGTCGCGGAGCGATAGGCGTATTTGGCATAGAGCTGGAAAACGACGAAGATGAAGTGATAGGCATGATCTGCCTGCCGAAGCGTGATGTGCGCAAGCAGATATTGGTTGTGTCTGAGAACGGATTGGGTAAGCGTACGCCATTCCTGGTTGAGGCTACTGAGGAAGAACGCAAGGAAGAGGCGAGCAACCTGGTGACGATAACTGATGAGGACGGAAACGAAAAAGACTATCTGCTGTCTTACCGTATCACTAACCGCGGCGGCAAGGGCGTTAAGACCATCAACATCACAGAGAAGACCGGTGCGCTGGTGGGACTGTTGTCGGTGGAGGAGAAAGACGATCTGATGATCACTTGCGAGAGCGGTGTGACCATAAGGATGAAGGTGACCTCTATCCGTGAAGCAGGCAGGGCTACACAGGGCGTGAAACTGATAAACATAGACGGGGGAGATAAGATAGCCGCTATTGCCGCGATAAGGGAGCAGGAGGAAGAGGAAGAGAACGGTGAGCAAGGTGAAAATGAAGGTGCCGGTGAAAATGGAAACGAAGAGGGTAGCGCACCTGCAGCCGAGGAGACAACACCTGCAGCCGAATAGTGAAGTATTTTAAACTTTGAAATAAATAACGCAATTTGCAATCACAATCAATAAATAAGATGAGAAAATTAGTTTTGATCGCCGCAACAATCGGTATGACCGTACCGGCGATGGCTCAGGACAAGTATGTGGTTTCGGCTAACATAGCGATGAAGAACCAGAATTTTGAGGAGGCTAAGACCGAAATAGACAAAGCCATGGCCAGCCCGGAGACACGTGAGAAGCCGAAGGCACTTTTTGCCAAAGCGCAGATCTACTACATGTTGCAGGATCAGGAGAAGTATAAAGCATCTAATCCATACCGTGAGGCTCTGGCGACTACCATAAAGCTGGCGGAAGTGAAAGCTGACTATGAGAAGTCGACCGTGGACAATATGTTGCTACGTGGTGGTTTCCTCTGTTACAACGATGGTGTGAAGGCATACAACGACAAACGCTACAGCGAGTCGGTGGAATTGATGAAAACAGTGGTGCGCGTATACGAAATGGGTGCGGGAGGCAAACGTTATGAAAAGCTGCCACCGGCATTCCAGAAGCAGTTTGACACTGTGGCTGCAGATGCCAACCTCACTATGGCGAACGCGGCTTATTATGCCGGTAACTATGAAGAGGCTATTCCGCTGCTGATAAAAGTGAAAGGCAATCCTATCAGGAAGATGCCATCGGTTTATGAGTGTCTGATAGACGCGTATGCAAAGCAAAAGAACAGCGCGCAGGAACTGGCTACGATAGAAGAAGGTCGTAAGGCGTTCCCTACGGATGTGACGCTGCGCAACTACGAGCTGAACTACTACATTAAGGCCGGCAGGATGGACGAGTTGATCAAGAGGCTGGAAGAAGCTGCCTCTAAAGAGCCAACTAACGCTGATCTTCAGTTTAACATAGCTACTACATACCTGAGTATGGCAAGCCCTAAAGACGGCAAAATGCCGGCTAATGCAGCGGAATATTATGGTAAATCTGAAGCAGCATTCATGAACGCTGTGAAGCTGGCACCGGATAATGCAGGTTTCAACTACAACTTCGGTGCGCTTTACTTCAATCAGGCTACTGATTTTAACAACCAGATCAACGCGATCACCGGTTCTTCGGCTGCTGATATGAAGAAGTATGACGAGCTGAAGGGTAAGCGTGACGCTTTGTTTGCAAAGGCAAGTCCTTATTTTGAAAAGTCTTTCGCGGCGCTGAGCCCTAACGAAAGCAGCCTGAAAGGAGAAGACCTGAAAACGTACAAGTCTACGCTGATGGCCCTGAACAAGATCTATGTGATACAGAGCAAGCTGGATAAGGCTGCTGATATGAAGAAAAGAATGGACCTGCTGAACTAATTGCGGGTTTGAAATTGAATATGAACGGGCGGATGCGATGGCATTCGCCCGTTTCTTTTTTGGGGCAATATCCTGAAAATCTGTAAAATCCAACAATGTTGACAATTTTATTTGTCAATATTGTTGACATTTTGCTAATTTAGCTGTGTGAAAGCAAGTAAGGACTATTTCAGTAACTCGCTGGCGGTGAATAAGGCACCACTTGTCATGTACATTGACATGAATAGCTATTTTGCGAGTTGCGAGCAGCAGCGGCACCCCGAATTGCGCAATAAGCCTGTGGGGGTGCTTACGTATGATGGTCCGAACGCGGCGGTGATAGCAGCCTCGATAGAAGCTAAAAGGATGGGGGTAAAAACTGGCATGCGTTTGCAGGAATGCAGACAACTATGCCCCGGCATGCTGACAGTGCAGACGCACCCGGCCTGGTACCGCATGATACATGTAGACATCATGGAGATACTGAAAAAGTATTGTGATGATGTGATACCTAAAAGTATAGACGAGGCTGTAGCCAATTTTCATTCTTACCGGCTTGTCTATAAAGACCTGACAGAAGTGGCCCTGAGCATAAAGGCCGATATCGCCGCGAAATATGACTACCTGAAGTGTTCGATAGGCATTGCACCCAATTCGTTTCTGGCGAAGGTGGGTACGGAACTGCAGAAGCCTGACGGACTGGTGCTGATAGATGAACACAACATTGACGAACAACTGGCGAAACTGAAGCTGACCGATCTGCCGGGAATAGCGGCTGCCAATGAGCGGAGGTTGCAGTTGATAGGCATACGCACACCTGTGGAGATGCGGCACTCATCGGCGGCATTGCTGCGCAAGGCGTTTGGCGGGGTGGTGGGGGAGTACTGGCATAAGCGGCTGAATTTTGCAGAGGTGGATATGTATAGCCGGTCGGAGAACCGAACGATGAGCGCAACCCGCACTATGAGCAGCCGGCAGAGTGCGGACAGGCAACAGTTGGAGTCGATGATAGTGTCGTTGTGTACAAGGCTGGAACAGCGATTGGTGAAGAGCGGCATGTTCTGCAGGGAGGTTTATTTCTCTATACGGTATCGCGACAAGACGAAGTGGGAGACGACCATCAAGCTGGCCGACCCGCTGCAGGATGCTACCGAGATGCGCAGCTACATAAAAGACAGGATGCAGGATTTTGAGCGGAGCAGGGGTATGGCTACGTTACTGACCGACAAGGTGACCAATCTGACGGTGGCTATACAGTCTTTTGTGAAGGATACTGTGATGCAGTACAGTCTGTTTGATAACCGGCTGAAGAAGGATGTGCTGAGGAAGGTTGTGTACCAGATAAAGGACCACTATGACCAGAAGAACATTGTGCGGAAGGGGAGTGAGTTGTTCAGTCCGCATGTGATGAAGGACGCGATAGGCTTCGGGTCAGTGAGGGATATGCTGGTAAAGGACGGGCAGGTGAAGAACAAACACATGCTGGAAGAGGATGCGGTGGAGGGAGCGCCGAGGGTGATTGTGATAAAGCAAAAAGACCCGGAACCAATACCGACAGAGCCGGACTTTTACATGGATGAGGAAGATGATCTCGGAGGTTTTATGCAGGGCCAGCCTGGTAATGGCTGGGAGCTACAATAAGTAAAGACAACAGCAAACGTTACTCATAACCACAGAACAAGAATCAAATGGTGAATCAACAGGCAAATGACCGGTTTGAAAAGGGAAGAGGGGCGCAGTTCAATCCGAAGAACCGCTTTCTAAAGGGGGAGTATGTGCAGGAGCATGCGGAAGCGATAGATGATTGGGAGCATGAGAAGCGACACACTGAGTACATACTTGACGACAGCAAGACGCTGGTGAACAAGGTGACCAGCCCTGATGTGGGTATGATGTATTCTGCCAATCCTTATCAGGGTTGCGAGCATGGTTGTGTGTACTGCTACGCGCGCAACTCTCATGAGTATTGGGGGTATAGTGCCGGGATAGATTTTGAGAGTCGCATAGTGGTGAAGAAGAACGCGCCGGCGCTGCTGCGTAAGTTCTTTGAGAACAAAAGCTGGGACCCTGCTACCATCTCGCTGAGCGGGAACACAGATTGTTACCAGCCGATAGAGCGGAGGATGAGGATAACGAGGGCCTTGCTGGAGATATGCCTTGAGTATCGCAATCCGGTGGGGATCATCACTAAGAATGCATTGGTACTGCGTGACCTCGACATCATCAAAGAGCTGGCAAGTATGAATCTGGTGCGGGTGTTCACGTCCATCACATCGCTGGATGAGGGGCTGAGGCAGGTGATGGAGCCGAGGACCGCATCGTACCGGTCGAGGCTGAAGGTGGTGGAAACGCTGTCGAAAGAAGGCGTGCCGACCGGCATAATGAATGCACCGCTGATACCGGGCTTAAATGACATGCACATGCATGATGTGCTGAAGGCGGCAAGTGATGCAGGGGCTAAGTGGGCGGGCTACACTCTGGTAAGGCTTAACGGTGCGATCGGAAACATCTTCAAGGATTGGTTGTACAAGGCGTTCCCAGACAGGGCAGACAAGGTGTGGCATCAGATATGCGAATGCCATGACGGGCAGGTGAGCGACAGCAGATGGGGCAACCGCATAACGGGCGATGGCAAGTATGCCGAGTTGATAAGGGATCAGTTCAAGTTGTATTGCCGCAAGTACAATTTTAATGAGGATAGGTCTGAACTGAACACAACGCTCTTCAGGCGACTGAAGAATAAGCAGTTGTCACTGTTTTAGAAATTGAAAGTGGGATCAGCGGCAGATAACGACTGTCTCACGGGAGATCGTTCCATTGCCCTGATCTACACGGAGCATATAGATACCGTTGGGCCATGATGCAGTATTGATCTGCGGAGATTGCGTAAGCGAACCAGCCGCACATGTGTAGACCGGATGGCCGGTCATATCGGTGATGGTTACTGAAGCGCGGGTAATGAGAAATGGGTCGATATCTACGTTGAGCAAAGACACAGAAGGATTGGGATATACCCGCACATTTTGGGTGGTGATGTTGTTGCTGATGGAAGTAGGAAAGGGGATGTAGTCGCAGTTGATGTAGTAGTTGGTACCCAGTGCAGCACATGTGTTCATGCGCATCAGGAAGTCGTGCACGAGGCCGCTCTGAGAAAAGCATTTAAGGTTTTCGTAGAAATCGTAACAAGAGCCTGCGAATGCGGGATAGAGCGGATGGTTGGTGCAGCCAACACCTTCAATAACTGAATAGGCGCGGTTGCCACGGCCGGTTGCGCTGACAAAATCCCAAACACGGTGGTAGGTAGTGCCTATGAGAATTGAGTCGAGAGACACAACGCTATCGGCAACAGAGCCACCGGGATACATAGAATAAGAATAACTGATGGTATCGCCCGGAACGAGGTTGTAGTTATAGAGGACGTGCTCGTAAGCATCTATAGCCGGAGCGCGGTAATATACCATTCCGTTGCCGTCCTGCCTTACGAAGTATCCTTTTCCGTCATCGGCATTGCAGCCGGCGGTAGTAACCTTGAATTTGATGATAGAGTATTTGAACCTTTTGTAGGTAGTGCCCGAAAGGACTGTGTCGTTGGCAATGCGCGCTGTGCGATCCCACATACACGAGGAACTGAAGCCACCACTTGTTTGCCAGGAGTTAGCCGTGTCCACAAACCTGATCTTCTGAGCTGATGCGCTCAAAGAGGCTGCCATGATAGCGATGGCCGTAAACAGGATCGTGAGGTGTTGTCTCATAATAAAGAGGCGCAAAAATATGGTTTTTACATCTGTATTTGTGCAAATGGGGCCAACATATTACCCGGCGCAGATAATCAAACGCAAAAACAGTGCCAATATTGAGTTTCCGTTCATCTATTTGTATCACATTTTCCGGGGAGTTTGTGATAGATGGAATGATTGTATGTGTTTTATGCGATTATGTTATTCCCGGTGTTTTTTGCCCGGAGCGATCTTTTGTACTAAAAGAGCCGGCTGACAGGCTTAACGGTTCTTTTTGATCATTTGCCTTACCTTTGCGCTAACCGAAAATCGGAAAATATGGCAGATTTGCTGCAAAAAGTGCATTCTGAGTTATATAAGAAGGATGTTGAAGAAGCAAGACAGGGCGAAGCTTTCGCACCGTTTGCTGAGGATCCAAATACATTTTCAAAAAAATTCTATATTGAGAGCTACGGCTGTCAGATGAATTTCAGCGATAGTGAGATAGTTGCGTCCATACTTCATGAAGAGGGTTATGGGGCTACCCGTAATTTTGAGGAAGCGAATCTGGTGCTGCTGAATACCTGTTCTATCAGGGAGAAGGCGGAACAGACAGTGCGCAACCGTCTGCAGGCATTCAGGAAGGTGAAGGACAGCCGGCCGGGCATGCTGATAGGTGTGCTGGGTTGTATGGCCGAACGCCTGAAAGCGAAGTTTCTGGAAGAAGAGAAGCTGGTGGATATAGTGGTGGGGCCTGATGCCTACCGCACATTGCCGGGTCTGGTGGCCGAGGCAGAAGGCGGGCAGAAGAGCGTGAACGTGCTGCTGAGCCGTGAAGAAACCTATGCCGACATATCTCCGGTGCGCCTGGATAGTAATGGTGTTACTGCCTTTGTGAGCATTATGCGTGGGTGCAATAATATGTGTTCGTTCTGCGTAGTGCCATTCACGAGGGGTAGGGAGCGTAGCCGTGATGCTGAAAGTATCATAGCTGAGTGTCGTGATCTGTTTGAGCGTGGCTACCGTGAGGTGACCCTGCTGGGGCAGAACGTGGATAGCTATTATTTTGCGCCTACCGGCGGAGAAGAAGTGACCTTCGCGCTTCTGATGGAGAAGGTGGCACTTATATCGCCGTTGCTGAGGGTAAGGTTCAGTACCTCTCATCCGAAAGACATAACGGATGATGTGTTGCACACCATGGCGAAATACGAGAACATCTGTAATTATATACACTTACCGGTGCAGAGCGGGAATACCCGTATCCTGCAACTGATGAACCGCACGTACACGCGTGAGTGGTATCTGGCAAAGGTGAAGCGCATCAGAGAGATCATACCGGATTGCGGATTGAGCACAGACGTGATCTCCGGTTTCTGCACAGAGACCGAAGAGGAACACCAGGACACACTTTCGGTGATGGCGCTGTCTAAGTTTGACATGGCGTATATGTTCTCATACAGCGAGCGTCCCGGTACGTTGGCTGCACGCCGCTACACTGATGATATCCCTGAGGATGTGAAGAAGCGCAGGCTCACGGAGATCATCAATCTACAGAACAATCTTTCTAAAGAGAGTTATACAGCTGACATAGGTAAGACCTTTGAGGTGCTGATAGAAGGAGAAAGCAAGCGTAGTGATATGGATTGGGTGGGCCGCAACTCGCAGAATAAAGTGGTGGTATTTCCCAAAACAGAGCGTGACCTGAAGAAGGGAGACTATGTGCGTGTGAAGATACACGGCGCGACATCGGCTACATTGCTGGGGCAGATGACGGCTGAATAAAACAACAATTAAGAACAATACCATGGACATACAGAGCATCAAGAACAGGTTTGGCATCATCGGCAATTCGCCGGCACTGAACCATGCCCTGAACACAGCGGTGCAGGTGGCGGCAACAGACCTTTCGGTGCTGATAGCCGGTGAGAGCGGAGTGGGTAAGGAGGCGTTCTCTATGATCATACATGCGTTGTCTCAGCGCAAGCATAATTCATTTATAGCGGTGAACTGCGGCGCGATACCGGAGGGCACGATAGACAGTGAATTGTTCGGTCACGAGAAGGGCTCGTTCACTGGTGCGGTAGACAGCAGGAAAGGATATTTTGAAACAGTGAACGGTGGTACGATCTTTCTTGATGAGATAGGTGAGATGCCGCTGGGTACACAGGCGCGATTGCTGCGTGTGCTGGAGACCGGTGAATTCATTCGTGTGGGTTCGTCGAAAGTGCAGAAGACGGATGTGCGGGTGATAGCGGCTACCAACAGGGAGTTGCTGGAATCGGCACAGGGCGGTCGTTTCAGGGAAGATCTGTATTACAGGTTGAGCACGGTGCCGATAAGGGTACCTTCGCTCAGGGACCGAAAAGAAGATATTCCCTTACTGTTCAGAAAATTTGCGGCAGATTTTGCAGAGCGATACAAGACACAATCGGTGCAGCTGGACAGTGCGGCTCTGAATATGCTGGTGAATTATCCGTGGCCGGGCAATGTGCGTGAATTGAAGAATATTGCCGAGCAGGTATCTGTATTGTCTCAGGATAAACACATTACTGCGGAGGCGTTGTCGAAGTTCCTGCCGCAGCACAATACTATGTCGCGCAGTCTGGCGGTCATCTCTCCCGTGGGTGGTGCAACGCCTGTTTCGGCATCTGAGTTCAACACAGAAAGGGATATTTTGTACAAGCTTATATTCGATCTGAAGAAGGATATGAATGACCTGAAGCAGATGATATTTGACGTGGCTCATCATCAGGGGTATACGCCTGCAGATCCTACGGCGAATGCGAACCTTATGCCTGTATATAAAGACGTAGACCACAGCACGTCATCCAATACATTCAACGTAGTGAACACTCCGATATTGCTGGAGCCCAACGCGCGTCATGAAGATGTTGAAGAGACATTGTACCTGGCCGACAGGGAGAAAGAGTACATCACCAAGGCGCTGAAGAAGCACAAAAGCCGCAGGCGCGATGCTGCTGCCGAGTTAGGTATATCGGAGCGGACCCTTTACAGAAAGATCAAAGAATACGATATTAAGGAATGATAAAAGAGCAGGCTTTAGGCCTGCTCTTTTGCTGTGTTGTTTATCCTACCATTTCGGCGGGCACCATGCTGCGTGCCCATGAAAGGAGGGAGTCGTATTGTTCGTCAATAAGATCGTGCGGTAATGCAAATGGTTCGTGCTTGGTAGTCAGGAACACTGTATGCATGGATAGCTTCTTGCCGAATTCCATATCGCTGATGCTGTTGCCCACCATGATGCTGCGTTTGAAGTCGATGGCAGGGAAGTCTTCCTGCGCCTGCAGCCCCATACCCGTGTTGGGTTTGCGGTTGTGGTCGTCGTCGCTGGTGGCAATGCAGTTGTACACCTTATCTATGCGCCCACCATTTTCTGCCACTGAAGACTTCATGTTGTTACTGATCTCGCGGAGCGCGTCCATGCTCATGATGCCACGACCTACGCCACGCTGGTTGGACACCACCACGATGGTGCCAAATATTTTATTGAGGGTACGCAGCGCGTCCTGTGCTCCGTCGTGAAAAGTGAATTCATCCCATGATGTGATGTAGGAACCTACTGATTCTATGTTGATCACTCCGTCGCGGTCGAGAAATAATGTCCAGTCTTTGTTTACTTCCGGTTTCTGTTCTGTGAGGTTCATCTTAATGCTCATTTATTGAATAATCCCGATTCCACCAGCTCGCAGATGATGTGTCCAATTGTGATGTGTGATTCCTGAATTCTCGGAGTATCTGCACTTGGTACGTTGATCAGATAGTCGCACATCGATCTGAGCTTTCCACCCGTCTCTCCTGAGAATACTACATTAATCATACCAATTTCTTTAGCAACCTCCATTGCCTTTATAATATTAACAGAATTGCCTGAGGTGCTGAGGCCTACCAGTACATCGCCCGGGCGGCCGGTGCCTTTTACAATCCTGCTATAGACCACCTCGTAGCCATAGTCGTTGGCAACGGCGGTCATGTAGGAAGAGTTGCAGTGAAGTGCTTCTGAAGGGAGCGGGTCGCGGTCGGAATAGAAACGACCGCTGAATTCGGCGGCCAGATGTTGCGCATCGGCGGCGCTGCCACCGTTGCCGCAAAACAGCACTTTGTTGCCGTTGGCAAAAGCCTTTATCATCACTTCTGTGACCTGCTGTATGGTGTTCATCAGTGTCTCATCCTGCAAAATGCGTTGCTTGGTGCTGATGGACGCCTGAATAATGTCTTTAATTTTCTGCTGCATAGCTACTGTTCAATACAAAAATCAAGAAAATGAGCGGGATTACACTCATTACTTTTCCACAATGCGTCAAATGTAAGGAGGGTGAAAACAACATTGCGCCAACGGAATGTTATTTAACGCGACAGTTATTGAAGGGGACGTGCGGTCAACCGCACGTCCCACTGAGCATTATACCTGGAACACGCCCATCTTGAATTCGCGCTCTTCCTGCGCGTGGTTGGCCGCGTTGATGCCTTCTGATATTACTTTGCGGGTCTCTCCCGGATCGATGATCTCATCGACCCAAAGACGGGCAGCCGCATAATATGCCGAGGTCTGACTGTCGTATTTAGCCATGATCTCGTTGAGCATTTCTTTTTCCTTTTCGGGGTCTATCACTTCTCCTTTTGCCTTGAGCGAAGCAACCTGGATCTGGAGCAGTGTTTTAGCTGCCTGCTCGCCACCCATCACCGCTATCTTTGCATTTGGCCATGCATATATGAAACGCGGGTCGTATGCCTTGCCGCACATAGCGTAGTTGCCGGCACCATAGGAGTTGCCTATGACGATAGTGATCTTAGGCACCACAGAGTTGGCAACAGCGTTCACCAGTTTGGCACCGTCTTTAATGATGCCGCTCTGCTCGCTGCGGCTACCCACCATGAAGCCGGTAACATCCTGAAGGAATACCAGCGGAATTTTCTTTTGGTTGCAGTTCATGATGAAGCGCGCAGCCTTGTCGGCGCTGTCGTTGTAGATAACGCCGCCCATCTGCATTTCGCCCTTGCCGCTCTTCACTATCTTGCGCTGGTTGGCTACAATGCCTACAGCCCAGCCATCAATGCGGGCATATCCGCATACGATGGTCTTGCCGTAGTCTTCTTTGAACTGGTCGAACTCAGAACGGTCTACAATGCACTTGATCACGTCAACCACATCGTATTGTTTGTTGTTCTGTACAGAGATCAATCCGTATATCTCGTTCGGATCTTTGGTGGGTGCTGCCGGTTTCACACGGTCATAGCCTCGACGCGGCTGTTCGCCCATTTTGTCTATGATGCGGCGCACCTGATCTAGGCATTCTTTCTCGGTATCGAATTTGTAGTCGGCTATGCCGCTTACCTCGGTGTGCATTTTAGCACCGCCCAGGGCCTGCTGATCTGCGTCTTCGCCAATGGCTGCTTTAACGAGGTATGGTCCCGCCAGGAAGATGGAGCCATTACCTTCCACCATCAGCGTTTCGTCGCTCATGATGGGGAGGTAGGCACCGCCTGCCACACAGCTACCCATCACCGCAGCGATCTGGGTGATACCCTGTGCGCTCATTTGGGCGTTGTTGCGGAAAATGCGACCGAAGTGTTCTTTATCGGGGAAGATCTCATCCTGCATAGGCAGGTAAACACCTGCGCTGTCAACGATGTAGATGACAGGCAGGTGGTTTTCCATTGCTATCTCCTGCATGCGCAGATTCTTCTTGCCCGTGATGGGGAACCACGCACCCGCCTTAACTGTATTATCGTTGGCAACGATTACGCACATGCGGCCGCAAACATAACCGAGGCCCGCTACCGTTCCGCCGGCAGGGCAGCCGCCATGTTCGGCATACATCTCGTAGCCGGTAAAGGCACCTATCTCAGTGAACGTGCTGTCTTTGTCTATGAGGTATTGAATGCGCTCGCGGGGTGTCATTTTCCCCTTTTCGCGCGCTTTCTCGATGGCTTTTTTGCCACCGCCGAGGCTGATAATGCCATGGCGGCGTTTCATTTCGCTGACCGCGAGTTTCATCGCGTCTTCATTCTTATTGAATTCCAGGTCCATCCGGATTAAAATTTGGGTGTAAAAATAGGGTAATAATCGCTCTCGGGACGGGCAGTAATGGATATATCGATGAAATGTATCGATGAATTTCAAAGGAACGATGCTGATTTTTCGTCTGATATTGGGATAGGACATGTGTGAACAGGAATTGACAGATATGTGTCATTAGGTTTTTTGCTATCCGAAATAAAAACCTCAACTTTGCCTTTTGCGAAGTTGAGTAGTTGTATTTCCGCAACTTGTTAGAATTTATGAGGTTAAATAGGTTGATTTTTCGCTATTTATTAGGTCTTTTGTTCGCGGTGGGTTCCGGGAACCTGTATGCGAGCCATATTTTCGCGGGTGATCTGCTTTATAAACATATTTCGGGAAACAAGTATGTGCTCACCATGACCCTTTTCGGCGATTGTGCTTCTCCCGTTTCTTCTTCTTTGCCATCGGCCACACCGCAGATATATATATACAACGGAACATCCTTCTGGAGAATGGTGCCGCTGCCAGTAATAACACCTTCTGACGGGGTGGAAGTCTCGCCGGTATGCCCCAAGGAACTGAACAACACCACCTGTAAGTCGGGCACATTGCCGGGCGTAAAGAAGTTTATTTACCGCGACACGGTGGAATTGCCTACAGTATCGGCCAACTGGCGATTTGTGTTTGTAGGTACATTGGGAAGTGGCGGATTGGCAGGCAGGAGTAATAATATATCCAATATCCAGAACGCGGGCTCGACCATGACCTATCTGGAGGCGACACTGAATAATGTTGCCGGACCCAACTCATCGCCTGAATACACATCTATACCAACGCCATTTTACTGCATGCTGGAAGATCAGCAGTTTGGTCTGGGGGCGGTTGATACTGCTGCCGACTCGCTGGCATTTGAGCTCGTTCCAGCTCTCAACGGCAACTCCGGTGCCCTTCCAGAGTCGCCGGGTGTTGAATATATATCGCCATTCAAGGCAGATACACCTATTGTAACCTCTCCAGGAGGCTTTACGTTCAGCCGGCTGAATGGCCAGTTGACGTTTTCGCCCTCCATATCGCAAAGTGCGCTGGTGGTGTACAAGGTATATGAGTACCGGAACCGTGTGCTGGTGGGTACCAGTCAGCGTGAGATGACCTTTATTATCTCGCCAGACTGTGAAGGAACGCCGCCGACACTGAAGGTAGTGAACGTGGTGGGTGGATCGATAACAGGGAAGAATGTGGTGAACATCTGCGTGGGAACACCAAGTGTTACATTTGGTATTTCAGTAAGCAACCCGGATAAAGATACGACCACTATCACCCAACGAAATGTACCGGCAGGCGCAGTGCTGGCAGTAGCCGGCAATAATACGCCGAGACCGATCGTCCAGTTTACCTGGAATGGCACCGATACACTGAAACCGGGTGCCTATACCTTCTTTCTGGATGTGAAGAACGACCATTGTCCGATAGCCAATAGGCAGACCATTGCCTATACCATTAACGTCACCCCCTATCCGACAGTGGGTGTGACGGAGACCGATCCGACGCGTTGTGTGTACCTGGCGAAGATGCAGTATGAGCTGGCGTATGGTTACCTGCCGCGAACTGTTACCATACAGGCGGGAACGAGGACAATTGCTACTTACATAGACACGACAGGCAAGATCATTGACAGTTTGCCGCCGGGCAACTATACCATTGTTGCAGCCAGCAGTCCCTTGTGTACTGTATCCTCAAATTTTTCGGTGGTGGACAGTGGTGTACTGCCGCAGGTGAGTAGTGTGGTAGAATTGTGCCAGCGCGATTCGGTAAGGGCATTGACGGTGGCGGTGTACAGCAGTTCATCCGTCGTTACCTGGTATGATGCGGGGGGTAATGCGCTTGGATCGGCACCTGTGATATCTACCGGCGAAGCAGGAACCAAAGAATGGTATTTCACCGAACAATATAAGGTGTGTACATCGCAGAAGGACACAGTAAAAGTGATAGTGCATCCGTTGCCGGTGCCACAGGTGTTGACAAATCCTGCTACGATCTGTTATGGCGATACCCTTTTTCTGGAGGCGAGTGGTGGTGTTAAATATATCTGGACCCCAGAGGACAGGGTGATGGAGACTGCGGACGGCAGACCCTTCACAAGGCTTACCCGACCAGGGCAATTTACATTGAAGGCAATAACCGAATACGGCTGTGCCGACTCGGTGAATGTAACGTACAAGAATATCCAGTCGTGCTGCAGTTTCGTTTACCCGAACGCTTTCACGCCCAATAGCGATGGGAAGAACGATGGGTTCAGGGTGTTCTCTCCGGGAAACCTGATGAATTATAAACTGGTGATTTATAATCGTTGGGGGCAGGTGGTGTTCATGAGTTACAATCCCGAAGAGTGTTGGGACGGAACGCAACAGCAAGTGCCGTGCGAACCCGGTACCTATTTCTACTTTTTTGAGGGCATGTGTCTCACCGGCACACAGGAACGCCACAAAGGCGATGTGACATTGATACGGTAAGGGCGGAGGGGAATTTATAATTCTTCGTTAACTCCGTTTTTATCCTGCTATTAGTATTATTTTTACCATCTAAACAACCTTTTATTATGAAGATCGTGAAGCGCGTCTTTATTGGTGTTGCTATTCTGATAGGGCTATTGCTTGCAACGGCTATTGCTATCCCTGTATTTTTTAAAGACAAAATACTGGTGATGGTTAAAAAGGCCGCCAATGATAATCTGAACGCCACTGTTGATTTTAAGGATGTAGACATTTCAATACTCCGTAGTTTTCCCCGTCTGTCGGTAGGGATATCGGGCGTATCCGTTATCGGGCGCGATGACTTTAAGAATGACACCCTGATAGCTGCTGACAACATAGACGTAGCTGTTGACCTGATGAAGGCGATCAATGGTCAATATGAGATATTGAATGTGGGTTTGAGCACTGCAAGGATCCACGCCATAGTGTTGGAGAACGGTAAGGCAAACTGGGATATCACGAAACCATCGGCTGAAACAGCACCAAAAGAAGAAAGCGCGCCATTTGCCATGAAACTGCGCAAGTACGCAATAGAGCGTACATACATAGAGTATGACGACAGGCAGGGCAAAATGAAGGCGGTGATCAGGAATCTGAATCACAGCGGATCGGGCGACTTTTCGAGCGATGCTTTTACGCTGTCTACCAACACCACTGCTGACGCACTTTCCTTCATTTACGGTGGTATACCATATCTGAACAAGGTGAAGACCGCGATAGAACTTGATCTGCAAATAGACAACAAGGCGAGCAAATACTCTTTCAATACAGAGAAGATACAACTGAACGGATTGAAGCTGTACACAAAGGGTTTTGTGCAGATGCCTGATACCACAAATATGGTGATGGATATTCAGTTCGGTACACCATCTAACGACTTTAAAGACATCCTTTCTTTGGTGCCGGGTATCTATACCGCAGATTTCAAAGACATTAAGACAACCGGTAAGCTGGCCTTGAGTGGTTTTGTGAAAGGTAAGTACAATGCTACTCAGATGCCGTCTTATATGTTGAATCTGGATATTGACAACGGGTCATTCCAATATCCAGCATTGCCGCAGAAAGTGTCTAATATACAAGTGAAACTGAAGGTGGTGAATCCGGATGGTATTACCGACCACACGGTGGTGAACCTGGAGAAATGCCATGTGGAGTTGGGTGCAGAGCCGTTTGACCTGAGGATGTTGTTGCGTAACCCGATGACCGATCAGTGGATAGATGCTGCAGCAAAAGGACATGTGGACCTGTCGAGGATGAGTCAGTTCGTATCGCTGGAAGCTGGTACAAAGATGGCCGGAGAGGTGAGTGCAGACGTATCGGTGAAAGGCTCTATGGCGCAGGCACAGAAAAAGCAGTTTGATAAGATAGATGCGGCGGGAACTATAGGTATCAAGAACCTGTCTTACTCATCAAAAGACTATCCTGATGGTGTAGCGATCAATAGCCTGTTGCTGACCTTCAATCCGAAGAACGTGACGGTTGCTGATCTGCGCGGTCAATACCTGAAAACCAATTTCAGTGGTAGCGGCAGTGTAGATAACCTTCTGGGATACTACATGAGCAATCAGGCACTGTCGGGTACGCTGAGTTTTGTGGCAGATCAGGTTGATGTGAACAAGTTCATGGGCACAACACCCACCACTACTGCAACACCGGCTGCCGCACCGGCTACAGACCCGTTTGTGGTGCCAAGCAACCTGGACGTGGAGTTGAAAGTAACGGTAGGCACTTTGAAGTATGACAACATAGTGCTGACAAATGTGAGCGGTGGCATGGCTATACGCAACGAAACCGTAATGTTGAAAGATATAGCAGGTAAGGGTTTTGACGGTATGTTGAAAATGAGCGGGTCTTACTCGACCAAGGTTGATAAGAAGAACCCTGATATCGCGTTCAGCTATAGCGTGCAAAGTGTGGACATCCAGAAGACGTTCAACAGTTTTGAGACAGTGCAGAAGATGATGCCTGCTGCCAAGTATATGTCGGGCAAGGTGAACACCAATCTTACAGTGAATGGTAAACTGGGGCCTGATATGAGTCCGCTAATGAACACACTGAGTGGTAAGGGCGACCTGATGCTACTGGGTGGATTGCTGAGCGGCTTCCCTGTAACAGAGCAACTGGCCGAGAAACTGAAACTGACACAGTTCCGCAGCATCACGCTGAAGGATATGAAACTGTTCTTCTCGTTTCAGGACGGCAGGGTGACAGTGGATCCGTATAAGATGAAGCTGGGCAACGATATTGAGGCTGAGATTGCAGGTAGTCACGGATTTGACCAGACGCTGAAGTATGGTGCCAATGTGGTGGTGCCGAGGGCGCTGCTGGGCAGTGCGGGCAACACCATGGTGAACAGCCTGGTGAGTCAGGCGGCCAGCAAGGGTATACCAATAACACTTGGCGATAAGATCAACTTTACAGTGAACATCACAGGGACTTCTACCAAACCTAAAGTAGAGACCGACCTGAAGAATGTGGCCGGCAATGCGGTGAACAACATTAAAGAAGAGATCAAGAAGACGATAGAGAAAAAGGTGGACAGTGTGAAGACCGTTGTAAAAGACACTGTGAAGGCGGTAAAAGAGCAGGTGGTAAAAGAGACCAAGGAGGAGATAAAGAAACAACTGACAGGCGAAAGTGACAAGAAGCCCGAGGAGGCAGTTAAAGGGGCAGCTGAAAAAGCCAAAGAAGGCTTGAAAGGATTGTTCAAAAAGAAATAGTGATTCCGTTTATTTAGCGGGAACACGAATGATATGAGTGGTGTCTGACGACGCCACTTTTATTTTTATCCTAAGGTCGTCGAGCGTGCGTGTAGCGCATTCGGGGCAGGTAGCTTGGATCTCGGTGAATTCGATGGTGTTTCCGTCCGGTGTTTCAGCGATCTCGCGCAGTACGGGCGTATTGAGGAAGAATGAATTGACAGGAATAGATACCGGCCCCTTGGGGTTGTGTGTTTTAAAGACGTATTGTTTCACTGTATAGGGGTAGCTGTACAGTGAGTTGGGAAAATAGACCCTGAGCTTTGATTGGCTGAGGATGGTCTTCTTGAAAGATTCAGGGTTGTTTATGCTGCCCAGTTTGGCCGCCGGCTTGGGTATGCTATCGGCCGCGAATGCAAGTGTACGCATCACTTTTGAGGTCTTGCTGTTGAGCACGGCCAGTTTCAGCACGGGATCTTTCCCCTTGTAGGGCATCGCCAGCACAGAAACGGTATCGCCGGTTATTTCGGGCGAACCGATGCGGAGATTCTTATCGAGCGACTTCAACTTAAATTCATTTGGCTTCATTCCTTTACAGTAGACCTGAATGGTATTGTTGGCGCCATAGAAAAGCAGAAGGGTGTCTTTTTTCGCGCACCATTTATTCCAGGCAACCACACTGTCGGTAGCCGATTGGGCCAGCAACGATGAGAAAGCAGGGAGCAATAGCAGGGTGACAAGTAGTGTGCGCATATTATCGGGATGGTATTTGTTCAAAAATAAGAAAGTCTGCACCAAGAGAAATGTGAAAATGCAGTACAGGACGGTCATGAAAAATAAAACCCCGATCTGCATACCCTTATGCAGACCGGGGCAAGACTTGTATTCTATTCAGTGACTTAGAATCCTTTTGTAGCTACTCCGTCCTTAATGGCCTGAAGTGCTTTTGCTTCGTTGAGGATGGCGGCCATTTTATTGCCTTTGCCATCGTGACCGGCAGCCATATAACCACCGCGCGCAGTGCGAGTGATAACGGCATCCTGCATAGGAACGTTCTTTTCCTTGGTCTTGAGGCAGTATGCTTTGATCATTTTTGAAGTGTCCATGTACTTATAATTTTAGATGTTAAAAAAAATATTGCCGAAAGTTAATTACTCACAATTTACAGTATTTTTCATAAGATTTCATACGAGCTGAAATAAAATATGAAAAAAATGTCCCCGAAGATTCGGGGACTAATAAATATTAATGTTCGGGGATCCGTAGTAAAAGTGACTATTCATGCAGGGAACAATACTGAAGTAGTGCTTTGCTGAACCTCGGGGACCCCAACGCTGTAAATGTCGTTGGAAACGAATTATTGTTTGCCCTGCTGCTGACGGTAGGTGTCATAGCCAGGATCTTCGATGCTTGCGTAAACGATGCAAGCGTGACCCAGCAAACACAGACCCCATGCGGCGATCGTCCATGCGTGCCAAGGATATGCCCAACCTTTCACACCCTTGTCGTAAAACATAACGGACAATACTGTTCCTATAGCAAATATTACAAAATGCAGGAAAAACATTGACTTCTGCTTACCAGTTGGTTTGATCTTTTTTGGCATTGTTGTTAATTTAAGTGTCGCAAAGATAACAGCATGATGTGATAATTTCAAGAATTAGGCGCGCCACTTTCCTCTTTTTTTCAACATAACACGCCTTCTACTTACATGTATTAGCGTTATCTTTACCGCGTTTACAAGCTGCCTGCAACGGGCAGCATTACTTACTACATGCCTGTTATTATGCTTTCCCGGGAATCTCGTTTTTTGTCGGTAGTCGACGGTTTTAAGAAATTTCTATTTATCCTGCTGATACTTGCCTTGCCTTCTGTGGATTGCAGGGCGCAGTATGATGATGACTACCTGTCTTATGACGATTTTTTTCAGGGTCTGGCACCTTACGGGCAATGGATACAGGATCCTGAGTATGGATATGTATGGTCGCCGGCAGAAGATGCCTCTTTTCGGCCCTATTACACTAACGGACATTGGGTTATGACCGAGTTCGGCAATACGTGGGTGTCGGAGTATCCGTGGGGCTGGGCTTGTTTCCATTACGGGCGCTGGACGTATGACGCATATTACGGTTGGCTGTGGATACCGGGCAACTACTGGGGGCCGGCCTGGGTAAGCTGGAGGGTAGGTGAGTCGTTCTATGGCTGGGCGCCACTTGGGCCCGATTATAAGGATGGCATGTCGCTTACTTCTTACAAATGTCCCGGAGACTGGTGGGTATTTATACCGCCGCGCTACATCTATAGCGATCATTATTATGCATACTGGAGCGGTCCGCGCGACAATAAGAAGAACATCAAGAACACTCGAATCATAGGAAACACTTTTGAGCATGGTGGAGTAGTGTACCATACCGGCCCTCATGTAGCACAGGTGCGCCAGGTGACGGGCAATCCGGTGCAGGTGTTCAAAGTGCGTAACTCAAAGAATCAGGTGACCCGTGTTCATAATGGCGAGGTACGGATGTTCCGTCCTGCCGAAATAAGGCAGATGGCGCGGGTGAATCCAAAGGAGACCGCTCCCACGGAGTTCTCGGTGGCACCAAAACCTTTGCGCGCACCCATGGAAGTGGGTTCAGGTGCCGGTAGTCTGCCTCCGTTCAGGGTTAAGGTCAATGAAGAGAAGAAGGCCAATGCGGTGACACCGGGTACCAATATCAATCAGGTAGCAGAGCCTCCAAAACAAACAAAAAGGTCTGAAAACCCTTATGAATGGGATGTGTCGCGCCACGTGAAGCAGGATGTCACGCCGGAGCCCAAGCCGAGACAAGCGCCCGCAGCACCCGCCAAACCGACGACCACGCCGCGCCAGCCGGCACGTCCACCGGCCAGGCCGCAACAACCACGCGAGACACTGCCGCAAAGGGAGTCTGCGCCTGTGCCAGAGCGTTCTCAAGGCGGCAGATAGTGCTCATTTTTAGCCGGAGATGCAGTTTGCTGACGGGGAATAGTGTATTTTTGGCCCTCTGATGAGAGGGAGTCATTTTGCTATATTGGTGGTGTTGTTCAGTCTGCTGGCAGGGTGTGCCAACATCTCGGCACCCACCGGAGGCAAAAAAGACATTACCCCGCCCAAACTGGTGCGACTTACACCTGCCGATTCTCTGCTGAATACCCGGGTAAAGAAGCTTGAGTTGTATTTTGACGAGTACATAACATTAGCAGAACCGTCAAAGGAGATCACCATTTCACCCATATTGCAGTTTGCGCCTATAGCGGTGGCCACCAACAAACATGTAGTGGTTACTATTGCCGACACCTTACTTGAGGACAACACTACTTACAGGGTCAGCTTCGGAAGTGCCGTTCGTGATCTTCACGAGAGTAATCCGTTCACGAAATATACTTACACCTTCAGTACAGGTGGGTATTTTGATTCTTTGTCGCTGGAGGGAAATGTGCTCAATGCTACAACAGGTGTTCCTGATACATCGGGTGTGCTGGTTGTGTTGTACAAAGCATCTGAAAATGACACTGCCATCGTTCGGAAGAAGCCCATGTATGCCATCAAGCCTGACAAAACCGGGAAATTCAGATTTACAGGATTGCCGGGTAGGGATTTCAGGCTGTATGCGATAAGGGACGACAATAACAACATGATGTATGATGGCGGCGTAGAAATGGTTGCCTTCAATGACGATATTGTTCGGGCCGGTGATACTGCAATGAAAGCACCGGTGCTGAGGCTTTTCCCTGAAGTGGCGGACAGTGCTACAGAAATAGCGGATACGGCGGCATCGGGCAAGAAGGGCATGCGGACAAAACAGCGTATGTCGAGGGATACAGGGTTCTTCTACTCGCTGAACGTAGATAGCTCTGATATAAGTAAGAGGACTTTTGACGTGACCGATTCGTTCCGGTTTGTCTTCAACTCGCCTGTGGTTTTGCATGAAGGCCGACTGCACCTGAGCCGCGACAGTGCCGGTGTATGGGTGCCTGTGCCGATGAAGGTGAAGCAAGATGCCATCAGAACTATGCGCGTCAACGCAGTTGCTGAACTGGCAGCTAATACTGTTTTCGAATTGGTGGCGGACAGTGCTTTTGTTACTGATACTGCGGGGAAGGCCATCATTGGAGCCCGATATAGGTTCAGGACAATGGACAGGGACGACTACGGAAAGATAAAGCTGGAGATACCGGGGCGTTACTCGACAAAGGGGCAGAAGGATGGTTATGATCACATCCTGATGATGACCGCAGGAGCAGATACGGTTTATCAGGAAAAGATCACCGATTCTGTTGTTGCATTCAAGCGATTGAAGCCTGCAACCTATACCTTCAGGATCATTGCCGACAAAGACGGGAACGGGAAGTGGAGTACGGGTGATCTGTTCGGAAGGAAGCAGCCTGAGATAGTATTCCCCGGACCGCAGCCGCTGGTGCTGAAAGCCGGCTGGGACCATACCATAGAATTCGAACAAAAGCCCAAGGCGACCGGTAAGGCAGATGGCGGCAAGGGCAACAACTCAAACAAAAACCGATAATTCTGAAATAGTATGAAACAGATATCTGTACTACTCTTCATGGTGTGTTCGGCGGTGGCCAACGCGCAAATGAAGCGAATGACACCCGAGACACTCTGGAGTCTGCACCGTGTGAGCGGTAACGAAGTGAGCCGCAACGGCAAGTATGTCTACTACACATCTAAGACAGTGGACTGGCGCACAGAGAAAAGCACAGTGCATCAATACCGGTTGAATCTGGAAGATGGCAGCCGCAAGGAATTCACTACCGAGGGTCGCAACATTTGCCAGCGGTATGAGAATGCATGGTACTCGTTCTCTGATAACGCGGTGTACCAGAGTGTGGACAGTGGCAACACCTGGAAGGAGATATTCAACGGCGCTCAGGGTGCTGAAAACGTCTGGGTTTCGCCGAACGGCAAGTACGTTGCGTTCTCAAAAGATGTATTGGTCAAGCCAATGAACGGCACAGACATTTATTCTGACCTGCCTAACACCACTGCAAAAGTTTACACCGATCTGAACTACCGCCACTGGGATACCTGGGAAGA
>JAEUVY010000064.1 GCA_016786565.1 Flavipsychrobacter sp.
TATGTACTCGTTGGCAACACGTCTCTTAAACGCAACTTCGTACTTCAAATTTCTGCCTTTTTGTCCTTTTCTGCCTTTCGTCGCAGTTTGTCTTTTCATAATATACACGTTTTACGTGTAAACTTTTTTCAGGACGATACAAATAAATTATTTCCTAAATATGAACCGTTGACCGACATTTTCCTCATTTCTACATCAAGTTACTACCGCACCCTATGCCCACCAAAAGAAAGATCTGTGGTATGGCGTTTTCTGCAGTATCGTAGATTTTTTCGGATAACAAAAGGCTGTATTCTTCGACAACGGTATCCGGTTGTCGGAACTAAGGTTGATAGGATTTGAAGATTCTAAGATTGCGGATTGTCTCGCAAGGGTTCAACCACTACCCCGCCGCTGAAACCACCGGGTCCTTGCTGCGCACAAGGCTATGCTAAGAGACCCGACGCAGACAGATGCCGCTAAAGTACCCGTAGCTGCTTTTCATCATATCCCTTTACGAGCAGCCATACCGCCAGGGTCATTTCGTAGAGAAAGATGGGCACGCCCATAAGCATGCCGGTTGGCGACAGTTGGTTGAATATGCCAAACATTTCGAAAATGGCGGCGGCGAATATTATGATGGCACCGGCAATACCCAATGCGGCAATGCCGCGCGGAACAAGGCGGGAGCGATACAGCACGTAGCTGTATAGGAACGTATTGATTCCCAGCATAAAATTGGGACCCAGCATAAAGGTCCAGTCGTGTGCGGCCCGCAATGCTACCCCCGCGGGCCGGAACGATGAAATGAACTGCATACCACCGGCTGTGTATGCCTTGCTCAATGACAGCAACGACAGCATGCACAACAGACCCACCAAAATAAACAAGACTTCGAGCAGACGGAACACAAGATACCCAAGGCCCATAGTGATGCTGTAGCGCTTGAGATAGGGAAACAACATGATGCCTGTGCCGGCTGCCGAACAGGCCAACACCAATTCGAGCAACGCGCCGGACACAATGTGCCGGGCATGGAGGGCACCCTGCACCAGATAGTCGGCCGGCTGAAGCAGTGGTGTATAAAGTAGTAGTCCGGCAATGGATGATGCAGCCGCAACTATAAAGAAGATGCCTGTTACGGCCGCATTGAAGCGATGTGTGGTTTGTGTACCAACGTTATGAGTATGCACCATTTGTAAGGTTTTGGCGCAAAGGTCATAGCGGCAACAGGGCATTTTATTGATGTGGGATAAGAAATGTGTGCAGGCAATGACCTACCGCGGGTCGCGCGTACCGGTCATCAGTCGGCGGCGGATGCGGCTGAGCGACTCGGGTGTGATACCGAGGTAGGATGCAAGGTGGTATTGGGGTACGCGACTGAGCAGATCGGGGCGTTCATCCATCAACTGCAGGTACCGCGCTTCGGGCGACAGGTTGCGGTAGGCATCAAATGATTCCTGCTGCTGCACCAGCAGTTCGCTGTTCATCTGCATGATCATAGACGCGAGCGCTGGTATCTTCTCTATGAGCTTTCTGTTCCGCTCGTGCGAGCCGAGGGCGATAACCGCGTCCTCGACACAGGCGAGGAAGTAACCAGATGGCTGACCGGTAACGTAGCTGACCGGCGTGATGGGCTGGTCTTCGGTAAAGAAAGCTGTGGTGCGCTCAACACCATCCACAATATGGTAACTCCTGACACATCCCTTCAAAACAAAAAAACACTCTTTCGCCTGCAGCCCTTCGGCCAGCAGCACTGTATTCTTTTTGCTGCGCACAATGAGGTTCTGCTGATCGATGAATTCGATCTCGTGGGGCGACAAGGGAATATAACCTGAAATGAATTTTACGATATCATCGATCATGATATTGTGGTGGTTGTATTGCAAATGTACCCGAAAGGATAGATACTCTTTTACGGAATAGTACCGAAGTGACTTTTCATCTGACTTTTTGCAAGTGAGTCGCTTGCGGGAAGCAGGACGAAGCGGGAAGCATCGACCAGCGGTGACCTTCTGCCGTGCTGTTCAACGCAAAAACACTCAAATTATTTTGAATGCAATATCAAAATAATCGCTTCGTTTATCTGTTACATCAAAAAAAACGAATCCATGAGAAAGACCACCATTTGCACGCTTTTATCACTTATAGTGTTTACCGCAACCTCATGCAGGAAAGGAAATAAAGTTGGTCCACCACCACCTCCTCCTCCCGGCGACACCGCTACAAATAATCAATATGCAGACTACATGGCTTTGAAACCGGGTAACTACTGGATATACGAACGATACTTGCTGGATAGTGCCAATGGTGAAGCACATGCGGAAGGAAAATATGATAGCGGTTACGTTGAAAAAGATACCATTATAGGGAAGTACCAGTACCACAAGTACTGCATGGTTGCCCTGCCGACAAGTATTGCGACAGTACGCTACTTAAGAGACTCCCTTGGTTACACTGTTGATGAGAATGGCATAATATCTTTTTGCTCTACTGACTTCACCAACGCATTCCGCACGTACACGTTCGGGCCAAACGCAGTTACGAGTAATACACTGACGATAACCGAAAAAATGGGATTCAGGCATGCAATTACCGTTGTCACGGCTGGTACCTTTACAACATCTACTTTCCGAAAAATAAGCAAATACCCGCCCGGCGCCATGTGGGACACCCGCGAGTGCCAGTGGAAGTATGCCAAAAACATTGGCATGGTGAGCGAATCGATCCACTACGCAGACTACCCAATGGTAACGGAACGAAGGCTGGTTCGATACAAAGTTAAGTAGCGCTTGCCGGTTAATTACAAAGGCGATAAGGTCTTATTGACAGTTTCTCATTACATCTGAGTCATGAGCAAATAATGAATTGTCACTGATTCGGGTTTATTCCTGATGTTCTCTGCGGGGGCATCAGGAATAAACTCCACCCCACTGCTGAAGCCGCCGGGTCCTTGCTGCGCACAACGCTATACAAAGAGACCCGGCGCAGACGCATAAAATACCACTTTTAGATGAGCTTGTTTCCGCTCATATACCCGGTTGACATTGGCGTTCTGTCGCGATCGGGCACATCCAATTGGTTGTCAGGTCTTTAATACCAGTCGAAAGGAAATGTTATCTTTTAATCCCAAATCATCTGACCGATGTTAGGCACCTATTGCGGTTGCAGGAACACACCTGCGGTTGTCTGAACCACAGATTCGTGAGATTACCCCGATGGCACAGAGTGTGGGTTGTCTGATGAATTTCGCAAGCGAGACGCTTGCGGGAACAAGGACGAAGCGAGACGCTTCGACCAGTTGGGGACAACAACAGGCAGCCATAGCCACCTGTGCTGTTTCTTAAACAACAAATCTGAAACACTACGCTACCCATCAATCACATTGCGGAAATATATTGAGACGAGTGCTATATTCAGTGGGTATTGCAAACTTTTCAAAGTCTTCTTTAGTCACTAATAAATGACCATTGCGTAGTGGGTTCAAAGAATCCAAAGCTAACCCAATTTGCTTACCCTTTAAATTCCAAAAACAATCTGAACTCAGATCATCTCTAAACGTATGTGAACTGTCCTGTCTACCTGGCTTAATACTAAAAAAGAAGCTAACTCTGTGATGCTTGTATTTAACGTCATTATCTACGTTATATATTGTTGCTAAAACAAGTTTTAGATTCGCATTTATTTTATTATCAACATGTCGGTTATATAGCGAACCTAATAACAACACTAGTATGAGCCCAGTGATAACTATCATTCCTTTTCTTCCTTGTGTCATATTTAGATAA
This sequence comes from Flavipsychrobacter sp., assembly GCA_016786565.1. Lineage (GTDB taxonomy): Bacteria > Bacteroidota > Bacteroidia > Chitinophagales > Chitinophagaceae > Nemorincola. The sequence continues at coordinate 3,768 of JAEUVY010000064.1, forward strand.
TTATTTATTTTCTGGAGGATACACGTAATTTGTAGCGGCATCAGATGCAGCATTACCTGCCGCGTTAGATCCTATGTTAAGGCTTGGTCCAAAAACGTTTGGTGCTGAGACTTTACCAATCTTAATAATTGGCACACCTAAAAATCCACCCAACCTTCCACCAAAGTAGTTTCCAGCTGTTCCAAACCCAATATTTGTTATACCTTCGGTACTAACAGGATTCGTA
>JAEUVY010000086.1 GCA_016786565.1 Flavipsychrobacter sp.
GTAACTATTCCCGTGCCGCTGCCCACTGACGCTATCGCGCTGCTCGCGCTGCTCCATGTGCCGCCACTCACTGTGTTGCTCAGTGTGATCGTTGCGCCCTGACATACACTCATAACACCTGTGCTGCTCGTATTTGCAGGCAAGGCCGCGTTCACCGTAACTACTGCCGTACGTGAACAGCCCGATGCGTTCGTGTATGATATGGTCGCTTCGCCTGTGCCCACTCCGGTTACTATGCCGCCTGTGGCCGTTGATGCCACACTCACATCGCTGCTGCTCCATGTAAGACCCGAAGGGCTTGAGCCAAGGGTGGTAGTGTTTCCTACACACAAGGTCAGATTACCTGTAATTGTCGATGGTGATGCCAGTACCGTCATTGTGCGCGTGCGACGGCAGCCCGTTGACAACGTGTACGTAACCGTAGCCGCGCCTGCCGCTACGCCCGATACTGTACCTGTTGACCCGCCTATTGTTGCCACCGTAGATGGGGTCATGGTCCATATACCGCCGCCGCCTGTTGTGTCAGACAACGTAGTAGTAGCACCAACACATACTGTGCTGCTGCCAACTATCATGCCGGGAAGTGGGTTCACACTCACTTCCTTCGTGCTGAAGCAACCTGTTGCATTGATCCTGTACGTGATCGTCGTTGTACCCGCTGATACACCCATCACTACGCCTGTGGTGTTACCCACTGTGCCTACTGCTGTGGTGCTGCTCAGCCAGGTACCGCCTGAAGGCGTTGCTGTCAGATTCGTAGTGGTGCCTACACAGATCGGTGATGTACCGCCTGATGGTGTAGCCGGATTGTTGTTCACGGTAACTACTACTGTACGGTAACAGCCTGATGGCAATGTGTAGGTAATAGTACCTGTACCTGCTGTGCTGCCCGATACTACGCCGAAGCCCGCGCTGTCTGATACTGATACCGCCGTTGATCCGCCACTCCAGCTTCCGCCGCTCACAGGGTGACCCAGTACTGTTGTATAGCCCACACATACGCGTGCTGTACCTGTGATAGCCGCAGGGGTGGCCGTAACCGTTACCGGCAGCGTGCTGTAGCACGTTGCACTTACACGGTATGTGATCGTATTCGTACCTGCTGTGATCGCTGTCGCTACGCCTGTAGCGCTGCCGATCGTTACGCGTGACGTGCTGCTCACCCATGTACCGCCCGTTGATCCGATGCTGTACGTATTGCTGTTGCCTATGCACAACGATGTCAGACCGCTGATAGTACCCGGTGACGCGTTCACTGTAACTTCTCTTGTTGTAGAACAGCCGCCTACTGTGTAGCTGATCGTTGCGTTGCCGGTGCTAACACCGCTCACTACTGTGCTTGTACCTGTAGCTGTGCCTGTTGTAGCAATCGTGATGTCGCTGCTGCTCCATGTACCGCCGCCTGTTGTGCTGCTCAATGTAGTCACTGAGCCCGCACACAGCGTTGCTGTGCCGCTGATCGCCGCAGGCGCTGCTACTACCGACATTACGCGGGTAGCACGGCAGCCTGTGCTCAGGGTGTAAGATATCCTTGTTGTACCGGTAACCAGACCGCTCACTACACCTGTAGTGCCGTCTATTGTGGCTACCGTTGTGTTGCTGCTGCTCCAGCTGCCTCCGCCGGTTGTGCTGGCAAGGGTCGCGCTCGATCCTACGCACGTGCCGCTTGGGCCCGTGATCGACGCAGGTACCTCATTCACGGTAACTACCACTGTGCGGCGGCAGCCGTTGGAGATGCTGTAGCTGATAGTTGCTTCGCCCGCTGAAACGCCGTTCACAAGACCCGTGCTCGCGTTCACGCCCGCTATCGTTGCCGATGCGCTCGTCCATGTACCGCCGGTAGGGCCGCTTGCCAGGGCTGTTGTTGCGCCCACGCATACTGACTGCGTGCCGCTGATAGCCGTTGGCAGTGTCTTAACCGTGAATGACGTCGTAACGTAGCATGATGATGTGATGAAGTACGTAATAGTTGCAGTGCCTGCTGACACACCCACTACAGCGCCGCTCGCGCTGTTTACTGTAGCTATTGATGTGTTGCTGCTGCTCCATGTGCCGCCTGTGGTGCCGTGGCTCAGTACCGATGTATCGCCAACGCATGCGTTCAGCGTACCTGTGATAGCGCCTGTAGCACCGTTCACTGTAACTGTCGTCGCGCTGTAACAACCTGCGCCTGCCACTGTGTACGTGATGTTCGCATTGCCGGTTGACACACCTGTCACTACGCCTGTAGAAGAGCCTACTGTAGCAACTGATGTAGTGCCGCTGCTCCATGTACCGCCGGTGGTCGCGTTGCTCAGGGTTGTAGAACCACCCACGCACAGCTCGGCTGTGCCTGTGTTCGCGCCCGGTGCCGCGTTAACCGTTACCGTTGCTACCCTGCGGCAGCCCGATGATATCGTATAGGTAATATTTGCTGTGCCTGTGCCTATTGCCGTTACTGTTCCGCCGCTCACCGTCGCAACGCTGCCGTCGCTCGTTGTCCAGGAACCGCCCGGTGTGGCGCAGCTCAACGCGCTCGTACCGCCGGGGCACAGTAATAGTCCGCCCGTGATGGTCGCAGGTAATGATCCGCCGTTCACCAGTTTTGTAGACGCGCAGCCGTATGCTATTGTATAGCTCAGTGTTGCAGTACCTGACGCAACACCTGTTGCAAGGCCTGTAGACGCGTCTATAGATACAACTCCGCTGTTGGTGCTGCTCCACGTTCCGCCCAATGTGTCATTCAGATAGGTAGATGTATCGCCCGAGCACAGGAATGATGTACCCGTGATAGCTGCAGGTGACGCAACCACTGTCTGCGTGCGGGTAACATAACAGCCCGATGGAACAGTCCATGTGATCGTTGTAGTACCGGTAGCAACCGATGAAACAATACCGGTACCAGTACCTATCGTTGCTACCGATGTGGTGCTGCTTGTCCATACACCCGAGCTACCGTATGGTGTCATGTACAGACCGCTACTAGAACCCATACATGTTGTAGACGGGCCGAAGATCGGGTTGGGCGAGTTGCCCGCTGTAACTGTGGTAGTAGTGAAAAGACCTGCGCCAAAATGGTAGGTGATCACCGCTGTACCAACGTTTACATATGTAAGGATACCTGTTGAAGAACCAACTACAGCAACCCCTGTGTTGCTGCTGCTCCACGTACCACCCGGAACGATGATCCGCAGCGTATCGGGCGCATCCGCCGAACACAATGGAGGGTTGTAACCCGTAATAGGTGGCACCGGTATTACAGATACTGCTGCCGTGTCTGATGATGAACAACCGTTGCTGTTTGTTACTGTAAGTGTAGGTGTGAATGTGCCTGAGGTTGCATAAGCCTTGGTCGGGTTCATTGTTGATGAAGATGTAGCATCGCCAAAGTTCCAGCTATATGATGACAACGATGTGTTAGACACCGTGAAGCTGATAGGAAGACCCGGTATTGCCGGCTGAGGATTGAATGACGCAATAGTATTAGTTGGAAGCGCATTTACTGTTACCGCCTTGGTAACTGTGCAACCCGTGCCTTTAGAATAACTGATGGTAGTAGTACCGGCAGCATTGCCTGTAACTACGCCAGAAGTATTAACTGATGCGATAGATGTGCTTGCGCTGCTCCATGTACCACCGGTTGTATCGTTGGTAAGAGTAATAGTGCTGCCTAAACATACTGCTGATGGGCCGCCTATAGCTGCAGGTATGCTGCATATCGGAACAACAGGGACGATCAGTACATGTCCGTTACCGGTATTGGAGCCCTGAATATGTGTGACATCTGTTGCCAGAACAGCATCGGTATAAGAGCTGCCACCACCACCTGAATTGTGCAAACCTACGCCACCCCCAAAGTAGCCGCCACCGCCGCCACCTGCAGCATAGGATAATCCCCCTGATGAGCCACCGTAACCCAATGATCCGGTGATGATACCATTGCCGCCGGCTGTCTGGGTTCCGCCATAATAGGCGTCTCCACCTGTCAGACCTCCGCCGGGAAGTCCGGGGTTGGTGTATCCTGCTCCGCCGCCCCCGCCGGCTATTACTACGCGATCCGACAGCGAAAAACCTCCAATACGGATATCAGATGCGCCACCCCCGCCGCCGCCTACGTAACAACAAGAACTCCAGTTAGAACCACTGCCACCACCATTAAAGCCACCCGATACAGTTGCGAGATCACTTGAAGCCGTTTGGCCGGCACCTCCCACGTAGATATTAAGTACCTGACCCGCTGTTACCGCCAACGAGCAGATAACCCGACCGCCGGATCCGCCACTGAAAGAACCATATCCCCAGGAATTTCCTCCGCTTGCGCCGGACATATCTATTAATAACGTACCGGTTGTTGTAGCTGTGTACGTTTGTGTTGCGCCTGAGTAATTAAAGGTAGCTGCTACACCTAACCCCATTGCCAGGACATCTACAGTCGTCGTATCTGATGCCGAGCAACCGAAGCTATTTGTTGCTGTTAGCGATGCAATATATGTGCCCATCGCTGTATAAACTTTCGTAGGGCTCAATAATGTTGATGAAGCCCCATCGCCAAAACTCCAGGAGTATGATGACAATGAAGTGTCTGATGCCGTAAAAGTCAAAGGCGTTCCTGCCCCGGATGTACCCGGGTTAACAGATACAACAAAGGCAGGTGTAGAATTTACAGAAACGGTTTTGGTTACAGCGCACCCGGCCGGCTTAGAATACCAAATGCTAACGACCCCGGCGGCATTGCCCGTCACAGTACCCAAGGTGCTATCTACCGATGCGATAGTGGGGTTTAGGCTTAGCCATGTTCCGCCGGTGGTATCGTTTGCAAGTGTAATTGTACTGCCGGTGCAGACTGAAGTTGGACCGGTTATTTCAGCCGGTGATGTAACCGAGCAAAGAGGTGTAATAGTAGCATATCCGTTACCGGCATTATACCCTTGCGTATGAATTGCTCCGGTTACTAATCCTGGGTGGGAGTATGAGCTTCCACCTCCACCGGGGGAGAAATTGTCAACACCACCACCATAGTATCCACCACCACCACCACCACAGGAAGAATGACTACCACCTGAAGAACCTCCTACACCAAAAGACCCGGGGAAGGCACCACCGCCGCCTGATGATTGAGTTCCTCCATATGAGCCTAAGTATGGACCTGCCATTGGACTACCACCACCGGTGAGTCCTCCACCCGGAAATCCATTTTCGGCGAGTCCCGCGCCACCTCCGCCACCTGCTACAACCATGCGATCGGACAATGCTGTGCCACCTATCCGGATATCAGTTGCGCCACCACCGCCGCCGCCGACCATACAACAATAATTATCATTGGAACCAGAACCTCCACCGTTAAATCCACCGGGGATAGTCGGCAGGTCAGAAAGCGCAGATTCGCCACTCCCTCCAACATATATATTCAGTACTTGTCCTGCTGTCACCGCCAATGAACACACAACCCGACCTCCCGATCCACCTAATCCCGGGTCACCGTATGTGTACATTCCATCGCCGCCTCTCGCTCCGGCCATGTCTATTAACAGAATTCCCGTGGCCGTGGCCGTGTAGGTCTGCACCGTACCGGTGTATCCGTAAGTTGACGAAGAGCCCGGAGCTAATACGGTAACCGTAGCCGTGTCCGATGACACACAACCAAAAGAATTTGTAGCGGTGAGGGTTGCAATGTAGGTACCTGATGTTGTGTATGTCTTGGTTGGGCTATTAATTGTGGAGGTAGACCCGTCACCAAAACTCCAGGAATAAGCGGCTAATGAAACATCAGATGGGACGAAATCTACCGGAGTTCCGGCCCCGAAGGTTGCAGGGCTCAAGTGTGCAATTGCAATCGACACTGCATTAACCGGTACAGCTTGGGTAACCGCACATTCGGGTGTTGTCGAGTACCATATCCATGTTACACCACCCACATGTCCCGTAACCACACCCGTTGTACTACTTACAGAAGCTACTGTGGGATCTGAACTGGTCCATGTGCCACCTGTAGTGGCATTGGTAAGGGTGATCGAGTCGTCCGGACATACATAAGAAGGCCCGGCAATTGTAGCCGGGGGCGCACCGGTACATAAAGGTGTGAGTATGACATATCCATCACCTGCATTGAATCCCTGTGTGTGTGTTGTGCCGATCACCAAACCGGGATGGGTATACGAACTTCCACCGCCACCACCGGCTCCTGATGCGCCGCCACCGCCATAGTAACCACCGCCACCACCGGCCACATACGAACCGGAACCACTTCCACCAACACCTAAAGTGCCGGGGAGACCGGAATCATGATTCGAGACACCAACTCCTCCGGCAGTTTGTGTGCCGCCACCGCCACCGGTTGCCCATCCGGCAAAATGACCAGGCTCACCGGTCAAACCGCCACCATTTCCTCCACGTTCGTTGTTGTCATCTACAGTAAATTTATTAGCGCCGCCACCTCCGCCTGCTACAACTATCCGGTCGGCGAGAGTTGTGCCACCGATTCTTATGTCGGTAGCGCCACCGCCGCCTCCAGGCACACCGTTAAACGAGCCGGTGATCGGTAGTCCGGTACCCCCACCGTTGAACCCACCTGCGGCGTTTGCCAGCGTGGTTTGGGTTTGACCGGCTCCTCCAACATACAAATTGAGTACCTGTCCGGCAGTTACCGCCAATGTGCATACTACTCTGCCTCCGGACCCGCCATCACATATAAATTCAGAGGAGGGCGGATCATGATGAAAATAAAAATCACCTCCTTTTGCACCGCACATATCAACTAACAGTGTACCCGTGCCGGTCACAGTATATGTCTGTACTGCGCCCGTATAATTGAACGTGCTCGATTGTGCTTGTAAGATAGAAGACGATGCTAATATCGCGTAAAGCAATATTGCCATTTTTCTGATCAGGTAATTTCGGGAAAACCGATGATAGGAATTAACATAATTTCTTGGGCAAAATTTCTCAAAGGTCATCGAACGTGGTATTAATTAAAAGATATGGTGTGGTCTCAACAAACCTTCTGTTGATTGTTCGTTGGGTGGAATCTTGACTAAATTAAATTAGATTTTCTTCATTCTGTAATATTCTTTAGAAATAAAATAAATATTAACTCAAAGTGAATATCGGTCAAACTATAGTATGTTTTTTTGCTGTTGATACTTTGATACGTTCTAAAATAAAGAGGCTGCCTCAAGCATATTGAGACAGCCTCTTTGTATGAAAACCAGATCCTAATAGTTTATTGCATACTCTTAGCATCCTTGAGGAACTGCTCCAGACCAAGATCTGTAAGCGGATGCTTCAGCAAACCAAGGATAGAACTGAGCGGGCAGGTACAAACATCGGCACCGGCCTCAGCACAACGAACAATGTGAAGCGGGTTGCGGATAGAAGCTGCCAGAACCTCTGTCATGTAACCTTGAGAGTTGTAGATATTCACGATCTGTTCTATCAGTTGAACACCATCCCAACTGCTGTCGTCGATGCGACCAATGAATGGAGATACAAATGTAGCGCCTGCTTTTGCAGCAAGTATCGCCTGACCGGCAGAGAATACCAGCGTACAGTTTGTTTTGATGCCATTGTCGGTGAACCACTTGATGGCTTTGATGCCGTCTTTTATCATCGGCACTTTCACCACGATATTCGGGTGAATGGCTGCAAGTTTCTTGCCCTCTTCCACTATCTCGGCAAATGAAGTACTCAATACTTCAGCACTAACCGGTCCGTCAACCATCTCGCAGATGGTTTTGTAGTGAGCCATAATAGCATCGTGTCCTTTGATGCCCTCTTTGGCCATAAGGGAGGGGTTTGTAGTTACTCCGTCAAGTATACCAAGGTCGTTGGCTTCCTGGATCTGCGCAAGATTCGCAGTGTCAATAAAAAATTTCATGTATTTGTAATTTTCAGCGTCAAAAATAGATAATAACAAGGAGAAATGGGGAAACAGTTATTCCCAATGATCACAATGACTTCTCGTTTTTTACAAATATCCCTTTCATCATAAAGTATAGGCCAACGATGGTCCATAGCACTGTCGCTGCAATAGCATTTTTAGGCACCGATGGCGCATGAAACGCGATATATAGTCCACGTACACCCAGTATTGTCAAAATTGTGCCCACAATTGTCCGCCAGTTCATGCTGCAAAGATGAATTGAATTTCTTGAAAAACGGTAGAAATTGACGAAATGGTGCGTATGTCGATTCGGCTGAAATGCAGCACTATGCGATTATTCCCATCGTTTTAACAAAGTAAGGTGTATTTTTGTCTTTTGTGTTAAATAACCAATAACAAAGTTCAGGCACTAATGGCAATATTAGGAAATCTGATATCTCGCTCTATTCAACTTCGTAAGAAATTCAACCTTCCGGTTGCTAGTCCGCAGACATACCAAAAACACACCCTCAGGCAATTGCTGGACAGAGGTCAGTACACTGCCTTTGGCAAACATTATGGTTTTGGAGAGATATTGAGTAAGGAGATCGATCTGGTTACTGCATTCCGCGAAAGGGTGCCGATCCATACATACTCAGATATGTATGCGCAGTGGTGGAGCCGTTGCCAGGCAGGTGAAGAGAATGTGTCGTGGCCGGGCAAGGTAAAGTACTTCGCGCTCAGCTCGGGTACATCCGAGTCGGCCAGCAAACATATACCTGTTACGCAGGATATGATCAAGTCGATCAAAAAAGTTGGTTTCAAGCAATTGTACAGCATGGCCAACTACAAGATAAAGCCTGTTACTTTTGGTAAGGGCGTTTTGATGTTGGGTGGTACAACGTCTTTGTTTGAAAAGGGAGAATATTACGAAGGTGACATGAGCGGCATCAGTGCGAAGAATATGCCACGCTGGATATCGTCTCTTTTGTACAAGCCCGGTCAGAAAATTTCGCGAAGGCCACATTGGGAAGAACGGATAAAGCTGATAGTTGAGAATGCCCGTACCTGGGATGTGGGTATTGTATGTGGCGTGCCGGCATGGGTACAGATAGTTATTGAACGTGTCATTGCGCACCATGGCGTAAAAAACATACATGAGATATGGCCCAACCTGAATGTATACATTCATGGTGGAGTTTCGATAGAGCCTTATCGTCAGAGTTTCAAGAAGTTATGGGGTAAACCGGTAACTTTTATTGAAACATACATGGCTTCTGAAGGGTCGTTTGGTTTTCAGGCGCGCCCGGGTGCTGGAATCAAATTGGTACTGAATGCAGGTATATTTTATGAATTTGTACCGTTCACAAGTGAGAACTTTGATGATGAAGGCAATATAAAAAAGACCGCCAAAACTGTGACCATTTCAGAGGTGCAGGAGGGGGTAGAGTATGCGGTTCTTCTGAGTACTTGTTCTGGGGCATGGCGTTACCTCATAGGCGATGTGTTGCGGTTTACTAATGCGAAGGAATATGAGATCTCTATTGTTGGTCGTACCAAACAATTCCTCAGCCTTTGCGGCGAGCATATGTCGGTGGACAATATGAACAAGGCCATCGAAACAGTTTCTAAAGAGCTGAATATCACCATCCGCGAGTTCGCTGTTTCTGGTATGAAATATGATAACCTGTTTGCTCACAAATGGTATATTGGTTGTGACAATGAAGTGAATCCTGAGCAAGTGAAAAAATTGCTGGATGAAACTTTATGCAAGCTCAATGACGATTATCTGGTGGAACGTACCTCGGCATTGAAGGAAGTATTTGTTCAAGTACTGCCCAATGATGCATTTATCGGCTACTTGAGGGACAAAGGAAAAGAAGGCGCAATGAGCAAGTTTCCGAGGGTTCTGAAGGGGGCACAGCTTCAGGATTGGGAGCAGTTTTTGACCAAGTATCAGGTTCCCGAGTCAATGCCTGCATAGGCCGTTGAACCGTTTCATACCGTTATTCAAAGCACGATTCAGTTTAAAGTAAATTATTAGTTTTTTATGGCATCTCCATTTTTGATGTATTCCGACGGCGCAGGGAAAATTTTTGAGGACACGTCTCTTTACGTTGTCGGACGTACAGGATGGGATGCACTACCGATCCCTGAGGAGGACTGGATTGAGCTTCCGGACGGTGGTAACCTTTATGAGTTGCCCGGTCGTCGTGGCATAGGAATAGATGTGAAAACAGGTGAGATGCGCCTGTGCGAGAAAGGGTGGGCTGTTGCAGCTTTTATCCCGCCGGCTCATACCGGTTTTTATCTGGCGGCATACGAAACAATGCCTGATGCGCCGACGCTTCCTTTGTTCTGTTATACCGCTGCCGGCTGGCTAAACGACAAATTCTATGTTCCGGCAGTGCGCATTGAGCGCGACATCAGGCAGGAATGTAGCGGATATGATCAGAATAAGGTGAATACCGGAGTTGAAGCGCTCGTAAAAGAATATCCGCATAACCGACTGGTGAAACACCTGGCGGAAAATTGCGCGCTCACTTATCATTGTCCTGCTGCCCGTAACTACTTCCTGGGACGGTGGGAGTGCCCGGTGCCTACATCGCCTGCCTGCAATGCCAATTGTCTTGGTTGCATATCGTTCCAACCGGAAGAGGAGACTATCGTATCTACTCAGGATAGATTGCAGTTCAAGCCTACTGCGGCGGAGATCGTTGAGTTCACAGTGCCACATCTCGAAACAGCTCCATATCCGCTCATCAGCTTTGGTCAGGGCTGCGAGGGAGAACCACTGCTAATGTGGGAGACAATTCGCGAAGCCATTATAGAGATACGCAAACACACGTCTAAAGGAAGTATCAATATCAATACAAACGGCAGCAAGCCGGCAGCTGTAGAGGCGCTGATGCAAGCCGGACTGAATAGCATAAGGGTAAGTCTGAACTCTGCCCGCCCCGACATTTACACCAAGTACTATCAGCCCAATAATTACAAGTTTGAAGACCTTATTGAGAGCCTCAAGGTAGTAAGAAAGTATAACGGTTGGTCTTCCATCAATTACTTCGTATTCCCGGGTATGACGGATAGCATTGCCGAATATGATGCCCTATGTGAACTCATTCGCGCTACAGACATCAATATGATCCAATGGCGTAATTTCAATATTGATCCCGACTGGTATCTTGGCAAGATAGGCGTAACTGATACCGGTGAATTCATGGGTATCAGGCAGATGATGGATCTGATTCATGACGAATTCCCCAACGTGAAGTTCGGTTACTTCAATCCACCGGCAGAACGTATGAAGAACTTCGATGTTGATTTTGCACATTGATCAACATCGAAGTCGTTTCTATCTTTTTAGTGTAGGCTGTTACGGATAATTTACCTGTTCATTTTCCACTTGCTGAACGAGCGGTTACCGTTTCCGGATGAAGAAACAGATGTTTTGGTGGCACCGTTCTTCTCCCAAACAATTGACGAAAGCAATGCCGCAACTTCGTCCGTATCGTCGTTAGATTCTGTAAGGAATTCAGGCTTGAAGTATTTTTCAATGAATTTTGTGTCGTAGTTTCCTGAGCGGAACGCGTCTACGTTCACAGCCCATTTGCCGAATTGCAGTGTGGTTTTTATTCCCTTCACATAGTATTCGTCAATTGCCCTGCGCAGTCGGTCGATAGCCTCGTCGCGCGTTGCGCCGTGCGCTATCAGTTTGGCTATCATCGGGTCATAGAAAATCGGAATATCCATTCCTTCTTCATATCCATCGTCTACGCGCACACCCGGACCTTTAGGCGGTTGGTACATTTCGAGTTTGCCGGTATCGGGCAGGAAGTTATTAAGCGGGTCTTCCGCACACACCCTCAATTCAATGGCGTGTCCATGAATAGTTAGGTCGTCTTGTGTGAAAGATAGTTTCTGACCACGTGCCACATTTATTTGCTCTTTTACGAGGTCGATACCTGTGATCATCTCGGTAACACAATGTTCCACCTGCAGTCGCGTATTCATTTCCAGGAAGTAGAAATTAAGGTTCTCATCAACCAGAAATTCCACTGTTCCGGCACCATAGTAGTTGCACGAACGTGCGGCCGCTATAGCACATTCGCCCATTGCCTTGCGGATATCGGGGGTGAGGCAACTACTGGGGGCTTCTTCTACCAGCTTCTGATGCCTGCGTTGCACACTGCATTCGCGCTCAAAAAGGTACACATAGTTGCCATGCTGGTCGCCCATCAATTGGATCTCAATATGTTTCGGTGAGCCAACGTATTTCTCAATGAACACATCGTCATTGCTGAACGAGTTGAGTGCTTCGCTTTTAGCGGCGCGGATCTGCTCTTCAAACTCATCATCGCTGTTAACCACACGCATACCTTTTCCGCCACCTCCTGCCGATGCTTTTACGAGTATCGGGTAGCCGATCTGCTGCGCAATTCTTCTTGCTTCAGCGACATCTTTTACCGGTTCTTCGGTTCCGGGCACCATCGGTACATTAAATTTCTTAGCTGCTTGCTTCGCGCCGATCTTGCTACCCATTACTTCTATAGAATGAGCTGACGGGCCGATAAAAATCAGGCCCGCATCGGTAACGGCTTTAGAGAATGAAGCATTCTCGCTTAGAAAGCCGTAGCCGGGGTGGATAGCATCCGCACCGGTTTCTTTAGCAACAGCAATGAGTTTGTCAGCACGCAGATAGCTTTGCGACGATGGCGCCGGGCCTATACATACTGCTTCATCGGCATATCTTACGAACGGCATGTTGCGGTCGGCCTCAGAGAAAACTGCTACTGTGTTTATGCCCATTTCACGTGCGGTGCGCATCACACGCATTGCTATTTCGCCACGATTGGCGACAAGAATTTTTTTCATAATTATGTCTGGTTCAACTCCTATGGCAAAAGCGCGCATTCTATGTACACTTTCACCCACCGTCGGGAGACCGCTAAGTTAACAAGAAATGAATAAAGAAATGTTGAAAAGACAGGGAGTCGGACGATGACTACATCTTGCTGTAAATACTCCAGCTTGCCTTGCTCGTTGATGGCTCGCGCAGCGTCATTTCTTCGGCCGAGATCTTTTCAATAACACGTTTGCCATTGGGCAGAAGTCCTCTTTCGTTTGTGTTGTCTATAGTGAGGTCAGTACCATCTACCGAATAGAGGAAACGAGTGTTGTCGGAGACAACTCTGCCGGTTGTGTCTTTGTATATTGTAAAATACATGCCGTTGCGGTCACGCTCAAAAAGGAACGTATTTTGTGGCACCGGATTGCTCATTTTTACAATCTCATCGGCATCCATTGCTCCGTTGCCGTTGTTGTCTACGGCAACCTTTTTGAGCTTCCAGGAACCCAAAAGGGCCTCAAAAGTTTCACTCTTTTTTTTCTTGCATGACACAGTGAGCAGGCAAGTGAAAGAAAGTAACAAAATCGTGTTGAGGCTAGATCTCATAAGTAGGATTATTATATCGCCGTAAATTTACTTCTTTTCCAAGATATTCAGGAATATTGATTAAAAATTTACGGATAAGGACTTTTTTGTTGTCTACAAAACAGAAAAATAGAGATTTACATGTTTGGCCAAACTGTATAAATTCGGAGGTCAACCAAGTAAATTACAGCATTCATGGAACACCAAAATGGGATCAGGCCCGGTGGGGTGGCAGTGTGTTATGCCGGTAGGACGAGTGTGAACGTGCTTCCTTTGTCAATTTCACTCTCTACTCTTATCTCTCCGCGATTGGCTACAGCAAACTGATGGCAAATGAGCAGTCCCAATCCAATTCCGCGTTCTCCATTGGTGCCTGAAGTACTTTTTGAAGGTGACACAGAGAAAAGGTTTCTGAGTTTTTCTTCATTCATGCCTATGCCGTTGTCTATTATTGACAATGTAGTATTCTTGCCGTCTGTTTTTCCTTCAATTTTTATCTCTCCATCATATTGAGTGAACTTCACAGCATTGGAGATAAGATTTCTGATTATTATATCTACGTTTCCGTAATCGGCTTTTGCATTCAGCGTTTCTGGGAAGTTGAGTTTGAGTTTGATGTTTTTTTCATCAGCGGATGCCTGAAGCAGGGAAACATTTTGTTTCACTATCGCTGATAAATTGACATCCTCTGTATGTATTGCTGACTTTCCTGCCATGTTAGCCATCGACCACTTCAGAAGATTATCGAGCAGCGTATTGACAGAAGCCATTTGTTGCTGCAGCATTTTGGTGATCTCACTGAACTGATCGGGGGAGATGGCTTTTTCGTCAAACAACGAAAGTGAGCTTTGAATCGATCCTAAAGGACCCCGTAGATCATGTGATAATATGGACAGGATCTTGTCTTTATAATTATTGAGGTCTGAGAGTTCCTGCGCTTGTTTGGTGATGACCAACTTTGATTCCTGCAGACGTTTTTTGCTGCGAAGTATCACTGCTACGGTTGCTAGCAATGAGATCAATCCAAGTATCAGAGCAATGTTTAGAATTGTCTGTTTTTCAGAGCGGGTTCTCATGATGGATTCGTCTTTCATGAGCATCCTGATCTTGTCTTCCTTTCTCTGGATATCAAAATCGTATTGCAGATTTGCGGCTTTTCTGGCAGATTCTTCTGTGATGACGCTATCGTTCCACCTCGTAAATTCGGCCATGGTGCGGTATGCCAGTTCATAGTCGCGTACCGAGGCGTACATGCCCGCAAGGTCTCTCAAACAGATCGCATAATGGTCGATCATTTCATTTGACAGGAAAATGCCCATGGCAGACTTCATTTCGGAGATCGCCTGCCTGTAGTTGCCATCATGTGCATGTACCCGGCTTATTCCGCGAAGAATAAGCGCGTTTACGGCTGGGCTGTTAGTTTCAGGCGAGTTAGCCTGACACTTGCTGTACAATTCCTGAGCCTTAGCAAAGTTGCCCTTTTGGAGGTATGCTTCCGCGGTATTGGCCATTATGCGGTTTATCTCTGACGGTAGTGAATTGCCATCAACCAGGCTAAGTGCCTTTTCAAGTACCGTAATTGCCTTGCTGGTGTCCTTCACTGTCATGAAGACCGTTCCTGCATTTTCGTAGGTAGAGATCTTGAGGTCCTTTGGCAGATTCTCTATCCTTGACAGGCTTTTCTCGGTGAATTCGAGGGCTTTCGATGTGTTGCCCAGGCTGGCATACACCCGTCCGATATTGCCCAGGCTGCTGATCATTGCAGCTTCGTTCTTGTTCTTCTCGCGAATGTCAAGGCCTTTCAGGTAGTATTTTAAAGACTCTGAGAAGATCCCGATGGTGCTGTATGTAACCCCCAGATTGTCGTAAGCCCCGCTTAATAATTCGAGATCGTTTGAATTGCGGAGGACCTCGGCGGTTTTTCGGTAATACTTAATAGCGTCGTTAAAACGGGCTGTATTATAATATGCCGCTCCGATGTAATAGAATGGAGTTGCCATTGATGGACTATCACCCAGTTCTTTGTAGTAGCTGACTGCCTGATTCGCCCTTCCTATTGCTGAGTCAAAATTACCCGATAGTAGTTCTGCTAATGTGAAGGCAACCGAACTGCCGGCTTTTCCACGGGAGAATTTTAGTGCGTTTGATATTTCAAAGGCTTTGCCTGCATACCATTTTACCGAATCGGGGCCTGAGTAGCGGTGGGCATTTGCCAAGGCAATATACAGGGAAACCTTGCCGGTATCATCTTTTTTGTAGGTAGACAACCTGGCACGCAAACTGTCAGTTTCACCCCCGAAAACTATGAACGGTGTGATGAGCGCACAAAATCCGATGACCAAAACCCGTATCGGATCTATTCTTTTCAGGACATTGAAGTGGGTTTCCAGCACGCGGCAAAGATATGAATTTGGAATTCGATATACATACCGAATGTGCTACTCTTATTAGTAGGTTTTCAGAGGTATTATAATATTTGCAAGTAGGATTTCCGTTGATCAGGCTGTTGGTGGTTGCCAGTTGCCCGGATCTTTGCGCCACATTGCCAGTATATCCTTGTCTTCAGGGCGAACAATATGTTGTTCCTCTGCCACTTCCATCAGCGCTGCATAGTTGCTGATAGTATATAATGGCAGGCCGGCTTTTTCAAATGCCTCATCAGCAACCGGGAAGCCATATGTGAATAAGCCGCACATGCCAAGCACCTCGGCACCCTGTGCGCGAAGTACATCGACCACTTGAAGGCTACTTTTACCGGTAGATATAAGGTCTTCGACAACCACTACCTTTTGACCCGGTGTAAGTACTCCTTCCACCTGATTGCCCATGCCATGTTTTTTAGGCTCGGAGCGAACGTAAACAAATGGCAGTTTCAGCAGATCGGCCGCCATAACACCATGAGCAATACCTGCAGTGGCTACTCCGGCGATGCAGTCGGCATCGGGGAATTTGTCAAGGATCATGTTGGCGAGTTCACTCTTCACAAAATCGCGTACATACGGGTAGGACAAAACTTTGCGGTTGTCGCAGTAAACCGGTGAGCGCCAACCTGATGCCCAGGTATAAGGAGTTTGCAGGTTGACCTGCAATGCTTTAATTTGCAGCAGTTTTTCAGCGAATTGTTTTGGAGTACTCATATGCAGACCCAAACCTACGCCAAATCTGTAAGTTGCCAAAATAACGCTATGATTTTCTCCCGTAAGATATACTACAACGACAAGCCGCTGGTGCTGGTGACAGACCTCGAGGCATACCTGGACGCCAACCCTGTTGCGGAGATGTATCAATTCTTTTCGGGGGCTACGGTGAAGAGCTTTACGTTGGCGTTGCAACTGATGGACAGGCCGGGTGCACCAGGTGCCATCATTGAAGACGCATCGGAGAAGGCACTTGAAGACCAGCTCGCGGCCATGTACACACCTATTACAGCAGGTGGCGGACTTGTGTTCAACGAGGAGGGGGCACTGCTGATGATCTATCGGAGAGGAAAGTGGGACATTCCTAAGGGGAAACTTGATGAAGGAGAGGATATAGCTGAGTGCGCACTGCGGGAGGTGCGGGAGGAGACCGGTCTGGTGACGCTGGTTTCTGAATCGAAGTTGGGTGATAGTTATCATATATATAGTCAGGATGGGGTTGCATACCTGAAGCACACAGTATGGTACCGAATGCGCGGTACGGTGGGTGACCGTCTTTTGCCACAAAAGGAGGAGAATATCCTGGAAGCCAAATGGGTGCCTGAAAAGGAAATCGGCTATTATGCGGCACGCACGTATGAAGCTGTGCGAGATGTGCTGAAGGTTGCGGGGTTGCGCTGGTAGTTTGTAGCGGCTATTTGTCAGAAGGTGAGGGTAAGCGATGTGGTGATGGTGACGTCTCTTTGTGTAATGGTTTTTCCGGTAGTGAATGCCTCATCAGGGTCGGCAAGAAATTTTGATTCAATGCGCCACAACGCGAATCTGTTGAATCGGTAATCAACATTGACAGAACTCCCTATGGCCGTTACTCCGCCGGGGGTAATCGTATTAACGATGATCATTTCCCGGTCTGAGTAGTATTCGGCGCGGGCGGCGGCCGCCAGTTTTTCAGAGAATTTATATCGGGCCATTAGCACAGCGCCATACCAGGAGTGCCATGTGTTGCTGTTTTTTGCTGATTGTTGTGCGCCGTAGTCTATCCCGGTGCTAAATGACAGGCGTGGTGCTGCCGTGAAAGTTGCGTACATATTATGGAATTGCCGCCAACGGCGCACGCTATCGGGGAATTCGCTTCCGATGTAGGTGCTGTAATTGACTGATAGTTCTCCGGACGGAGAAAACGTGATCTGTGTGCCTATATTTGCCGCATTGCTACCCGGCACGCGCTGCACCCTTTGCCAACCATTGAGTACCAGTGCGGCCAGATACCATTTGCTGTTGAGGGATGTAGATGAAAGACGCACACCGGTTTCATAGTAAGGTGAATTTTCGGCAATGATGCTGCGTGAAAGGGTGGTGTTTGCTGCTGATAATGCGCTTTCCAGTCCGATGTGTGAAGGCATGATACCTGCGTCCAGCCATATCTGACGTTTACTATGGAGTTTAACGCCGGTGTTCGCCTCGTATGTATTTCTGAATACTCCTGCAGTGCCGCTGTAGTTTGCGTTCATGTATGAACCTGTGCCGAAAGCCAGATTTGCGCGTATGCGCGATGTGGAGAAAGTAGCTTTTATGTATGCAAGGTTAATGTCTATTTCGTTGTGGCGATGATGGGTGTAGACAAACGAAGGGTAGGGGTTGCCGGGTTGCCGGTCGAGATCATAGGAGTAATAGGTTTCTACTGCTCCTGACCATGTGAGCAGTGGGGTATTTGTCGCTGTGTCTTGTGCCGTCATGCGTGAGATGTGGCTGAGAAACAATGCGAGCAATGTAATTGGTCTTTTCATTCGGTGGTTGAAAGTAGAGATATCTGATGTATAGGGGGTAAAAGTAACTATTGATATAGCACACAGGCAAAAAAAGTGCGAAAAATGCACGGAAAGCCGCTACTGGTGCGGGTTTTAGCGGGGTGAATATAGCAAGGTGTAGGACAATCGTAATTGTGGAAGTGTTTAACTCGCTTGAATTTGCCTTGAACCGGAGGGCTGACAGGGGCAAAAAGGCGCCGTATTTGCTTTAATAGCCAGCGAAAAAACGACGGCTAAACACGCTTTAAAGCCCCTTAAATACTGAATTATGCCAACTTTTATAATATAGCTTCTTTGCCGGTGGCCTATACCTGCCAGGCAATGGCCTGAGAACCATGCTAGCTACCCAACGGCCAGCAACACACACCGAAAAAGACAGGACAATAGAAATGCGGGAACAGCGCAAATAATTGATTATCAATACATTGCAGCGTATAAATATAGACCTTACACATGACCTTACACTAAACCTTACAGATGACCTTACTTTTTTGGCCTGAAATTCTGTAAGGTCGGTCTGTAAAAGATTTCCGTATATTTTTATACTTTATGCAATGTGCATAACTTAGTAATAAGTTGATTTACAATACTATAAACATTCATAAATGTAAATACAATAAAATTTTGAGGGTTGGAAATGTAGGGTAACTGATATGATACTGCACCGAAACGGTATGAAACAGGCTTAAAGGGGCGAATAAAGGCAGGGCTATTTCAGGCAGGTAGTGAAATTTGGGGCTGATCTAAGAGGGTGAGCTGCAGATGTAAAATGACAGTATCTTTGTGCCCGGTGGATCAGCTCACGTCTGCATTCCACCCAAAAGCTGAGAGATACTGTACTGCCTTTCCGGCAGAAACGAGGGTTCTCGGCTTTTTTTGTGCCCTAAAGGGTGTACGTATAGCCCGGGATATTGCCCAAAAATGCACAGATATGAACCCAAAACTGCACGATAAATAGGGTATTTTGACCCAAAAATGACGAGTAAACAGTGGGCTATTACCCTAATTTAATAAATGGAAAATACGCTGAAAGCCGCTACTGTATTGCTTCGGGTGAGAATAAAAAGGCAGAATTAATCGTGAAAAGGGAGAAAAGCAAATTTTAGGAGTAAACAGAAAATTTGCTTTCCTTTTCCAATTGAGCAACACAGGTGAGTACAGCAATAAAAGGTAATAGCAACCAATATGTTTTTTACTTTGAATTTATGCCTTTTTGTGTGTTGGCTTCCGATGGCTGGTAGCAATCCAAAATATGGTTTTTGTCTAATTCAGTTTCCTTTAGTTTCACTAACAATTGGGATACATCTGTGTTCACTTTTTTAATTAACTCAAAGGAACCCTGCACCGCAATCAATATCTGCCTTGCCTCACTTACCATCTTGTCTGTCGAAGGCAGTGCAAATGACTCGGTTAAAAATGCCTGAAATTGTAGTTCTACTTCCGGATCCGGAAGAAATAATGATGAGCTTACGAAAGTGCTTAACAAATTTACATTATCCCCAAACTCATTTATTGTTTTGAACATTTCGATGAAGTCAGCATTCTCCTTAGCCAGCTCAGTGAGTACCTGCGCCCTAATTTTATCCAGCTGCCTTAATGCCTTCTTTAGTTCTATTCTTTTCTCATTGGCATTAAGTCCCTTAATGCTAACTGTGTTAATAATGTTACCCTTTCCTTCATGCCACCACATCTCATTTACCAGTACGGCAGAAAACAGGCGTTCCATTACGTTCTTGCTGGGATCCTTGTCACCGCGCTCAATAGCCGAATAGTAAGCCTGTTTAATGCCTAGACGTGCTGCCATTTCAGATTGAGATAGGCCAAGATGAGACCTTACTGCTTTAAACTTTTCTTGCGTTAGCATAAAATAAATATTTTAGATTTTGGAATTAAATTAGCATAATGCCAAATTAATGCTATTTTTGTAACGTTAAATAAACAATTATGCAACAATCAAACAAAAGTACGACTTTTTTGAAGGCTGCAATACCTTATGGAGGCATTGCAGATATTGCTAAAGCGGCAGGCGTTTCAAGGTTTACCGCTATGCGGGTTCTTCAGGGCAAATCTAAAAACAGGCGTGTGCTGCGAGCACTGGCCAGCTACCTGCAAGAGCTAAAGCAGGACCAGGACACGATAACGGCCACAGCAGAACAAATAATCCATTAACAACAAAACAATATAACATGAATACGGGAACTATGGCCGGGTGCTTACCGGCAAAGAACTTCAGACCAAACTACAGCAGATCTGCAAAATTGAAACCGGTGTGGGTACCGGTAAAGGTCCTTGAAAAGATCAACATTAAAGGTCTTAACGCTGATGCCTTTTATGTTTACATAACCAGATCGAAATCTAACGGATCAGGTGCCTGGGCTTCAAGAATGAACAACGGCGTTAAGGAGCTAAATGTAAACAGCATACCCGAACGCGGAAAATACATTACTACAGACGATGAAGAGCTGAAGCGATTGGTGGCACTGGCACAACAAGCAGCCCAGGAGCGCAAATGGAGCGGTGGAGATAATGCAAAAATGATTGCTGACGTGATGGGCATGATGTATGATGCCAAAAGCAGCTACCACTCATATTACAACCAAATAAAGGAGCAACACCCAAACCGGTCGTATGAGAAAGCCCGCAAATGTGCAGAAAGGTGCGCGGTGTGGGACTGGATAATAGCCAACTACCCTAAAAATAGAAAAGGGATAAAGGAAATATTTTTCAATGCTTATATATCGGTAATTCCCAACGATAATATTAAAACTTTAGACTCGTTTGGTAATTACATGATAGACTGTAAGAAATATGGTGTGTTTGAAAAGCGGGACAAACGAGCTGAGCGCGAGGTTAGCAAACGAACAAGCAAACTTCAAATAGCATTCTTGCAATTTATGTACATGCAAGCCAGCAAGATCTCCTTTAAAAGGGCTTACCATAAACTAGTGGAATATTGTGCTAAAATAGGCGAACACCCT
Source organism: Flavipsychrobacter sp. (assembly GCA_016786565.1). Lineage (GTDB taxonomy): Bacteria > Bacteroidota > Bacteroidia > Chitinophagales > Chitinophagaceae > Nemorincola. The sequence continues at coordinate 21,195 of JAEUVY010000086.1, forward strand.
TGCAGCGAAAGTACTGCGAAAAAATACTTTAGGGAATTTAAGAATAATGCCGAACTGAATCTGCTGAGGAATGGAGCGGTAGCCGCGCAAAAGAGCGCACCATATGCCAGCACACTGCCTGCACAGGCAAAGAACACGCAATGGAGCATGGATGGCTATAACGGGCCATTTAATGGTTTAAATTATCTTGCTTACGTGGGGGTATTAGTGCGCGACAACCACAGCCGGAAAATTATTGGCTTTGGTTTTGGCCCACGGGAAAATGCAACAACGATACTGCAGGCACTACAGGATGCAATGGAGAATACCGGTTGCATTGCCGGTGAAATTGTATGTGACAAACACACTTCCCTGAAGACAACGCAGGTCAGCCAGTTAATGGCTGAAACTGAAAAAATGGGGGTAGTGTGGACTGTGACAGTAAACGCGCAAAGAAATGCTATAGGGGAACGTTATCACCAATATCTTGACGATACATTCTGTGAGTTTGATGGATACAAGGGCAAGGGAATAAGATCAAAAAAAGAGGACAGCCGCCCGTCAGACGAAGAGTACGAACGAATAGGCAAGAGCCGAAACTGGAAGACTGAGGAAGAGATAAAGGCGATATATCTATATGCAATAGATAGATACAATAAGACTCCGCTAACTGCGCTAAACGGCCAAACACCCAATGAGGCATATGAGGCAAGTGCAGACGGCAAGTGTTTCAGGCTAACCGAACAAGAGCGACTGAAACTAATACGACCTGTAAGGAAATATACTGTGCAGCGCGGGCAGATAACAATAAAAGTGGGCGTTACAAAGCATGAGTTTCAGCTGAGCGCGGAACTGATAGACAGGTACAATAACCGTGAGCTGCTGGTGGTATATGAAGACCTGACACAGGGCATTTATATAACTGACCCTAAGACGGGCGAAGAGCTGGGAGATGTGCCACCAAAGCGCAAGATACACGGAGCGGTACACGACCAAACGGAGGAAGACAAACGCTACCTGAACCAGCTGGCAGGCCGCAAAAAGGGAGTGACCACAAAAGCCCGCAAAGAGGCTGTGAGCAAGATAGCAGCGGCACTAAAGGAAAATCCTGAAGCGATAGAATTCATGAATACAGCAGCACTGCCAAAGGATATACGCAAAATAGCCCTACAGGACAGCGCGCTGAAGCGGGCAGGCATAAACCCGAACCTTATGCCAATAAGGACACCCAAAGTAACCACCATAGAAATGCCGGAGCCTGCATGGAAAAACAAAGGACCGTTTGCTGTGACCGGAAAGAATGAGTCTATGCAACGCCTGAGCATAGAAGAGCTGATAGGCGAATAACCATAAAGAGAATGCCGGTGTGTCCAGCACCGGCATTCAGAAACTATTTCTTTAACCTCATTAATTAAAAAAATACTATGACAAAAGTAAGAAAAGATCGCGTAGTGGCCGGTATCAAACTTTTTATATCTGAACACAAAGAGGGTATAGACTTACTGGCAAAAAAAGCAGGGATAGGCACAAAGGTTATAAACAAGATGCTGAACATGGAGTGGGACAATATGCGGAATGAGTGGTGGGATGCGATAGAGGCCGAGGTGTGCAAGTCTGAAATATCGGGCATATATCAGACCAACGACTGCAAGACGATAATGAGAGTGTGTGACTATGCCCAAAAGAATGCAATGATGATAGGGCTGACCGGAGACACCGGTATGGGAAAGACCTATGTGCTGAAGGCGGTGGCACAAAGACAAGATGTGATCTATGTGCAACTGAACAATACTATAAGTGTAAAGACTTTCCTGGAGGGGCTGCTGCAAGACCTGAACACGCCTTTTAATGGCAGCAAGAGTGAAATGCTGAATACGGTGGCTAACAGGCTGAACAGGGAGGCAAACAAGCTGCTAATAGTGGATGAAGCCAGCAAGATGAATGATGCACTGATGCAGACGATACACGCGCTAAGAGACAAAACGATGGGCTATTGCGGCATAGTGCTGGCAGGTATGCCACACTTTAAGAATAGGCTGATAGCAGGCATGAACAACGGAAAGGCGGGCTACTCTGAATTTTACCGGCGCGTGAATATGTGGGACGAGCTGAAAGGCCTGCAGAAAGAGGAAATAAATATGGTGCTTGCCGACAACGATATAACAGGTGAGGAAATGGTGAGGGAGTTCAGGAGCGACAGATACAGCATGAGGTTTGGGGATCTGCTGAACAGCATTTTTAACTATAAACTACTAAGCGAGCAGGCATGAGAACAACAGCTAAAGTAAACGGAGAAATGGCTGCTGCTGCAAGGCCGGAGCAGCAAGCCACAGCAAATGCGGAAACAATGGAAAGCGTTAAGGAAGCTGAAAGGGTCACTCGAATTGCGGCGAGTGTGGCCAGGTGGATAAGTTTGACAGAGACAGAGAAGAAGGCGATGAAAGCTCTCTTTTTCAGGCTTTTAATAAAAGGCAAAAAGACCCAAAAAGAAGCTGCTGCAGTGTGTGGTATTTCAGAGGTGACGGCAGTGAAATGGGTGCGTGATGCGGGGGGTAAAGAGGTGATAGCCAGGCAGCGTGAAAAAGCTACACCGAGCAAACACATAACTGTGACTGAATTGCTTTTGTGGATAAAAACAACCGGCAAATATGGTGGCATGTATAACGAGCTGGTGAAAGCTGCTTTGGATTATGAACAACTAAACTGGAAAGGCTAATGGAAAGGAACGACACTATAGCCGGACGACAGAAAGTAGCCGGGCAGATAAAGACAATGATCTTCCTAATGCGAGAGGGCAAGAATGTGAAAACGGTGTGTGCTGTGCTGGGCATAAGCCCCAAAACGTTCTACGACATAAAGAAGAAGCACCCCGATATTTTTCAGAAAGAAGAGCGGTACCTGAAGGGGGAAATAAAAGACCCCTGGAAGATAAGGTGCACCGATATAAATGTGGTGCTACCTTATGCAAGGATGAAAGACCCGGACCTGTATAAGCGACTGCAGAGCCTACTGGCCGAAATGGAAGCCAAAAGAAAACTGATGTAACAACTGACTTTAAACCAACTTTTCAACCTCTTTTAAACGACTTTTATGATAACCTACGACAATACAATCAAAGAAACTAAAGTAACCGTATTTCATGCTGCTGACCACGAAGCGACCATGCAGGGACTAATAACAGCTTTGCGCCTGGCAATAGCACACCCGGACAAAAGAACCGGCGACGAGGAAGCCCTGCAGGTTGTGTGTGATCTGCTGGCCGCTATAATACCCAACGAAGGACAACTGGAAAACGGTGTTAAATATGATAAGCCCGCACGTATTGGTAAAGCGGCTTAATTTGTTACCTCTGAAATGCCGAGACGCGGAACAAAGCTACATAAATGAAATAGGTTGTATATTTGTGTCGTTCCCAATTCAATAGCTAGTGTCGCAATGAGCATGATGCTATTCGTTATTTGAGCGAGCCTAAGCAATTTGGTCAAATAACAGAAAAGCCCCCCGTAAAAATCGGGGGGCTTTTTCTTTGCCTATGCCGCGCCTGTGGCGATTATTATTACATGTGGCTATTGTGATATTGTATAATGGCTATGCAATGGCGAATTTTACAATAATGAGCGGCACAGGTATCGATGAGGTCCAAACTTCAGACGGAGTAAGAGGACCACCCCCCGATAGATACTGAAGCCTTTAAAAAGCAAAACAGAAAAGCGTGAGCGTGATGCCGGGGTACAGTTTTTCCATTGTATATAGTTTTAAAGCA
>JAEUVY010000091.1 GCA_016786565.1 Flavipsychrobacter sp.
AAAATATACTTTGGCAAACATGCCACCTATTTCGATATATAAAGTAATAAACAAGAGCATAATAATATGACCAACGACATTATTTTAACCATTTGTTCATTCCGTTCCAATTTCTAAAATGTGGAAAAATAATTTCCAGCCCGGAAAATAAAATGACAATTATTTAAGGTACCCACCAGACAAGAACTCGTAAATTGCACTTTGTAACATGAGAGACGTACTATTTGAAGACCTTGGAGAGATCGCCTATGACAAAGCATGGGCCTATCAGGAATCGTTAATGAAAGCAAACTTAGACCTGAAGGCAGACTGGTACAAAACATCAGCACCAAATGATGTGTACAATATCCCAACAAAACACCATTTGCTGTTCTGCGAACATCCGCATGTGTACACATTAGGCAAGAGTGGCCACATGGAAAACCTCCTTGTGAATGACACCCGACTCAAAGAGCTGAACGTTTCGTTTTTCAAAACCAATAGGGGCGGAGATATTACCTACCACGGCCCGCAACAAATTGTCGGTTACCCCATTCTGGACCTTGAATACTTCGAGACAGATCTCGGCAAATACATGCGCAATCTGGAAGAAGTGATCATCCGTGTTCTGGATCATTATGGCATTGCTTCAGGAAGACTTCCGGGGTCTACAGGTGTTTGGCTTGACCCGGACATAAATGGGAAAGCACGCAAGATATGCGCCATGGGCGTGCGTTGCAGCCGATGGGTGACTTTGCACGGTTTTGCATTCAATATAAACACAGATTTGCGGTATTTCGACTACATTGTACCCTGTGGCATCACTGACAAAAGTGTTACCTCACTTGAAAAAGAACTCGGTCGCCCGGTAAACATGCAGGAAGTGAAAGATCTGCTGATCGAGAAATTCGAAGAAGTATTTCAATGCGAGATACTGACTGATGCGAACACTGCTAATAACCATCTGAAAGCGAAAGAAAAATAGTATTGAAAAAGCGGGGCATTACATATAACTGGGGCGACCGCAATCTTTCAATTGACCTGGGCAATCGGGTCGAGACAAGGATACGTGCACTATATGTGGCCGAGCTGATCTTTACAGCAGCGATGGCTACGATCTTTTTGCTGCAATCCTTCCCGCTGAAACACAATGTCATGAACTGGCTGGCAACGATCGGTGCGTCTCTGCTATATCTGCTCGCGGCTTACAGATTCCTTGCCCGAATGTTCCTGAAAGAGAAATTGCTGATTGACATACACAGCATCACTATCATCAAACGCTCGTTGTTTACACAAGATGTACGCCGGTATTTTTGGAGAGACATAGGCGAATTGCACTATCAGGGAAAGGGAGCCAAAACAGATCACCCGCTCAAAGGAAAGTCCTTCGATTATTTTGGGTTTGAAACACAAGAACATCTCATACAAAGCCTGCACCACGACGGAAATCTTTACTTCGACACCAAAGATGGCACCCGGGTTTCGTTCGCACCCGGAGTATATTCGTGGGATGCCGAAAAGATGGTGCAAATGATAAAGATATACATAGGCCCTACTTTGAAGCTTGGCCCGGAATGGAACGACATGCTGCAGGAGCAGGAATATGACGACAACGCGACCAACTAATGTGTCACCTGCCGGGCAGCACAGTTATATACCCCGACTCGAGTTCCGAACCATCTTTCTTCAGCAAGAATTTATACACACCCCGATGCTGAAAATTCCTCTTCTCAATCAAAACATAATCTGCCCTCAGATCTGCAATGCCAACAATGGCAACCCCCTGCAGGTCGTAAAAATAGATTGAGTGCCTTGCTCCATTGGGGTCTGGTGGTAGCTTCACAAAAACATGGCCTGTATTTTTCTGAACACCAACGTGCACAGGAATCACAAACAATGGTTCGGCGATATTATCTATGGGCCGTGGCAAAACGATCCGCTTCATCGAAACAACACTCACAACGTTTCTTTCGCCCCCCTGCTCTGCGGTGTCCTTCACCAAAGCTGTTTTGGAAGCGGACCTACGCAAAACACATGTAGTATCGACAACTATACGGCACATGTTGCTCTGCCAAACCAATCCTGAATTAAATTCGATAGACAATCTATAGTATCTGTTCCCTGCCCGGCTATCTCTGTCAAAGTACCGCTGAGTTCCCTTCACAGGTACGTCCAATCTTCCAACCTTCTCAAACCTCCCCAAACTATCAAAAGACCTATTCACTGTTATATGTTTCACCCCATCATACTGGCACTGCCATGTCACTTCTACCCCACCCTCTCCGCACGCGCAACCAATACCAGGAAGCAGTGGTTGCCCGACCACCGCAAACCCGCAAAACAACGGAACGACCAAAATAACCAGACATCTCAGCGTAAGTGCAAGATTCATAGACCAAACATAATCCAATATTTGAAAGGAATTTAACGAAAAACAACGCGGAAGGCACATTAAAAGCCTGCGAAATCGAATATATATTCAACACAGTGGTTAATTTTGCACTTCGCCTGAAATAACCAAACCAAAATCTATATTTATTTGAAGAACCGCATATTAGTCCTTTTGAGCATCACCTGTATGGCTTTGATGTGCGTCTTCAGCCCCACTATCGCCATCGGTCAGACATTCCCCACAAACGGAACTCCCAAACGGGACTCCAGCAAATACAAAACCAATACAAACCGCTGGAAAGACCAGAAATCGAAAATAACATTCGAAAAACTCAATTCAGCAAAGACATACGAACCTGACACCTCTATTTCCACTTTCCATCGCAGGTTATTTCTTCAACCCTGGTCGCGCGATCTTGGCCTTACCGGTGGCCCTTCTTACAATCTGTTTTTCAGCACTGACTATAAAGTTGGTCCAACACTCGGATATCGGGCCTTTGACGTGTACCGGTTCGACATTGATAGCCTCAACTATTACAATTCTGTGCGCCCCTATTCCGTCTTCAGCTACCAGACAGTTGGCCGCAATGAGAATATAGCCAGCATTCTGCATACGCAAAACCTGAAACCAAACTGGAACTTCGCTGTAGAATACAGAAAGACCAGCAACCCCGGCTATTACAAAACGCAAAGAAACAATCACGACAACTTTGCGCTTACTACCCGATATAACAGCCTGAACAAACACTATGAGCTGAAAAGCGCTTTAGTTTACAACAAACAACAGCAGGATGAAAACGGTGGCATACTATACGACTCCGTGCTTACAGACCCGGCATACAGCGATAGAAAAACGCTGAATACCGCCTACGAATCTCAATATTCAACCAGCCGATCAGCAGTAACGAATGTGCTTCGCGAGTGTACATTCATGCTGCAACACAGGTACACCTTTGGCACCATAGACACAACATTTGACGAAGAAGACACAGCTGCTTACTCCTATACACTGACCCCACGTTTCAGCATTACTCATTCTGCCACTATCAGCACCGAGAAACACCAATACAAAGACCTTGCCCCAGATTCCATGCGATACACAGCACTCTTTTCGAGATCATTCGCAAACAATGGCACCGGTTATTATGCTCCCGGGATAGACTCGGTTTACACAAAACAGAATTGGTTTTGGGCCGATAGCAAGGTACTGCTCAGCGGCTATCTCGGCAAGGCTGAAAACCAGTTCCGTTTCAGTGCCGGAGCCGGAGTACGATATGACCAGTTCGCTTCTTCACCAACGGTCATACCCATAACAGACACCCCATATTGGGCCACCGGTATAGACCGCCACAGCCGGATGAGCACATTCATTGAAGGCTCACTTCGGAAAGAAGCTATGGATACCAAAGACTGGGACTACGGCGCATCGCTCCGCATGTTCACATCAGGAAGCTACGCTGGAAATTTCAATTTCACAGCCACCATAGGAAAAGAAATATCAAAAACTGTAGGCAGGTTTGTTGCAGGCTTTAACCAGCAACTCGGCAGCGCACCATTTAGTCTCACCGACTACAACAACCTGCACACAAATCGCACTTTTAGTTTCGACAAAGAAAGCATCACCACATTAGGCGCAGGCATTGAATCATCCAAATTGAAAATGGGTGTTGGTGGCAGGGCTCATCTCATTGCGAACTATATTTTCTTAAATGCTAACGGCCTGCCCGATCAGTACACAGAGGCTTTTTCGGTTCCGCAGCTTTGGGCACGTAAGGTATTCAACGTTGGATCCTTCTACCTTGACAACGAACTCGTTTACCAGACTTCCACAGCAGGCGCCCCGGTCAACGTTCCAGGCATCATGGGCAGGCATCAGCTAAGTTTCGAGA
>JAEUVY010000096.1 GCA_016786565.1 Flavipsychrobacter sp.
TCGCAGAATGGAATACAGAAAATCTGACGGTGACAGCCAATATATCGCCATCGTGCCCGGAGTTTTACCTTCACTGGCATCATCAAGTATGTTCTATTCCGATCTGAAAGACAACATCCTTAACGCCAGTGTAGATGCGGCACGCCAGTTCAAAATGTTCGGCCGCAAACAGACGCTCAAGGCAGGCTACATGGTTCAGTCCAAGAGGCGCGCATTTACGTCTCGCCCGTTCGGAATGGTTGGTGGCACACTTGACCAGACGTTACTGCCTGCCGATGAGATCTTCGCATCACAAAATCTGGGTGCAAACGGATTTTCAATTAATGAACTAAGCGACAAGGACTATGACTACAGCGCAACCGGTCTATTGAATGCTGGTTTTGTAATGCTTGACAACACCTTTGGCGAACGTTACCGACTGGTTTGGGGTGTACGTTATGAAAACTACAATCAGACGTTGAACGGATTCCAGAGTAACAAACCGGTGGCTGTTGACAGAAATACCGGCGACTTCCTGCCTTCTGCCAACTTCACCTTCAAGCCAACAGAAAAAACCAATGTTCGATTCTGCGCATCACAAACGGTCATCCGTCCTGAATTCCGCGAACTTTCTCCATTTGTGTTCTACGACTTCGAATTGCTGGCTGCCGTACAGGGTAACCCCGATCTGCAACGCACCAAAATTTCAAACCTCGACCTTCGCTACGAGTTATACCCACGCTCGGGCGAACTGATAACAGGTGGTGTATTCTATAAACACTTTGTGAACCCGATAGAACAGTTCTACAACGAAACCGGTGTTAATACCTTCTCATTCACTTACAATAATGCGCCATCGGCAGTGAGTTATGGTGCTGAAATTGAATTCAGAAAAAGTCTCGACTTCACAGGAATCGACGCACTGTCCCCACTGACACTCTTTGCTAATGCCTCCTACATCTTCAACAATGTAAACTTTGATATCAAAACAATGTCGGGCACAACCATTAAGGCAGATCGCCCTATGCAGGGTCAGTCTCCTTATGTGATCAATACTGGCCTGCAATATGACGAAGAAACATCGGGCATCAGTGCTGCCGTACTTTTCAACATGATCGGCAAGCGTATATTCCTGGTGGGTAACGAACAGAATCCGCACATCTGGGAAGCTCCGCGTCCATTGTTCGACCTGCAACTCTCTAAAAAACTCATGAACGAAAAAGCAGGGATCAAATTGTCTGTTACCGATCTGCTGAATAAAAAGGCTAACTTCTATCAGGATATCAACGGCAACAACAAATATGACGTAACCGGCGACTATCTGAGAATCTCGAGACTCTCAGGCACCACAGTAAGTGTAGCCTTTATGTACAACTTCTAATCACTAACAGAAACAACATATAAAACGAAAGAAGCAGCCGACAGGTTGCTTCTTTCGTTTTATATGCGCCGTAGAAATAGCATTCGCTTAATGGTCCAATAATATTGTGATAACATACACTACGGAATTTTGCATCAAATATTAAACAACATGAAGAAAATCGTTTTAGGCATTACCGCAGCAGCGTTGGTAGTATCTGTTTCTTGCAAAAAGAAAACAGATGACCCCACTCCGACTCCAACTCCAACAACTACTACAACCGAAGACTCACTCGGTTACAAACTCAGTAGCGACATCACCAGCAATCGTACGTTGATGTCCGGCAAAACATACACGCTCGAAGCAATGGTGTATGTAAAAAACGGCGCAACGTTGACTATTCCCAAAGGTGTTACTATTAAGGCACTGAAAGGCAAGAACGGCCTGGTTATCACCCGTGGAGCAAAGATTATGGCTGAGGGTACAGTTGACAGCCCGATCGTGTTCACTTCAAACGAAGGCACACCTACTCCGGGTGACTGGGGTGGCATCGTGATGCTCGGTAAAGCTACTACCAATGCAACTTTCAATGGCAGCGCGGGTGTAGGCGAGATAGAAGGTGGCGTAAACAACTCAAACGGAGACGGTCTGTATGGTGGAACCGACGATAACGACAACTCAGGTAAACTGAAGTATGTCCGCATTGAGTATGCCGGCTATCCATTCCTGGCCGATAAGGAACTGAACTCCCTGACAATGGGTGCAGTAGGTCGCGGAACAGAGATCGATTACGTTCAGTGCTCTTACGGCTATGACGACGCTTTCGAGTGGTTTGGCGGAACTGTGAACTGTAAACACCTTATCGCTTACAAAACACATGATGACAACTTTGACGCAGACTTCGGCTTCCGTGGCAACGTACAGTTCGGCATTGCCATAACTGACCCCAACGACGCCGACGTATCGGGCAGCAACGGTTTTGAAATAGACAACGATGCTACAGGTTCTGAAACAAGCCCTTTCACTGCACCTGTGTTTGCAAACATCACCATCATTGGTCCTAAGGAAACATCTGCTACTTCAATCAATTCAAACTACAAGCGTGCCGCGCACCTGAGGAGGAACTCAAGGGCGAATATCTTCAACACTATCGTAATGGGATATCCTACCGGTATACTTGTTGACGGAAGCAAGACAGGTACTCAGCTGAAGAATGGCACAATGGAACTCCGTGGCATCATTGTGGGCGGTATCAGCAAGGCGTTCGACACAGTAGGCACATCGTCTACTTCACTTGGCGCACTCACACCGTTCCTCACAACAGACAACGCATCATGGAACAACGTGGCTCTTACCAACACGAGCGATGTTAATCTGGTGGCACCTTATGCATCAGGAGCATCATTCAACCCGAATCCTAACAGCAGCTCTCCGGCAACATCAAACGCTGCAACCAGCAGCACCGGCAAGCTGGGTTCTGTAACCGCAGTATCGTACCGCGGTGCATGTTCTGCCAACGATACCTGGTGGAAGACATGGACCAAGTTCTAATTCAATATCAATCCGGTTTTTTGAAAGGGAGTGTGTCAGCTGACACACTCCCTTTTTGTTTATCGTTAGCACAAGCATAACTGAATACTGTTCTGCCTATCTTTGAAGACAAATAGCATCCTTTTGGTGACTCGGGAAACAAACATCCTCACTTTCGGAATAGTGAAAGAAATAACAGGAAGCCCGGTGGTTTCCGTGACCATCACGTCGCAAATAACGGCGGGAGAATTGATGCAACAACTCATTTCATTATACCCGGAACTAAGCAAACTCAGAAGTATAGCCATTGCCATTAACGGAGTGTACGCCAATACCGATGCAATTATTTCGCCGGGAGATGAACTGGCCATTATTCCTCCGGTAAGCGGCGGATAATCAGGTTTCCATTCAAGCAATAACAACTTCATGACTTCCTCCATGCAATACGACATTCGCCTTCAACAAACCGCTATAGATATCAGTGAGTGCATATCATGGGTTATGTCTCCGTCGTGTGGCGGAATAGACGTTTTTATCGGCACAGTAAGGAATGCCACAAAAGGAAGGGCTGTTATTCATCTTGAATTTGAAGCCTACGAAGCGATGGCCGTAAGCGAAATGAGAAAGATCGCTGAAGCAGCAACTGCAAAATGGCCGGTGGACAAGATCGTCATTAGCCATAGGACCGGGCGTCTAGAGATAGGAGAAGTGCCGGTGGTCATTGCGGTGTCGGCAGCACACAGGGATGCCGCCTTTGAAGCCTGCCGTTTCATTATAGACACACTTAAGCAGACGGTTCCCATCTGGAAGAAAGAGTTTTTCGAGG
>JAEUVY010000033.1 GCA_016786565.1 Flavipsychrobacter sp.
TCGAGCCAGGTCATGGGTGGCACCAGTGCCGGGTAGCGGTTGAAGCTGTTCTGCAGGCTGTCTTTCACCGCGGGTTTCACCTTGTTGAAGCAGGAAGCGCTGTAGAACGAATAGCCTGAGTTGGGGCACTTGCCGCGGATGTCGCGCAGCTGCCACATCAGCTCGCCGGTTGTGGCCCAGGGGCCGCTCTTGGCGGTGGTCATGCGGTAGAGGCCCAGTCCGTAGTATACATGGCGCTGGTAGCAGTGGTCGTACCACCATGGCTGCAGCACATCAAATGGGGCAGCTTTGTGTTTGTGTTCCCAGTAGAGTTGCGGCATCATATAATCTACCCAGCCTTTCTGCATCCACAGCAGCACATCGGCATAAAGGTCGTCATAGGTGGTCTGTCCGCCGCGTGTGTCCGATCCTTCAGGGTCCTTGCTTTTGTTGCGCCACACACCAAACGGGCTGATACCCAACTTCATGTACGGCTTTATGTCTTTGATGGTAGTGTTGAGCAGCGATATGAAACGGCTCACGTTGTCGCGGCGCCAGTCGTCCTTGCTCATGCCGTTGCCATAGCGGGCATAGCTGCGGCTGTCGCCAAACTCCTTGCCCGCCTCGCGATAGGGGTAGAAGTAGTCGTCCAGGTGCACAGCGTCCACGTCATAGCGTTTTACCACATCGGCAATAACGCCTATCACATAGTCGCGGGCCTCGGGCACACCCGGGTCTATATAAGACTTTGTGCCGTAGTTGATGATCCAGTCTTTGTGGGTGTGGGTGACGTGGCTTTGCGGATTGTTGTTCTTGGTGCTGTTCATAAGCGCGCGGAAGGGATTGAACCACGCGTGGAACTCCATATTGCGCTTGTGGGCCTCCTCTACCATGAACACCAGCGGGTCGTAGTAAGGAAATGGCGCTTCGCCCTGACGGCCGGTGAGGTAGTGGCTCCAGGGCTCCTTGCCCGATGCGTAGAACGCGTCGCACACGGGGCGCACCTGCACAATGACCGCGTTGCAGCCCACAGACTGCAGCATATCCAACTGGCGCACGAACTCCTGCTGCTGCTCTACGGCAGGCAGGCCCGGTTTGGAGGGCCAGTCTATATTTGCAACGGTGGCGATCCATGCGCCCCTGAATTCGCGCTTGGGCGACTGTGCCCGGACGGCATTATTAATTAAAAGGCTGAAAATGAGTGCGGAAATGACCCTAAACATAGTTAACGATTAACAACAATGGCTATAAAAACGTGAAAGTACTATAATTAACAGCAAAGGGCAATTTCCCGACAGGTGGTCTGCGAACGCCCATAATTCGGTCATATTAAGATATTGGGCGACCTCGCCCGAATTTTTGGGGGCAGTCAGGTCTTTTTGATTATTTTTGCACCTCAAATTAAAAAATAACTCAAAACCATATTATGGCGATAGTTGATGTTGTAATGCCTAAAATGGGCGAAAGCATTATGGAGGCTACAGTGCTGAAGTGGCACAAACAGCCGGGTGATACCGTAAAAATGGATGAAACACTCCTTGACATCGCTACCGACAAGGTGGACAGTGAGGTGCCCTCTACTGCTGCCGGTGTGGTGACAGAGATTTTATATAAAGAGAACGATGTGGTGCCTGTGGGCTCGCCTATAGCACGTATAGAAACATCGGGCGCGGGCGCATCGGTTCCTGCACCTGCTGCCGCTGCACCGGCCCCTGCGCCTGTCGCAGCACCTGTGGCGGCTGCCCCTGTTTCCGCGGCTCCTGCTGCTGCAGCACCTGCCGCCGGCACACGCTTCTACTCTCCACTGGTACTGAACATTGCCGGTACAGAGGGTATAGGTATGGCCGAGCTGGAGAAGATACCGGGTACCGGTAACGAAGGCCGCGTGACCAAAAAAGACATTCTGAACTACGTGGCCAATCGTGGCGCGGCTGCTCCGGTAGCAGCAGCTCCGGCTCCTGTGGCTGCTGCGCCTGCACCTGCCGTCCCTGTGGCGGCTGCCCCTGCAGCAGCGGCTCCATCGGTGAACCCGACCGGCAACGTAGAGATCATAGAAATGGATCGCATGCGCAAGCTGATCGCCGATCATATGGTGCGCAGCAAGGCTACTTCGCCACACGTTACCAGCTTCACCGAGGCCGATGTGACCAACATCGTAAAATGGCGCGACAAGAATAAAAGTTCTTTCGAGAAGAAATATGGCGAGAAGATCACCTTCACACCTATCTTCTTCGAAGCTATTGTTAAGTGCATCCGTAAATACCCGACGATCAATTGCAGCCTGGACGGTTATAATATCATTCTGAAGAAAGATATCAATATAGGTATGGCTACCGCCCTGCCATCAGGCAACCTGATAGTGCCGGTGATAAAGAATGCCGAAACCAAGAACCTGCTGGGTCTGGCAAAGGATGTGAACTCGCTGGCCAATGCAGCACGGAACAACAAGCTGAAAGCTGACGACACACAAGGAGGTACCTTCACCGTTACCAACGTGGGGACATTCGGAAGCCTGATGGGTACGCCTATCATCAATCAGCCGCAGGTTGCTATTATGGCACTGGGTGCCATCAAAAAGCGCCCGATGGTGTTGGAAACAAAAGACGGCGACGTAATTGCCATCCGCCACATGATGTACCTGTCGCTCAGCTACGATCACCGTATTGTAGATGGTTCAGTAGGTGCCAGCTTCCTCACTGCAGTTGCCAACGAACTCGAAGCGTTCGACCCGTCAAGGGACATTTAATTGAACAGAACTTTATAAATAGAAACGCCCTGCATTGCGGGGCGTTTTTGTGTGTCAGGTATTGCATGTTTGGAGCAAAAGCAGATTTGTGTAGCGTGAAAATAGACTGAATTTTGTGGTGAAAATCTACTTATTCTTACAAAAATGTATAAATAAGCAGGTTTCAATGTGCTTATTTTGACTAATTTTGCAGAATAAAGGTATTTTATGGGTGGTTACAACCTTATTCCGACAGAGAAGATCATAGAGCGGCTACGCTATGAAAACCCATGGTGGATAACTAAACAAATTCCTGCCGTGTATAGTGCAATGTCCAAACGATTGTACTTTGACCTGTTCTATCCCTTTGTAAAAGAAAAGAACGTAAAAAGGGCTTTGGTGTTGATGGGGCCTCGGCGTGTTGGCAAAACAGTGATGTTGTTTCATAGCATACAGCAATTGCTGGACGAAAATGTTGATGCTCAAAAGATCTTTTTTATAGGCATTGATAACCCGGTTTATGTTCATCTGAGTCTGGAAGATATTTTGTCATTGTGCAAAAGGTCACTTAATCTGTCACAGCTGGATGGTTGCTACGTGTTCTTTGACGAGATCCAATATCTGAAGGATTGGGAACGCCACCTGAAGGTTATGGTGGATTCTTATCCTGATACCAAATTCGTAGTATCAGGATCCGCTGCCGCAGCTTTAAAATGGCATAGTACAGAAAGTGGTACCGGACGCTTTACTGACTTTATGTTGCCACCGCTTACGTTTCAGGAATATATTCATCTCAGGAAAATGGATCATCTTATTTTCAGAGATAGTATTGACTATGGGCGGCAGTCTTTACCGTATTGCCTCACACACGATGTAAAGGCACTCAACAAAGAGTTTATACAATATCTGAATTTCGGTGGGTATCCTGAGGTAGTGTTGTCTGAGAGAATACAAAGTGACATGGGACGGTATGTGAAAAGTGACATTGTTGATAAGGTTTTGTTGAGAGATCTGCCGGGTCTGTATGGCATAAAAGATGTGCAGGAGCTGAATCGCTTTTTTACTTACCTGGCATATAATACGGGCAACGAGTTTTCGTACGAGACAATATCGAAAGACAGTGGTATTCAAAAAGAAACACTGAAAAAGTATCTGGAATACCTGGAAGCAGCTTTTCTGATAAAAGTGCTCAATAAAGTAGATGTGAATGCAAAACGATTCAAGCGGGTAACGAGCTTTAAAGTTTATCTGACCAATCCGTCGTTGAGAACAGCATTATTTTCGCCGGTATCAGAGACCGATGATGAAATGGGCAATATGGTAGAAACAGCGGTGTTGTCGCAATGGATGCACCGCGAAAAGCTGGACTTAACGTATGCCAGGTGGAAAGAAGGAAGAACAGAAGGAGAAGTGGATCTGGTGCTGGTAGATGAAAAGAAGTACAAACCTGTGTGGGGTGTTGAAATAAAATGGAGCAACAGGTATTACGAAAAGCCGGCTGACCTGAAAAGCCTTATACAATTTTGTAAAGCAAACAATTTCGACAAAGCTTTGGTCACTACTGTCGATCAGCAGGGTGTGAGAACATTGGATAATTTACGTTTTACATTTTTGCCTGCATCTGTTTACTCGTACAATATTGGCGACATAACCCTGAAAATGAAAAATATAAATTAGGTCGGCTCTGTGCACCTGTCCTTATAGCCGCACTCGTATCTGCTTTGGATAAAAAGGCAACAGACTTGATAGGGAAAATCGTGTTGTTATTCCACCCTGCCCCATCGGGGCTATAGCTTTGTAGCGTTTGTAGCAACAACAAATACAAATGGAATTGTGCCCGTATGGGGCTGTCCTGTTTGGGAAGGGGGAGCATCCTTACGAGATGGTTTACACCACAGAGAATCTACAGTTGATTTGACTTCATATTCCATAAGCATACCGCACAGACATTACCGTGCAGGTGTAGCCGATGTGCCTGCCATGATGCCGCCATCTGCCGCAAATTCGGCCCCTGTGATGTAGGCGGCAGCATCGGTGCAAAGAAATGCTACGAGGGCGGCTACCTCTTCAGGTGTGCCCATACGCTGCAAGGGTACATCGGCACACAACTGCCGCAAAGCGGCGTCTCTGTCGGGGTTCATGGCCAGCATGGGTTCCCACATGGGTGTGAGGATAGCGCCGGGATGAATGGAGTTGCAGGTGACAGGATAACCCTGCGCGGCACAGTATAGCGCTACGCTCTTGGTATGGTTGCGCACAGCCGCCTTCGACGATGCATAGGCCGAAGCAAACGGTACGCCTACCATTCCCGACCGCGAAGAAATATTGATGATAGCGGAGTGATGGTCATTGCCCTTCATGCTGCGGATGGCGTACCGGCAACCCAGGAACGTGCCGTTCAGGTTCACGTCGTGCACTTGCTGCCACAGCGCGCTGTTGATGTGTTCGGGGTCCATGGGCTGATAGGGTTGCTGCATGCCCGAGATGCCTGCATTGTTTACCACTACCGACGGAGCGCCCCAGCGGTCGCCTATGAACTGCATGGCCTGTTCCCAGTGGTCTTCGCGGCGCACATCAAGCGGCACAAAGTGCGCATTGGCCCCCAGGGCTGCGGCTGTTTCCTGTCCTTTTGCGATCTGTATATCGGAGACTATGACCCTATAGCCCGACTGCAGGAGTGTAGTAGCAATGGCGGCGCCTATTCCCTGTGCGGCGCCTGTGATGAGTGCGGTCTTCATTGTTGCGTGGATTTTACCACACAAAATTCCGAACACGAGCAGTGTAAAAATTGTACCGAAACGACCTGTCAGCGTTTCAGGTTGTAATGTCTGAAGAAACGCGCCGGTGCTGTGTTGCTGTAGTGCCGGAAAGCTTTGATGAAGTGTGCCTGATCGGCAAAGCCACCTTCGTAGGCTGCACCGGTGGCGGAAACATGTTTTGTGGCTGCATAGTGGTCAAGCGCGCGGTTGAGCTTGTGCAACATAACAGCGGTGCGCGACGACATTTCGAAATATTGCCTGAACAATCGTTGCGACTGCCGCAGCGAGATGTTGGTGTAGTCCGAGCCTGCGGGTGTGGTGCAGCCTTGTTCCACACTTTGTTGTGCGGCCAGTATCCAGTCTTTGCGCGGGTGCGATGCGAACAACTGCAGCACATCGGCAGCGTATGATTCCATAGCAGCTACCCATGATGCAAATGTGTTGTTTTGTGTGCCGGGCAGCGTACTGTATAGTGGTAGGGTGTGGAGCGGCAACACCCTGTCGGCCCACGACTTTTTGGTGCCTGTGAGTGCTTTTACTACAGGTTGTTTCATTCGTGCGAACCATAGCTCGGTGCCGGGTGCGAAGCGAAACGTGGCGGCCATGGTGGGCTGCCCCAGCAATGCGGCCGACAACGATATGGGGCTGCTATTGCCCTTGGTGTTCATCAACACGCTTCCCGAAACAAGCTGCATGAGCTGGCATCCCGGGTAGGGCAGCACTACACGCACTACATCAGTAGCAGCGGTGATGCGGATGCGGCAGTACAGACACACCAATGCCGCAGTGGCATCTGATGGCGGCACTACTTCATACGTGAAACCGGCTTTCGAAAAGTTCTTCATAACGGGCCTGGTATGAAGGTACGAACAGCAGGGGAAAATGAGGTGTGCCGGATCGTGTTGGGGGTAGCCCCAACGGGGCATTGAACAATTATCATCCTATTGCTACAAAGCTCCTGCACCTAACGGTGCATGATACAGTTTGTGTGTCTGTGGTTCACAATCGTTAACGTCGGTAGCGACAGGCATCGCGAAGGTTATTGAGCTGCAGACATGAAGGTCTTCATGTTGTTCATTATCATTCTGCCCCTTGCTGCGATCCAAGAGTCTTGTGGACGCATAGCGATTGATTTTTAGAAAATGAATTATTCACAATTCATGAATCGTGAATAATGTTATTTATGTTCTTTTCTAACTGCAGTTTCCCCGATCGGGTGTGTAACCGGGTTCTTTTACCGGCTACTGTATCGACTATGAATATGTTTGAGACGGATAGTGCGAAAGAGGGCTAATGATTCGCATTAGTATCCTTGTATTTCTTTTCTATTATGCTGCAAAAAAATGGGAAAACAAATGCCCTAAAGGCAACGATCGAAAATATGATCGACAACACAAGTAGTACTTTTAGAATTACTTCTGTCCTCATTTCCACCTTTGCCTCGTCTATAAGTACATTCAGTACAGCATGGATCAGGACTATGACAGTCAACCCTATGTAAACAACCCGGCTTTTGTATTTTTTTACTAAATCACTCATGTTTCAATTGATAAATACTACATAGTACTGTGCCTGATTGGTACGCCATGATCCCGTTTCAGAAGAAGCGTTGTCGCTAAACAAAGCCGAATTGTAAAGGTTAGAATTTCCATCCAATACCAACGGATCCCGAAAAGGTACTAATTGTGCTATGCCGTTCGTCCGCTATATACTTGCTCGTTCCAGCTTCAATAGTCGCCGAAATATCACCAATAATCCGGTACGTTCCGCCAATGGAGAACTGTATCGGAATTATATCTGCCTCATATACACCCTTTACATCTGTAATCTTTTTTGCCATGCCATAGGAAGCAGAAAATCTTGCGTAGGGTGAGATTCGACCTGTATACAGCTGATATTTGAAGTATGCACCAAGGCTATTTACTGGTCTTGCTCCGTAAACATCTTTTCTGACAGGCGTACCGCTTAAAACTTCTCCTGAGTACAATAATGTTGCCCTAGAATAGCTTATCCCCGCTGAAAGGCCAGTTGCAATATTAGTGCCGATTGAAATGTTGTAAACATCAGATGTTTTCGGTGTCAATTTATTTGCTCCAATCCAATAAGTCCCTAACCTGCCAGACTTTGGATTTTGCGGATATACAATCCCCCCCGTTGCCAATATTTCAAAGTGTTTTCTTTTCGGCGTTCGGTTATCTTTTTCTTTGTTTTCTTGTGCTTTAGCAGTAATCCCGGCAAGCACCATGGCGACGAAAACTGAGAATTTCATTTTGTGGTTATTAAAGGTGATTTATTTTTATTCCTGTTTCATACAATCACGTGTATATACAAACAACATTGCCACACCTCCCTCAACCCACAAAACCAAATAAACCTATTTAAAACAGCGTTCCCGCATCCGGGCCTTTTTTGCGGCCAAGGTGTTTGTAGGCTTTTTCGGTGGCTTCGCGGCCACGTGGGGTGCGCATGATGTAGCCCTCCTGTATCAGGAATGGTTCGTACACCTCTTCTATGGTGCCGGCCTCTTCGCTCACGGCAGTTGCAATATTGTTGATGCCGGCGGGGCCTCCCTTAAACTTGTCAATAAGTGTGGTAAGGATCTTGTTGTCCATATCGTCCAGGCCGCTCTCGTCCACGTTCAGGGCGCGCAGTCCGTGCTCTACAATGGCCATATCTATGACACCGTTGCCCAGCACCTGCGCGAAATCGCGCATGCGGCGCAGCAGTCCGTTGGCAATACGGGGTGTGCCACGGCTGCGGCGGGCTATCTCAAGGGCGGCGTCAGAGGTGATGCGCACATTCAGCACACCTGCGGCGCGAATCAGGATACGTTGCAACACATCGGCCGTGTAATACTCCAGCCTCGACTTGATGCCGAATCGCGATAGCAACGGTGCCGTGAGCAGGCCGCTGCGGGTGGTGGCCCCCACCAGTGTAAAGGGGCTGATGGACAACTGAATGGACCGTGCCGAAGGGCCGCTGTCTATCATGATGTCTATCTTAAAATCTTCCATAGCCGCGTAGAGGTATTCTTCTACTACAGTGCTCAGTCGGTGTATCTCGTCTATGAACAGAACGTCGCGGGGCTCCAGACTGGTGAGCAGGCCGGCAAGGTCGGCGGGTTTTTCTATCACAGGGCCGCTGGTCTCCTTGATCTTTACACCCAGTTCGTTGGCCACAATGCGCGACAAGGTGGTCTTACCCAGGCCGGGAGGACCATGAAAAAGTATGTGATCGAGCGCCTCGCCACGCAGGTTGGCCGCCTTGATGAAGATGCGGATGTTCTCGATGAGTTTGGGCTGTCCGGCAAAATCCTCAATGGTCTGGGGCCGTATCGTATTTTCATACTCACGGTCCTGCGCACTCAGGTTATCGGTTGGCCTCACATGTGAACTCCCCATAGGGCTAAAATTAGGAAAAAGTTGGCAGACAGCGGGGAAGCGAACCTGTGAACGGGAAAGTGAGTAACATTGCAATATGAAACTACTGGTAGTAGCTGCCACAGAAGCGGAGATAGGCATATTCAGGAGCCGCATGCCGCACATAGCCACCCTGGTAACGGGCGTGGGCATGGTGGCCACTACCTATGCGCTGATGAAGCATCTGGCCCGGCACCAATACGACCTGGTGCTGCAGGCGGGTGTGGGTGGCAGTTTCGACCGCGCGGTGCCGTTGGGCAGTCTGGTGCATGTGGTGAGCGATCGCTTTGGCGACCTGGGTGCCGAGGACCATGACCGTTATATAGACATCTTTGACCTGGGACTGCTGGGCAGCAATGAGGCCCCCTATACCAACGGTATGCTGGTGAACCCATTGGGACCCGTGCACCAACACATAACCCTGCCGCAGGTCAGCGGCATCACCGTCAATTCGGTTACGGGCAGCGCGGCTACGGTGGCCATCAGGCAGCAGTATGGGTGCACTACTGAGAGTATGGAGGGTGCAGCCCTCCATTTTGTGTGCCTGAACGAGGGGGTGACCTTTGCCCAGGTGCGCGCCATATCGAACTACGTGGAGCCGCGCGACAAGAGTAAGTGGCAGATGAAGGACGCCATCATCGATCTGAATGATTGGCTCATCAGTTTTGCCACCACCACGAATGCGGAGTGAGTACCTACCTTTGCAACGAATTTTGAGATAAGATGAAACTGACGCTTGGATTTAGTCCGTGCCCCAATGACACCTTTATTTTCGACGCCATGGTAAATGGCGGCGTGGATACCCATGGCATAACATTCGATTATGTGATGGAAGATGTGGAGACACTGAACCAGTGGGCGGTGCAGGGCAAGCTGGATATCACCAAGCTGAGTTATAATACGTTTCTGAAGGTGACCGACCGCTACGCCCTGCTGCACAGTGGCAGCGCGCTGGGTGTGGGTGTGGGTCCGCTGCTGATATCGAAGCAGCCGCTGGATGAGGCCCGCATGGCCGACTACCGCATAGCCATTCCCGGACTGAACACTACGGCCAATCTGCTGCTGACACTGGCCTACCCGCAGGCACGCAACAAAACCGAAATGCTATTCAGCGATATTGAGAACGCGGTGCTGAGCGGCCAATACGATGCAGGTCTCATCATTCACGAGAACCGCTTTACCTATGCGCAGAAAGGGCTATTGAAACACCGCGACCTGGGCGACTGGTGGGAAGAGGCCACCGGTGCTGCCATTCCGCTGGGAGGCATAGTGATGAAGCGCACCCACGGTGCCGACCTGTGCGCCACGGTGGACCGCATCATAAAAGACAGTCTGGCCCTGTCGTGGAAACGGTATCCTGAACTGACAACATTTATAAAATGCCATGCGCAGGAAATGGAGGAACAGGTGATGCGCAAACACATAGATCTGTATGTGAATGAATACACCACCGACCTGGGTACAGTGGGCCGTAACGCCATAGAAACACTATTTGCCAAGGCCAAAGCCGCCGGGCTGGTACCTATGGACGCCCCTGCCAATATTTTCTATTGAGCCCCGGGGTGTTAACGATCCTCAAATATTAAAGTATCTTGCGGCAAATTCACCATTCAGCGGTACAAGCCATAAAGAGAATCACCGATGCTTTTTAACTCAATAGAATTTTTGCTATTCTTTCCGATAGTTACTATTCTGTTCTTTTTGCTGCCGCACAAGTTCCGTTGGTTTCATTTGCTTCTGGCCAGCTGCATTTTTTACATGTACTTCATTCCGATCTACATTGTAATTCTCTTCGCAACCATCATAATTGATTACATCGCGGGTATCCTTATAGAAGACGCCGAGGGGCAACGACGAAAGGCATTCCTGGTTATGAGTCTGGTGGCCAATATAGGCGTGCTGGCTGTATTTAAGTATTACAACTTCTTTGTCACCAATATCATAGATGCCTTCCACCTGGGTGGTATGAACATCAACATACCGCTGCTCACCATTGCATTGCCCATCGGTCTGTCGTTCCATACGTTCCAGGCCATGAGCTACACCATAGAGGTGTATCGTGGCAACCAGAAAGCTGAGCGGCATTTTGGCATCTACGCATTGTATGTGATGTTCTACCCGCAGCTGGTGGCCGGACCCATAGAGCGGCCGCAGAACGTATTGCACCAGTTTCATGAGCGCCAGCACCTCGATTACGACAACATAGCACGCGGACTGAGGCTGATGCTGTGGGGTATGGTAAAGAAGGTGGTGATCGCCGACAGGCTTTCGCTATACTCGGCGCCGGTGTTCAATCATCCGCAGGACCAGTCGGCAACCAGCCTGGCAATCGCCACTATATTTTTCTCGTTCCAGATATTCTGCGACTTTTCGGGCTACTCCGATATTGCCATAGGCGCCGCAAGGGTGATGGGTTTCAAACTCATGACCAATTTCAACAAACCTTATCATTCCCGGTCCATTTCAGAATTCTGGAAGCGCTGGCATATATCACTGTCCACCTGGTTCAAAGACTATCTGTACATAACATTGGGTGGAAACAGGGTGGCGCTGCCCCGTGTGTACTTCAATCTGTTCTTTGTGTTTCTGGTGAGCGGCTTCTGGCACGGTGCCAACTGGACATTCATTATATGGGGCGCGCTGCACGGGTTCTACCTTGTGTTTGCGCTGGCCACCAAAGATGTGCGTGCCAACCTGACAAAGGCAATAGGCATCTCGCGCTTTCCGTCTATAGACCGTTTCTTCGATGTGTTGATCACCTTTGTGCTGGCAGCCTTCGCATGGATATTCTTCAGGGCCAACAATGTGCACGACTCATTTGTGATAGTGCGCAAACTGGCCGACCTGCCTGCCGAAATGCTGCAGGTGGTGCAGACAAGGCGCATCGCCTTCCTGAACCTGAAGGGGATATACCAATGGATACTGCCGGGCTTTGCCGCCATAGCAGCGCTGGAGATAGCCCACATAATACAGATAAAGATGAAACTGGAACACACCTTTGAACAGAAACCGGCACTGGTGCGCTGGGCTGTTTATTATGGTGGGCTGTTCCTGCTCATCTTCTACGGTGTGTACGAGAAAAACCAATTCATTTATTACCAGTTCTGATGACCAGGCGACTAATATTCAAATTGTTCCTTGCAGTGCTGCCGGTGCTGTTGATGGCGATATGGTATGTGGCCGCCGATCCGTTTATGGTATTGCGCCAATACCCGGATATGTACAATACCCGACACAAGCACCTGGAGCTGAATGAAGACTATGCAGCAACAGAGACCTTTCTTCGCTTGTTTCGGCAGGGGCAATACGACGCTTACATACTGGGCAGTAGCCGATCGCGCTACTATACACCCGACCAATGGCTGAAGCGAAAACCCGGCATGAAACCATACCACTTTGGTGTGGCGTCAGAGACACTGTTTGGTGTGGCAGGTAAGGTGAAAATGCTGCATGCGAAAGGCATTAAGATCAGCAACGCGCTGATAATAGCCGATGCTGAATTGTTGTCTAAAGCGGCCAACAGTTCGGGGCACCTGTTCCGCAAGCACCCGCTGGTATCGGGCGAAGGTTATGCCGATCTGCAGTTTACTTGCTTCAAAGACTTCTTCAATCCCGAGGCCATTAGTGGTTATCTGTCGCTACCCGATGAAGTGCCTGTAGGCAAAAAAGATCCGCAGCAACTGGCCGAGATACAGATAGAGAAAGACCCGGCTTCCTACTACGGTCCGCGCATGTCTATGTTCTACAAACGCCCGCCGGTGCAGCAATACGAACCGCAGGTGATATTTGAAGAGCAGCGCAAACTGCTTTTGGAAATGAAGGAGATATTTACCGCCGACAATACCGACTACAGGATAGTACTGTCGCCCATGTACGACCAGAAAAAGCTGAACGCGAAGGATATGAACACCCTGTATGAGGTGTTTGGCAAAGAGCACATCTACGACTTCTCGGGTATCAATGATATCACGCAGGATATGTACAACTACTTCGAGACGGCGCACTACCGCCCCGCCATTGCCTACCGCATTATGGATAGTGTGTATGCCCGCAGGTAATTAGCCGTTCAGTTTCCAGAATTTCCTTTCGGCCGCGCAATCGGCTATCAGCTTTTCAAACCGCTTCATGCGGGTAGCCTCCTGTTTGGCGCTCATAACCAGGTGAATGGCAACCTTGCGGTAAGAAGGGGCGATGCTGTTGAAGTATTCCCAGGCTTGTTTATTGGCCTTGAATATCTTATCCAATTCGGGACTAAATTCTTTGGCTTCGCTTTCGAAGGAGTAAACGCGCGACAGGTGATCTTTGCGTTTGTTGAATGCCTCAATACCTTCCGGGTACATACGCCCTTCAGCAAGCAGTTTTTCTACCTTGGCTATGTTGATGGCGCTCCAGATGCTTGTGGGCTTGCGGTGAGTGAAGCGGATGGTATAGCTTTCTTCGTCTATGGTGTGGCGTACACCGTCTATCCAACCAAAGCACAGCGCCTCATCTACCGACTGCGGCCACGTGACCGATGGTTTGCCCGTGCCTACTTTGTAATATCCTAACTGCAGGGTAGTGGCGGTTTTGTAATTTTTGATGAACCACTTGCGCAGATCGTTCTGCGTCTTGAAGAATATGGGAGTGTTTTCGGGCGGCATGGTGCCGACAAATATACGCTACGCCTCGTCTTTTTTGCCCTTTGCCCCTGGCTTGGGTGCGGCCTTGCGGCCGGCTTTTTTCAAAGCGGCATCTATCAGCCATTCTATCTGGCCGTTCACACTACGAAACTCGTCCGCGGCCCATTTTTCCAGGGCCTTGTAAACGTCCTCGTCCAGTCGTAACACAAAATTTTTCTTGTCTGCCACTTTATTGATGTACTGCTATGAAAGTGTGCGGAATGCGGGGTTCCCGCATTCCGCGCCTTCACAAAGTTATTGATATAATGATCCTGTATTCAATACCGGTTGTGCGCCTTTTTCGCCGCACAGCACCACCATCAGGTTGCTGACCATAGTGGCTTTCTTCTCTTCATCCAGATGCACTATCTCTTTTTTACTCAGTTGTTCCAGTGCCAGTTCCACCATGCCTACCGCGCCCTCTACTATTTTGAAGCGTGCCGCTACTATGGCCGATGCCTGCTGGCGTTGCAGCATGGCACCTGCTATCTCTTGTGCATAGGCCAGGTGGCTGATGCGTGCCTCTGTAACAATGATGCCGGCGGTGAGCAGGCGCTCGTTCAGCTCATCCTGTAGCAGTTCCATTATCTTGTCGCCACCCTCGCGCAGCGTGATGTCGGCGTTCTGGTCTTCAATACTGTCGTAGGCGAAGCGCATGGTGAGTGCGCGCACAGCGGCTTCGCTCTGCATGCGTACAAAGGCGTTGT
Source organism: Flavipsychrobacter sp. (assembly GCA_016786565.1). Classification (GTDB taxonomy): domain Bacteria; phylum Bacteroidota; class Bacteroidia; order Chitinophagales; family Chitinophagaceae; genus Nemorincola. Next base: position 14,248 of record JAEUVY010000033.1, read on the forward strand.
AGTCGGCCACTTCATACGCAGCCTTGTAGGTGTCCTTTATCTGCCAAACTACTACGGCAGCGATCTCTACCGGATTACCCATTTTATCGTTCACCTTCAGTGTGGGTGTGGCCATGTTCTGTACACGCTGCGACACTTTGATGCCCACATACAGCGGGTTCACAAAGAACATACCGTTGTCTTTGATGGAGCCTACATACTTACCGAACAGGTTGAGTACGCGGGCGTGGTTGGGCTGAACGATGATAAGGCCCTTCCAGATGATGATGCAGAGGCCAAAGAGCAGGATACCGGGTATTGTGTACATTCCGCTTTCCTCTATGCCGGCGGTGATGAAGAACTTGATGGCAATGCCCAGGAGCACAAGGGAGATCAATAAGGCTAAGTAGCCGTTGGTGGGTTTGATGTTCTTTTCCATTTTTTTGAAAATTGTTTGATATCAATTTGATATCAAAAGTACATCAGTTTCCGGATCTGCAAAAAAATAAATTGTTAATGTGTGCCCCCACAAAAAAAGGAGCCGAATTGCTTCAGCTCCTTTTGGTATTAGTGGTTGTGAATCATTATTCCTGATTTTTCATTTTCACCATGGTGAGGATGGTAGCGATGGCCACTGTTTCGCCGGTCTCGTCATACACGTCTACCAGCCATTTCACAATGCCCTTGGCTATGTCTTCCGGAGTGCGTTTTTCCTGGGCCGTCTTTTCTTTTACGGTCAGGCGAACGCCTATGGTCATGCCCGGATATACAGGCTTTGTGAAGCGACATTCATCGATACCATAGTTCAGCAGTACCGGACCTTTTTTCGCGTCTACAAACAGACCCGCCGCTTTAGACAGGATGAAGTAGCCGTGTGCCACACGCTTTTCAAAGATGGTTCCTTCAAGCGAGGTAGCGTCCATGTGGGCGTAGAAGTTGTCGCCGCTCACATTGGCAAAGTTGGTGATGTCTGTCTCGGTAACGGTGTGTTTGGCGGTCACCAGTGTTTCGCCTATCTGCAGGTCTTCAAAGTGTTTCTTGAACGGATGCACATCGGTCTCGTGCTGGCGGCCACCCTGTTGGTACACATTGGTGATGCGGCTAATGGTGGTAGGCGAGCCCTGTATGGCGCAGCGCTGCAGGTAGTGCATTACACCACGCTTGCCGCCCATCTCTTCGCCACCGCCCGCGCGGCCCGGACCACCATGCACCAGCAACGGCATGGGCGACCCATGACCCGTGCTTTCTTTGGCACAGTCGGCATTCAGCACCAGTATGCGGCCGTGCATGCTGGCGGCACCCAGCACCACCTCGCGCGCCACATTGTCGTCGGCAGTCACTACAGAACACACCAGCGATCCCATACCCATCTTGGCAAGGGTTATGGCATCGTCCAGGTTGTTGTATGGAATGATGGTAGATACCGGTCCGAAGGCTTCTATGTTGTGGCAGGCCACGTTTTTGAACGGATCGGTATTGAGGAATATTAGTGGTGGCAGGAAGGCGCCTTTTTCCTTGTCGGCACCCATTACCTCAAAGTTGTCGAGGTTGCCTATCACTATGCTTTGTGTTTTGGCCAGTTCCTGTACTTTTTCGCGAACCTCATTGCGCTGACTGATGCCGGCCAGAGGGCCCATGCGCACCTCTTTTATAGAAGGGTCGCCGATGGTGGTAGTCTGAATGCGTTTGCCCAGTGCAATGGTCACATCCTCAACACGGTTGGCAGGAACTATGATACGGCGGATGGCGGTACATTTCTGTCCGGCCTTGGTGGTGATCTCGCGCACCACCTCTTTGATGAATATGTCGAACTCAGGCATGCCCGGCTCCACATCGGGGCCCAGTATGCAGCAGTTCAGCGAGTCGGCCTCCATGTTGAAGGGTACGGACTCTGACAGAATGCGCGGATGCGATTTGAGCATACGACCCGTAGATGCCGACCCCGTGAAGGTGACGATATCTTGTGTCTCTATATGGTCCAGAATGCCACGTGCCGATCCGCAGATGAGCTGCAGCGACCCTTCAGGGAAGATGCCCGACTTAATGATCTCCTGAAAGACAGCCTCAGTAAGGTAAGACGTGAGTGTAGCGGGCTTTACTATGGCCGGCACGCCAGCCAGCAGGTTCACGGCTATTTTCTCCAGCATGCCCCAAACAGGGAAGTTGAAGGCGTTGATATGAATAGCTACCCCCTCGCGCGGCACCATGATGTGGTGACCGATGAAGGTGTTGTTCTTAGACAGTTTTGCCGCATCGCCATCTACATAATAGCGCTCGTCGGGAAACTGGCGGCGCAGACTGGCGTAGGCAAACAAGTTACCGATACCGCCTTCTATGTCCACCCACGAGTCGGCACGGGTGGCACCGGTGAGGGCGCTGATGGCATAAAACTCTTCTTTGCGCTCCAGCAGGTACATGGCCAGCGCCTTCAGCATGCGGCCACGCTCCTGAAAAGTGAGCCTGCGCAGGGCAGGGCCACCCACCGTGCGGGCGTAGTGCATCATGGATCCGAAATCGAGGCCGGCACTACCGGCAGTATATATGGCTGCACCTGTAACGGCATTGTGCAGCACTTCTCCATCGTTGGCGCCTGCAACCCAGCGGCCTTCGGCATAGTTCTTTAACTGTGTGAGTGACATAGTATGTTGATTCTGACGTTATTTTTTGCGCCGCCCTGCGGCAGCCTGTCCAATTACATGAAACGACATGCAAATTAACTCATTTGCACAGGAATGAAGATAAGTAATGTGTGTTTTAGGAAACATGGAGGGTGAGGCGTGAGTTTTCATAACCGGCGCAGATCATTGATGTTTCACAGAATATTTTATTTCTGCGCAGTTCCGGGTGTTTTCATTGATTATCAATGGGTGAGTGGGAAGTTTTGCCTCCCACTGCTTCCGAAAACTGCGCAAAAACTTCTCACTTCTTCTCACCTGCTTCCCAGGTGAGAAGTGAAATAATATCCCCATATATGCCTTTTTGCCTTATTTCCTTCCACATCTATACAAGTTACAAAGGGGTTGGCAACAAGGCAAAAAGAAAATCTATGATAGTGCGATTTGTGCAACGTCATAAAAAAAGCCCCGAGAGGGGGATATCTATTTTTGTATTGCGTCTGCCGTTCTATATGCAATATTGACAAAACTATCTTTCGCATTTTTGCCATATTTAGCAGCTATTGCACTATCCATAATAGGCTGTATACACCGTTTATATGCCACGATATTAAAACCAACGCCATTTAGTCTAAAGTAACTAAAGCCAAATACATTCTTCAAAATAGAAACAAACTGCTTATGTCTTTCTATATCCGTGATAGTATCATAGCAAGCTATAGTAATTGCTCCCTTATCCATTTCCGCATATCCTATGGATTTTAGACTGTCGCACATTCTCTGATCATCAAGTGGCAATGGTGGAGGTGGTGGCGTACTATATACCAATTCTTGTTTTGGGTCTTCTGAGACTGTATCACATCCGCAAATCATTATCAAAAGCGGTAAAATAAAGTGAACCTTCATAGTGCAAATTTAAAGTGGCATATAAATGGAATATATAGTAATACACGGATATCGACAAACGACATCAATTCCTCTTCTTAATGCAAATACTTTTTACTTTGCCGTTAGACTGTCAATTTTCAGTTTACTATGATCAGCGCAAGAAAGCTCAAAGAATACATAGGAATTTACGCTATCTACTACCATTACAGCTCTCTCCGGGAATTCAATTGAATATTTGACTAAAAACTCCATTTCTCTCTTTAAGATTGAATTAGGTCGGCCACAGGTAAGATATTGTTGTTCTCGCCTATACCGAACACCATCTACCAAATACTCATATTCGAAGAATTGCCCCTCCTTATCTCGCTTCTTTTTCGATCTTACACGACCAACTATTTGTCCTTTTGTTTTAGCAAGATTTTCATTTTTATAAAAAAATGGTGAAGAAGCATTAATAATACATTCTGAAGGGTTATTGGGATTGTATAGAACCAGGTATTTATCACCATACGTTGTTCCTTGTAGCGCTCCGCCTCCATCAGAGAACGAAACACCATTTACCACATAGGTAAGAGCCATCTCGCTGCCGTCTGGCGAATATAGACGATCAACTGTTCCAACAGCAACGTTCCAAGCCGACACGTCCTGTTTTCTAAAAGAAATGTAGACACCAATTAAAATAGCGCCAAAGAAAACAAACATTGCAAACTTCATCATGGTTCAGCATTTATAAATCAGCACCCGTTAAGCGTAGTATATCAAAGCTACTAAAAGTATGCCCGGTGTATGTCTCAGAATCCTTCGTAGCGGAAGCGAATTTCTATAGTGCATGAGTTTCACTTGCCAACCATACGAACTGTGTAGTTCACTATTACCCGATAGTTTCACCTTCAATGTGAAAAGGCTTTTGCCATTCATTGAAAATGCGAAGTATAGTGATCGTTCCTTTATCAGTATCGGGGAAATAGAATATCAGATATGGGAAGTCTGACACCTTACATGCTCTGATGTCCTCAAATCTTCTTGAAAAACTAAGCGGCTGCGCTTTGATTCTGGATAAGGCCTTTTCGGTTTGGCCAAACATTCGCAGCCCTAAGCCAGGCAATTTATCATTGTAATAGGCAACGGCCCCGTGAAGGTCATTGATAGCAGCATTTGTGAAGACGACACGAAAATCCATCAGACAATGAATTGCTTCTTTACGTCATCCCAGTCTGTGAGTACGGCTCGCCCTTCTTTAACTGCTGTCAACTCAACCTGAAGTGCGTCTTTTTGCCACTGCGGAAGTTCCAAATGCAATTCAGAAGACACCTCCTCCCATTCCTCTATGGAAAGGAATACGCCAACCGGGTTGCCGTTCTTGTCATAGGTAAATTGTGGATGGATGTTCATCGCTGATGCTTTATATCAAAGTTATAAGATTTTTGTCATTTGGAGGAGGCATTTCGTCTTCTTACGTTCGCACAAAAGATTCTGGTTTCCCCTTGCCCTCCAGCCCTCCATCTTTTTCTATCATACCCCACAAAACGCACTATCATAGATTTTCATCCTTGCGCCTTTCTGCGATTTGGCAGAAATTTATGTAGTGGGAGAATGGCTATGTATTTTGTGCTTAAATTTCAGGATTGTCCTCTTTGGGTGTAAACCAATTTTAGGTTTAACTACTTCTCACCTGAGAAGCAACTGCGCTGTTTCCGTCCCAGCCGGGTCTCCTTTGCGCGGCCGTGTGCGCAGGAGGGACCCGGCGGTATATCTTCCGAGTGCGGCCAAGTTACATTCATTGCCGTGGAAATTTCATCAACTACTACTAGCTAATGTCGCCGGGTCCTGCGAAGGGCAGAGACCCGGCCGTTATCGCAGATATTGAATGCCGGTAGCGGGAAAAGTAGATGCCCGGTTATTTTCATCGATTTAGATCATATTTTGGAGAGATCGGAATGATATGGATTTTGCCGTCGGTTGGAAGGCATTGTTTATCGAACTTTATCACGGTCTTTGAAATCCATTCCGGTCAAAGACAACGAAATTCAAAGGGCATGAGCGAAAACAAAATTAGCAGCGGTGTTATTTATTTATTTCTAATTGGATGTGGTATTCTTGCGGCCGCATTCTGTTTTGAGTACAATCAAGATAATGTTGATACCAGTAAATGGGTTGCTGGTATCGGCACCGTTACTAACGTGGATTATGGGAAGGGAAACTCTGGTGAAATGGAGTATGAATATGGAGGGAAACGTTACAATGGTTACGGACTAATGAGTTGTGGGGATCATCTGGGCGAAAAGTATGTGATCATGATCAACCCCAACGATCCAACGGATTATGTCGCATTTGCCTGGAAGCCAATTTTTGAAGACTACGAAGAAACTTATGAATCAACCGGGGAAATTGTGCGGATATTCAGAACTTATGCATGGGCAAGGTATGCCCCCAGGTATGTATTGGAATACGTATACAAGATAGGCGAAACTGAATATAAAGCAATCCAGGGCCTGCCGCCATCGTATAAAGCAGGTACCTATCTTGTTGGTCAGCGATTCAAGGTTCAATTTGGTGGCGTGCGCGCAACCCGGTCAATTTTACATCTGGAATTGCCGGTGGGGAAATAGAAAAGTGCCGAACGGAGGTTGATTGAAAGAACCAGTGATCGTTTCTTTCCGGTTGCTTATCTGTGTGGTTTTGGTTTTTGCTTTAACGTGCTGTTTATTCCGTTAATAATTCTCTTCAGCAATGCGATGTTTTCTTCTATGCTGTTTTCAAAATATTGAGTCATTAGTTCTGCAATCCTGCTTTTATCAGCATCGGTAGTATTTGCTTCAAGAATACCGATCACTCTCGCCGCAATATTTTCATTGCGCTTCAATATTTCGCCTATTTCGCTGCCAAGTACCGTAGCTGCAATATCAATCAACTCGGCAGACTCTTCAGCGAACAGGTCGTTGTGGTTATTGTATATCTCGTCACTATGTATTTCGAAGTAATGGTTGAGTATATCGCTTATGTCCAGGATATCCTTTACTCTCATCTCGGGTCTGTCATCCCAGGCTATTAATTTTAGCAGAACTATTCCCGGCAATGTGCAAAACTTGAATTTGTTGCCGGTCTCAAGTTCCAGTTCAGGCAAGCCCTCTTCATACACTTCCCGTAATCCATCGACATTAATGGATGTGTGCCCTGTGCCTTCAACATGTACTACGCCGTTATCCTCGATCTCTCCAAATGGCAACAGGTCTACCTGGGTGCCGTCTTTCCATAGCATGACAAATGCGTTACCATGATATTGATCAAACCCTTCTTCTTTTGTAAAGTATGTCTTTAGTTCATAGAATGCTTTAGTATCCGATATTAAGATCGCAAAATCAACATCTTTTGTAGCTCTCCTTGGCTGCTTATCATTCAATCCCATCTATGTGTCTCTTGCCAGAGCCCCAATTAAATAGAAATCAATGTTGAACTTCTCAAAACCTCTTTCGAGGGCATTGAGCAAGCCGGATATTGCAGCATCTTGAGCCCACTTATCAAAGCTTATCTTGTAAGAACTCATTTTTTATTTTTTGCGCAGCTTCCATACATCTTCCGTTGCCGGTATTCATCAGATCTGCATAAACCAATATAGGGTCTGCTGTGTTGTCTGCTGTATTTGTATCGGTCCAGAACTTCTTGTATACCTTTACTTTCCCTTTTTCATCCGGTATCAACCTGTAGTGTTTTATTAATTCATTCCGGTTTTCTTCAGTATACAACGTAAGTATTTCCGGTCTCAGATAATTGGTCAGTAGATCTGCAGCCGGTTCGGCACCCCAAAATGTTTTACCCGGAGCCACTGGTAGAAATTTCCAGTTTTTATGATCTTCTTCGTTTAAAAATCGGAAGTTGCCTATGTGCAATGTTGGTTTCAATTTTTCCTCGTACGCAACGATCCACTTCTCCAGCAGTTCTTTTTTGTTCACGAGCTTGTATTCATCCTTATTTTTCTTCAGCAAAAAGCCGGCCTGTTTTAATCCGTTCATTACATTATTTACATTGCCGAGGCCTATTTCGGCCATTTGTGCAATGTTCCGGTATGGATAGTTTACTATTTCCTCATTCAGCAGGAAGTGGAATATTGCCTTTAACCCGGTTTTGGTAAATGCTCTGTTTACCTGCTCTTTTTCCTGCGGTATCGGCTTTTGGTTATCTATCCATAAATACATACCCGGTTCATTCAGGTATACGTTCCCATTTGCTTCCAGGTATGCTATTCCATTTTTTCTAAGCTCTTCTTTTATTTTAGGAAAAATGTGTTCTGCTACGATCAAAAATGGTTTATACGCATTAGCCAGTTCCTTTATCTGGTAGAGCTGATGGTTTCTTAGTCCTTTTTTTACTTCGGCAAAAATTCTAAATTTTCGATCATTAATATTAAAAATGATCTCCCCGTCAATACCGTGATCTTTTTTGTGCACATGACCCTTCCACACACCAGTAATCTTGGTGTTCTGTTGAAGATTTTCTAATGCAATATTTACAATTTCAGTGCCTATCATGTTCACAAATTGTTTTTGTTCAAGAAACGTGAACATTCAAAAATAGTGAACAAATGTCAATTCTCCAATACGTAATCCGGAAATTGTTCACTAAAATGTCTTGTTCAGGAAACGTGAACAAAGAGAAATAATGAACAGAAGTAGTATAAAGACCTCCTTATGCAACTCTACTGCCGTCTGAAAGTACCGCATCTCGCTTGCCTCCATCTTTTTCTATCATACCCCGCAATTCGCACTATCATAGATTTTCTTTTTGCTCCCCCAATATCCTTGTTGTAACTTGTATAGATGTTGCGAGAAACAAGGTTAAGAGGTATATATGGTGATTTTAGGTTACTTCTCACCTGCCTGTCGGTAGGCAAGCCGTGAGAAGAAATTGGGAAGCAGGTGAGAAGTAGCCGGCCTGCCGGTAGGCAGGTGCGCAGGTTTTGCGCAGTTTTGGGAAGGAGTAAGCAGCAAAACTTCCCACATACCCATTGATAATCAATGAAAATGTGGGAAATGGGCAGAAATAAAAAAAATTGCGCGGTTAGAATACAGGGTGCGGGAGTTCTATTCGGCTTAGGGACTAAACCTCAAGAGATTTCTCCTGCCGTCGAAATGACGGCAAGCATTTGGCGGGCGGAAACCCTTCACCCAACAAAAAGGTCCGGGGAGTGCCCGAACCGGATGTTAATGTGAAGTGTGAATATCTAAAACTCCCAACCTATATCCTTGCGGTAGTAGATACCATCGTACTGGATGTGGGCGGCGTTTTCGTAGCTTTTTGCCAGTGCTGCCTTGATGTTGGTACCGTAGGAGGTGATGGCCAGTACACGGCCGCCACTGGTCACTACTGCTCCGTCTTTTGATGCGGTGCCGGCATGGAACAGCATACTGCCGTTCACCTTGTCGAAGCCGGTCATCACTTTGCCCTTGGCATAGTCGCCGGGGTAGCCGCCGGATACCAGCATCACTGTGCCGGCTGCCTGTGCGCTGTGTTGCACGGTCACCTCGTTCAGTTTGCCGGCGCCCATGGCCAGCATCAGCTCCACCAGGTCGTTTTCCAGGCGGGGCATCACTACCTCGGTCTCGGGGTCGCCCATGCGGCAGTTATATTCTATGACGTATGGTTCGCCATTCACTTTGATCAATCCGAAGAAAATGAACCCGTTATAGATGATGTTCTCGGCCTTCAGTCCGTTCACGGTAGGTTCTACAATGCGGCTGATGACCTTTTGCATAAATGCTGCATCGGCAAACGGCACTGGTGAGATGGCACCCATACCGCCGGTATTGAGGCCGGTATCGCCCTCGCCTATCCTTTTATAGTCTTTTGCCTCGGGCAGCAGTACATAATTGGCACCATCGGTAAAGGCGAAAACGGAAAGCTCGATACCATCGAGGAACTGCTCTATGACCACCTTGCTGCTGGCCTCGCCAAACTGGCGGTCCATGATCATGGCGTGGAAGGCAGCGAGGGCCTCGTCGGTGCTTTGTGCTATCACCACGCCCTTGCCGGCGGCCAGACCATCGGCCTTCAGCACCACGGGGGGCTGCTGTGTGCGGATGTAGGCTTCGCCTTCGGTGTAGTTGGCAGCGGTGAACTCGCGGTAGGCGGCAGTGGGTATGTTGTGGCGCTCCATAAAACGCTTGGAGAAGGCCTTGCTGCCCTCCAGTTGCGCTCCTTCTTTTGAAGGACCTGCCACAATGATGTGTTGGAGGTCGGCATCGCCTTTTATAAAATCGTATATGCCTGCCACCAGCGGGTCTTCGGGGCCGGGCAGTACGATATCTATATTATGGTCGAGGCAGGTCTTTTTGATGCCGGCAAAATCGGTGACTGAAAGCGGCAGATTGGTGCCGTATGCAGCGGTGCCTGCGTTGCCGGGGGCAATGAACAGGTTGCCGCAAAGCGGGCTTTGTTTCAGTTTCCAGGCAAGTGTACACTCGCGGCCACCTCCCCCCAAGAGGAGTATATTTTGCTGTTTTGCTGACATGAGTGCAAAAAAACTAAAAAAATGGGGGCCAAGCGCTAATTATTTTACTAAATTGGCAGTTTGAACTACAAACACATAAAATAAATTTATGAGTAATCAGAACGGATCGTCGATGCCACAAACGGGGCACCCCAAGGGGCTGTATGTATTGTTTGCCACTGAGTTTTGGGAACGCTTCAGTTATTACGGTATGCGTGCCATCTTCATGCTGTATATGACCAAGATGCTGCTGCTGGACAAAGCCGCGGCAAGTGAAATATATGGTAGCTACACAGGTCTGGTGTACCTGACCCCGCTGATAGGTGGCTATATGGCCGACCGCTACTGGGGCAACCGTAAGTCTATCTTCATTGGTGGTTTGCTGATGGCGCTGGGTCAGTTCATGCTGTTCTTTTCGGCAACACTGTCGCACAATGCCGACAAGGGTGCTGCTATCACGCTGATGTGGGCAGGTCTTACCGCGCTTATCTTCGGTAATGGTTTCTTCAAACCAAACATCTCTACCATGGTGGGTCAGCTCTATCCGGACAACGATAGCCGCAAAGACGCTGCCTACACTATTTTCTACATGGGTATCAACGCGGGTGCATTCGTGGCACCACTTATTTGCGGTTACCTGGGCGAGGAAGTGGATTTCAAATGGGGTTTCCTTTCGGCCGGTGTGGGTATGTTGCTGAGTCTGGTGATCTTTTACGCTACAAAGGACAAATATGTAGTGGGTCCTGATGGTCGCCAACTGGGTGTAGGCCCCAACAAGATGAATGATGCGCCTGAAGAGGGAGCTGCAGCCGGCAAAAAGAGCGGCGGCGGCGGCTTCAGCACACAGCAGCTCACCATCCTGATAGGTGGTATTGTGGCTATGTTCTCTCTGCTGCACTTCGCGATGGAAGTGGACGTATGGGGCTCTCTGATCTATGGTATGACACTGGTAGGTCCGTTTGTGATCATCACCGATCCTACCCTTACAAAAGTGGAGAAAGACCGTTTGTGGGTGATCATCCTCATCATGATCTTCGTGGTGTTCTTCTGGATGTGTTTTGAGCAGGCGGGTGCGTCGCTGACGTTCTTTGCCGCAGAGCAGACCAACCGTAACATTATGGGTAAAGTGATGCCTGCGAGCTACTTCCAGAGCTTCAACGCCGGTTACATAGTATTGCTGGCACCTATCATCAGCGCTATGTGGGTGCGTCTGGCAGCAAAGGGCATGAATCCGGTGGCTCCTTACAAGCAGTCTCTGGGTCTGGCTTTCCTGGCACTGGGTTACTTGCTTATCGCTATCGGTTCAAAAGACATACCATCTACCGGTGCAAGCATGCTGTGGCTGACAGGTCTCTACTTCCTGCACACCATTGGTGAGTTGTTCCTGAGCCCGATAGGTCTGTCTATGGTAAACAAACTGACACCGGGCAGGTTCACATCGCTGATGATGGGTATCTGGTTCCTGGCAATTGCTACCGGTAACAAACTGGCAGGTACTATGAGTTCGTTGTACCCTGATCCGGCATTGCCTACTCACCCGCAGTTCCTGGGAATAGAGATAGACAGCCTGTACACTTACTTCATGATATTCGTGGCGTTCTCGGGTGCTGCCTCTATTATCCTGTTCTTCCTGTGCAGGAAACTGCAGAAGATGATGCACGGTGTGCACTAATAGCTGAAACAGATCTTTTTCAGGAAGGGGACCTCGCGAGGGTCCCCTTCCTGATTAATAGGAATGAATAATTTTTGTAATGACAAAACTTTATCGTAATATTGCGATGGATAACCGGTTGCTTGGCTGACGGTAAAAAACGAAAGACATGAAGATAACCATTCTTGACCCTGCTATGTGCTGCAGCACCGGGGTGTGCGGAACAGAAGTAGATGACGTATTGGTGCAGACAGCGGCAAACGTGAAGTGGCTGAAATCTCTGGGGCATGATGTGCACAGGCATGGCATCGCCAACGATTCCGCGGCTTTTCAGCAATACCCCGAAGCGATAGCAAGATTGCAGAAAGAGGGCACTGATTCGCTCCCCTACATATTGGTGGATGACAAGATAGTGATGGCGAAAAGCTATCCCGACAAGGCGCAGTGGGAACAGATACTTTCGCGCCCGGCTGCCACTACTTCAACTATGAAGGAGTTTACTATAGTGCCCGCAATAAATGAAGCAGGAGGTAAGTGCTGCGGAGACAGCGGCTGTTGTTAATCAAACAAAACAGATTCAATTATGGAGACAAGGTTCATGTTCTTTACTGGTAAGGGAGGTGTTGGGAAGACGTCTCTGTCGTGCGCTACGGCTGTAGAAATGGCCGATGCGGGCAAGCGGGTATTGTTGGTCAGCACGGATCCGGCTTCTAATCTGTCGGATGTGCTGGAGAGTGATGTGCAGGAGACAATAGCGCCGGTGAAAGGGCTGAACAATCTGTACGCGATCAACATCAATCCGGAGGTTTCGGCAGAGGAGTACAGGAACAGAGTGACCGACCCGCTGAAAGACATACTGCCGGCGGATGCTATCAAAAAGATAAAGGAAGAACTATCGGGGGCGTGTACAACAGAGATCGCTTCGTTCGATGAGTTCTCCCGTTTTATATCGGGCGAACATGAGGGTGGTGAATTTGACGTGATCATCTTCGACACTGCGCCTACCGGACATACGCTGCGCCTGCTTGAGTTGCCGGCGGCGTGGACTGAGTTCACAGAAGAAAACCCTGACGGCGCATCATGCCTGGGGCCAACGTCGGCACTGAAGAGCAGTCAGCAGCGATACAAGACGGTAGTGAACCGGTTGCGCGATGCAGCCCTGACCACATTCTATATTGTGTCGAGAGCGGAGGCCTCTTCTTTGAAGGAAGCAGCCCGCACCAGCGACGAGCTGCGGGAACTGGGTATGGGCAATCAGAAGCTGTATATAAACGGTGTTTTCAGAGCACTGGACAACAACGACCCTGTGGCTTCCAAAATGCAGCAAATGGCCGACGAGCAACTGCTGGCAATACCACCGGCGCTGAAGCCGCTGGAGATGACAACCTATCCGTTGCTGCCCTACAATGTGCTGGGCATAGAAAAGTTGCGCTCGTTGCTGCAGATATCTTTGCAGCAGAAGTTTGTGGCCAATGCCACATCGGGCAAAACAGAGATAGACCATGAGTTGAAAAGCCTGGCCGACCTTGTGGACGAGATAACCGCGCAGCAGGACCACGGGCTGATAATGACCATGGGCAAGGGTGGTGTGGGTAAAACCATTACAGCATCGGCAGTGGCCATGATGCTGGCGAACAAGGGCTATGAGGTGCACCTGACCACTACCGACCCCGCAGCACATGTGAAGGATTTTATCGGTCAGATGGCCGAGGTGCCTGCCAACCTCACGGTGGACAGAATAGACCCCAAAACAGAAACACAACGCTACATAGATAAAGTATTGCAGCAGAAGGGAGAGAAGCTGGACGAAGAAGGAAAGAAATTGCTGCTGGAAGATCTTAAGTCGCCGTGCACAGAAGAGGTTGCTGTGTTCCACGCATTCTCGAAGGCGATACACGATGCCCGACGGAAATATGTGGTGATGGACACTGCACCTACCGGCCATACCTTACTGCTACTGGACACGGCAGGCAGCTACCACAGGGAAGTGATGCGCAATTCGAACATTGACGCGGCGCGCATCAAAACGCCCTATATGGCGTTGCAGGATACGTCGCTATGTAAGATACTTTTGGTGTCGCTGCCTGAGACCACACCGATGCGTGAGGCAGCTGCATTGCAGAACGACCTGAAGCGCGCGGGGATAACTCCCTATGCGTGGGTGGTGAACCAGAGCCTGTCTATGTTGCATGGCATAACTGATCCGTTGCTGAAAGCACGCGCTGCGGCTGAAATAGGAGTGGTAGACAAAATAGAAAAGGAATTGGCCGCAAGGACCTATGGCATACCTATGATACCGGAGAAAAACCTGTTGCCCGAAATTTTGGAACATTTCGGAAGGAGCAAGGGAACAGGCGTTTAATAAAAGAACTAATCAGAACAGCAAACCAAGAACAGATGTCGGCAAACAACTGCGCACCTGCGCACGAACGTAAGAAACTCGGGTTCCTTGACCGGTTCCTGACCCTGTGGATCTTTATGGCCATGGCACTGGGCGTGGGTATCGGTTACTTCATTCCATCGTCCTCGTCGTTCATCAATTCGTTCTCATCAGGCACTACCAACATACCACTGGCTATAGGGCTGATACTGATGATGTATCCGCCATTCACGAAGGTGAAGTATGACAGGCTGAAAGAGGTGTTTAAGAACACAAGGGTGCTGGGTACATCGCTGCTGCTGAATTGGGTGATAGGGCCCATACTGATGTTTGTGCTGGCTATAGTGTTCCTGAAAGGGTATCCCGAATATATGGTGGGGCTGATACTGATAGGGTTGGCACGTTGCATAGCCATGGTGATAGTATGGAACGAACTGGCGGAAGGAAGCCGCGAGTATGCTGCCGGACTTGTGGCACTGAACAGTATTTTTCAGGTATTGCTGTATAGTGTGTATGCCTATGTTTTTGTGACGGTGTTGCCACCCTACTTCGGAATAACAGGCGCAGAGGTGAACATAACAATAGGGCAGATAGCGGAGAGTGTGGCCATATATCTGGGAGTGCCTTTTGTGGCAGGTTTTGTAACGAGGTATGTGCTGCTGAAAGCAAAAGGGGAACAATGGTATGAGGAGAAATTCATACCACGGGTATCGCCCATCACCCTTGTGGCATTGCTTTTCACTATAGTAGTGATGTTCAGTCTGAAGGGACAACTGATTGTGCAGATACCGATGGATGTGCTGCGTATAGCATTGCCGCTGGTGATCTATTTCGCGGTGATGTTCCTGGTGAGCTTTTTTGTTGGGAAGAAAATGGGAGCCGACTATTCTACGAACGCGTCTATAGCGTTCACGGCGGCGGGCAATAATTTTGAGCTGGCGATTGCGGTGGCCATAGGTGTGTTCGGCATCAACAGCGGGCAGGCCTTCGCGGGTGTGATAGGTCCACTGGTGGAAGTGCCGGCACTGATAGCGCTGGTGAATGTGGCATTTTGGATAAAGGATAAATACTACGGAGAACAAACAAAATAATAGCGGACATGAAGAAGATGAAAATGGCATTTGCGGTAGTTGCTACCTGCTTTTTCGGCATGGCGGCTTTTGCGCAATCGCAGCAGGCTATAGATGCCGAACTGAAGAAGGGGAATGCGGTGTTTCTGGTAGTTGCAGATAATGGTAAGGACCTTTCTGCCACCAAAGAGATAGCGGCAAAGGCGAAAGCACAATATGCGCGCTCTGCGGTGGTGACGCTGGACCGCACCGATAAGGCGAATGCGACCGCTATTAAAAAATACGGACTCACATCTATGAAGGAGCCAATGATACTGGTGATAGCATCGAATGGTGTGGCGACGAACGGATATACCAAAAAGGAAGCGACCCCTCAACTGCTGATAGAGGAGATCCCGACGCCGCGCCAAAGCGACGCGCTGCTGGCATTTGATCAGAAGAAGGCCGCGATAGTTGTGATGTACAGAAAGGGAATGGCCGACAAAGCCGCGGCTGTAGAAGCAAGCAAAAAGGCTTGTGCGGATATGAAGGGCGGAGCTGTGACGGTAGAAGTGGATCTGGACGACAGAGCCGAGCAACCGTTCATTAAATTGCTGAAGCCGAGCAAGACGGCCAAGGGAACGCAGGTTCACGTTTTTAATAAAGCAGGGGACATCATAGAGACATATACAGCGCCGTTTTCGGCGGCAAAAATTGCAGCATCGGCACGCCAGGCGGAAGCGCCCTGCTGCCCCGGTGGAAACTCTAAAGACTGTAAGAAGTGAGAAAGCCGTCGGTAAAGGGACTAAGTGTAGGGAGGCTCATCCGCATCGAGTTCAGACAGCGCAGGACGCAGATGATCTCGGGGTTGCTTGCCATAACGCTGGGCATAGCGGTGATAGTTGCCATCAGGTCTATATCGTTGGTGTCGGAGAAGGCCGTGGCCATCAATCTGGATAATCTGGGTGCGAATGTACTGGTGCTTCCACAGGGCGCTACTGTTGACAACTACTATACGGCTGACATAGACGCGCCTACATTGCCCGAGGAGTATGCGGAAACAATTGCGACCTCTGATCTGACGGGTGTAGACAATATGTCGCCGAAGCTGACGAGGAGAGTGAATGTGAATGGTGAGAAGATAGTGCTTACGGGCATACTACCTAAGAATGAGTTGGTATCAAAACCAATATGGAAGCGGTCGGGTCTTTTTGGAAAGGGTCTGAAAGCGTCTTGCGGACCGAGCCCGCTGAATGAATCGCATGGGTATAAGGACGAAAAGCTGCAGCGAAAGTCGATAGAGGCGCTGGCGGAATATGATTGTCTGGTGGGAGCAACGGCAGCACAGAAGCTGCATCTGAAAGAGAACAGCAACCTGACCATAGAGGGAAAAAGTTTCAGGGTAGAGAAGGTGCTGCCAGAGACCGGCACCGTAGATGATGACCGTGTGTTTGCCCATCTTCATACCGTGCAGCGTTTGCTGGGCATAGGTAGTCAGGTAAGTGCTATTGAGATAATGGGATGTTGCAACGCGATAACGGATGGCCTGCTGAGCAAACTGAGGAATATACTACCCGATACGCGTGTGACCACAATAGGGCAGATAGTATCTACGCAGGTGCAGACCAACAAGCTGATGAAGAAACTATCTGTAGTGTTTCTCATCATCATTGTTTTTGTGGGTGCGGTATCGATAGGGAACAGCATGTGGGCAAATGTGAACGAGCGAAAGAAAGAGATTGGTACACTGCGCATGATAGGTTTTCCGAAGACATCAGTGTATAGAATGATATTGACCAAGGCTATGGTACTGGGGCTTGCTGGAGGTGTGCTGGGCTATGCGATAGGAAGCATGGCAGCAATGTGGCTCGGGCCGGAATTCGCAGGCATTGAAGTAAGCCCTACGTTGATGTTGCTACCGGCATCAGTTGCACTCTCTACGGCGGTGGCGGCCATAGGTGCGGCCATACCGGCATATTTTGCCGGTAGGATAGAACCATTCGATAACATGCAGGAAAACTGATGACGATGCTGACACTGAAGAATGTGACCAAAACATACCGACATAGTGATGGCGACGTTTATGCGCTACGCGACATTGACCTGACGATAGGTGCCGGCGACTTCATTACGGTGACGGGTGGGTCGGGATCGGGTAAGACAACATTGTTGTTGTGTATGGCCGGGCTAATGAGACCAACATCTGGGACTATTACGTTTGGCGACAGGAAGATAGAGACCGCAACAGACAAGGAACTATCAGCATACAGAAGTAAGCACATAGGGTTTGTGATGCAGAGTTTCGCATTGATCCCCTACCTGACCGCCATAGAGAATGTGATGCTGCCACTGGCGGTACCCGGCGCAGGGAGAACGGACCAGGTATCGGCAGCTACCGACCTGCTGCAACTTGTGGGATTGGAAAACAGGCGCAACCATCTGCCCAGAGAATTGTCGGCCGGCCAGCAGCAGCGGGTTGCCGTTGCCCGCGCCATGATAAACGAACCATCTTTGATATTGGCCGACGAGCCTACGGGCAATCTTGACCCTGCTCTGTCGGGCGAGATAATGCAATTGTTTACGGAGATCAATAAGCAAAGAGGGGTAACCATTGTAATGGTGACCCACAGTCCGGCAGCGGCGGCATACGGCAACAGAAACATCCGTCTGGCGGAAGGCAGAATTCTGGCCGGCGCCTGACGACCCCAAACGGGGGATATTGCAATAAAAAATTATCGCTTACTTTGGTAGCATATTTACGGTGCACTAAAAATGCGATAGTATGAACGACAATACCGCCGAGCTGACCCTTGACCAGGTTCAGGATTTTAAGGGCAAGTACCCCAAACAACTCTGGTACCTATTCTTCTCCGAGATGTGGGAACGCTTCGCGTTCTATGGTATGCGCGGCATGCTCATGATATTCATGGTGCAGCAGATGCACTTAACTGAAAAAGATGCGAACCTAAAGTATGGAGGTATTCAGGCGTTCATTTATACCATGACCTTTATTGGTGGTTTGTTTGCCGATAAGATACTCGGATTCCGCAAGTCAATTTTCTGGGGTGGATTTCTTATGATTATAGGTAGTTTTTCAATTGCATTTTCTCCAGTATCTCTTTACTACATCGGGATTAGCTTCACCATAATAGGAACGGGTTTCTTCAAACCCAACATATCAACAATGGTGGGTAATCTTTACAAAGAAGGAGATCCCAGGCGTGATGCAGGATTCGGACTGTTTTATACGGGCATTAATTTAGGGGCGTTTCTCGGAGGGCTCTTGTGCATCAAAGTAGCAAAAAATTATTCCTGGAATGCAGCGTTTGGCTTAGTAGGTGTGGGAATGGTATTGGGGTTATTGATTTTTCTCTACACAAAACGCAGCCTTGGAAAAATCGGATTGTCCCCTTTATCAGGTCGCATAACGGATAAAAAGATCAGAATGTATGACCTTGCAGTATATGCAGGTTCTCTGCTAGTAATCCCTTTTATTTTGTTATTAGTCTCCAATACGAGATACACTGACTATTTCATGTACACGGTAGGGCCTTTGGCATTGGTATATATTTTCTATGAGATGATGAAATATAATGCCGTTGAACGACAGAAGATGATAGCAGCACTTATTTTTATCATTTTCAGTATCTTCTTCTGGGCATTTTTCGAACAGGCGGGAGGGTCGCTCAGTTTGTTCGCATTGTACAATCTGAATGATAATCTGCTTGGCTTTCATATTGATCCGAATGAAGTAAACAACTCTTCGAATTCACTTTTTGTAATCGCATTTAGTTGGATGGTTGGCCTATTATGGTTATGGCTTTCGAAGAGAAAAATGGAACCAAATACAGTCATCAAATTCGGGTTGGGTTTCCTTTTTGTGGCGATCTCTTTTTACCTGTACTACTATACCCGCTTCTTTGCCGATTCAAATGGTAAGACATCTCT
>JAEUVY010000010.1 GCA_016786565.1 Flavipsychrobacter sp.
TTTTTTTCAACTAGTTCTTTGATCATTTTTTTGCTTTTCCATGCCTTGATGGTCAATTCTCTGTTGCAAGCGGCTTCTTTGGTAGCATATTCTTCGGTGTGGGCGACCGTCCAGTCTTTCGCAGACGCTGTAAAACCCTTGTGGTTGCTAAGATGCCTGCGAAGCCGTTCTTCAAGATTGTCCCCGGTATGACCAACGTAGAATTTATCAAGCGAGGCCGAATGCAGAATGTAAACGAGATATGGCATAAAATGAAAAAAGCCTCGCAGTTGCGAGGCTTTCTGTGGGAGCACACGGGATCGAACCGCGGACCCTCTGCTTGTAAGGCAGATGCTCTGAACCAGCTGAGCTATGCTCCCATTTGCATTGTTCCCGTTGCTTTTGGGATTGCAAAGATACATGCAGTTTTCATTTTGCCAAAACCATTTTCAAATATTTTTTCACCTTATCCATTGGCGCGCAAAATATCCCACTTTCTGCACCCCCGAAACACCCGCCCCACGCGATAGAAGATGGCTATGAAAACATAATGTCATGTTATGCTTAAATAAGTTTGGAATACAACATTTTAGGTACTGTTTTCCTTACCTTTGTGTGCGAAAAAAACAATCCCGTTACTGAATAAACATAATCTATGGGCTACATAAAAGACAGTTTCAAGGAAAAAGCGGATCTGCAAAGCAAAGAGATCAAAGGTATTCTTGAGAAGTATGGCAACAAGAAAATAGAGGACGTAACGCTTGCACAGGTATACCAGGGTATGCGTGGCATCACTGGCTTGGTTACAGAAACTTCGTTGCTTGATGCGAACGAGGGTATCCGTTTCCGTGGTTTCTCTATTCCGGAACTGCGCGAAAAACTACCAAAGATCGAAGGTGGCAGCGAGCCATTGCCTGAAGGTCTTTTCTACCTCATGCTGATAGGCGAGGTGCCTACGCAGGAAGATGTGGAGCATGTATCAGCTACATGGGCACGTCGCTCACACGTTCCGAACTATGTGTTCGATGTGATCGAATCTTTCCCTGTTTCTGCTCACCCAATGACGCAGTTCACAGCTGCGGTACTTGCATTGCAGACCGAGTCTAAGTTTGCTAAAGCATATGGCGAGGGTATCAGCAAGAAAGAATACTGGGGTTATGTTTACGAAGATACAATGACACTTATCGCGCGCCTGCCACGCATCGCCGCGTATATCTACCGTCGCAAGTACAAAGGCGGCGACCACATTCAGCCCGATGGTATGCTGGATTGGAGCGCCAACTTCGCTCACATGCTGGGTTATGAAGACGAGTCTTTCAAAGAATTGATGCGTCTGTACCTCACTATCCATGCAGATCACGAAGGTGGTAACGTTTCTGCACATGCAACACACCTGGTAGGTTCTGCGCTCAGCGATCCTTACCTCGCATTTGCTGCAGGTATGACCGGTCTGGCAGGTCCGTTGCATGGTCTGGCCAATCAGGAGGTTATCCGTTGGATAGAAGAAATGTGCAGCGAACTGAACACTAATCAGCCAAGTAAAGATCAGATAGCTGACTATATCCGTAAGACACTCACTGAAGGTAAGGTAGTACCGGGTTATGGTCACGCGGTTCTGCGCAAGACCGATCCGCGCTTCACCGCGCAGATGGAGTTTGCAAAACGTCATTGCCCTGACAATCCTACTGTTCAGACAGTATGGAACGTGTATGAAGTTGCACCACCGATCCTGGAAGGAACCGGTAAGATCAAGAACCCATGGCCTAACGTGGACGCGCACTCAGGTGCATTGCTGAAGCACTACGGTCTTGTAGAAGAAGATTTCTACACAGTGCTGTTCGGTGTGTCTCGCGCCCTGGGTGTACTGGCAAGCCTTTGCTGGGATCGTGCCCTCGGATTCCCTATCGAGCGTCCGAAGTCGATCACTACAGAATGGGTGAAACAATTCATTGCAAAAACTGAGACTGTAGCGTAAGATACAAGCTCATCATACTACAATTACTGAAAAGCATGCAGTGTCCCTGCTTGCTTTTTAGTTTCAGAAAATCAACAATTCAATAACCGTTTATAAAGTAAAGTAATGAACAAAGGACCGATCTCTCAATTCATTCAGCACCACTACCGCCACTTCAATGCGGCTGCACTGGTAGATGCTGCCAAAGGATATGAAACACACCTCACCGAGGGTGGTAAAATGCTGGTATCACTTGCAGGTGCCATGAGTACCGCCGAGCTCGGCATCTCTCTGGCAGAAATGATTCGTGCCGGTAAGGTAGATATCATCAGTTGCACAGGTGCGAACCTCGAAGAGGATATCATGAACCTCGTAGCGCATACGCACTACAAGCGTGTACCCAACTACCGCGACCTCAGTCCGAAGGAAGAGTGGGAACTGCTGGAGCAGGGCTTCAACCGTGTTACAGATACCTGCATACCCGAAGAAGAAGCGTTCCGTCGCATACAGCGCCACATCTACAAGATATGGAAGGACGCCGAAGACAAGGGCGAACGTTATTTCCCGCACGAGTACATGTACAAGCTGTTGCTCAGCGAGGTAATGAAGCCTGATTATGAGATCGATCCGAAACACAGCTGGATGATCGCTGCCGCAGAGCGCAATCTGCCTATCATCGTTCCGGGATGGGAAGACAGCACTATGGGCAACATCTTCGCGTCATATTGCATCAAGGGCGAACTGAAACCATCTACCATGAAGAGCGGTATAGAGTACATGATATGGCTCGCCGATTGGTATCGTAATAACTCAGCCGGAAAGGGTGTAGGCTTCTTCCAGATCGGTGGTGGCATAGCAGGCGACTTCCCGATATGTGTAGTGCCTATGATGTACCAGGACCTGGAATGGCATGATGTGCCGTTCTGGAGCTATTTCTGCCAGATCAGCGACAGCACGACTTCTTATGGTTCATACAGCGGTGCCGTGCCTAATGAGAAGATCACATGGGGCAAGCTGGATATCAACACGCCTAAGTTCATAGTGGAAAGCGATGCTACTATTGTGGCTCCGCTCATTTTCGCTTACCTGCTTGGTTGGTAATACCATCTGCGTATAACGCTGATAAAGAAGACTCAGAAAATTGTCTGCCGGTACCCATTGTGGTGCCGGCAGTTTTTTGTGGGCAATTCAGGTTCTCTGTAACTTTATTTCATAAAGGATTCCTATGTCAAAATTGAAACTTGTGGCGCTCACGGGTGCCGGCATCAGTGCTGAGAGTGGTTTGCGGACATTCAGGGATAGCGATGGTTTGTGGGAGGGCTATAGGATCGAGGACGTAGCCACACCACGTGCCTGGCGTCGGGATCCCAATCTTGTGCAGGACTTCTACAACATGCGTCGCCGCGATGTGATGGCAGCATCGCCAAATGCAGCGCATACAGTACTGGCGCAGTTACAGGAACACTTCGACGTGCATATCGTCACACAGAACATAGATGACCTGCACGAGCGCGCCGGGGCGAGGAACGTACTTCATCTGCACGGCGAGATACTTAAAATGCGCAGCGATCGCAACGAGCATGTTCTGTATCCTATTCACAGCGACATAGAACACGGTGCAAAGGCACCTGACGGTGGGCTGTTGAGGCCGCATGTAGTGTGGTTCGAAGAGCCTGTGCCCATGATAGAACATGCAATTCCTTTTATGGAAGAGGCCGACATCTTTGTGCTCGTAGGTACTTCATTGGCGGTATATCCTGCAGCGGGCCTGGTTGATTATGTGCGCGATGAGGTGAGCAAGTACGTAGTGGACAAGCGTATTCCCGAAGTGAATCGGTACCGGAATGTGATACCCATAGAGCATCCTGCCACAGTAGGCATGGAGCTGCTACGCGATATGCTGATATCAGAGTATTGCTGAGAGTAGGATTATTTGTTCAGGCTGAAGAGGCTGTCTACAAACTCGGCTTTGTTGAAGATCTGCAGATCCTCCATCTTTTCACCAACACCAATGTACTTCACCGGTATCTTGAACTGATTAGCGATAGCCAGCACCACACCACCTTTTGCTGTACCGTCAAGCTTGGTAATAGCGATTGCGGTTACATCGGTAGCGGCTGTAAAATGCCTTGCCTGTTCTATAGCGTTCTGGCCGGTACTGCCATCCAGTACAAGCAGTACTTCATGAGGTGCGTCCGGCATTTTCTTCCCTATCACGCGGCGTATCTTACCCAATTCATCCATCAGGTAAGACTTGTTGTGCAAGCGCCCCGCCGTGTCTATAATGATCACGTCCGACTCGCGCGCAATACCGCTCTGCACAGCGTCAAACGCTACAGAGCTCGGGTCGCTGCCCATTTCCTTTTTAACTATCGGCACGCCCACACGGTCGCTCCAAATTGTCAGTTGGTCCACTGCCGCCGCACGGAAGGTGTCAGCCGCGCCAAGCAATACGCTTTTGCCGTTCTTCTTGAAGTTGTGCGCCAGCTTGCCTATGGTGGTTGTTTTGCCCACACCGTTCACACCCACAACAAGGATAACGTATGGTTTCTTACCGGCAGGAATATCAAATGTTGCAAACTCGTTGGACGGAGCGCTGGTGAGCATCCCCATTATCTCTTCCTGAAGTATCTCATTCAGTTGAGAAGTGCCCAGATACTTATCTTTCGAAACACGTTTTTCAATGCGGTCAATGATCGCTACCGTGGTGTCAACACCTACATCGGCACCAATGAGGGCATCCTCCACCTGGTCAAGTACTTCTTCGTCCACTTTGTCCTTGCCCACTATAGCCTTCGCTATCTTGGAAAAGAAGCCCTCCTTAGTTTTTTGCAAACCCTGATCAAGCGCTTCTTTTTGCTCCTGTTGTTCTTTGTTACGCTTGAAAAGTTTGTCGAATAATCCCATGTTTCAATTAATAAGGTTGCAAAATTAGTGAAATATCACTTCGGTAGTTTGCTTCTGTTATCCCGCGTTTCAGGTGTTTTTCAATTGTTATATGCCGAAAACCGTATGTTGGTCTGGTATTTCCACATCCATGAAACCTTTCCGTATCAGGCGCTCCTTGAAATTTTGCTGCACTTCATACTCGCCATGCACCAGAAATACCTTTTTCACCTGGCGCGGATCCTGGCAGGCAAGCCATTGACTCATGTCTTCGTAGTCGCCATGGGCACTCAGACTGGTTATTTCGGCTATTTCAGCTTTCACAATATGCGGCTTGCCGAATATGGTCACCTCAGATGGATTGCGTTTCAACCGTCCGCCCAGCGACTGCGGTTCGCAATAGCCGGTAAGGAGTATCTTGTTTCTTGAGTCCGATATGTTGTTGGCAA
Organism: Flavipsychrobacter sp.; assembly: GCA_016786565.1. Classification (GTDB taxonomy): domain Bacteria; phylum Bacteroidota; class Bacteroidia; order Chitinophagales; family Chitinophagaceae; genus Nemorincola. The sequence continues at coordinate 5,269 of JAEUVY010000010.1, forward strand.
TATGGTGTTTCACCCTGCCTGCTTCCGCCATGCCCGATGCTGATATGATAACGCAGGGTTCTTTAGAGTCATTGAGTTTTATCGAATCCTGCACGTCTTCTATGTGTTGCAGACCTTTAAAAGAGAACACATCATCGTCGTTCTTCAGGTAGTGCTGCACCGATGAGTTGAAACAGCCCGGATACCTTTTCACCGCTTCTGTTATGTTCACCGACAGCGGACTGTCCACATAGTAGCTGAGATCGGGCAGCCTCTTCTCCAGTTCCAGTCGGTTCAGCATGTACAGTATCTCCTGCGTGCGACCCAAACTGAAAGCAGGTATCACCAGCTTACCTCTTTTTTTGACACACGTCTCAATAATGTGATCCAGCAATTTGTCATTGGCTGTAGACATCAGGTCGTGCAGCTTATCGCCATAGGTCGATTCGAGAATAATGTAATCGGCCTGCGGGAAGGTTTGCGGCGAACGCAATATCATGTCCCTGTAACGGCCCACATCGCCGCTAAAGGTGAGTCGGGTAGTGATTCCTTTTTCACGTATCTGCAGATTCACCGCTGCGCTGCCCAGAATATGGCCGCAGTCGGTGAAGGTAAGTTCCACGCCTTTGTCCACTGTATATGGCTCGTTGTAGGGTATGGTTTCGAAAAGAGGAAATACTCTCTCGGCATCATCTTCGGTATACAGCGGTTCTATAAGCTCCCTGTTCTCGCGCTGTCTGCGTTTATTGGCATAGCGTATATCCGCCTCCTGAATGCGCGCCGAGTCCACCAGCAGTATCTTGGCAAGAGTAGCGGTGGCTGGCGTACAATAGATCTTTCCCTTATACCCGTCTTTCACCAACTTTGGCAGCAGACCTGTATGATCAATATGGGCATGAGAGATGATAACGTGCGATATTTCCTTTGGGTCAAATGCCCAGTCTTCATTCAGTTTCCCGGTGTCTTTACCCATTCCCTGAAATAGCCCGCAGTCGAGCAATATCTTTTTATCGGCATTGATGTGCAGCAGGTGCTTGGAGCCGGTCACCATTCTGGTGGCACCGTGGAATGATAATTTCATGATTCTGTCTTAGTTGAGATGATCGATCTTCGAAGTTAGCTAATATATGGGCTTGAGGTGTTCATTTCACATACTTTTAGCGTAACAAATATCGGGCGTGCTGCAGGGGGAAGCTATTGACGAATATGAGCCGTTGGGAATTGCTTTTATTTCATTGCTTCTTTTTCCTTCTGCAACTTAAAGAGTTCATCGCGAAGGCGCGCGGCTTCCATAAAGTCGAGGTCTTTCGCGGCTTTGTCCATTGCCTTTTTGGTCTGGTTTATCTGCTTGTCCAGTTGTGCTGCAGTGCGGTAGGTGCTGGTTGGCTCAGCGGCTATAGGCATTGCGGTGTCTGCAACGGCATAGGGACTTGTTTCGTTGTAACCCTTTATGTCTAGCACCGATCCCTGCAGCATTATCTCCTGCACCGATTTCTGAATAGTGCGCGGCACTATACCGTGTTCCGTGTTGTGCTTTATTTGTTTTTCGCGCCTGCGGTCGGTCTCGTCCATCGTACGACGCATGCTGTCCGTGATCTTGTCTGCATAGAAGATCACAAGTCCGTTCACGTTACGGGCCGCGCGGCCTGCAGTCTGTGTCAGCGATCGTTCGTCTCGAAGGAAACCTTCTTTGTCTGCATCCAGAATGGCCACCAGCGATACTTCCGGCAGATCCAGTCCCTCACGCAGAAGGTTCACGCCCACCAGTACGTCTATGTTGCCCAGTCGCAGGTCGCGAAGGATCTCCACGCGTTCCAGCGTATCAACTTCTGAGTGGATGTACTTTGAGCGGATATTGATGCGTTTAAGATACTTATCCATCTCTTCCGCCATTCGTTTGGTGAGTGTGGTCACCAGCACGCGGCCGCCGTCTTTTACACGTTTGTCTATTTCGTCCAGCAGATCATCAACCTGATTAATGCTGGGGCGCACCTGTATAGGCGGCTCTATCAGACCTGTAGGACGCACGATCTGTTCCACCACAACGCCACCGCATTTTTCCAGTTCATACTTTCCGGGGGTAGCGCTCACAAATATCACTTGCGATAGCAGTCCTTCAAATTCATAGAAGTTGAGCGGACGGTTGTCAAGTGCCGATGGCAGGCGGAATCCATAATCCACCAGATTCATCTTGCGCGATCGGTCGCCGCCATACATGCCGCTTATCTGCGGTATGGTCACGTGACTTTCGTCAACCACCAGTAGAAAATCATCCGGAAAATAGTCGAGCAGGCAGAAGGGGCGGGTTCCGGGTTTGCGCCTGTCCAGAAAGCGCGAATAGTTCTCGATGCCGCTGCAGTAACCCAGTTCCTGTATCATTTCCAGGTCATAGGCCACGCGTTCCCTTATCCGTTGTGCCTCAACAAATTTGCCCTGACTTTTGAAGTACGCTTCCTGCGCGGTCATCTCATCCTGTATCTCATGGATGATCTGTCCCATTTGCCCCGACGGTGCTACGTAAAGGTTGGCCGGGAATATGGCTGCTGCCTCCATAGTACCTATACGTTTACCCGAGTCCGGTTCAAAACTCTCTATCTCTTCCACCTCATCGCCGAAGAAGGTAATGCGATAGCCATAGTCTACGTAGGGCAGATTGATATCCACCGTATCTCCGTTCACCCTGAATGTGCCCCGAGTAAAGTCGCCCTGACTGCGGTTGTACAGCGAGTTCACGAGTTTGTGCAGAAACTGGTTCCTGCCCATATTATCGCCTTTCTTGAAGCGAATGATACCCGCCGCATAATCTGTTGGGTTACCGATACCGTATATACACGACACCGATGCCACAACAATTATATCGGTGCGGCCACTCAGCAGGCTGGTAGTGGCGCGAAGTCGCAGCTTCTCCAGCTCTTCGTTTATCGAAAGGTCTTTTTCTATGTAAGTATTCGATGTGGGTATGTATGCTTCCGGCTGGTAGTAGTCGTAGTAAGACACAAAGTATTCTACGGCATTGTCAGGGAAGAAGTTCCTCAACTCGCCATATAGCTGAGCCACCAGTGTCTTGTTGTGCGTAAGCACAAGTGTTGGTTTCTGTGTCTTCTGAATAACGTTGGCAACTGTAAATGTCTTGCCCGATCCCGTCACACCCAGCAGTGTCTGAAATTGCTCTCCGTTCTGTATACCTTCTGTTAGTTGCCTTATGGCTTCGGGTTGGTCGCCGGCAGGCTTATAAGGACTGTGAATGGTAAACTGCATGTTGCGGGAAAGCAGGGTGTGATGCTGACAGAGTGCAAAATTACTGACTATGTATCACATCCATTCAAAAGTTCGCGCCGATGCCGTAAAATTTATCATTTCCTACTTTTCCTGAAAACTTCAGTATTTTGTAATATTGCCGTGATTGCATAATTATCTATTTTTGTAGCAATATGTATAAGCTCTACGACATTAAAGACTTTATCGAGTGGAAAGCCTTCGGTGTCTGCACCGAGATAGGGGAGCGCATGGGTGTCGCTACCTCGCGCATCCGCCTGTGGTTCATTTACATATCGTTCCTCACTCTTGGGTCGCCCCTCATCGTGTATATGGTCCTTGCCTTTTGGATGAACATGAAACGTTATGTCCTGCTGGGGCGTCGCAATCCCCTGCTCTGACGTTGCACCGCCACCGTGCCTATGGATAATGTTTTTTGAATTTCGTACCTTTGCCGCCTCATTAACCAAAAAAAGGAAGGTACACCATGCCAGTGTTACACAACCGCGTGAATAATGAGGAACTGAAACAGCGTATGTTGGCAGAGACAGAGCCACGTACCACAGTATCCTTCTACAAGTATTTCCCCATTGCCGATCCGGCTCAATTCAGGAATGATCTCTACATAGCTTTTACAAAGCTGAATGTCTTTGGTCGTGTGTATATAGCACACGAAGGCATAAATGGTCAGATCAGCGTGCCTGCGTCCAACTTCGATGCGTTTAAAGAAGCCTTGTATGCAGCCGCTCGCGAGCTCAACGGCATCAGGCTGAACATAGCCGTTGATGACGATGGGAAGTCGTTCTGGGTATTGCGCATGAAGGTGCGGCCAAAGGTGGTAGCCGATGGTATCGAAGATCCTACTTTCGATATGTCCAGAACCGGCCAATACCTCAAAGCGGCAGAATACAACGACCTGGCCGAAAAGCCGGGTACCATTATCGTAGACATGCGCAACCACTACGAATATGAAGTGGGCCATTTCGAGAACGCGATAGAGGTCCCTTCAGATACCTTCCGCGATCAGTTGCCTATGGCAGTAAACATGCTGCGTGGCAACGAGGATAAGAACATCATCATGTACTGTACCGGTGGTATCCGTTGCGAAAAGGCCAGTGCCTGGATGCTGCACAACGGATTCAAAAACGTGTTTCACGTAGAGGGTGGTATCATAGAGTATGCACGCAAAGCGAAGGAGCAGGGATTGCCGCTAAAATTCAAAGGAAAGAACTTTGTATTCGATGAGCGCCTTGGTGAGCGCATTACCGACGACGTGCTGGCCCAATGTCATGTATGTGGCACCCCTTGCGATACACACACCAACTGCAAGAACGATGGTTGTCACCTTCTGTTTATTCAGTGCGATGCCTGCGCCGCCAGATTGGAAGGTTGCTGCAGCACCGAATGTATGGAAGAGAAGAACATGCCCGAAGATCAGCAGCGCGAGCGCCGTGCCGGTCGGGAAAATGGCATGATGATCTTCAACAAGTCGAAGGAGCATCCGTTACGCAAACACCGCAGCGAGTGGGGCGTGCGACCGGCTTAGGCCTTGGTTACATTCCGGTACTATGTCTGTGTTACCCGTCAATGGACTATCGAGATCCGTTGTGTGTGCCTGTTGCCGTCGCTATCGGTAACTGCAAGCACATAGACACCGGCGGTGAGTCTACTCACGTCGAGGGTTATCTCGTTCTCAAGTCTGCTGTTCACTGACGCAACACTTTGTCCCATATAGTTTACAACAGAGACCGTGTAGGCACCTGTTGCAACAAATGTAATGTGCAGCGTTTCGTTGGCCGGGTTGGGCGTTACGGTGAATGCTACGTCACCTTTTGAGGGTAGTAGATCAACAAAAGTCGGATCAAATAGTTTACCGCATCTGTCACCCTCGCTGAAACTGCCAACCGATGAGCAGTGTATCAGTACAGTATCATAGTACTCTGAGATCGAACTGATCACGCGTTTGTGGTTCGATAGTCCGTGCCTCAGCAAGTCGTAGCGAATGTAGGTGTCAAAGTCATTTATGTCAGGCCAGGTTGTATCATCAATTTTTGATGCTTCACTGCCATACGTTTTCATAATGTTGCAAGGCTTTCGTCCGTCGGGGAAATAGTATATAATGTCTTTCTTTCGATGCTCTTCGGGCAAAATGGTTGGGTCTGTAAAGTTCCCTAAGTAGTACCCGAATTTTCCGTTTACGGGTTCTTTGGTATAGGGATACTTGAAATTAGGTACATAGGCACCGGAGTAGGATTGTGTGGCCATCCATCCCGAGTAACTATATTCAAACCCTCCCGATATTGGTGCAATACTGTCAATATTGAAGTACCAGTACCGATAGGGATACGTACCATTACCCGGGTGCGAATGGTCGGAAATTGCATACTCAAACTTATCCTTCAACGCAAAGGAATACAGATGATTGTTGTTGGGGAATGGGGTAGGGTTGCACCTCGTAAATATGAAGTTGTCTCTGGTGATACCCGGCGGTGTTGCCTGTGACATTACTTTATCTAAAAAATAGTCAGTGCCCCGCACATAGGGCTGCCCGGGCGGATGGTACGGGAACGTGTACAGATCAAATATCTGATAGAATCCGCTGTTACCCGTAATGATCAGCTCAAAATTGGTCAATGGGTCTGACGGCACGAGTCCGGTATCATCGTAGGCGTAGATGGTGATACGGCGAATGGAGTCTACAGGTCCGCCGAGTACCGACATCACAGATTTTCCGGTCACTTCAGCCAGGTACCTCCTCTGCGTGCTGTCGTGATAAAACATCCACGAGTCTCCAATTGCCGCTCTCGTCTTTATGATGATGGAGTCGCCCCACATGTTAAGGGTGTAGAATGTTCCATCGGGAAACAGCACTGACTTTCGCCCCAGCCAACTCGCACCTGCTGTGTCCATGTGGCGCGAACTTCCGGCAGACAGAGGCTCCGTACATCGGGGAGACCTGTACGGGTGCAACACAAGGGAGTCAGGTGACGTATATCCCGAATCTACCCTTATTCCGCGTAGGTAACCATAGCTGTTCGAGTAGTAGTTTTCCTGGCCATATTTATAACACTGAAAGGATTGTCCGCTGGCTACTGCCGACCACAATAATAGCAGGAGGTATAGTATTGTTCTCATGGTTCAGTTAGTGATTTACCTGTAGTTTTCCGGTGTAGCGTTGCCCTTTGCTGTCGATGATATGTACGAGATGCAGGCCGGCCGGAATTCCCTCGCAGTTAATCGTAACAGTATTGGAAGTGCATTTTTCGTTTCGGATCACCCTGCCCACACAGTCGGTGAGCGACAGTGTGAAATCTCCCGATACAGTTGATCTTAATGTTACGGTTTCATTTGCCGGGTTGGGGGAGATCTGAATGCCATTAGGCTGTCCAAGTCCCGCAATGTCTGCCACGTTCACAGTAGCTTCACATGGAGTGCCGACTTTTCTTACCAATGTAATTCTATATCCTCGCTCATCCTGGCCACCATAGTAGTAAACACATTTCGATTCCTGGAGCTGGCCCATACCTATTTTATAGATATCTCCCCATTCACATCCTCCATATAATTCAGTTGCTCCACCCATCCGTCGCCAGTATTTCGGGCTTTTGAAACAAAAAATTGAATCGCCGGGGTCATAGTAGTACAATCCTCTTATCCCTTTCTCTTCAGGCATCAGCACCGAGTCAAGGAATCGGAATATTCCCGCCGTTACCACTATCGATCGGTTTGACGGGTAATAGCTGTGTCCTATTGGTGGAGTGCCACAATAGACGTCTCTGTTCCCATTGGAGTAATACACCCTTGCTCCGGGTGTACTCGTGTCTATCGAAACCACTGTGTCTATTGTTTGTATGTTCCCTTCCCACGAGGAAGCACAGCCCTCAATTCTGGAATAGACGTCGCCTGTATGATAATCATACATTTCGTAGTTCGTTACAGTCGGGAGCGGAATCAGCCGGAACTGTTTTGAGGAGGTTTTGTTATAGAAAAAGTCATAGTAGATCCCCGATGCAAAATGCCGCTGTGGAAAAAGGAATATGTCAAAAGCATCGTAGAGTCCAAAGCTCTTTGATACCGTTATCGAAGAGTAGTTTGCCGGATCATAGGGTATGAAACCGCTGTCGCGGTCAAAAGCCTTAAACGTGTACACTTTTACTGAGTCAGTAACTCCATATATCTCTCTTGTTGATCGGGCTGATAGATACGCTTTATAAAATACTCTTGTGGTGTCTTCATAGCATATCCAAGAGTCGCCTACATTGGCCTGCGATCTCAGTATCAATCTGTTTTTCCTGAACGTCTCAAAATAGTGTGTGCCATCGGGCAACCTTGTGATCGTCTTCCCTAACCAGCACCCACCGGCCGTGTCGTAGGCGGGCGATGACAGGTAAGTTCTTCTTACTGTTCGGAAAGGATGATAAACAACCGAATCCGGATACGTCCTCACCGAATCGATCCTGATTCCCCGAATGTAGCTTTCGGCATTTCTGAAATAGTGTTTCGTGGTGGGTTGTATGAAGTCATAGTTTTGCGCTTGTGCAGGTAGCGACATCAGAAAGATGAATGTAAGAAAGAGGATATTTTTCATTGGGTATAGAGTTGAGGATACTTCAATTAAAGGTAGTTAATTTTGTTCATGTCAGATCGGATCTATTGCCTTGATTCGTTTCCTCATACAAATACACTGCCTGTTTGGGTTTCCTCAGTATCCGCCACTATCAATGAACTATCGAGATCCGTTCAGCATGCCTGTTGCCTTCTTCATCGGTCACTACCACCAGATACATCCCATCCGGTATTGTACCTACCTCCACAGAAACAGAACTCTCTCCATTGTTGCTCACAATATTTACTCGTTGTCCGACAGCGTTAAATAACGACACATGATACACTCCGTCTTTTGCAAACGTAATATGCAACGTTTCGCTGGCGGGGTTGGGCAATATACTCATGCCCGGCTCTAATACGTGAGTCTCAACCGCTGTCGGGAACTCTTGTCTTTTACCGCAGGAAACCCCCATTTTCCTGGAGTATATCATATCCCAGTGATCATGCCGAGGACCACCCCAATCAATACAATGGGAGTGCATCGTTTTTCCGTAGCCAACTTTATGACGTCCATAGGTGCCACATGGTTCCGGTTTATAGAACGCCAAACCCGATGAACCCCATACTGCAGGACTTACTGTACAAATGGTATCATATGGGTCGTAGTACGATTTTGCATTTACCCCCTTTTCCTCGGGCATAATGCCGGGTGTTGCCACATAAAACTTTGTAGTGTCTGCGGTTATCACTTTCGTTTGAGACAGAAAGACCACCGGGTTCGCGGGTGTCTTGGGGAATCTCTCTATGCTGATGCGCCTTGCGAATGTGTAACGGATCACCCCCGTTGGCAGTAGCTCTTTTTCGATGCAACTATCCAACGTCAGTTGTATACAATCCATGCCTCCGCCGTCGCAGGTGCCCTTATACTCAAATAGGTCACCCGGCTCGAAGTCGTGCATTTCTGTCCACATCGGATTTTTGAGTGTTATTCGTTTGAACTGCTGAGAACTTCCGCAGTTAATGAACCACGCGTCAACAGTATCATCCACTATGCCCGAAGGATAACTGTCAAGATTCGGTCGAAGAAGCCTGTGCGGGAACGTAAAAAAATCAAACAACTCGTAGAATCCGTATTGTTTGCTGATGCCCACCCGCAATAGATTGGAAGGTTCAGAAGGAATATAGCCCGTGTCTCGGTGATAAGCCTTAACTTGTATTGACTTTACCGTATCCGGTGATCCGTCCACGAGGCGCGCCACTTTTCCGATCATCTGGGCACGGTAATAGATCTTAGAAGTGTCGCTGTAGAAGACCCAGGACTCGCCCAATTCTGCCTGCGATCGTATGAACACCGTATCGTTCCATATATTGATGAATTGATAGGTGCCGTCGGGCAGCACAAATATCTTGTCGCCCACCCATGCGCCTCCTGCAGACATAGTGGACATTCCGTAGAAAGAATTGCCACGCATACTCCGGTATGGAAACAATATGGTAGTACTTCCGGAGGTATGCACAGAATCTATCCTGATTCCCCTAAGGTAATGTTTGTTGGTTGTGAAGAAGCTTTCTGTGCCGGGTATGATGCAACGATAATCCTGTGCAAATGAGATCCGGGTCAGGAGAAACAATAGTATTAATGGCGATATAGTAGATCTTAAACGGATGGGCATAAACAAATATAATAAAATGTTCGTTGTAAAATCCCGGTCTGCCTGAAAAATATTATCCCTTTACGGACGAAGGCAGCCATCGTGGCTGCCTTCGTCTATGATTTTACAGGCAACAAAAGTTGCCGCAGTGTTTTTATTATTCATCCGCCGTTGGTCCGTACATACCCGGAACCGGTACATCCAGCAAGCGTAGGTATACGCTCAACTGACCACGATGGTGGAACAGGTGGCTGAATGCAAACCTGCGCAGAGCAACGT
>JAEUVY010000113.1 GCA_016786565.1 Flavipsychrobacter sp.
AATACATTATTTCAACTACACAATAAATAATATAGAAATGAAAACAAGAAATCTGATTCTCAATATCCTCGCAGTGATAGTACTGCTCGCAGGATTTAACCGCGCCTCCGCACAAAGCCTTTCAGTTAGCGCAGGAACGTCGATCTGCCTGGGCAGTGAAAGTACACTTATTGCTTCAGGAGGCACTGGCTACTCCTGGACACCGGCAACCGGGCTTTCCTGCACCTCTTGCGCCACTACTACAGCTTCGCCTGCAGTTACAACAACTTATACTGTGTCGGCCACGGTTCTGGGTGTACCAACATCAGCCACAGTAACAATCACGGTAAATGCGGTTCCCTCAGCAATAATGGGCGAATCTGCCATTTGTGCGGGAACTACAACTATGCTGACAAACGCTTTTACTGACGGGACATGGACCAGCAGCAATACCGCCGTCGCCACTATCAATGAATGGGGAGAGATGACCGGCATTGCATCGGGTACCACAACAATTACCTACCAGTTGCCCAACACTTGTCTTGCAACAACCGATATTACCGTGGGCGCCCCTGCTGCCATAGACGGAATTGCAGCAATTTTCCCGGGCACAACCGCCACACTCACCTGCATGCCTGAGGATGGCACATGGAGCGCATCGAATGGCAATGTAACGATCGACCCATCCGGCGAGCTCGCAGCCGTATCTGGTGGCACTGCTACCATCTCCTATGTTTCGCCCACCGGCTGCGTATCAACCGGTGTCATGACAGTAAACGGCTCGCCGGCTGCCATAACCGGTACTGCCTTCATATGCGCCGGCGGAACTACGACCTTTTCCAGTGCATCTGCAGGCGGAACATGGTCCAGCAGCAATACATCGGTAGCTACTGTCGATGCGTCATCAGGAGACATCTCGGGTGTAGCAGCAGGCTCTGCTACCATCACCTACTCAATTGGTGCTGCTTTTACCACCAAACAAGTATTTATCAATGCGTTACCTGACGAAATAACCGGAATTACCACATTTTGTGCAGGCACCAATACAGTTTTATATAGCACCATTGGCGGCAGCGGAACATGGAGCAGCAGCGACCCATCGATAGCTACTATCAACACAACTTCCGGAATGGCAACCGGCATCTCGGCAGGTACAGCAACAATTACCTGCCTCATTGCATCATCAGGTTGTTACAAGACTAAAGACATCACTGTTAACCCGACACCGGATGCAATAGATGGCGAAACAGGTATCTGTGTCGGAGAAGTAAGCAATTTTAGCAACAGCGTTGCCGGGGGTACATGGTCATCAAGCAACTCAAGCGTGGCAACTGTTGGCACGGCCGGAACAGTAAACACATTAACAGCAGGCGGAACGACGATCAGCTACACTATGGCAACAGGATGTTACAAAACACTATACGTCACTGTTAAAGCAATCCCCGCTCCTATTTCGGGTAGCTCTGTTGTGTGCGAGAGCGCAACGTGTGCGCTTAGCGATGCAACAACCGGTGGAACATGGAGCAGCAGCGATATTGGTGTTTTCACGATCGATGAAACATCAGGTTCAGTAACCGGACAAACTGCAGGCACAGCAACTGCCTTCTACACAGGCAGCAACGGCTGCTACCGCCAAAAAACAATAACAGTAAATACTCAGCCGACAGCACCTACAGGTACCGACGTAATATGCCTCGGCAGCACAGCAACCTGGACGAACGCCACCGCGGGCGGAACGTGGACAAGCAGCAACACTGCAACCGCAACTATCAACGCTACTACCGGAATGATAACTGCCGTTGGCACTGGCACCACTATGATCACTTATAGTGTTTCCGGAGCCGGATGCAAGGCAACGCGTGAATTGACGATCGATAACACACCGGCCACCATCACAGGCACAACCACTTTCTGTGCCGGTTCTACCACAACTTTGTCTCATCCTGTAAGCGGTGGCAACTGGTCATCGGCCAATGCAGCGGTAGCAACTGTGAATTCATCTACCGGAGTCGTTTCCGGGATCGCAGCAGGAAATACCACCATCACATACCGCGTTAGCGAAGGCTGCTTCGTTACTACCTCTATAACAGTAAAGGCACTCCCGGCAACGATAGCAGGCACTGCAACACTTTGTGTAGGGTCTTCAACAGCACTTTCCAGCAGTCCGGCGGGCGGCACCTGGTACAGCTCGTCATCAAATGCCACTATCAATGCAAGCACCGGTGCTATTATAGGCACCACTTCCGGTACGGCAACCATCTCTTATGTAAGTGCCGGATGCGCAAGAACAACAACTGTTACCGTAAATACAGCCCTGCCGGCAATAGCAGGTAACGCAAGTGTTTGCCCGGCAACAACCACTACACTTAGCAACACTACTACAGGAGGAACATGGACCAGCTCAAATACCGCTAAAGCAACGATCAACAGCACCACAGGTTTACTGACGGGAGTTGCAAACGGCACTACCATCATTACCTATGCCACCTCTGCCACCTGCTACACAGCTAAACAAGTCACCGTGAGTAGCACTATAGCTTCAATAACCGGCACAACAAGTGTTTGTGTGGGAAGCACAATAACACTCAGCCATAGTATTGACGGTGGAAACTGGTCAAGTTCGGCTACATCAAAGGCCACTGTGGGGGCAACAGGTATCGTAACTGGTATATCAGCGGGATGGGCAACCATCACCTACGCCACCGGCGGAAGCTGTTTTGCGGTGAAGACTATAGCTGTAAATGCTCTTCCGGCACCTGTTTCCGGCAACCTCACAGTATGCGAAGGTGCTTACACCGTACTCACAGCAACAGTTGGCGGCAACGGTACATGGTGCAGCAGCAACAGCGCAATTGCTTCAGCTAATTCAACATCAGGAATGGTGACAGGTATTGCAGCAGGCACAGCATCTGTATCTTATAAAATACCGGCCACAGGTTGTTTCACCAGCGCCATCGTAACAGTAAACCAGGCACCGGCGGCTATCACCGGCTCTTCCACCCTGTGTACAGGCACATCGGCAACACTTACCAATGCTATAACCGGCGGCACATGGACCAGCAGCGCTCCAACCGTTGCTTCGATCAATACTACCAACGGTGACGTATCTGCTTTGACTGCAGGGGGAACAACGATCACGTATAAACTGGCAAACGGCTGCACGAAAAAACTCACCTTAACAGTAAAAGCTTCACCCGCTGCCATTACCGGCACCGCAACTGTGAATGTTGGATCAACAGTCACTTTGGCCAACGCAACAGTTGGAGGCACATGGAGCAGCAGCAGTACCGGCAACGCAACGATCGGTTCTTCAACTGGTGTTGTAACCGGCGTATCAGCAGGTAATGCTACCATCACTTATCGCATCACTACTACAGGTTGTTTCGCTACACGCACAGTTACTGTAAACTCAGTTGCAGGCCGCTCTGCAGATAACCAACCAATGGTTCAGACCGAATTCAGCTTTAGCTTCTACCCCAACCCTACTACAGGCAACATTACGGTAGCAGCCGGCACAAAAGGATCACTGTATCTGTTTTCACAGGATGCACGCGTGGTGGGCGAATACAATATCGATCAGCCATCTGTACAAATTTCCCTCCCCGGTAATCTTGCCGCAGGAGTCTATTACTGTCGCTTTGTTGGAGAAGACGGATCTTCAGCAGCAGCACAGCTTGTCTACAATCCATAGCAGATAACATCTGCAGAAAACAAATGGGGGCGGTTGAAAAACCACCCCCATTTTTGTTTTGAGACTTTTATCGCTTGTAGCTATCAGGTGCCTTATTCACTTTTGGCAATGGTTTTCTGGGTAGTTTTTCATCCCGCATCGCGGTATGATATACAAATGATGCAACGATCACTGCCGACTGCATCAGGTCATTTGCGCTTGCCCTGTCATAAGAGTCCATATTTGTATGGTGGGTACGTGTTCCATACTCCAGAGGGTCCTGTATAAACTGGAATCCGGGTATCCCCACTTCGTCAAACGAAATATGATCGGTAGACCCTGTATTCCTGATGGTAAGAGTACCCGCTCCCAGGTCTTTGAATGGAGCAAACCAACTCTCAAATATCGGGCGCACCTCATCGTTCTCCTGCATATATATACCACGTATCTTTCCTCCTCCATTGTCCAGATTATAATAGGCAGACACCTTTTCATGCGCTGGTTTCAGCTTCATGGTAAGTCGGTCACCAAAGTGATTCTTCACATAGCCCCTTGACCCCAACAACCCTTGTTCCTCTCCGCTCCACAACGCTATCCTGATGGTACGCCTTGGTTTCACACCTATTGCCTTTAGTATCCGCACAGCCTCCATCATCACCACAGTACCGGTGCCATTATCCGTTGCACCCGTAGATGCATGCCAACTGTCCATGTGGGCACCCAGCATCACTATCTCTGATGCCAACTCAGGATCCGTGCCCGGTATTTCTCCTATCACGTTATACTCTGTGGTATCCTCAGTCAGGAATGTGGTTCGTGTGTCCAGTTCAAGGCTCACTTTTTTACCCGCATCCAGCAACCGGCCCAATACGCCCAGGTGCTCGCTGCCCATTTCCAGCTCAGGCAGCACTGTAGGCGCATCCCATTTCCTTGATGAACCGTTAGAAGTAAATACGGTACCCATCGTTCCCCTGCCACCACTCAGTACAGCTATAGCTCCCTCTGCACGTAAAAATGAATCTACTTTGGGACGTATGTTCACACGCGGCGCCGCCGGCACCGGCTTCTTCTGACTCAAATTGGTCACCGCATCTTCGGCATGCGGATCAAAATCCATTTTGCGCAGATCCTCATCCGTCAACCTTCGCGCATCCGGACTAAAATTCGGCTTTGTCTCATTGTTCAGCGTCGACAGCACTACTATTTTTCCCCTCAATTTTCCCGTGTAGGCCGCCATGTCTTCAACCTTCTCTATCCTCACAAGCACTGCGTCTCCACTTATCAAACCGCCTGTACCAGGTGTCCATGCACGCGGTACGCCTATTAATGGCTGATAGTAGGGCGTCTTCATTGCCACATAACTTTTATTGATCTCCCAACCTTTCCCAAATCCACCCCAACGCTCGATATGAACATTCTTTAATCCCCATCCTCTCAACTTGGCTGCAGCCCATTCCTCCGCCTGCTTCATACCTTCAGAACCCGTCAGCCTTGGCCCGTTCACGTCTGTCAACTCAAACAAAGACTGCATGATCTTCGGGTTACCAAACCCTTCCTTTTTTATCTGTGCCACACGATGCATGTCCACACGCTCTGCGTTATCGCCCTTGAAAGCCATGGCAGATACGGCCATAAAAACAACCCCTATACCGACAAATTTTCTCATATTTCAATTATGTTATAAACGCCAAAATAGACAAAACCAGATAATAATGGAACAAACATTAGTTGCGACTTGCAAGCCAACACCTCTCACAACAAAGTCATTCTATGAAATTATGACGCTGATACTATTGTGATTGAAGAAATTTTATATCTTCGCTAATACAAAAGTAAACTTATGACAAAATTTTTTGTTCCGTTATTTGTTGTAGCTGCAATGTGTTGCGGTAGCGCATTTGCTCAAAAACCTGCACCGGCAGTTAAGAAAGTGGCCCCTCCGGTCAACAAAATGCCTGTTCCGGTGGCTCGTCCCGTTGTTCCGGTGGCAAAACCTGCAGCGCCAACTGTAGCAAAACCTACACCTGCTCCGGCTCCTAAACCGGCAGAAGCACCAAAACCAGCTGAGGCACCGAAGCCGGCTCCGGTAGTTGCAAAACCAGCACCGGCACCAAAAGCTGCAGAAGCACCAAAACCTGCTCCTGCTCCTAAACCTGCTGTAGCTGCAAAACCAGCACCGGCACCAAAATCAGCAACTATCCCTAAAGCTCCGGTAAAAAAATCGGGTACTGCCGGAAAAGCACCAAAGAAAAAAGCTGCAACAACTCCTGTTGCTTCACCAGTGGCATCACCGGTTGCTTCACCTGCACCAATGCCGGCTGAAAACATGGCTGCTCCTACACAAAAAGCTGAAAGGACATACAACGACGACATGGCCGGCAACGAAACTGAAAGCGATAATGCACCTTCAGGTTCATACCACAGCATCAACAATTGCACCTGCTACAAAAACGCTCCGGATGACGCGGCTCCATGGAAATACCGCAACAGGCGCTACTACAGGTACAACTATACAATGAAACACTACCGCAACGGCAAACACGAAAAAAACTGCTGCGCCGATGGTAATGAAAAACACAAGTGCCATTAATATTTGTTTATGATATGCAAAAAACTCCGGCTATCAGCCGGAGTTTTTTTTTATGCTATGTAATTTGTTAATACTTCTACTCTTCTACATATCTCTCCAAGTTAGGCTTTACTTTTGATACACATTTTCAACGACCATCTCAGCAATGTCATTTACCTTAATAACGGTCATTATAACAGTTGCTATTTCGATAGCGGCTTTCAATAACGAGAATCTCATCAACAAGCTCATTCTGTGGCCCCGCTACATGAACGACCCGCAAGAGTATTATCGCCTGCTCACGGCAGGTTTCATTCATGCCGATTGGAATCACCTCATTTTCAACATGGTGTCACTTTATTTCATTGGCAGCAGTGCCGAGTCTATCCTTGGCATGGGTTTCCTCACCCTATACCTTACAGGCATTATCATCTCATCCCTGCCATCGTTCTTAAAGCATCGCAACAATTCCTATTACCGTTCACTGGGCGCTTCCGGCGGGGTTGCGGCCATTATGTTCTTCTTTATCTATTTTGCCCCGTGGAGCAAGCTGTATATTATCTTCCTCCCGATAGGTATTCCGGCAATATTGTTCGGCATACTCTATCTGGTCTATGAGGCGTACATGGCAAAAAAGGGTGGCGGCACCATGAACCACGATGCACACTTCTGGGGCGCGGTATACGGACTGATCTACGCACTGGTTATCGACCCCACTCACGGTAAACTGTTTCTGAATGCAGTACTCAATCCATAAGATCAGCTCATCGTAATTGCCAACACTTCTTTCGTGCCGACTTTAACCTTAAAACGTTCGTCTGGTCTTATCCCGCAAACCCAAATGATCCGCTTTCCACTTTCCAGCACCCATACACGGTCTTTTTCGTGGATAGGCATCTTTATGTCAATAAGCAATCTGCTTACTTTCTTCTTTTTCATCCCCATCCCCATAGGATAGAGATAGTCTCCCGTCTTCCACTTGCGTAAAACCAACGGGAACGTTACATCACTCACATCCACCAACACTTTGTTGGCGGGCATCTTCATGTCTTCGGGAACCGGCACAACCGCAAAAGAGTATTTCCCTGTATTGATTGCAACTTCTGCCGGCACGTTTTCTATCTGAATGATGTCAGCCTCCTCCGTGGTGCGACTTGTAATTATCAAAAACTCTCTGTTCCTGATGATCTTGTGCGTTGCCGACAGTACATATTTACCGCTCGCGGCATCCATCAAGCTCATCACATCCGGCATCTGCGCCGATGCAAATCCGTAAGGGCGCACAAGCTCATAACATATTGTTTCAAGCGGCTTGCGCTTCATCAGTTTCCTTACCGGAATATAAATATCATTGCCTCTGCGTTCTGTAAGCGATTTGCGCTCCTGCTCCACTGCTTTTTCATAAAGCACCTCCGCTTCAGCCAGTCGGCGGATGGTATCATTGGCACGTTGCACACCGTCCCTGAACAACTTCTCAGCAACCGGCACCAGATTATGTCGCACGGAATTTCTCAGATAATCGTCCGACTCGTTCGATGAATCTTCCCTGTACGCTATTCTTTCCTGCCTGCAGTATTCGGCTAATTCGTCCCTTGTTGCAAACAGTAACGGCCTCATGATATTATCGCGCTCACGCTGAATGCCATGCATCCCCTTCAGTCCCGTTCCTCTGAACATATTCATCAGCACTGTCTCCACATTATCGTTAGCATGATGCGCCGTTGCTATCCTTGCATATCCAAACTCTTTAGCCAATTCATTAAACCACTCATACCGCAATATCCGGGCCGTTTCCTGGGTTCCTTTCTTCCATTCTTCAGCACGCTCTCGGGTAGCAAACCTGGTTACATGGCATTGCACTCCATTGGCAATACACCAATCGCGCACCAACTGTTCGTCTCCGTCAGATTCAGCGCCACGCAACCCGAAATTGCAATGAGCCACACCAATGCTTATCCCTGCACGCACGAACAGCTCTGCCATCACCATAGAATCAACACCACCACTCACGGCCAGCAGTACCCGTGACCCTTTCAGGTGCGAAAAGTTGCTCTCCCACTCTCTCGAAAACTCTGTCAACAGATTGCCCAATATTGTTCGTTTGGTAGCGTCAATTAATAAACCAGGTCTTCATAAGCCGCCTGAAGCTCATTATAACTATGCATGTCTTTAGCCGCCTTGGCCTCAGCCATCCCTTTCTCATAAACAGCTACCGCGGCATCCGTTGCACCGGTACGTTCCAGCAGCTTCCCCAAATGATAATAGGTTGCCACATAATGCGGATCGTTACTAAGGTTGGTCTCAAAATAGGTACGCGCCCGGTCCTCCTCGCCTGCCTTTACATACTCAAGCGCCAGTGCATGGTTAAGAAAACAGTCTTTCGGACTGCTCTCAAGAAATTTCAATAACTTCTCTATTCGTTCGCTCATTCTATCTCGTTAGGCACTTAGGTGCCTGTCAGGCAAATTTAGTCACCTATCACTAAACAATACAATTCTGTTTGCCACATACACACAATTGAAAATTAACAACTTTTACAAGATCGTTTTGCTACTTTCACGCATACTTCAGTTCCCGGCTACGAATGGACAGGAAACAGCTCAAATGGAAACTCAGATACTACTGGCAATACTTCCCGTTCACTATCAACACGGTATTGTATGTTGTTGCCGCCTGGGCAAGTTTTAAGCTACTGTATAAACCCGTTCCCAATGGCGAATACCCCTCGCCGTTTCTCCCCTTCGTTATTCTAATGGGCAAGCTCACCCTTTGGTTTGTAATAGCGCTCGGCCTTGTATCCATGTTCAGTACCTTGGCAGCCTATTTTTATTATACATGGCTGCGCGAAAGCAACAAAACCGCCCTTCGTGTTGATTTCTCTCTGGAAGAATCGGCCGGCAAACTCCCCCGCCTGTTCCTTACAGCCAGTATAGACGGCATCTTCCGCCCTATCCTGGGATTCGTCAAGGGCCGTTTGTATTATGACGACAACATGCTCACAGATAGTTTTGGCCTGCTCACCAACAAGCGAAAACCGAATAGTTTGCGCCGGGCAGCTATCACAGGCAAAAGTCGGCTATACCTGCCCGACATAAAAGAATATGACCTGAAGGGGGGCTTCATTTACTTTCAGGACATGCTGCACATCTTTTCGTTGGCTTCAGCTCATCCCTTGCAGGGCCATTTCTACCAACCTCCTGTCCTCAAAAAAAACAATGACGCCGATGCGCAACCAAAAACAACCGAGACAATGGAGGTGCGCATCGACCAGCTTCGCCGGGTAGACGGAGAATACCTCAATTATAAAGACTTTGAAAGCGGCGACGATGTGCGGAGAATTGTATGGAAGGTATATGCCAAGAACAGGGAACTGGTAGTACGAGTACCCGAGATGTTTGAGCCATTTGCGTCACACCTCTACTTTTATGCATCATTTCATGCCCGCACACAAAAACAGTGGCTGAATGACGATTACGCCCGCGAAATGCTGAACCACTATAAAGACTGTGTGTGGACTATATATGACGCGCTGGGCAAAAAAGACTGGGAAGTGCGTTTCATACCCGATCAGCAGATCTCGCTTTCCGACCAGATGTCCGAGACGGAGCGTACAGCCCGCACCATCAGCAACAGTGCCTGGCATGCCGACCGTTCCCTGCTCGATTATTTCAACCCCTCCACAGGTGCGGTCTTGTGCATTTCTTCCTTTTCCGATCCGGCAGAGGTGGCAGAATTACTCGAAAAATGCACGCCCGCAACTATTGTCTACTTCATTAGGGTATCATCCGTTCTTCGATCCTATGCACCACTGCGTTGGATAAGCAGGCTCATATTCCTCCCCCCCGAAGATCGCCTTTCCCGCCTGCGTGCCACATGGCCATTCGCTCCCCTTAACTTCAAACTCCGGAAAAATGAAAAAGAGCTTATTGCAGTGCTAAACAAGTCTGCAGTAACGTGGGGTGAGATATAATTTTTATTAGAAAAACATTTATTTATCACATTTACTAACATTCAGGTAAAGTAAGTAGCCTATTCTATTACGCTGATAATGTGATAAAAAAACAGTGAACAATGAGGATCAATGGTACCCCTGCTTCTGCAGGGGTATTTTTTTTACTACACCCCACCGGCCATTTTCCTCTACGGTCAAAGCTATCACCAACATCAGCTCCCACCCTCCTGAGCAAATTTCTTTTTTGGCGTTCCTCACAAATGCGGAAACTGCTGCGTCATAGTTAGCAGTAATCCAAAAATCAATTTAAAAACAGAAAAACCAAACAAATGAAAAAACTCTTAACCCTCGCATTCGCCCTCATCGGCATGCTCTCGGCAACAAAAAGTTCAGCCGTCATCTATCCCACGTCTCACACCGCATGTGTCGGTGCCGCTACAACATTATTCGACTCGTCCGGTCCCGGCTCGTCAGTAGGTACATGGTCCAGCAGTAACCCAACTGTCGCTACTATTGGCTCGTCCACGGGCATCCTCACCGGCCTCACTACCGGCACCACTATTATTACTTTCACAGGTACCACCACTACTACCGCTGTGTTCACCATCAACCCTGCTCCTGCTGCAATTACAGGTGCCGGCTCATCTTTCTGCGTTGGCTCATCTATTACTTTAGCCAGTGCCACCTCCGGCGGCACTTGGTATACGGGATCAAGCTACATAGCTACCGTTGGCGCGTCTACCGGCGTAGTGACAGGCGCACATGCAGGCACCACAACTATTTACTACACCCTCTCCACAGGATGTAGCGCATCTGTAGTTGTCACAGTTACAGGTACAGTTCCCGATTCAATTTCAGGTCCGTCAACTGTTTGTGTAGGCGGAACGATCACACTTTCTTCAACTACCTCAGGCACTTGGACTTCTGCAACACCATCAGTAGCAACGGTATCTTCTGCCGGTGTTGTTACAGGTGTCGCAACAGGTGTTGCGCTTATCAGTCATACTGTTTCGGGTCCTTGCGGCCCTTACACAACTACACGTTCAGTTACTGTTACATCAGGCGGTTCTGCGGGTACTATCTCAGGCACCACATCAGTCGCAGTTGGATTCACTACTTCGCTCTACAGCACTGTTAGCGGCGGCACATGGAGCAGCGGCAGCACAGGCGTTGCTACTGTCAGCACTTCGGGCGTATTAACGGGTATTGCCACAGGTACAGCTGTTATCACTTACACAGTTGCAGGTTGTGTAGGCCCTGTTTACGCTACTACAACCGTTACAGTTACAACAGCCGATTGCATCTCTGGCGATGTCCTCTTTACTGGCACGCCATTCTATGGTCCTGTAAAAGTGTGGCTCATTAAATACAACCCAACTACACACATGCTCACTGCCTGCGATTCAACCTACGTTTACGCTTCAGGAGCAAGTGCACACTACTCTTTCTGCGGCATGGGCACCGATTCATTCCGTGTAAAATCTGCCGATGATTCAATGATCGCTGGTACAGGATATATCCCTACCTACCACAATGCAAGCGCTTATTGGGGAACTGCTACTGTCATCTACCACACAGCCGGCACACACGATATCAATAAGAACATCACAATGGGCTACGGTACCACTACATCCGGACCTGGTTTCATTGCCGGCGACGTTACTACCGGAGCCAACAAAGGCACTGCCGGCATCCCTGCAGTTGGTCTGCTCATCTACTGTGTCAACAACAGCACCGGCGCAGTACTTCAACGCACCGTTACCGATGCTTCAGGTCACTACTCATTCACCAACCTTCCTACAGGCACACCTATCAAGATCTACCCTGAGCTGATCAACTACGCTACTACTCCGTACCCTGCTATCACGCTCACCAGCAGCGCGGCTTCTATGACCACTGCCAGCTTCATCCAGCACACGCTTTCGCTCACCATCACTCCGGTAACTTCAGCCGTTGGTACTATCAGCAATAACAATGCTGGCATCAGCGTGTATCCTAACCCCGCTGAGAATGTACTGAACGTGAAATGGAACAACGCAGGCACTGGTACTGCATCTGTTGTTATTACAGATATCACCGGTCGTCAGGTTATCAGCAGGTCTGTTGATATGACTCACGCAAATGGTACTGCATCAGTTGATGTTACAAGCCTTAGCTGCGGCACTTATGTTGTCAGCATCTCAGGAAATGGCGTCAATTACAATACTATACTGGAGAAAAAATAATACCCGATTAGTTCTTACCACAAAAAGATACGGCCGCATCAAGCGGCCGTATCTTTTTAATTTGAAGTACGTTCTAGTTGGTAAATGTCATGCGCTTCGAGTCGATCACTTTCCCATCCACAACCAATGAGTAGATGTAGATGCCGCTCATATTGTAACCATGATCGTAGATCACCTCATTTACTCCTTCCTCCAGCGACACCGGCATCCTGCGTACCTCGCGGCCATTAAGGTCCTTTATTGAAAGAAACGCCTCTTTATAGGCCTGATGCCCGTTTACCAACACGGTTATCATTGTTGCCTCATCCGCAGGGTTCGGTGCGTTCTGCAACAGCTCTATCGGTGCTTTCCTTGCCGGCACCATATCAAATCCCGCCACAACACTCGTCTGCAACTCTTTCGAGAACAGACTCTCCACTCCCTTATCATCTACCGATGCCACACTTACAATATGGTTACCCGTGCCCGGTACAGATACATTAAACGTAGTGGTTCCCCCTGCAAACGTATACACCGAATCCCAGTCATTGGTCGTGGTCCTCACCCCCACCCTATACTGCGGGTACCCGGTCTCGGCGGTCAGGTTCACAGTAAGCGTACCCGGTGCTGCCGACAGCGCAAAATCAGGTGTCTTTGGCCCCAAAGCCATCATTGCTGCTGCATTAGCATTGATCAGCGTATTCCTGCTCAAGTAATTGAAGTCAACATAATACTCATCCAGCGACCCGTTCAGATCATTATCCACACCAATACTGTCTGAGGAGGTGTGCTGCCTGTCCACATACGATGTACTGGATACATTCGCGTCTCCCGACTCATTCGCCGATGTGAACCGCATGGCCACAAACCCCTTCTGCCTGAACGGTATATGATCACCGCCCCTGCCTGTTCTGTCCTCCGCGGTCATGATACTGATCGTCATCGGCACAGTGGCGAAGGGCAACTGCATTTCTTTGTATTCCAGCTTTATGAACCGCGACAGACCTTTGTGAAACGAATTGAACCCGCCAAAAGAAAACAGCCTCACCTGGGTGCTGTCCACCTGCTTAAATCCGGGGCAACTAGGCGGCGAACTCGTGTGGCCGCAGATCACCCCGCCTATCACATCATTATTCAACACGCCCTTTATCTTGATGCCGTGCGCCTGTGCATAAACTGCAAAAGCGTTCGCACCGTTCAGCCCTTGCTCTTCACTGGTGGTGGCCACAAAAACTATCGTACGCTTAAAACTGTACTTGCTCATTACACGGGCCAGCTCTATCACAAGAGCCGTACCGCTGCCGTTGTCCTCCATACCTTTTGCCACACACGTGGTGTCGCAAAGTCCCGCACACCGGCTATCCATATGACCCTCTATCAATATTACCGACCGGTCACTCGTGTCCGTACCGGGCAGAACTGCAAACACGTTCCGGTGTCGCGTCATGTCGCAGATGGTCTCGTCAAATTGCAGGTAAGAAGGGATCAGCCTGTTATCGTTACGTGCGCTGAATTCACTGAACTTCGAAAATATCCAGCGTCGAGCCGCACCAATGCCACGCACACTGGATACCGTGTCAGAACCGGTATTCCTATTCTGGAAACTACCCAGCACATCAAGCCATTTGTGCAAGGAGTCGGCCGAAATTGCCGAACGCAGGTCAGCGGCAATTATCGACGGATCATTGATCACCGTGGTCGCGGCATACACTGCCGGATCATAGTTACCCATCATCACCCTTGCGGCATTGCTATCCGTAGATGTTATAGCCGTTTGCGCAAATCCGATCAGCGGCGACGAAAATAATATCGGGAAAATGAACTTCTTCATATTCATATTACAGTACAATGTCTGTGAAAATACGAAAAAGCATCAGCAGGTGTACACTTTAAAGTGCCTGCCTCAAACAATAATAAACCTTTAAACAGAAAAATTATGGAAGGACCGCGTTGTAGAACTGATTCTCCTTAAGTACGGCAGTCGATGCAGGACCAAAAAGATTGGAATAATTCCATACCCTTGGTGTCTTTTCCAATCTTACCTTCGAATCTACATAAGCCCTGTAATAGCCAATGTGGAATGGTTTGCCTGTGTTTTTGATAGGAGTTGGCAATGTCACAACATCCAGAGTTGAATCTGCTGCGAGCTGCGTATTTACATATACCATTGACACCTCTGGCTCTGTAGGATTATTGTTAGTTACAGTCAGGAAGAAGTACTCTTTAGGTATCTTCAACTCAATGAAGTTCGTGTAACGGGTCGGAAAATACAAAAGCATCGAATCCTTACCATCCGGCATAGGTATAGTTACATTCAAACCATAAAGCCCCTTGGTGCGAGCAATTGGCTTCAGGCGATCACCGTTCGTGCCGGTAAACGTGATGGTCTTACCTGTATCAACGGTATACTCAATACCCTTGATGATGATAGTAACAGGTGTGAATGTAGTGTTCTTAAACGCGATCGACGAAACGTTGGCGATCTGGCAATACGTACCGGTATAGCCCGACGGACAAAAACAGAAACCATCATTGCAGGTACCTCCGTTTTGGCACACCACCCTCTTACAACGGTCTTTCCTGCATGAAGTATATACAACCGCACCGAAAGCCATTAGTGTAAGTATCGTCGTAACGAATATCGTCCTTGTAATTTTCATTTTTCTTGCTTTGTTTTTTCCGCCGCTTGCCCCAAAGTGTCGCTATATTACGCTTCGCTTTAAACAAACAGCACACGAAACCAGACCGGAATACACGGTCAGGCCATAAAATTAATAGTTTCTTTGAAAGTAACTAATATTTAATCACCTACCTTTTAAAAAAGTAACCCTTTTCATCAAAAAACAGGGCACCTAAAACGCCGTTGTTATACCTGCTGTTAAAATATTTGGACTGGCGGTCGTACAATCTTAAACTAACTAACTTTGGGCGTCATGACTGCCCGATATATAAAAATTGCAATTGTTACACTTTTCATTTTTGCCGGTTCGTTCCATGCATCAGCTCAGGAATTCCAGGAGAACAAGAATCCTGTGGCTGTTTTGGTTCAGTTGAAATCTGAAAAGCGACGCATAGATGCGTTGATACAATCAAAAAGAATGAATGAACTGGAGCGTTTTCGCAAAGAAGCCTATCAATGTATGATGGCGACAGTAGCCGACTTCCGAGACCACTTTTCAGTACGCCCGGTCTATTTCTACATAGACACAAACTTCGACGCTGTACAACAACGGAAATTTGACGGAATCCTTCTGGATAGTAGTCTGATGCCGGCAACCGACATCAACATCAAGCCTGATGATTATTTCCTTATCGCAAACTATGGGATAGCTCAATGGCAGACCAATAAACGTAAATGGGACACTACAAAAGCGGAATTTTGGGGTGGAAAGCCTAATGGAAAAGCACTTAATATCAACGATCCCAAAATGAGGCAAGTGGCATATATCACCACTATAGATTATGATTTTTTCAATTTTCAAAAACAAAACAAAAAGAACCCTTACAAATTCAGATCAAAAAAATACAATATCGGCTATGAGCCCTGTGCTGCCGAGTTCAACAGAAGATTGGAAAAGCATTACAAAAGTCGCTGAGCTTCCGGTCAGGATAAATAGGCGTACCGAATGGGATATGAACCAATTTAGTACCCGCCGATTCAGTTTATTTTGGTAAATTCGCCCCCCGTAAAGCAACTCCTGATAGAAAATGACTGAAATAAAAGTACCACCGGTTGGTGAATCGATAAGTGAGGTCACCTTGGTAAAATGGCTGAAGAAAGAAGGCGACTATGTGAACAGGGACGAAGTGTTGTGCGAGCTGGAATCAGAAAAAGCCACTTTTGAACTCAACGCCGAGCAGGCCGGTATCCTTCACATCAAAGCTGAAGAAGGAGCTACCCTGAACATCGGAGACCTTGCCTGCTCTATCGATGAGACAGCACCAAAACCTGCCGGCGCACCGGAAGCCGCACCTGCACCTGCCGCTGCACCAGCGCCTGCAAAGGAAGAAAAAGCTGCTGCACCTGCCGCTGCCACTCTTCCTGCCGACACAAAGGCTACACCGGTTGCAAGTGCCATCATGGCCGACAAACAAGTAAAACCTGCCGACGTAAAAGGATCAGGTTCGAAAGGTCGCATCATGAAGCAGGATGTACTGGACGCTATCGCTAACCCGGGCCGCAAAGGTGGCGCGGAGGCTTTCACTCGCGAAGAAAAGCGCGAAAAAATGAGCAACCTCCGCAAGACTGTATCCCGCAGGTTGGTCGAAGCCAAGAACAGCACTGCCATGCTCACTACCTTCAACGAGGTAGACATGACACGCATCATGGAGATCCGCAAAGCTTACAAAGACACTTTCAAAGAATCTCATGGCGTCAACCTCGGCTTCATGTCTTTCTTTACAAAAGCTTGTTGCATCGCCCTCCAGGAGTGGCCTGCAGTAAACGCCTATATTGACGGTGAATCACTGGTTTACCATCACTACTGCGATGTTTCTATTGCTGTATCTGCTCCGAAAGGCCTCGTTGTTCCGGTTATTCGCAATGCCGAAAGCATGAGCATGGCCGACATTGAGAAGAAGGTTGTAGAACTTGCCAAAAAAGCAAGAGATAGCAAACTCACCCCCGATGAAATGGCGGGTGGCACATTCACCATCACCAACGGTGGTGTATTCGGCTCTCTGATGTCTACACCTATCATCAACATCCCGCAGTCAGCTATCCTCGGAATGCACAAGATACAGGATCGCCCTATGGCCATCAACGGCAAAGTGGAGATCCGCCCTATGATGTATCTGGCACTCAGCTACGACCACCGCATCATCGATGGCCGTGAGTCTGTTGGTTTCCTCGTTCGCGTAAAAGAACTGCTGGAGAACCCCGATTTTATGCTGTTCGGACAAGACCCTGTAAAAACTCTCCTCGAACTGTAATTACTCAAACTATACTAAAAGATAAAGGCGACCCGTTCGGTCGCCTTTATCTTTTGTGCATATGCGTCGCTTTATCCTTTCGGGTCCAGCGCTTTCTTTATACGCTCCGATACATCCTGCAAGTGATACTTGCTTATCTTATCGCTTGTACCCGGTATAGCGGCATCAACTTGTTTTTTCAATGCCAGCAATTGCGCACGCGCAACCGATACACCATCGGTGTTCCATACGTTGGCAGCACCTCCTTGCGCCTGCATCATTGCAGCATCAGGATTTACAATACGCTTCAGCGCGTCGATATACGCCTTCTGCAGGTTCCTGCGATACCCGTCTATCGGCTTATGTGATGTCAGCTCGCTCCATACCAGCGCTTTCACATCATCCATCATAGCATCAGTTGTGTACACCTTGGCCGCACCAAATCGGTTGGCAGATACCGCCATCCTGTTCAACCTGCCCACAGAAAGCAGACTGTTCAGAACGTTCACCTGTACATTCGTCACCTGATCGGTAGCCACAGGATTGTTGATCTTATTCAGGATGTTCTTGTCCAGCAACCACTCAGGCGTAGTGAACAACTGCTTACCCAGAAATGCCACAGCATCCTTCTGCGTTTGCACCGGTGCAGGCTCGTATACGTCTTCGCCCTTTTGCTCCACGCTCTTCGGGGTTTCGTACACGCCGCCTACGTTCTTAAGCACATGACCCATATACCTGTTATACTGTGTCACTACCGCGCCATACATTGTCTCCAGGTTCTCGTACTTATCAGCCTCTTCAGCCGTCCATTCAGGCAACCTTGGCACAATGCGTTTCAGGTTGGCAATACCATACTCACTCGCCTTCATGCTGTTGTCACCCAGATCTTCGGTCTGAGATCTCGGGTCAAATGGGTTCGTTTCCGTTCCGAACCACAACCTCGGATTTGCCTTCAGACTGTCCACTATCCACTTGTTCACTATTTTCTGATCTTCCTTCTCGTCTTTCGCAAATGTCGCCTTGTATCCCCACTCTATCGCCCACTTGTCATAGTCACCTATACGCGGGAACATACCTGCATCACCGATAGCATCGCCCGGCTGAGCTACATAATTGAAACGAGCATAGTCCATTATAGACGCAGTATGGCCATGTGCTTCCACCCATGCTTTATCCCTCAACTTTTCTACCGGTGTACGGCTGCTGCTGCCCATGTTGTGGCGCAGACCAAGCGTATGCCCCACCTCGTGCGACGAAACAAAACGGATAAGTTGCCCCATCAGTTCATCGTCAAACACCATTTTCCTTGCACGCTCATCTACCGCTGCAGCCTGTACAAAATACCAGTCATGCACCAGCTTCATTACGTTATGGTACCAGCCTATGTGGCTTTCAATGATCTCTCCGCTTCTCGGGTCGTGTACATTCGGCCCGTATGCATTCGGAACATCTGATGGAAGGTAACGCACCACCGAGTAGCGCGCATCCTCAAGGTTCAGTGTTGAGTCTGAATAGTCCCAGTCTTTGCCTATGATAGCATTCTTAAATCCGGCGCGTTCAAACGCTACCTGCCAGTCGTTGATACCCTGTATCAGATACTTCCTCCACTTCTTCGGCGTAGCCGGGTCAATGTAGTACACGATCGGCTTCTTAGGCTCCACCAGCTCTCCGCGCTTCCATTTCTCCATATCAGCATCCTTGACCTCAAGGCGCCACCTTACCGCAAACACCTGATCATCCACCTTTTGCTGCGCGTCATCAAACACCTGAAAATCATCGGCAAAGTACCCAACCCTCGGGTCGAACAAACGCTTGGCCATAGGCACCTTCGGCAGCAACACAAACGAGTTGTTGATCTCCATGGTCACCGCGCCTGCAGCCATGGCCGCAGGCAGCGTCACGCTCGGCATCTGGCCGGGACCACCCTGCGGCCCCATAGGGGGCGTTGAGGTGAATGTACGCACCACCTTAACCTCAGTATTAATGGGGTAGGTATTGATGGAAGATATATAGGTCCTGTCGGCAACCTGATTGGTCAGATTGAACCTGCGTTTAGTAAACGCGCTCAGACTCACCGGCTGGTTATCGCCATTGAAGAAATCTGTCACGTCCAGCACCACCGAACCGGAGTCTTTACCAAATGCCTTGATATCGAAAGAGAACGCTATCGGATTCATATTGGAGTTGCTTACCGCCTTAAAGATGTCGGTAACTGAGTCAGCGACACTTATCGTTGTTACCACCCTCAGAAACACCTTATTGTTAGGTCCTTTCTCCCACAATACCGACTTGCGACTCTCCATCTCACCGGCATAAACGCCGCCACCACCGGCTATCTTACTGTAGCGAGTAGTCACTATCATCTCCCGGTTCATGATGGAATCGGGTATCTCGAAATACCACTTATCATCCACCTTGTGGATACTGAAAAGCCCCTTGCGGCTCACAGCTTTGTCTGTGATCACCTTATTAAATGGCTTAGGACCTTTTTTGGCACTGCCGCTGTCAGACTTCGCGGCAGGCGCTCCGGTTGTCGCTGCCGGCGCGCTATCCTTTTTCTTCTTGTTTTTGGCCGTTGCACCAACTGCAACAAACGCCATCAAGGGAAGGATGAGTAGTTTCTTCATCGAAAACAGTATTAGTTTGGAACGTGTAATGTAATAAGGAAACACGACTTTTCCGCAACGAAGACTGCTTTGCCCTCAAAATTCACCCTATAGCACGGCCTGACCTACACACCCAGTTTCAAAGCGATACTCAACAGCAACCACCCCAACACTATCAGCGGGGCCGGTATCTTTGAAAAATACAGAAGCGAGAATGTGATAGCGGCCACCACCAGGTGAAACCACTCGAACGACAGCGATGCATCAAACGCGATATAACGGAATAATATGATACCCGACGCCCAGATGATACCCACTATTGCCGAGTTGATACCCTCCAGCGCCCTGAAGATGATAACATGGTGCTTCAGGTTTTCATAAATAGGAAACAGGAAGAACAGCAACAATGTACTGGGCATAAACACCGCTATGGTAGCCACCAGTGCGCCCGCGGCCTGCCACATGCCACCATACTGACTCATGGCCATACCACCCACAAAAGAGCAGATGGAGAATACCGGCCCCGGCAACGCCTGCACCAGTCCGTACCCGGTAAGCAACTGCCCTGCTGTGAGTACCTGATATCCTTGACGACTTACAAACTGGTAGTACATCATAGGCATCAGGGTTTGGCCGCCGCCAAAAACTATCGCCCCGAAACGGTAGAAGTTCTCAAACAGATTGAAAATGCGCCCATGCTGCCACGACTCAGTCCTCGCCAGTTCACTCAGCACACCCGCCAAAATGAAAATGGCAGCAAACGCCCACAGATGCAGCCAGTTGATCTTCTTGGGTTTCTGCAACGGCGTAGGGATACGCTTATTACTGAAGTTGCTGATAGTACCCGAAAGCACCAGCAATGCCGGGAACACCCACGGCGAGTTAATAAACAGTGTCGCAAACAGACTGCCCACCATGATGCTGGCAGTGGCCACGTGTTTGATGCTGGACTTCATCATGCGCGCGGCGGCATAAAACACAAACCCCACCGACATGGGCTGCAACAGTATCAGCCTGTTCTCACTCAACTTGCCCAGATGGTAATGGTACATTATAAATGAAAAGACCGCCATAAGCAGCGCTGCCGGCAATACCCACAACAGCAACGTAAGCAGCGCCAACGGGATACCGCCCCTCTTCATCCCTATCAACATCACTGTTTGTGTTGACGAAGGCCCCGGAAGCATCTGGCAAAAAGCATTGTACTCAAGCAACTCATCCTCTGTAAGGTCCTTTCGTTTCTGCACAAATGTCTTCACCATCATACCCATGTGCCCCTGCGGACCGCCAAACGCGGTAAAAGAATACAGGAACACTGCCTTCAGAAATGGTATGTGACGCAATAGCATCATTTCGGCAACAACATCTTCATTTTACAACTCATTAAACCTCCACCAACTCAACTGCTTTATTATTCAACTCACTCCCTTTACAGGTAAATATAATACGAATAAATTCACTATTCATATATAAATATTCAACAACTCAAACCGATGATTTCGGGGCACAAAGAAAAAAAATATTGCCGTCAACTACGAATATGAAAATAAGCCGGCGATATATAACACTACGGCAATTTCAATTGTGCTTTTATGGACGCGAATACCTCTGTACACGTTTTCTTGGCAGCATCTATATGCGGGCGAATGATCTCGGGGGCCATTCGTTGTTTGGCCATCGCCTCGATCTGCTCCAACTCGGTCACTACCGTTGTAACCCCAAAGGTGTGCATAGACGGCTTTATCTTATGGGCCATAGCCGCCACCTGGTCCCAGTCCTTTTCATCAAACGCAGACTCCATTTTTTCCATACCGGCCACCGATTCTACTACAAACAACCCGGCAAGGTTCACCACAAAGTCCTCGTCGCCACCGCTGAATGCACGCACCTTTCCAAGGTCAAACAGTGCTTCTGAGACTTTTTTTATCTTTTTGGCCTTGGTCACCTTTTCCTTAATCCTCGACTCGCGACCCAGCCACTGCGCCACCAGTTGCACCATCTTATCTTCGTCAAACGGCTTGGATATGAAGTCATTCATACCTGCCGCAAGGCACTTCTGTTCCTCGTGTTTGTTGGCATAGGCAGTCAATGCAATTATAGGTATCCCCCTGTCCACCTCGGCCCTTATCAATTTGGTTGCTTCCAGCCCGTCCATCACCGGCATCTGGATATCCATCAACACCAGATCGAACGAACCCTTTCGCAATATTTCTATCGCCATAGCACCATCGTGCGCTTCGGTCACGTCGGCCCCATACTGAGACAATATCGTATTAGCCAATACACGGTTCATGGAGTTATCCTCCACCAGCAATATTGATTTGCCCTTCAGCACCTGCGTATCAATATTGAAAGCGTGCTGCTTAGGCAAGTGCTCCTCAGTACCCTTACGGAAATTCAGCGTAAAGGATATCGAAGTACCGATTCCTTTCTGACTCGACACCTTCAGATCTCCGCCCATCAGGTCCACCAGTTGCCGGCAGATACTCATTCCCAGTCCCGTTCCTCCGTACCTTCTTGTAATACTCTCATTCTCCTGGGTAAACTTATCAAACAGGTGACGCACAAACTCATCACTCATCCCTATTCCGGTATCCTGCACTATGAACTGCACCAACTGCGATTCATCCGTATCTTCCAACACATTACATTCCACCAGTACCTCTCCGGTGTCGGTAAACTTGATGGCATTGCTCAGCAGATTCATGATCACCTGCCCCAGCCTGTACGGATCGCCTATCAGCACCTTGGCCAGATGTTTATCAAACACACGCCGCACCGAAATGCCCTTTTCCTCGGCCTTGTGTCTTAGTATCCGTAGCGTATTCTCAACCGTATCCTGCACCACAAAACCTATATCTTCCAGCATCACCTTGCCGGCCTCTATTTTTGTAAAGTCGAGCAGATCGTTGATGATAACCAGCAGATTATCAGAAGCATTCCGCACAATATCAAGATATGCCTCCTGTTGCGGATCCAGCTTCGTCTTAGCCAGCAAACGCCCCAGCCCTATTATGGCATTCATAGGTGTGCGTATCTCGTGGCTGATATTGGCAAGGAACAGCTCCTTGGCCCGCGCCGAACTTGCCGCATCCTCATTCGCTTTGCGCAGGTCCGCTTCCAGCTTCTTGTGCTGGGTAATGTCAAGGTGGATCCCGATAGAACCAACAAAGTTATTCTCGGCATCAAAAATAGGGGCACCGCTTATCAGCCACCATTTCTCGTTACCCTGTTTGTCTACAACCTGCAGCTCATAGGCATCCGATCTCCCCGATTGGCGTCGCTCCTGCACTTTCTCGATGGCCTGCACTTTTTCATCCCGCACAAATAATGCGTTGGTGGTATTGCCTATCAGCTCCTCCATGGTGTAGCCACTCATGTCGCAGAAGCTCTGATTGGCATACATAATGCGCTCATCGGGCGACACCTGCAGCAGCCCCAGATTCATATTCTCTATAATGCGGCGGTACTTCTCTTCACTTGCTTTCAGAGCCTGTTCGGCCTTAATGCGCGCGGTGATGTCCTGCGAGAAACCTATTACATACGGTTGATCACCCTCGTCGGTGACCAGAAAATTCTGATATAATAGGTAGATACGCTCCCCCGCTCGGGACAGGGCCACCATAATTCCCTCCGCTTTTCCTTTCTCCTTGATATCTTTAAGATATACATCGTAGAAATCAGACTGCCTTTCCTTCGGCAGCAACGCCGCAAGCGACGTACCCTTCAGGTCCTTGTGATCATACCCGAAAGTATTCACGGACGCCTGGTTCAGTTCTATCAGATTTCCTTCAAGGTCGTGAGTGCATATAAGCGCCTGACTATGATCGAATATGCTTCGGTAGCGCAACTCGCTTTGTCTGATCAGGTCGTCGGCCTTTTTGCGTTCGGTAATATCTATACCATAATTGATGAACAGGTAGGGCTGCCCCTTGGCGTTCAACACCGGTTGCAATACTTTCAATTTGTACTGGCCCTCACCCGCAACACCGGTCGTTTTATCCTCCCAGGTAAGCGATTGGCGCGTACGGCGCACCTCATCCAACCGCGCCTTGCCCACCACCGGCAATGCCGTTTGGCTTGCCCCATGTGTACATTCCTCCTCCGTCTTACCGATCACCCATTTCCGCACAGCCACGTCGCGCACCGCGCTCGGATTCACAAACACATATCGCCCGTCGCGGTCCAGTACCGTGATATCGGCCGGCAGGCTGTTCAATATCTCTTCGTTCAGTTCCTGCTGCAGTCGCTGCTTTCGCTTCGCTTCCCACACCTGCTTCTTCAGCAGGGCAGCCAGCGTCACAATGTCGTCATCAACCGTGATCTCATCAACCGGATAGCCGCCCAGTACAAACATCGCCTCCTTCATATCGGCGACCGCTGCTGCTATCTTCTCACTCTGGTCACTATCCTTCGCCTCGCTCTTGCTCAATCGTTTCTCCTTACCCGCGGGCAGTAGCTCATTATAGGTATCGTTCACAGCATCAATAAACTCCCTGAAGTCGTCCCTGTCCAGGTCGGCCTCCGGAAAAAATTGCTTTATCTGCTGTGCCAGCTTCTTGTTCAATCCCATGTTCTGCGGTACTACCCTGCTTGGTTTTGGTACGCTCTTATTATTTCACTGTCAGTTCTGCTTTCTTCACCATCCTGTAAATAGTGGACTTACCTATATCCAGTTTCTCCGCCACTTTCAGGATGTTGTGATCATATTTATTCAGGAACGTCTGTATAATATCAATGTTATACTGATGCAGCGTCTTTTCCCCCATCATCAGCTGATTGCCGGTGGTTGCCGCATGAAACGTGATATCATCAGGCTCCAGCTCTTTGCCGCTGCACATTACCGCCGCCAGTTCCATTACCCCCTTCAGCTCGCGCACATTGCCGGGGTACGAATAGGACATCAATTTGTCTTTTGCCGCCGGCGATATCGTCATCTGCGGCAGATTGTTGGCCTTGCAGAAACTATCAAGGAAGTACTTGGCCAGCAGCAGTATATCGTTGCCCCTGTCACGCAGTGGTGGCAAAGCTATAGGCATACCCGACAACCTGTAATAAAGGTCCTCGCGGAAATTGCCGCGCTTCACCTCCTCAGCAAGGTTCTTGTGAGTGGCCGTTATGATCCTCACATCCAGTTTTATGCGCTCGCTGCCACCTACCCGCACCACCTCGCGCTCCTGCAGCACACGCAGCAACTTGCTCTGCACGCTCAGGTCCAGCTCGGCTATCTCGTCCAGAAACAGTGTGCCGCCGTTGGCCTCTTCAAAGCGGCCCAGCTTGCGGGCTACCGCCCCCGTGAATGCACCCTTTTCATACCCGAACAACTCACTCTCTATCAGCTCCCTGGGTATGGCGGCCATGTTCACAGCCACAAACGGCTTCTTCTTCCTGTCGGAAAAATGGTGAATGGCCTGCGCCACCAACTCCTTACCGGTACCCGACTCGCCCGTGATGGACACATTGATATTTGCCTTGCCCGACTTCTCTATCAGCCCGAAGATCTTCTGTATCTCGCGGCTGTTGCCCTTTATCAGCTTGCCCGGATCGTTGCGGGTGCTCAGCTCCTCTTTCAGCTGCTCCACCTCCCTGCGCAATGAGTGGTTCTCGCGCACGCGGCGCACCGCGTTCAGCAGCAGGTCCTTGGTGTTGTCGTCTTTTATAAAGTAGTCGCTGGCACCGTTCTTCAGCAACTCTATGGCTGTGGTTATGTCTTTTTGACCACTGATGATGATGACCGGAATATTGGCATCATACTTCTTTATCTTCTCCAGCACATCGCCCCCCTTTGCATCGGGCAGCGAGTAGTCGAGGGTTATCAGATCGGGTTTGTTTCCCAGATTGGCCAGACAGTCTTTGGCCGTAGTGTACCTGAACACCTCATAGTCGGGATTCAGCGACAGGAAATAGCGCAGCATCTCCCCGTACACCATATCGTCTTCAACTATGAATATCCTGTATTTATCCATTTTTGGGAATTTTTCTCATTGTAGTAAGGGCCTTCCCAAAAATACACAATATGCGTAGACATCACAAATTACAGCACAGCATATTAATATATAATATGCAGACCATCATCTACTAACCCTCATATACCACGCCCGATTTAGGCGTTTCGTAGAGTTCTATCTTGCTCAGGATAGGTATCTCTTTCTTTATCTTGTTCCACAAC
Source organism: Flavipsychrobacter sp. (assembly GCA_016786565.1). Classification (GTDB taxonomy): domain Bacteria; phylum Bacteroidota; class Bacteroidia; order Chitinophagales; family Chitinophagaceae; genus Nemorincola. Next base: position 26,061 of record JAEUVY010000113.1, read on the forward strand.
CACTTGGCCAGCAGCTCGCAGGTAGGATTCTCCAGCCCGGGCAGATTGTTCAGCGTTTTGTGGTCCACCATATCCAGTATAGGCGTCATCACCTTCTTCACGTCGGCAAAGTCCATAACCCAGCCCAGTTGTTCATCGGGCTCGGCGGTCATATAAATGGTCAGCCGGTAGGTGTGTCCGTGCATCTGCCTGCATTTGTGGTCTTCAGCCACATACGGCAGAAAATGTGCCGAATCGAATGTGAATTGCCTGAAAATTGTCATCATGTCCTTTCTCTTTATCTGCGGATGAACGAGCCTACCTCACCGGTGCCAGTTTTGCTGTAAAATGGCGCAGCAAAGGTGCCTCCTCCACTATTCGCAGACCGCAAATATCGTTACGGTTTTCAAATACTTCAATAACAACTTCAGAAACATAGTCTATATGGCTCTGAGTATATACCCTGCGGGGTATGGCAAGGCGCACCAATTCAAGCGCCGCGGCCACAGGTGCACCATTTTCATCATATTTACCAAACATCAGCGATCCTATCTCCACACCGCGCACACCGCCCACCTCGTAGAGTGCGCCGGCTAGTGCCTGACCCGGGAACTCGTGCGGCGGAATGTGCGGCAGGAACGCCTTGGCATCCAGGTAGACCGCATGGCCGCCTGCCGGCTGCATCACCGGCACACCTGCCGCTATCAGCTTGTTGGTAAGGTACTCTATGCTGCGTATGCGGTACTGCAGGTAAGACTCCTCCATCACCTCCTGCAGGCCTATTGCTATGGCCTCCAGATCGCGGCCGGCCAGACCACCATAGGTAGGGAAACCCTCGGTGATGACCAGCAGATTGCGGCACTCCTGCGCCAGTGCACCATCGCGCACCGCCAGAAAACCACCTATGTTGGCAAAGGCGTCTTTTTTGGCACTCATGGTAGCTCCGTCGGCATAGGAGAACATCTCCTGCGCTATCGCTTTGACCGATGTATTGGCATAAGCCGCTTCCCTCAGTTTAATAAAGTAGGCGTTCTCTGCAAAACGGCACGCATCTATAAACATCGGTATGCCATACTCAGTGCACACCGCCCGCACATCTTTAATGTTCTGCATGCTCACCGGCTGGCCGCCACCAGAGTTGTTGGTGACCGTGATGATGCACAACGGAATATTGGCCGCGCCCTTCTCTACGATGAACCGCTTCAGCGCCTCCACATCCAGATTGCCCTTGAACTGTGCCGGCACCGATGGCTGCTTGCCCTCGGCACACAACAGATCCACCCCTTCGGCACCCGAGAACTCTATGTTGGCACGCGTAGTATCAAACAGCGTATTGCTCACAAAATACTTGCCCTTACCCCCCAAAATGCTGAACAGGATCTTCTCGGCTGCACGACCCTGGTGCGTGGGTATCACCTGTGGCATACCCGTTATGTCTTCTATCACGTCTTTAAAGCGAAAGAAGCTGGGGCTGCCCGCATAAGACTCGTCGCCACGCATAATGCCGGCCCACTGGTCGCTGCTCATGGCGCTGGTGCCGCTATCGGTCAGCAGGTCTATCAACACATCGTCCGACTTCACGAGGAACAGGTTGTAAAAGGCGTCCTTCAGTATCTGACGGCGCTCTTCGGGCGTGTTGAAATTGATCGGCTCTACCGACTTTATCTTGAATGGCTCTATGATCGTCTTCATCTGTTGTTGCAGTTTGTGACCGCAAAAGTGCCCCCATTTTACGCCCGCCGCAATGACTTCCGTCATACACGGTAATGACAAGAACCCCTACCCGATGTTTGCTTCCTTCCATTTTTTCACTACATTTGGTCATTGACCTGTTTTAAAAACAACCGCTATATGAAGAAATTCTTCCTTTCGGCAGCCTTTTCTATCCTTGCGACCACTGCATTCTGTGCCGTAACCGTGCAATACGAGAACCAGGACCACAAGGGCTATATTATGAAGGTGAAAATAGACGGAGAGTACAAACAAGTGAAGTTTGAGAACTACACGTCGGCATCGCTCACCATACCGGGCAGCAACAACGGTTGCTACATTATAACCGGTTGCGGCGAGGTGGAAGTGAACGAGGGCGACAAAATTGTGGTTAAGGACCGTTGCGTAACGGTGTACCGCTCGCTGCAACAGAACTTTACCCGCTGGACCAATTACTAAACTTACAACACCAACATATTTCCAACCGACCTTCAGCGAGGGTCGGTTTTTTTATGCACTGCACGGCACCCGGCGCCTCCCTACCCGCATTTCAGCTTCCCACTGCGCAGTTTTTTTTCTTTTTCCCTCATGCTTACCTAACTCATTGATAGTCAATAAAATTGTGGGAAGCGGGTGTGCAATCTGCTTCCCAAATCTGCGCAAAACCTGCGCACTTCTTCCCAAAACCTGCGCACTTCTTCTCACCAGATGCGCATCTGAGAAGTGAGATAAAATTGCCATGTATGCCAATTGTCACCATTTTTTTCAACTTCTATTCAAGTTACAGAGGAGGAGGAAAACCGGCAAAAGAAAGTTTTATGATAGTGCGTTTTTGGGGGTATGATAGAAAGTTGTTTTTAGGAAAATACTTAATCGAAACAGGCCGTCTTTGCGGGGAACAAAGCGAGGCCACCGGGTGGATAGTGACGAAGCAATCTCGCAATAATCCACTTGTTGGGATGTTGACGCATTCATTGATTCCAATACTTACGGTTGCGAGATTGCTTCGTCGCCGGCCAGCGCACTTTTCCGAAGGGCTTCTCGCAATGACGCGTTTTCATTAATTGTGCGGTATTGGTAGTATGATAGAAAGTTGTTTTTAGGAAAATACTTAATCGAAACAGGCCGTCTTTGCGGGGAACAAAGCGAGGCCCTCGGGCGGGTTGTGACGAAGCAATCTCGCAATGATCCACTTGTCGGGAACCTGCCATCTATTCAATAAATTTGATTGCGCCTTCCTTGATCACTGCTTTATTTGAATATTTTGAACTTTCAGACCTTCCTTGAGACCAATATAGATCCTGTACATCAATTCGAACTGTGTCGCGTAAAACAAATAACTTAAGGTATAATAGTTCATCAAATGATGATGAACCCTGCTCCATAACACGGAAGTTCCAGTCTCTTTTCAAATTTCTTATTAACGTATCATTTGGCAACCACTTTAGCAGTAATTCTGTCTGCCTGGCTGAGCCTTGCAGCCCCAGACCCAGTGCTTCCGTCAGTTCACACCTCTGCCCGAGCGAATCACTGACGCAGTTTGTGCTATAGATCACACCATAGTATGCTACAAGCGCTTTAAGTGACTCCGGCAATCCGGCTATCGTTTCTTTATGGACCTTTCTATTGAAGTATTTTCCCTCACGAACGCGAGAGACGATCGTATAGCTAGACTGAGATGATTGTTGACTTTGCGCTGCTGCAGGTGAAAAAGCAAAAATTGCTGCAAATAAAAATAATAAGGTGTTTCTCATTTAGATTACCGATTTACCCATGTTACTGATGTTCCGAAAGACATGCGGAAGGTATAACAAGTTACGCTGCGCTAATATCAGGAACAAGACTAACCTATCAGTTCTTTGGTATAACGAAGACATTACCTTTAGGCTCTTTGTACCCGTCAAGAGAGTCGAGCATTATTTTTATTCTTTTTTCCCAGTCTCTTGTTTGCTTTTCTAATGTACCATGTTGAGTCTCAGAATCAAAAAGCGCGTCTGCAGCAATTTGACTATCTCTTTCCTTCAAAAATATGTTGTAAACTACACTATCGTCGACTCGCTTTCCGGAAAGTAAATGTAGTTTTCTTTTTATGGATCTGCTGTGAATTTCGCCGATGTCGAAATGCAGCCGCTCGTGTGCTACGAGGGCGCTATCATTGTGCTTTATCCATGAATCAGTTCTAATAAATAAAGTGTATATATCGTATGAAAGCGTATCGTAATCGATGATATAATCGTAGTTTACTTCAAAAAACGAACGCGCATCGTAACGGTCTAAAGAATCGGGCAACCCACAAAAATCTTCAAAAACAAGTCTCTTGCTGCCTGACCATATAATTGGCTTGCATGGTTCTTGCTCGATCGCTCCGCTTGCAAATAGCAGAAAAAGAAAGGATACTAATCTCATAAATCACATGTTGTGTAGGATGTCCCGAAGAGCATCCGGAAGGAATAACAAGTTACGCTACGCTAACATCAGGAACAAAGACCAACAATCACTTTCGAACACGTCCGTACATCTTGGTCTTGGCGTGTGATGATGCATCGTATATATTTCTTATAAAAATCTCAATAAATGGTGTCATATTTATGCCGTCATCAGAACTTCTCTGTACCGTCTTAGTTACCCTGCTCTTATCGGCCTTGATATTTTCTTTTGGTGCGTTTTTTATAATTTCATCACCATTCATGGATACTAGTGTCGCTACATTGTATCGATAGAAAATTTTACGTTCAGAAAGTGCAAAAACGTATTTTTCGTTAGGGTAAATTATTACAGTGGTGTAAGCAAAACTTTCATGATCAGAAAGAGGAAGGTATCCGACATACAGATTGCAAGTGTCGACATCTTCATCTATCTCAATATTCTCATTGACTGCAATCCTGACATTTGATTTGTTTATTAATGTAAATTCCATTTTCAGCGAATCCGTAACATGCCTCAAGATTTCCACACCTAGCATTTGCTTAAAATTATAATGCAATTGCCTCTCACTTTGATCGTATAACAAAGTGTCGGTCTGTGCGTTAGACTTGCCGAACAATCCAAAACACAGTACGCTAATAATTAGGTTCAATTTCATTCTCCGATTTTTAGATATTATTACAGCGCTGTAGCAATTACCCCAGACAGATCGAATGTGCCGGATGATCACTGTGTAGCCTCCGCCCAAGTTCTTCCACATATTAATGTGCTCATTGAAATACCAGTCACCCTCATTATTTCCTCGTAGTTCCGGATGTTCCGAAAGGCATCGGGAACGAATATGTGTCGTGGGCTTAGTGTAACTAATTAATGACATAAAAATGAACGTCATTTGAACGCTTCACGGTAACCTTATTGTTACACTTTTGTTTGTAAAAACAACGGATGACGTACTCTCCTGTATCCAGGCCATTGTTGTTAAAGCCCAAATGCAGACTTGCAACGTACGTATTGAGCGTGTCACGAGGTAGGATCATTTCTGTGTAATATCTATGTGCTTCATTATCAGTGTTGTCAAAGTATATCTGATGATTGCCTTTTGGCATCACTTTAAAAAGTTCAAACTGAAATGCGCCATGTTGCCCGGTAGGCGATTCAAGCAAAACAGTATCGAGGACTGAAGAATTTGAAATTGTCGCATTAATATGAAAACGACGTAGAGCCTTCCTATATAAATAGATGACGTTTTTTTTGCCAGTTCGTTGACGATTGTTTTCCTTAACAAATCCAATACTGTCATCTATCATGTAATCTTCGGGAATACTAAAGCATGGTGGCATTCTCTGCCCGTGTATTCGTATGTTGACAAAGCAAGGAACTGTATCGTAGACTGAGACCACATTGTGGTTGTTAATTTGGTAATGACGCGCGTATGTCACAAGGAACGCAAGTACTAAAACAGAAATTAACAATGACGATTTATAAATATTGTTCGTTGACATATTCATGGTACATCGAATTTAGGCAAATTAAACGATACCCCTTGGAGCAAGGCGACAGAAAGGAATGATCATTGGACACTATCAATATGAAGACGATCAAAGAACGGGTATTACAGGACATTACTGATGCGCTGCGCTAACTGCAGGAATAATGGCAGCTGAATGGGCAGCTCACCTACGTTTTCATAAAAACTTATCAGGCGAATTACATAAATTTGAAATGCTATGAAAACACAGGTGGTGCTCAACTTATTCCTACTCTTACTTGCAATGTCGCTTTTTTCATGCAACACAGAAATTGTACCCAAAGGAAAATATGCCACTGGCGACCAATACATATTGTATAAATACCAATCAAAAATATTATGGGATGGAGAATTGCTTGGGAACAACATAGAACTTTTTAAAAAGTCACCTGCCTGGAAAATGGCGATAGCAGTTTATGAACAGGATACGTTGGAAATTGAAAAACAACACAAATTAAACAGCGAAGCAATTTACTTTCAGGAGCAGAAATATGGAATGACGCTACTGTGTTGGGCCGTGATAAATGACCGGTATTTTTCGGCAAAAACGTTATTAAAATTAGGATCAGACCCCAATAGGCCAATGTATAATGACTATACTCCGGTAACATATGCTTGTGAAAAAGAAACGACCGCAAATTATTTGCGATTACTTCTTTTGTACAACGTTGACTTATATCGTAAGTCAAGAAGTATAAGTAACTATTATGTCACGTTAATGGAAATAGCGGCACGTACTTCTCTTGAAAACGTACTGGTTTTGGAAAATGCCGGGCTTTACATCAACTACGATACAAATCATTTACGAACACCACTTTCAGTGGCATTGTCCAATTGGCATATTGAGATTGCCGAGTATTTAATTAACAAAGGGGCCGATTATAGAAAACCTGTTTATTTCAACGAGACAGATACGATATATCCCATAGACGAAATAAAAGACGGAGGATATAAAACAAACTCGGGAAAGGACTCTGCGGCACAACGTGTGCTTAAATTCATTCGGGAACACGGCGCAGATAGTTCAATTAAATAAACATGCCAGTCATTTTCACACCACCTTATCAGGCGAATTACATAAATTTGAAATACTATGAAAACACAGGTGTTGCGGCAGAACGAAATCAAAATATCGCCCACGGCACTTTCTCGTTTCGCAGGTTGCGTTATTGCATTACTGTTTCCGTTTGTCCTGTTGGCACAACCGTCGGCCACCTTGTCGTATGACATAGTCGACTCTGTTTCAATCACTACCGTTTCCGGCAAGGTAAGATTATGGATAGGCTTCAGCAAACTCGACCCGATCGGATCGTCGGTGATCATTTATGATCGCGGCGATAAAAAGATATTTTTCAAAGACCTGCTGCAGCCCTATCGGTTGAAAGAAAAAGGAATGGGCGGGTACACATACGGCGGTTATACGGTATACGGAACTACAGTTGCGTTTTGCCAGATAGACGCTTTTCATGTCGACTCACTTTATCTCGACTTCAGCGGTCCGCAACCAACATTTGCTAAACTGGTTCGCCGGGGATACAAAAAGGAATATGAGAACTTTCAGATAGTACCACGGAAGCAGATCTCTATTCTCGACTATCTGCGATCTACCGAAAAAGAAAGAGCACTCGCCACCAGGACCCAAAAGATCGCGTGGCGATCGCCGTTGGGCACCGGAATGGCAGATTATACTGCAGGTGGCAGTTGGCTACCCAATTACCTTATCTGCGACACCGTTTCCCTGGCACATAATAAGCATGTTTATGTTGGCTTCGACAAACGGGACTGGTGTACAGTGATCCTCTATGAACAGCACGGGCATGTAGAAAACTTCAGAAATATTCTGTACCCCAATATTGACAGCGTAGAAAAGAACCGTCCGGATTTTGGCGTAAGGTGCTGCAAGATGACGGGGGATATCATTTCGTTTGTGCAACGATATGACCATTGCTACGACTCCATTTTCATTGATTTTTCATCAGACATTCCGTACTATCAGAATATTGTGCATGGCTGCATTGGTGCAGACCGAAAAGAAAGAGTGTTGATGACACCGAGAAAAAAAATACCTATCAGCGAAGTACGTACGTTGAACGGGGACATCTACGTTTATCCGAGCGATAAGAAATACCAACTATTCAATTTTCAGTATTCGGGGCGTAAATAACCAATACTGTTCTTGCAGGGTACTCATTTTCACACCCGCTTTTCAGCCGAATTACATAAATTTGAAATGCTATGAAAACACAGGTGGTGCGGCAGAACGGGGGTTATTATGAGCGCCGAATGGTAATCTGGACTTCCGAAATTAGGAGAGGCCTCCTACTAATTATGTTTATAGTTTTTTCATTTGCCGCCTCTGCAAAAACAGACACAATGTACTTTAGCCAAAAGTCTTTGTCTTATACATTTTCATACAAAAATATGGTTCAAGTGTCTGTCGAAAGAAAAAGTACAGACTCTTTAAATGTCACGTTGATAGTAAGGAATATTTCAAAAAACGCAATCGGATTACCTTACCGAATTGACGAATTTGAATCTGATGACGAAGGTATAGTATGCTTGGGATGTTCCGGGGATGTTCATGACGTTTACTACAAATATCGAACCTATGTGTTGCAACCAAACGAATGTGACACAACTTCAGTAACCTACAAAAAAATGAAAAAATACAGAGTCTCTATCTTACTCTGTCCGGACATGAATAGAATGATAAAATCGATACCTGAAAATGATATCATAAAGGACTCAGTCGGCCGGACGACCTATGTTAACTGCATTAACGGTGTCACCCCATTTTTTCCGCAGTCAAGAATTTATATTGAAAATTTGAGACCGTCTGACGAAAAAAGTCCGGTCAAGATTTATGGCTGGGATTTAGCGCCTACTGCCCCTGTCAAACCAACACATAAAAGTCACCCCCAGAAGAAGTAGATGGTCTAAACAACTTTCTACCACACTACAGAAAACGCTTTATCATAAAACTTTCTTTTGCCGGTTTTCGTGCACCGTTGTAACTTGAATAGAAGTAGAAGAAAATGGTGGAAAATCGAACACTTAATGAAATATTATCACTTCTCACCTGGGAAGCAGGTGAGAAGAAGTGCGCAGTTTTTGCGCAGTTTTGGGAAGCAGTAAGAAGCCGCACTTCCCACTTTTTTATTGATAATCAATTAGTTAGTCTAAAACTGAGAAGAATAAAAAAATTGCGCAGTAATCACGGGGGGCGACGGTTCGACAACCGTTCGACGGGCCGTTCGACAAGCTCACGGTGACATTAGCTCACGGTGACATGGTTCGACGGGGCTCACCATGACATATGTGATACCTACATTTTATTGCGGAAGATCTTGGGCAACAGATATGCGGCCTGCAGCACGCCAAAGAAAAGGTGCATACCGGTAATGATCTTTCCGTCCTTTGGATCTGTAATGGTGCGCAGGTACAGAAATACGAAGTTCACAGCAAAAATTGCAACTACATAAGTTAGCTTCTTCTTCGTGAGCTGGTCCATAACCAAATTTTTACAGATGAAAACAAGAAAAACCATAAGTATTACACGCCGCTCATTCGACCCTACCCTCTCTTTCGGAGAGGGCCGGGGAGAGGCCGCACCTTACGACAACCTTTCCTGCTCGCGCAGCCAACGCTCAGGTATGTCTCCCCCGCTGGCTATCTGGTAGTCCTTCAGCGAGCATGGCACAAACGAACCCTCGGGTAGTTTCATCCACCAGCGGTTGGTGCGCTTGCTCTTCAGGAACAGGGTGTCCATGTCAGAGAATACCACATTGAACATCACAAACTCGTCGCGGTCGGTCAGTTGCGCCTCCGATTTGCGCACCAGGTACCCATCCACAAAATACCAGATCATCTGGGCTATCTGTTTGGCGGTCATGTTGTGCACATCGTGGCGTTCATCAAACCCATAAATGCCAAAAGAAGTGAGGGCTTCGCTCATACCGGCATAGCGGGTCAGCATACACACCTCCTCGCCTGTAAGGCCGTTCGGCGATCCGTTCACATTGGCAGGGGCATCGCTGAAGCGTACCACGCTCATGTCCAGGCCAAAGAGGTTGCTGATGCGCAGCACGGGTTCAATATCTTCAATATGCTCGCGCACCTTGCCCAGGCGGTAGAAGTCGAAACGCAGTTTGTCCAGCGTCTCCAGCATCTGCGGGTGGGCGTAGTAGCTCTGAAAACCTATGTGGCTGTAATGAGATATGAAGTTGGGAGCGGCGGTGAGCATCTCCAGCAAAAAGCCGGACGCGTTCACTTCCTCGGTCTCGTCGAGGTCTATAAGCATATCGGCCACCGATGCCACCACCATCTGCTCGGACTTGCGGAACGCCTCGTACTGTTGCAGCATCAGGTCGTGACCGCCACCCAGCACCAGGGCTATCTTGCCGGCCAGGTGCAGCTCGTGCAGCACCTGCTGCAATGCGGCGCGGGTATCGGCCGGGGTGGCACCCTGCCTCACATTGCCGAGGTCGGCAATGCGGATGTCGGTGTGCCAGTAATACATTTTGTACAACTGCTCGCGCACCGCGTCGGGTCCGTTGCCATGAGGCATAGACTTGTCCACGCCGTTCCAGTCGGCACAGCCCACCAGCACTATATCGGCCTCGTCGAGGTTAAAGCCGGGCTGCGAGAAGCAGGCAATACCGGCGCCCAGTTGGCTGGGCTCGTAGTAGCGTTCCGGTTTGGAATCTATAAAGTGGGTCTCGTCGAGGAAGTAGTGCAGGTCGTTCATACGGAGGTAGCAGATTAACGGAGTTAAAAGTACACAAAATAGCACGGAACAACGGGTGGCAGCGGCAAAGTAGTTTTCCACACACATGGGCAAAACGGGGCTTGGGGGCCAGGTGCGAAGGGGATTGTTAAAAACGGGTGAGAAACGGCATTTATGTGCCCCGAATCCCCATATTATTTTATACTTTTGGAACAACATGGCAACAGGCAAAAAAGCAAAACCATCATACGTCAACGCCATCATGGGCGTGGCACTGGTACTGTTCCTTATGGGCATACTGGGCTGGCTGGTCATCAATGGCCGCGCGCTGTCGCGTGCGTTCAAGGAGGACATGGAAATTAATGTTGATTTTCATGATAACGTGAGCGACGAGAATGTGGCGAAGATGAAAGCCATACTGGACAAACAACCCTTTGTGCGCAAGTCGCGCATCATAACCAAGGCCGAGGCCGCAGCCATGCAGAGCCAGGTGGAGGGCAGCAATATAGTAGAGTTCCTGGGCTATAATCCGTTGTTCGCATCCATATCGTTGAAGATGAACGAGGGATATGTGAACCGCGACAGTCTGGGACGCATCAGGCAATTCATCATGCAGAGCAATGTGGTGCGCGATGTGACCTGGCCCAGCATGGTGGTGGACCAGATGAACAACAACTTCCGCAAGATCGGCATCATTCTGGGTGTCATCACGGCGCTGTTGCTAATTGTGGTCATCTTCCTGATAGACAATACGGTGCGCCTGGCCATGTTCAGCAACCGCTTCCTGATTAAGACCATGCAGATGGTGGGCGCCACACAGTCGTTCATCACCCGCCCGTTTGACCAACGCGCGCTGCTGAACGGACTGACCAGCGGCGTGATAGCCGTGATAGGTTTGTGGATGGTGATGTCGTTTGCCAAGTCGCAACTGCCGGTGCTGGACCTGCTGAACGATCCGTTCCTTGTTACGATGCTCATCCTCAGCATGCTGATATTGGGTATCCTGATATCTATGATCAGTACGCACCGGTCGGTAGTGAAATACCTGAAAATGCACGTGGACGACCTGTACTAACAGTGCGGTTTTGATAACGAAAGGAAAAATCTATATTTGCAATCATAAGTAAGAGATACAATGTCAACACCAAGCAAACAAACACCGCGTCCGTCGCTGACAGCAACTGCCGCCCGCAACAATACCAACAAGCCGCAACCTACTTTCCTTTTTGACAAGCAGAACTATATGTGGATGATAGGTGGTATCGTGTTGCTGCTGATCGGCTTCCTGCTGCTTTCGGGCGGTAAAAGCGAGAACCCTGCAGACTTCAAATATGACGAACTGTATGGTTTCCGCCGCCTCACTCTGGCTCCGCTGGTTATCATGGCCGGATTTGCCGTGGAGGTGTACGCCATCATGAAAAAGCCAAAAGACACCGACGCGCCACAGGGCGAATAATATCATAAACTATTGACTTTCAATACACTTCCCCACCCTATGCGGTGGGGAATCGTTTTTTGGGAGGGTCGGGTCGGAAAACACACATATTAAGATTATCAGGCAATAATGATAATTTTGAAAAAAATTTGTCGGCGACTGTAACTTTTCCGCTGCTGCACCGATAAACAATACACATGGACGCCCAACAATACAATAGCTGTGTCAAGGAATGGTCTGATGCCCTTTTCCGCTTTGCGGTGAAGTGCACCGGTCAGGCCAGCGATGCGCATGACGTTGTGCAGGGTGCCTTTGAGGTGCTTTGGGCAAAGCGGGATGAAGTGCTGCCCGAGAAGGCAAAGGCTTTCCTGTTTCAGGTGGCCTATCGCCAGTCGGTAGATAATTTCCGCAAGCGTTCGAAGATCGCCTTCAAAGAAGCGCCTGAGGAATCGTGGTCGCCCGCGAACCCGGACCTGAAGAAGGTGCTGGAAAGGGCGCTGGCACAACTGGACGAACGGTCGCGCGCGCTGGTGCTGCTGAAAGACTATGAAGGATACAGTTACGAAGAAATAGGACGGATCACGGATCTGAATGAGTCGCAGGTGAAGGTGTACCTTTTCCGTGCGCGGAAGACATTAAAAGAATATCTCGTTAGCGTTGAAAATATCATATAAGATGATCAACTTGGAGAATTATGAAGAGTATATGGTGATGCACGCCGATGGCGAGCTATCGCCGTCTGAGGAGCAGGAGCTGATGAATTTCCTGTATGAGCATCCGGAGCTACAGAGCGAGCTTACCGCTTTCTCTATGACAAAGATGATACCGGACACGGACATCGTTTTTGAAAAGAAAGACGCCCTGATGCAGCCTGTAGAAGGAAAAAAAGTGATCGCCTTCCCGGTGTGGAGGAAGTATGCCGTAGCAGCAGGTGTAGCAGCGATCTTCTTGGTTTCTTACTGGAAACTACACACCGGCTCAACTGAGGAGATGACCACAGTTGCGGCCGTAACTACCCCACCCGCTGCCACAACACCCGCAGCACCGGCTACCAACCCGACAGAGAACACAACATCGCAACAAAACACTGATAACACTAACAACATCAATAACGCAACACCCGCTCCTATTAATAGAACTGAAACACCCGCTCCACAGCAAAAGACCATGCTGGCAGCCAACACAACAAAATCGGACCGTGTGAAGCAGATGGACCGTGTAACCGGAGCGAAGAATACTAACTATGAAACTGCTGTTGCAGCCAACACTACTATTGCAACAGAGCCGATAAGCCCTGTAGAACCTGCAGAAATGATAGCCTGGAAAAATCAGGAAAATTTTTCTGAAGTTTTTGTAACAAATGTCCCTCCTGCTTCGATATATATGCATGAAGGGGATGAGAGAGGCACTCAATCAATAATAGACAAACTGCCGATCGATGAACTGAAAAAGAAAGGCATGGAAAATGTTGCTTCCGCGGTGGCCACCGGTTACAACAAGGTACATGCACTTCGCGAGGAGATATCCGGATCCGCTATCTCCTTAAAAATTGAAAAAAGAAAACTGGTAATATCATTCTAAAAAAACTAAAAAATCTAAAACACTCAATTTTATGAAACGCATATTTATTGCAACCGCTACCCTTACCGCTCTCCTTTTCACCACTACACTTTTTGCCCAGAACAGCACCGACAGCACCACCAAAAAGAAAAAGAGCATGTCGCTGTCCATATCCAACAAGGGTATCTCTTTTGAAGAAACAAACGACACCACCAAGTCGCACAAAACCGAAAAAACAGATAAAGAAAAAACCGGCAAACTGCGCCTCACCTTCGCCATGATGGACCTGGGCTTCAACATGCTGAACGATGCCACTACCTATACCGACCCTACACTTGCCGGCTACCTGAGAGTACCCGCGGCAGATCGCAACGCAGACCTGTTCGATCTGAAAAACGGCAAGTCGATCAACTTCAACATCTATCCGCTGATGGTGAAGCTGCCGGTGATCAAAACCAAGAACCAAAGGTTGTATATAGCTACCGGTCTGGGATTGCAGGTATATAACTTCCGTTTCGACAATTCTGTAAGCTACGTTAAGAGCCCTGCAGGCCTTATCATGGATACCATCAGCTTCCGTAAAAACAAGCTGGCTGTAAACTACCTGAGCGTACCCCTGATGGTAACCTCTAAAACAAGACTGCACAAAGACACTTGGCTGGTATATGGCGCCGGTGTACAGGCAGGCTACCGCCTCTCATCATGGAACAAACAAACGTCTGACGAACGTGGCAAGATCAAAACACACGGCAACTTCGACCTGAAAGACTTCAATACCTGCGTAACTGCTGAATTCGGTATAGAAGGTGTACTGAGGTTCTACGGCAGCTACCAGCTCACATCACTCTATGAGAACAATATAGACCAGCGTCCGATCTCTGTAGGTATCAGGATAGGTGGCATCTAATATCACTACAACCCTATTCGAACGCACACGATACAAGCCGTGTGCGTTCGTTCATTTTAAGGGATGTGCCAACAATAATGCTTACTAAGTTTTGTTTATACATAAAAACACCTTATCTTTCATATGCTTTAGTTCTTATTCATTGTGCCGCACCTGCGGCAGGGGTTTTAAAATCGTTGTATCATGACATACGTACGTCCCAAATTCCGCCATCCGGCTTTACCCAAGAACGATCTTGGATATACAATGGCCTACTACGAAGGAGCACTCTCCACCCTGTGTGCGGGTTGCGGGCACGACTCCATCAGCGCGGCCATAGTACAGTCGGCATACGAGATGAATATAGAACCACACAAGCTGGCCAAACTATCGGGCATTGGCTGTTCTTCCAAAACACCCACGTACTTTCTCAGCAATTCGCACGGCTTCAATTCGGTGCATGGTCGCATGCCATCGGTAGCCACGGGCGCCAACCTTGCCAACCGGGACCTGATCTATTTCGGAGTATCGGGCGATGGTGATACGGCATCGATAGGCATGGGGCAGTTTGTACACGTGATACGCCGCAATCTTAATATGGTGTACATAGTGATGAATAATGGCTGCTATGGCCTGACCAAGGGGCAAGACAGTGCCACCGCCGACAAGGGATCGAAGAACAAGTCGGGCCATGTGAACCTGTTTGACAATATAGACCTCGCAAGTCTTGCAATAGAATTGGGTGCATCGTTCGTAGCACAAAGCTTCTCGGGCGACAAGGCCCAGCTGGTGCCGCTGATAAAGGCCGCGATGAAACACCCGGGGTTCGCGTTCATCAATGTCATTTCGCCCTGTGTCACCTTCAACAACAATGTGGGGTCCACCAAGTCATATGACTATGTGCGCCAGCATGTGGAGGCCACCGGTACTATAGACTTTGTGCCCGCTGCCGATGAAATAAAGGCCGACTATGCCGCCGGCACGTCCGAGACAGTGGCCCTGCACGACGGATCGCTGCTGCAGCTGCACAAACTGGCGCAAGACTGGGACCCTAAGGACAGACTAAGTGCCATGAATGCGATAAAGAAAGCGGCGGCCGAGCATGAGATCCTTACCGGCCTGCTGTTTATAGACCCCGACACAAAAGACCTGCATTCCATAATTAACACCACCACTACCCCACTCAACACGCTTACCGAAAAGGAACTATGCCCCGGAAACGGTGCACTGGATGCCGTGAATGCGGGATTGAGGTAGATATAGGTTACTTCACCGGTTTTGTTTCTTTACCTGATGCAGTTACCATATACTCGAGCGTATATGGCAGCCCTTCCTGACCTGAGGAGCCTACTGTATCCTTCTCGCGCAACAGGCTCACCAAAATCTGAGTGTGGTAATCAATGCCTGCTATTGAAAGCAATGCCGCTCCTTTGTCATCAACCGGAACCTCCTTGCCGCCATAACCTACGAGAACAGGGACCAATCCAGCAGGAGTGTTTTCCTTTTGACGGATGTACATTTTAGAGGCAAGTACCGCCTTTATCGGCGTTGTTCCAAAAGCCCTGGCAGCAGCATACAGGAGTGTTCCATTCTTTATTAACTGAATAGAGAACGCATTTCGCCATTCAGCATCGCGGGAGAAAAAGATGGTTACAGGATCGCCCGTTGTTAACGGAAGTGACATGCTATCGGGCAATATGTATACGAATGAAGTGACGACATCCGAAGAGTCCTTGACCAATACCTTGCCGGGTAGCACCTCTGCTACGGTGCCATTCAACTTAACGTTTCCCGACACGACCTTGCCATTTCTTAGGAACATGAAGCTACAGGAGGATGACTGAACAATGGACCCATCGTCAGCGGGATTCAAAGCGGGACCGGGATATTCGCGCACGGCAAACTCGGTTTTGGGTGGCGGCAATTGGTCGAGTCCCTGAAAAGCATTTTTATGGGCTTGGCTTCTGCAACCAGAAAGGGCGATACCTGCAATCAACGAGATTAAAGAGTAATTCAGACGCATAACAGAGAACAGTTGTTTCGGGTGATCAATTACGACGCCAAAAGGTATCGATGGTGAAGTCATATTTCAGAGTAGCCCAGTCGGGAAAATCGCGGAGGATGCGGTTGGGGCTGTCCAGGTCAATGTTTGCCTGGATACACCTTCCATCAGCGCGTCCGTCGCGGTTCCAGTCTATGGCCCGGCGGTCACATATTCCGTCCGGCTCGTCGAGGCAGGTTTCGTCCAAAACCCGTCTCATGCCCTGAGAGTAGTCGAATATCCTGCTTTCGGTAGCCGTATCGCAGTCTGTGTCCACCCCCTCGTTATTGTACCGGTAGCTCATTATTGAATTGTAGTTGGGCTTGAACATCAAACCATCATTACCTCCATGGTACCAGCCCAGAGTATGCCCGAGTTCGTGGAGAAAAACATGAGTTTGTTCGAATGCGATCTCAACCCTAGTTGGAGTAACCGTGCCGATTGTAACAATAAAATCGTTCGCCGGACTCCCCTCCGCTTCACCAGACACACTCCCATTGGCGTTGTCTACCCCAAAAATGCAATAACGGTATATGCGAAGACGGGAAGAGTCGAAATTGGCCTGCTTTAATGCTACAAAATCACCACAGGTACGCTCTCCGGGCCTGTTGAATGGATAACAGGGCATGGGGCGCAGAAGCAGACCGTAGTGGTAGGGAATGATGGATCCCCCACCTCCTCCGGCTCCACGTTGTCCACGGTCAATATGAAGAGATATGCCACTTGAGCCATCTGAATTAAGGATGGGCGCATTTGCAAAAAGGCGTTCAGAGTAATCCCAGACTTCAGGCTGAGGGTCGCGACCGGGCATCCAATCTACCTCAACGAAAAGGTCTTTACGAAGCGGGTTGGCACCCAATGCGGGCAGGTTAACGTCAATAGTACCGTCGCCATTCGCATCGTAACCGCTCGTCTCCCATTCGTCAGTCAGACCATCTCCATCACTATCCAGCGTCTTCATGTTTCGGGCAATCGTGAAAGAATCGAAGTGATATGACATCATCCCGTCAAGGTTACGTATCCTTATCCTTCGCAACATTGTACCCGGCCTCACATTGGTTATAGGACACAATAAAGTACCGTAATGAAAGATCGGATACCCCAGTGTTATTGGCTGCGTAACCTGCATGTTCTGCTCATTGCCAAGCGCACGCCACAAATAGCCTTGATGTATTACTCCATCTATCTCGACCTGCGCACCGGCATCAACGTTGGCACAGTGCAGCAACAGGTAAAATGAAGCCAGGCCCTGACGATTGATGGTGAAATTGCGTACGGTTATGTCGTCGATACGGGCAGGAGGACGAATGACACCGACTGTAACAGTGAATGTGACAGGATCCGATAACCGCTCTAAACCCTGAACCCTGACCTGATGCGGACCCGGTGTAGCATCCATGGGAATAGTGAAAAATGAAGCAGTGAGAAAGCCACCGGGAATGCCGCGCTCGTTGGCACTACCGGCGTCCCATTTTATTAAGCCTCCAAATAAATCGACTCCGGTAACATGCACCAAAGTGCCCGGCGGCCCGGAAAGTGGAGAAATTGCCGTGATGCGAGGACGACATGACGGGAGGCACAACAGGCAAAGAGCCAGCACAAAAGGAGAAAAATGCAGAATTGACCTAAAAGGTTTCATGGGACAGAATTGAATTATGAAAATACAATTCTCATTTTATCATACAAACCATGCACAAAAAAAGAAAGGAAGTGAGTCGCTCACTTCCTTTCAAAAAAAACAAAATAGTATTAGATTATCCTTTTACAGGCAGACCGTACATTTCTGCTTTTACGGCCTTAACCCTATCGTTGGTAACATATTCGTCAAAGGTCATTTCGCGGTCAATGAGGCCACCTGGTGTCAGTTCCAGAACGCGGTCGGCAACTGTGTTAGCCAGCTCGTGGTCGCGTGTGGTGAACAGGATGGTACCTTTAAAGTCCTTCATGCCGTTGTTGAGTGCGGTGATACTTTCAAGGTCCAAGTGGTTGGTAGGCTCGTCCATCATCAGCACATTGCCCTTCAGCATCATCATGCGGCTAAGCATACAACGCATCTTTTCACCTCCGCTCAGTACACTGCTTTTCTTCAGCGTCTCTTCGCCGCTGAACAACATACGACCGAGGAAACCACGAATGAAGGTCTCGTCCTTTTCTTCTGAATACTGACGGAGCCAGTCTACCAGGTTATCATCGTTGTCCTTGAAGTACTTGGTGTTATCGCCCGGCAGGTAGGTAGTGGTTACCGTTACACCCCATTTAAACATGCCGTCAAACTCTTTATCTTCACCTGCAAGTATCTCATAGAAAGCTTTGGTAGCCAATGAGTTACCAGACAACACAGCAACCTTTTGTCCACGCTTCAGATCGAAGCTGATGTTCTTGAACAGCACCTCGCCGGAAAGGGTCTTGCCCAGGTTCTTCACCTCAAGGATCTGGTCGCCGGCCTCGCGCACCTGGTTATTGAACAGGATAGCCGGGTACTTACGATTGGATGGGCGCATCTCATCCAGCTTGATCTTGTCGAGTGCTTTCTTACGGCTGGTAGCCTGTTTAGACTTAGACGCGTTGGCCGAGAATCGGGCGATGAACTCTTTCAGTTCGGCGATCTTATCTTCAGCTTTCTTGTTCTGGTCGCTGCGCTGTTTCAACAGGAGTTGGCTTGACTCGTACCAGAAAGTATAGTTACCGGTGAAGATGTTGATCTTGCCAAAGTCGATATCGGCAACGTGCGTACACACGGTGTCAAGGAAGTGACGGTCGTGCGATACAACCAATACGATCTTGTCGTAGCCGGCCAGGAAATCCTCGAGCCAGTTGATGGTCTCAAGGTCAAGGTCGTTGGTAGGTTCGTCCAACAAGAGTATATCCGGGTGACCGAACAGCGCCTGCGCCAGGAGCACACGCACCTTTTGGTTACCATCGAGCTCTTTTACGAGCTTGTAGTGAAATTCTTCTTTGATACCAAGGTTGCTGAGCAGTGTTGCCGCATCACTCTCGGCGTTCCATCCGTCCATCTCGGCAAACTGAGCTTCCAGTTCTCCCGCCTTGATACCGTCTTCTTCGCTGAAATCTTCCTTGGCGTAGATGGCGTCTTTCGCCTTCATCACCTCGTACAAAACGCTATTACCACGGATCACCGTTTCGAGTACAGGCACTTCGTCAAACTCATAGTGGTTCTGCTTCAGCACACTCATACGCATGCCCTTGCTGATGTCCACACGGCCGGTAGTAGGGTCTATCTCGCCGGAAATGATCTTAAGGAATGTGGATTTGCCGGCACCGTTAGCGCCGATGATACCATAACAGTTGCCCTCTGTGAATTTGATATTCACGTCTTCGAACAACACGCGCTTGCCGTAGCGCAACGATAAATTACTAACTGAGATCATAATATTTGGTACTAATGGATACTTCCGTGCAGCCAATATGCCACGCGTTGGTACCCGCCCCCTGTTTGGGGCTGCAAAGGTAAGCATTTTGAGGCATAGGGATGGCAGGAATCGGGAATTGATGTCAGGGAATCGGTATCGATCACATTACGACGGCCACAAATACACCAATGACCGATTTATCCCGACCGGTGCCTGGTGTTGCGAGGGGAACATAGACAGTCCGAACCTCTTAAGATTTTGTAAGTTTGGGTATATGCAATACAATTTCAAGAACTGGAAAACGATAGTTGGCGGCCTATTTACCTACGGATTTCTGAAGGAATCCTCAGACCTGTGGAATCAATTTCACGAAGTGAACGGGCTGGTTATCTTTTGCCTGGTACTTGGGATAGTATCACTGGGCCTAATGATCAGCGGGCTAAGGTCCTCCAAAAACCGGTGAGGAGCACCTATTCGTGCATCAGCAACACCATATTGAATTCGGCACTATTGAAAGTCTGAAAGCGGGTATCGTACCACAAAACGGTGGTAGTGTTACCGGAGACTGTGTAACATTTAAGCGGAGTGCCGCCAATAGTATCTCGCTTCAGGAATTGAATATTGGTAAGCGTGATTGCAAAATACCCCGTATCAATGGCTGTCCATGTTTGAAGAGAGGTTGCAGAAGGCTTAAAAATGATCTCGGGACGCACGGAGGTATCGCCGAAATTGAGATTCTTCTTGCTTAACCCCATCAGATCGGCTTCGGTAACCTTGTGCCCGACCGGCCAGCTATACACCAGGCCCACTACCGGGTAAGTAGATGAGGGTGCAAAAGATTCGGAATTGGATGGGAAGTAGGCGCCTACCTCGTTGGTGCCGATGGACATGTATTTGTATTCTGTTGCCTTAAGTTGGTAGCCATTCCCATCCAACAAAAAGTTGAATTTGTAAGGACTGTTTGATTTGACCTCTATCGTCTCGGGCTTTCGGCACGATGATACGGTCACAAACACTAACGCAGCCAGGATAAACAGGTTCTTCATACATAATGATTGTGCAACAAAGATATGGGTTGCATAGTTTGCCCCCTTTAAACGCATCATTTGAACTTTATATTATCCGCATAACAAACCTTCAGACCTGACAATTCATATGTTCGTTTTTTGGTATTAAATCACTTCCATGTACCACTAATTAAGTAAATATATAACGTTTCCGCACGCCGCTCAATCGAGCGGCTTTTTTTATTCCTAAAACTTCAAAAAAATCATACAATGACTACCAAAATAGCACTTACCGCAAAGAAGCTAAGGCAATGCCTTATTGTTACCGTTAATGGCACCACTTCA
>JAEUVY010000119.1 GCA_016786565.1 Flavipsychrobacter sp.
AAACTGTGAAATATTAATGCTTTGTGTTGATGAAATGAAGTTTTTGAGAATCAAATAGACGGCTGAAATCGCATAAGATTTCCCAATGTTATTTTTCCCAAAAATAACATGGAGGTCTTTTCTCAAATCAAATTCAAAATGTGAAATCGGTCCAAAATCCTTAATAATTATCTTCATTAGACTATTTTGTTTGAAAACATACTACATAAAGTAATCGAAGTTATGCAATTATTGTGGTGCTTAAAATAAGTATGACGAAACAAATGCTACAGGTCGATTTTCCCGTTTATCCATTCCGGGTCAAACTGTGTGTTGAATTTCTTGTAAAAATTGATGGCAGGTTCGTTCCACTCCAACACCTGCCAGGTTATTCCGTTGAATTTCCGCTCACGTGCTTCCGCTATCAGTGCATTCATCAGCAGGGCTCCTATTCCCTTGCCTCTTGCTTCCTCGGTAACCAGAATGTCTTCCAGGTACATACGTTGTCCCTTCCATGTTGAATAGCGAATGTAATACAATGCAAAGCCCTGCACTACACCACCTTCTTCTGCAACAAATGCCCACCACACCGGGTTGGCTCCGAAACCACTTTCCATGAAATGCTCCATGCTCACCGTCACCTCATCAGGAGCCCTTTCGTAAATGGCAAGTTCCTGTACCAACTCCATCATTCTCGGGCAATCAGCCTCACTAGCTTTTCTTATTATAATATTCGCCGCCATTTGTTTAACTTTTTCTTGTGCAATACTAATTGGTTGCCAACGTTATTCCAAGAACAAATGTTCGTTACAGCTTGCCACAGGAGTAGTGTTGTTTGTCTCCCAATCTTGCGTTAAACCACAGACAATAAAATACTACCTATACGAATTGTAGATAATTTTACTTCCATCTGCAATCAGGTGGCAGTTCCTTAAACACACACGCAATGAATACACAAGGCGAAATATTATGGGTTGACGATGAGATAGAATCGTTGAAGTCTCAGATGCTCTTTCTGAAAAACAAGGGTTACAACGTCACGCCGCTCAGTAACGGATATGACGCGCTGGAGCTGCTGAAAGAACGTACGGTTGATGTAGTGTTGCTTGATGAGAGCATGCCGGGTCTTACAGGTCTGGAGACGCTCACACACATTAAGGAGCTTTATCCGTTGCTACCGGTGGTGATGATCACTAAGAATGAAGCAGAGAACATCATGGAGGATGCCTTGGGCGCTCAGATCACTGACTATCTCATAAAGCCGGTAAATCCCAATCAGGTCTTGCTTACACTCAAGAAGATTGTGGACGGTAAGAGGCTCGTTTCTGAGAAGACAACCATTGCTTACCAGCAGGACTTCAGAAATCTTTTCATGGCTCTTAGCAACAATCCCGATCACGAGGAATGGAAGGAACTGTATAAGCGCCTGGTATACTGGGAGCTGGAAATGGGCAAGAGTGACAGCACTGAAATGATGGATGTGCTTCAGACCCAGAAGACCGAGGCGAACACTGAGTTCTTCAAATACGTTTCGAAAAACTACACAGAGTGGATCAAAGACAGCAAGGGCACCGGCCCGCTTATGTCGCACAAGGTTTTCGAAAAGCGAGTTGCCCCGCATTTGCAGCAGGGCAAACCTACGTTCCTTGTAGTGATAGACAACTTGCGTCTCGATCACTGGAAGGCATTCCAGCCTATTTTGTCCGACTCGTTCCGTGTGCTGGAAGATGATCTCTACTACAGCATTTTGCCCACGGCAACACAGTATTGCCGAAATGCTTTTTTCGCAGGCATGTTGCCGGCAGATATTGAAAAGCATTTTCCTTTGGAGTGGAAGAACGATGATGAGGATGGTGGCAAGAACCTTTACGAAGAGACCTTCCTGCGCAACCAGTTGAAGCACCTGAAGCTGGACAAGTTGAAAACACAGTACATTAAGATCACCAACAACGACAACGCTAAAGCGCTTGAGGACAGTATTCACAATTGCCTTAACAACGACCTGACGGTTATTGTGTACAACTTCGTGGACATGTTATCTCATGCGCGCACCGAGATGGAGGTGCTGAAGGAACTGGCAGGAGATGAGATCTCTTACCGGTCACTGGTGGTCAGCTGGTTCGAACATTCACCGCTGCACCGCGCGTTGCGTAAGATCGCAGACAAGGGCATTCAGATATTACTTACCACCGACCATGGAAGTGTGCGCGTGAAGACGCCTAGCAAGTGTGTAGGAGACCGTAATACTACTACCAATCTGCGCTACAAACATGGCCGCAATCTGCAGTACGAATCGCGCGATGTGCTGGCCTTCCGCGACCCGAAACAGGCAGGATTACCGGTGCCCAACGTAAGTTCGTCATTCATTTTCGCTAAGGGAGATGTGTTCTTGTGTTATCCGAATAACTACAACCATTACGTGAATTACTATAAGAGTACTTTCCAGCACGGAGGCGTATCTCTGGAAGAGGTGATCGTACCGATAGTGCGTTTGGAAAGCAAGTAAATATTTGAATAAAGTGCTTCGGAGGTCGTGCATCTGCACGACCTCTTTTTTGTGCACCGGAAATTATTTTTTTACAAAGGTGTACAATGCATTGGATTCTTATGTATCTTTGTCTTAGGCAACAAATAGGATACAAATGATCTTCTCTTCCGAATTGATAAAGGGTACACTCAAAACCATAGTGCTGAAGCTGCTTTCAGACAACAAGAAGATGTATGGTTATGAGATAACACAACGCGTAAAAGACCTCACAGGAGACCGCATACAGCTGACGGAGGGAGCACTTTACCCTACGCTTCATTCGCTTGAAGAAGAGGGCCTGGTGACAACCGAACTGGAGTACATGGGCAAGCGGGTGCGTAAATATTATAAGTTGAGTGCCAGCGGCAAGACACGGTCTAAAGAACGCGTGAGTGAGCTGGCCGAGTTCATGGAGACCATGAGGGTATTACTGGACATACAACCAAAGATAGCTTAAGAATGTACTGCCTCTCAGACGAACAAATAGACTACATCCTCAACGACATTAGACGTAATGGCGTTGAAATGGAGGACCTGCAGTTGAACCTCCTGGATCACATCTGTTGTATCATAGAGCAGGAGCTCAAAGAGGGCGATGACTTTGAGCACTTCTATCAGCAAACTGTACGACGGTTTTACCGCAACAATTTGCGGGAAATAGAGGAAGAGACAATCGATTTGTTAACTTTTAAAAACTACTATGCAATGAAAAAGGCGTTGATCGTTAGCGGAGCAAGCTCCGTGACCGCGTTTATTGCGGGTTCATTTTTCAAATTCATGTATTGGCCTGGCGCAAGCATATTGCTTACACTTGGTATTGTTTCGTTTAGCTTGTTGTTTTTGCCGTTGTTGTTCATCCTGAAGTCCCGTGAGGTAAAGACCGTGAGCGATAAGTTTGTAATAGCTATTGGTATTCTTGTGGGTATTATGTTCAGCCTTGCAATTCTGTTCATCATGATGCATTGGCCCGGTGCCAACATTCTGCTTTTTAGCGCAATTGGCGGGGCGGCTTTTGTGTTGTTACCTACCTATTTCTTCACCGGTATCAGGCGGCCCGAGACCAAACTCAATACTATTCTGATGTCCATCATTTTGGTGGGCGTCATTGGTCTACAGTTTACTATTGCCCGTTTGCGCCCGTCTCCGTTCGATAAGGTGGCCACGGCCAATTTTGTGCAGAACGAGGCCTTGCTTAAAGTGCTTGTTCCGTCACAGCCATCTGAAGCCGCGGCAGGTATCTACAAGACATGCACCGAGCTGAAGGAACTACTGCTGCGACAGGCAGTAGGTGCGACTGCTATTCCGGCAGATTATGATGAGCGTAAACTCTATCTGCACGACAGCAAGTTAGGAGATGCATTCTTTGATAACGGACCGGGTGTGCAGCTACTTACTACGTTGAAAGAACAGGCTAAGCAGTTTAACAGTGGTGCTCAGAACGGAGTAATGGTTATAGGCGCGGGTATGCCGGCTCTGGTAGATGATCCGCAACGTGTGTCGCACAACTATGGTTGCATCTCTTTGCTCAACAGTATAGAGCAATTGCAGATATATGTTGCCGTTGCCGACGCGAAGAACACAACAGCCGCGAAATAGTTGAACGTACAGCAGAGGGATGACCGAATGGTTGTCCCTCTCTTATCTTTTCTTGTAAATAGGCACTGTGGAACAAGGTTCGCCATACATCAGCGACTTTACTACAGGTCGCAGGTGGGCGGTCACTGCCAGATACGCGGCATCGGGAATGGCAACATCGCCGCAACCCTTTATCACCACACGTTTATCCGTGAATTCTTCCAATGCAATGGCGTTGATGCGTTCGCAGAGTAGCTTTTTGGTCAACTCTTCTTCGGTGCCAAAGAAAACTGAAGCAGCAACGGGTTCCAGATAAGTAGCGGCTAACATGTATGCCCATACCGGTACAATTGCATCTGCGCTACACAGCACAGCAACGTTTTTTCCGGAATATTGTTCCCAGTCGTGATTCTGTAGTGCGGCACGATAGTCTTTTTCCTTCAGGATCATTTCCATGTACAGGAAAGGCTTCAGGTCAAATACCGTTATCTGATCGGGCAGGTAGGGTGCCAGATCCAGGGTTATGAGGCCGCTTTCAGCTACTTTGTTGACAATTGGTTCCATGTGTTTGTTTGGTGGGAGCGGGACATTAGTGTCATCTTCCGTTTCTCCCCGCAAATTTAGCACATTTACAGGTGGAGCCACAAAACAAAGGTCTATAGCCGGTTCACTGATAGTTATGTTACCGCTATCGCATCAGCGTCACATTGCCCTGATGGTGCTCTTTTTGACCATCTTTGAACACCGCGTCTATGGTATAGACATAAACTCCTTCAGGTTGCTGCACTCCGTTCAGCTTGCCATCCCAGCCTGAACCCAGTATGTTCTGAGACTCGAAAATGATCTGTCCCCAGCGGTTGTACACATACATTTTGAACTCTATGAGGCCGCGGCTCAGCAGCGTGCGCGGGAAGAAGTAGTCGTTGATGCCGTCGCCGTTGGGTGTAAAGATGTTCGGGATGCTCACATAGCAATCGTTCTCCACATTTACCGAATCGGTAGAAGCGCAGTTGTTCTGTGTCACAGTCACATAGTACACGCCGGGCGTGGTGACCTGTATAGTGCGGGTCTTTTCGCCGGTATTCCACAGCCATGTAGCGGCAGGGTTGTTGAAGTTGAATCTGTCTGACAAGGTGAGCGCGCTGCTGCCCTTGCATATAGACGTGTCAGCACCCAGGTACACAGCCGGAACAGGTATCGTAGTGATCGTGCGTGTTTTCTTCACGTCGGGGCACGCGCGGTAGTAGGCATTAAGGGTCACCAGGTATTGTCCGCCGGTGGAGCCGAAGGAATGATAAACCGGGTTAATGTTGCGCAGGCTATCGCCACTGTCGCCAAACGTCCAGGTATAGCCTGTGTTGCCGCCCTCTGCAAAGATGCCGGTGAGAGTAATGTGTTTGCCGGCACAGAACACAGAATCGGTGACATCAATAGCGATGCCGCTGATGGTGTCCACCTCTACCGACTTGTATGCGGTATCGTAGCACGGAATATTGTTGCTTGCGATGAGCCTGATGTTGTACTTACCGGTTATATTGTAGGCATTCACCGGATCGGAGATGGTAGATGTGGCACCATTGCCGAAAGTCCAGTTATAGTTGGTGGCACCGATAGATGTATTGGTGAAGGTAACACTTTCGTTCTGGCACAATATTGCCGGAGAAACGGTGAAATCGGCATTTAACGGATGGCCTATCTTGAATGTCATCTTCATACTGTCGTAGCAGAAATGGTTGGTGGCAAGCAGGCGCACAGTGAAGGTGCCGGTATCGTAAACATGGTAAGGGTTGGTGGCGGTGTCGGTAACACCATCGCCAAAGTCCCACACATAGTACAACGAGCCTGCCGAAGTTGAATGGTTGTGGAAGAAAACGGTATCACCGTTACAGCCAAGACGGAAGGTGGTGTCGAAGTTGGCCGTAAGTGGCGGATCGGTAAGGGTGGCCGTCCCCAGAATATTGGTGACGCAGTTGCCGATCTTCACAGAGAAACCTGAATACACGCCGTCACAAAGACCGGGCAGGAAGATGGTACTATCTCCGTATGCGGTGGTAATGATACGCGGCTGTGCAACTCCATTCAGCAGGTAGCTGATGGTGTCAGAAGAGAATGGTATCACCTGTTTCAGGCGAATGGTTCCATCGCATTTACCACACTCTGTAGGGTTGGTAAAAGACACAATGCTGCCTGCCGGCGGCGCGGGGCCAAACAACGAAATGGGCCCAACGGGAGGTGTGGCACAGGTGCCGTATGCAGCAGTAATATTGCCATAGATCCCTTCGCACAGCAACGGAATGGTGAAGCTGCCTGACGCGTCAGTTGTACCAGATATAGGAGGCTGGGGCGTGCCATTGTACGAGTAATTGAACGTATAGCCATGACTCGGGTAAAGCCCGTTTATAATGAGCGCGCCATCGCACGCACCGCATATGGTTTGCGGACCCGGAGTGACGGTGAGGCTGATAGGCGGATCGGAGAGCACAACCGGCCCGGCGGGCAAAGACGCACAGGTGCCTTGCCGGCCTATGAAGTTGCTGTAAGTGCCTGCGCAAAGACCTGTGATGGTAACGGTTCCGGTGGCAGAGGCGGTAGCATACACAGGTGGCTGTGGCACACCACCCAGTTCGTAAGTAATGGTGTCGGCAAGTCCTGGAGTGAATCCGGCTACTGTTATGGATCCGTCACACAGATTGCACCTTGAAGGATTGGTGGACGTGAGTGTGATAGTGAACACCGGTGCCGGTGTTACGGTGTAATATCCGAATGAAGTATCGGCACAGCCCAGCGCGCCTGCCCTGTAGGTAGTTGTGGTCGTAGGGCATACGGTTTGTGTGAGGCCCGCACCCAAGTAGGCACCTGTTGTTGTGTTGTACCAGTGAATGGGGGAAGAAGAGTAAGGTACAGGAGCATAAGGAATGGCAGCAACAGTATACGCCGATCCTGTGGCATTGGGTGTGAAGCGCCATGCCTCATTAGTACAAGTATAAACAGAAGGGAAATCGCGGCCCGGAGCTACTGTTGCTGCCGTGCCGGTAGCGTTCTGTACGCCAATGATAGCCCTTCCGCTGTTCCAGGTAGCACATACGGGCTTGGTGGCAATATGGCACTCAATGATGTTTGTTGTCTCGTAAAGAATGATCTGTGTACTGGTGATCTGTGTGGTGCACGAGAACATGCGGTCGTTACAAAATGTAACGATGTACTTCCTGAATGGGGCTATGCCGGTCAGCGAGTAGGTGATGGTGCCTCCATCGGGCACGGAAATGTCGATATCGCACCAGGGGCCGCAGATGTTGTTAAACTTACTTGGATTGCCCAGCAGAACAGCTGTGATGGGCCATGGGTCATAGGCACCGGCCAGTGTGAGGTCGAAACAGACTGTGCCGTTCGGTCCAATCACTACATCGGTGTATGGTGTCCCGTAGTAATTGAAGGTAAACCCGATAGGGAGTACACCTGAGTACACGTCATCAATAGATATGCCGGTATTTGTAGGAGAGTCTCCCACGAGGTGAGCGGTTAGAACAGTGCATGGAGTAGTGCAGCTTAGTGAGTCGCTGCTGGTTATTGTAACCTGCCCTGCAGCCCTCTCTACAAAAAGAAGGGTGATGAAAAGCAGGGCAATCGAAAGTAATTTTTGTCTCATTTTCTTTAAATCTTGACCGGAGCTATAGGTATTCTATAAATTGCTACATAATACAAGTACTCGTAAAGTTAGGCTATTTGTTGCATTTATGCCTACTAATGAAGACAGGGTACAATCGGCTATGGTTGGCGTTTGCAGGCATTTTCACCCAATCGCCGGGTCGTAACAAACGGTCAGATCGCTCTTAGACCTTGATAAACAGAAAGTTATCATTTTCGTTGCTTTGCACCTGTATCTGGTTGCTTACCTGCAGATTGCTGAAACTTTAGTTACTTTACAACTGTAACCATGCAAGCAATGATCAGCATTCGCAACATAGTGAAGCAATATGCCGGCTACAGGGCCCTCAGCGATGTGAGCCTTGAAGTAGAGACCGGCACCGTCTTCGGGTTGCTGGGACCAAATGGTGCCGGCAAGACATCCCTCATACGCATCATCAACCAGATAACCGCCCCAGACTCAGGCGAGGTATACTTCAACGGTGAGCGGCTGGGCCGTCATCATGTGGAGCGCATAGGCTACATGCCCGAGGAGCGCGGCCTGTATAAGAAAATGGAGATAGGCGAGCAGATATTGTATCTGGCACAGCTGAAGGGTTTGAGCCGTTCAGAGGCTATTCGCCGCACAAAGTACTGGTTCGAGAAGCTGGAGATACAGGCCTGGTGGAACAAGAAGATTGAAGAATTATCTAAAGGCATGCAGCAGAAGGCACAGTTTGTGGCCACAGTGCTGCACGAGCCCGATCTGCTGATACTGGATGAGCCGTTCTCAGGCTTTGACCCGGTGAATGCCGAGATCATCAAAAACGAGATCCTGGAACTGAACCGCAAGGGTGCTACCATCATCTTCTCCACCCACCGTATGGAGTCGGTGGAAGAGTTGTGTGACTCGATAGCCTTGCTGAACAAGTCGCACAAGCTGCTGGATGGCAAGGTGCGCCAGATCAAGGATTCCTTCCGCAATGGCACCTATACGCTAGAGTATGAAGGCGCGCGCGTGAATGCCGGCGCTGATGCCCCATTTGACGTGGTAAGCGAGGAAACGCCCGACAGCCGTCACCGACTGACGCTGCAGATGAAGCCCGGTACTGCCCCCAACGATGCCCTGCGCTATATGTTGCCGTTGGCCGCCATTACTCATTTTGAAGAGAAGGTGCCAACAATGAATGAGATCTTTATCAGTACTGTAAACAAAATGTCTGGCCATGAATAAGATACTGCTTATTATAGAACGCGAGTATATGTCGCGAGTGAAGAAAAAGTCATTCATAGTACTTACCATACTGGTGCCGCTGCTGTTCATAGGCATGTTTGCGTTCATAGGTTACCTGGCCGTGAAGGGCGATGAATTGGGCGATGAAAAACGGGTGCAGGTGATAGACGAAACAGGTTCCTTTACCGGCAAGCTGCAGAACACTTCTTCCATTACCTATGTATACACCCAGGACAGGTTTGCCGATGCCCGCAATACCTTTCGCGACAAGGGCTACAACTTCCTGCTGCACATTCCGCCTGCGTCTTCGCCGGCACCTGTGGAGCTGCTGAGCGATAAGAAGCCCAGCGCCACCACCATTGAGGCCATAGAAAGCGGGCTCAGCCACATAGCCGAGGCTGAACGCCTGCGTGCCGCCGGTATAGACACCGCTGTGCTGGCAAAGGCACAGAAGCGCATAGACATCAAAGCCAAGCAGATAACCGAGGCAGGCGAGAAGGACGCGCAGACCTATACGGCCTATGCTGTGGGCTTCCTATCTGCGTTCCTCATTTACATGTGCCTGTTTATATATGGTACACAGGTAATGAGAGGCGTTATTGAGGAGAAGGTGAGCCGTATTGTAGAGGTCATCATCTCTTCGGTGAGGCCGTTCCAGCTGATGCTGGGTAAGATCATAGGCGTGGGCCTGGTTGGGCTTACCCAGTTTGTGCTGTGGATAGTGATATCTGTGGTGCTGAGCATGGCCGGCGGCACGTTCCTGGCAGGTAACGCCAAGCACCGTATGGAGCAGACCATGCCTGCCAAGGCAAAAGAGCAGATGCAACAAGTGCAGCAGGTGCAGAGCCCCGATAACAGCATGGCCCAGATCATGGAGTCTATAGAGAGCATACCGGTGGTGTATACCCTCAGTTGTTTCCTGTTCTACTTCCTGTTTGGCTACCTGCTGTACAGTGCCATTTTTGCGGCTGTTGGCTCGGCAGTGGACAACGAGACGGAGACACAGCAGTTTATGCTACCCATAACGCTGCCCATCATCTTCACGTTTGCCCTGGCGCAGAGCTTCATTATCAACAATCCCGATAGCAGCCTGTCTGTTTGGTTGTCTATGATACCGTTCACGTCGCCTATAGCCATGATGATACGCATTCCTTTCGGGGTGCCGGCGTGGCAGCTGGCACTGTCTATGCTGCTGCTTGTGCTGGGGTTTGTGGGTACTACGTGGGTTGCATCGCGCATATACAGGGTGGGTATCCTTATGTATGGTAAAAAAGCCAGTTACAAGGAGCTGGCCAAATGGTTTATGTATCGGGATTAAAGGTAAATGGCGTTGCCATATGTTGAAAATATGCTATGCAAAATGAATTTTGCCGTCAAATAATTTGTTACTTCAGATATTTACTCTACATTTGCACTCCCTTGCGAAAGGGCTAATAAATTTATACAGTTATGAAACGTACATATCAACCGTCACGTCGCAGCCGCAAATCAGTTCACGGATTCCGCAAGCGTATGGAATCTGCAAATGGCCGTAAAGTACTGGCATCTCGCCGTGCTAAAGGTCGTCATAAGCTCACTGTATCTGACGAGCGTCGCCTGAAGTAATCTTTACTTTCAAAAACATTTCGCCATCCGTCATACTTTTAAAAGATATGAGCGGCTCAAGCGCGAGCAGCATATTAACACGCTTTTCCGTTTCGGGAAAGCGTTTTCTGTTTTTCCCATACGCCTCGTGTACCACCTTGCGCCCGTGCCTCCGCCCCGACCCGATGCTGCCCCCGCCCCTGTGGCTGCAGTGCAGGCAGGCTTCTCGGTACCGAAGAAGAAGTTTAAAAAGAGTGTGGACCGCCACCGTGTGCGCCGCCTGATGGTGGAGGCCTGGCGCCATCGCAAGCACCTGCTGCCACCGGTGGTGCCCGCAGGTATGCAACTGCATGTATTTGTTCTGTTTACAGATGCCGCACTACCCGAATATGCCACTGTGGAACAAGCCATAACCACTGCCACCGACAGACTGCTGCGCCAATTGACACCACCACCATCATCATCAACTACCGAACCAACAACCACTGGGTGAAGAAACTGCTGACCATATTGTTTACGGGGCTCATACGCTTTTACCAGCTGGCTATATCGCCGCTGCTGGGAGCGCGCTGCCGCTACACGCCTACCTGCAGTGCCTATGGCATGGAGGCTATTAAAAAGCACGGGCCGCTGAAGGGTGGCTGGCTTACGCTGAAGCGCTTTGGGCGCTGCCACCCCTGGGGCGGGCACGGCTATGACCCTGTGCCCTGACCACGAAGGGCTGTTTACTGATCTTATTGTTGTTTTCATGTGATGGTTTTACTGCCTGCCAAAAGGGGAAAAAGTACCCATTTTGCCCGGGAGAGAATAAAATTCATAGATCCGCTACCAGAGCGGGTTTCAGCGGAAAAATCTCCCAAAAATCTCCCACTTTTCTCCCGCGGTATTGGTAATGATGTTTCATAGGTTTATAGTGATCTTGACCACACCGGCGACTGCCACCGGGTGGCTACCTATGCGCACAAAGCGCGTGCCACGGTTGCACATTGGCAGAGGAAGATATTCACAAATTTGGAGGGGGCTGATATCATGTGACGTAGAAGCAAATGGAATGATTATCCGACAAAGTATTTTTGACCATGCTACCCGATGACATTTTATTAGTAGGAGACCAACCCGTAACGTGTCCCTATTGTGGTTCAAGAACGTTTTTTGAAGAAATGAAAGACGGAACTAGCGTATTTCAATTGCATATGTGTGTGAATTCGGATTGCGCTGAGAAGTTCATTATTTCTGAAGATGCAGAGTAGTAATTACTTTCCATCCTTCAAAAAATGAGGTAGATTGTACCCTGCGACGTAAATTCACTTGTCATTATGGAAAGAAAAGTAGTCAATGTTGCTTGTGCGATTATCTTACATAATGGTAAGGTTCTATTTTTTATAATTTGTTCTTTTTATTTAGTCGGAGAAAAAGTACTTAATTTGTTTCCTAAACTCATTCGATGAAAAATAAGTACGTTGATTTCGTTTCAGACGAACATTTCCTGAAATGTATTTCTAACCTTCACAACGCATATGTGAAAGCAGCAATGAAAATTGATAAAAAGGGGTTTTATGAAAACAAAGTAGATACAATAAAACTAACATTCGATTCTAATTTCAATAACATTTCTGAGGAAAAATTAATTGAAGCTGAAATACTTAGACAAATAGATAAGTCTATCAATAACTCAATTGGCACATTTCATGAACAAATATTGGGAGGTATAGACGGTTATGAGACAGGTAGGCTTTCAGGTTACGATATAAAGGCAGTTGACAATACATTGTTTGCTGACATTAAGAACAAACATAACACTATGAATAGCAGTGCTGCTGAAAGTTTATTTCAGAAATTGAAGAAATACGCCGATGAAAACAAGAAGGCTAAATGTTATTGGGTTCAAATATTAGCAAAAAATAGTTTTTGTGAAAATTGGGTTGGGGATATAAATGGTAAGGAATATAGCCATAGTAGGGTGTATAAGATTTCAGGTGATAGATTCTATGCACTTTTGTCCGGTAAGGAGGATTCGTTTCTTAGTTTGTACACCGCTTTGCCAAGGGCTATTAGAGATTATTTGGAATCAATTGGAGAGACCAGTAAAAAGTTGAAGAATTCTACCATTGAAGAGATTAGTACGGAGACTAAAAAATCTAAACGCTCTATATTAGATCAAATCACTTTTGAGAATTATAGTTACTATTTGGGTTTTGATAAACTATAATACTCATTTAGAAACCTAACAATAGAGTACCCAACTTCAGTCCCTAGATTAACGGGAACAGCATTACCTATCTGTTTGTATTGTTGCGCTATTGACCCGGCAAATAACCAGTCGTCTGGGAAAGTTTGGATTCTAGCATATTCTCTAACCGTAAATGGCCTCGTTTCGTCAGGGTGGCATCTCTCAGTCTGTTTCTGTGCTGGACTACATGTAAGAGTAAGACATGGTTCATCCCAGCCAATTCGTCTTGCCATACCAGTTTTCCCACCACCGAGATAGAAACTGCCGCCCATAAATTCTTTCTGTATCTCGACCGGTAAATCTCTCCAATATCCCTTTGGTGGCACTAGATCTAGCACATCTTTTTTTGATTTAGGATATTTCACTCCAGGGGAATTTGGCACATTGGCATCATATAGCTCACCCTTCTTTAATGCATCCTTGAGCGTATATATCTTTTTGTACGG
Source organism: Flavipsychrobacter sp. (assembly GCA_016786565.1). Taxonomy (GTDB): domain Bacteria; phylum Bacteroidota; class Bacteroidia; order Chitinophagales; family Chitinophagaceae; genus Nemorincola. The sequence continues at coordinate 13,200 of JAEUVY010000119.1, forward strand.
TTTTGGGTATTCGAATTTCAAATTAATGTCTTTTCGAATGCCTACTAAAATGAGACGTTCTCTTTTCTGCGGAACCTTGTAATTAATGGCTTTTAATACTTGGACAGGAACAACATTGTATCCAATTTCATCAAGTATCGATATCATCCCTTTAAGAGTCTTTCCGCCGTCATGATTAAGTAGACCTCTTACATTCTCTCCTATGCAAATTGGAGGGTTAACTTCTTTTAGAACTCGTGCAAATTCATAAAATAATGTGCCTCTTGCGTCAGCAAATCCAAGTCTTTTTCCTGCATAGCTGAACGCTTGACATGGAAATCCTCCGGTGACCACGTCCACTTTATTGTAATACTCCGAGAAGTTATAAGTTTTTATATCCCCTTCTAAAACGTTCCAATTAGGACGGTTCTTTCTTAGCGTTTCACATGCCCATTTATCAATTTCGTTAAGCGCAACGCATTTCAATTTTGCCTTTTCAAGGCCAACAGCTAAGCCTCCCGCACCCGCAAAGAGCTCTATAACACTATAATTATTGTTAGGTTCTACTTTGTTAGTTACGGGTTCTACATTATTTATCAAGAAGTCTGGAAATAGCGTCAATACTTCTTCTTTTCTGTATACGCGATAGTTACTCATCGGTTCTCGAACGGCAGTTAGTTTACCTTCTCTGTCCCATCTACGCAACGTTTCCTTACTCTTTCCTAACAGTTCTGATGCTTCAGAAATCGTCAAATATTCTTTCATAACCAAGTTGTTTAACCTTATACAATGGTTACAAATTTATGCGAAATATTGATAACTGGGATATTGGCGCTAGGAAAGATATCCACATTGTTTAGCAGCAATGTTTCTTTCTGACAAATGCCATAGATCCATCGCAAATATGCCTCCATTAGTTTTGTGACACATGGTTGCTGTGGCTAACTGAACCCATAATGGGCGTTATTTTCTTATAAATATTCCCAATTGGTTACTACATCATTCTTCTATGTATACAAAAAGCCTCACCAAACGGTGAGGCTTATTTATGTGGAATAAGTTCTTTTAAATGTTGTTCAGGAAGAGCTGTGGAGCTACGCCGAGCAGGATGACGAGGATGCAGGTGATGATGAGCAGGATGCGGTCGCCGGAGGTGACAGGTGATGCCATCTCGGGGGTGCCTGGCTTGAAGTACATGGCTATGATGACCCTGAAGTAGTAGTAGATGCTGATGGCGGCCATGAGCAATGCAAAGATGACGAGCCACAGGAGGTTTCCCTGCTGCACTACTGCGAGCAATACGTAGTACTTGGCCATGAAGCCACCGGTGAGCGGTATGCCTGCCAATGAGAACAGGAATATAGATGCCGTAAATGCCAGCAGTGGTTCGCTTTTGGCAAGACCGTTGAAGCCGTCGTAGGTGAAGTCTTTGAGTTTTACAAGCACTGAGAAGATGCCGATGGTGGCCACGCTGTAGGCCAGTGCATAGATGATGATACCCTGCCATGCAAACTTGTTTACTGCCAGCACCGCAAACAACATGAAGCCTGCCTGTGCTATGGACGAGTAGGACAGCATACGCTTGACGCTCTGCTGGAACACTGCAGTGACGTTGCCCACGAGCAATGTCGCTGCTGTGATGATGGCGAGTACCAGTGTCCAATGCTCGGAAATGGTATTGAAGGATACCTGGAACAAACGGAGGAATGCGAAGAATGCACCTGCCTTAACGATGGTGGACATGAAGGCGGTGAAAGGTGTGGGTGCTCCGTCGTACACGTCAGGGGTCCACATGTGCAGTGGTGCTGCTGATACTTTGAATGCAAACGCGATCATGAGGAACATGATACCGGCCAGTGCCAGCGGATTGAGGGCATTGGTCTGCATAACAGCGGCTACCTCGGTAAGGTTGAAGCTGCGGGCAGCACCATAGAGCAGGGTGATACCCATGAGCTGAATGCCTGTTGAGAACGAACCCATGAGGAAGTACTTGAGGGCGGCCTCGCTGCTTTTGAGGTTGCGCTTATCGCTGCCGGCAAGTATGTATTGTGGTATAGAGAGGATCTCGATACCGATGAACATCATAAGGAGGTTGTTGTAGGAAGAAAGGAGGTAAAGTCCGCACAGAATGAAGAACATGAGGGCAAAATACTCGGCTACGTATGAGCCTACGCGCTGAATCTCCTTGCTCATGAGCATGACGTAGAGCAGGGCACAACCGGTCATAACGGTATTGAACCAGACCGAATAATGCTCTATGCGCAGCATCTTGTTGAAGAAAAGATTGTCGGTAGCCGATGCCGAAGTGGAAGCGAGGTCCCAGATGTTGACACCGAGCAATGCGGCAAAAAGCACGGCGGCAATAGCGGCAACGCTTTTCTTGTTGTTCACCAGAATGCCGGAGAACATCATTATGATACCAAAAACTGTTGTAGCAATTATAGCCTTCATGTCGCTAATTCAAATATATTCAATAGACCAGCCGTTTGTCACCGTGAATAATGCCCCGGTGGCGGGCGGCTGCTGTGTCCGGTTAACTTTTCAAAATCTGTTGTGCTCTTATTAAGGAGCGGTCGCTATCATACCGGCAGTGAGATCGAGCAAAGGCTTCGGATACACACCGAGGAACAATATGATAGTGATTATGATAGCAATGCCAGCGTATTCGTTGACACTGAGATCTTTATTGATGGTCATAGGCGCTACGTTGCCGAAAGCAACTTTCTGCACCATATTGAGGGTATAAACAGCGCCGAGTATAACACCCAGACCAGCAAATACCATTGTGGTGATGTGCGCCACGCTGCCGTCGCCGATGAACAGGCCGTTGAACAGCATGAACTCGCCCACGAAGCCGTTGGTAAGCGGCAGCGCAATGTTGGCAAATGAAATGATAACGAGCGCGATGGCCATGCGCGGTGCGGCTGTAGCCATACCACCCAGGCTATTCATGTCGCGGGTGCCCCAGCGGTTCTCTATCATGCTTACGATAAGCCACATGCCGGTGATATTGATGCCGTGGTTGAACATCTGCACCATGATACCGTGCATGCCCACTCCGTTGCCCATGAAGGCTACGGCACTCATAAGACCCATGTGGGCGATAGATGAGTAAGCAACAAGGCGTTTGATGTCGGTCTGAACGATGGCGATGAGTGAAGCGTAAACAATGCCTATCACTGAAAGGATAACCACCGTTTGCGACCAGTAGGCAACACCCTCCGGTACCACAGGCAGCAACCAGCGCAGCACCGCGAACAGACCCATTTTTACCATGAGGGCGCTGAGGATGATAGTGACCGGAGTAGGTGACTGCTCATACGCATCGGGCTGCCAGGTATGGAAGGGGAAAATAGGCATCTTGATTGCGAAAGCGATAAAGATGAGCCAGAACAACCACTGCTGCTGTGCAGGAGCCAGTGAAGCACCGGCGCGGGTAATATCGGCCCAGGCATAGCTTACAGTGCCGGGCGTTTGCAAAGAAAGGTAAATGAGGCCCGCCAGCAGCATGAGGCTACCTACGAACGTATAAACAAAGAACTTGAATGTAACAGGAATACGTTTTTCGCCACCCCAGCTGGAGCAGAGGAAGTAAACAGGAATCAATGCCAGTTCCCAGAAAACGTAGAACACCAGTGCATCGGCAGCGAGGAACACACCCATGAGGCCCGCCTGCGACAGCAGCATGTGGCCGTAGAACGCGCCGGGGCGCTCCACATCCTTGTTGGCCTGAGTGAGCATGATGACCATGGTGACAATACCGGTGAGCAGGCAGAGCATAGAGCTCATACCATCGGCCACGAGGGTGAATTTAGTGCCCAGCATGGGTATCCAGTCGCACGAGAATTCGAGCCCCTGCGTGTAGGAGGTGCCACTTACATAGGCGGAGACCGCAAGCGTGATCATAGAGCTGATGACGGCAAGGGATTTTGCCCCTTCGCCCCTGACTGCGAAAGACAGGATGCCGGACAGCAGCGGAATGAGAACTAGTAATATCAGAATCATAATCCTATTGCAATGTTATACTGAGCAGGTTGCCGGAGCTTCCCGCGGTTTCAAACAAACTATTTAACTATAAAGAAACTAATGGCGAACAGCGAAACGATGCCAAGCACCATAATGAATATGTAAAATCCTACCTGGCCCGACTGCAGCAAGCGGAGGCGGTCGCCACCCCAGCGTACTGTCTTGCCAACTCCGTTCACAACACCGTCTATACCCTGGCGCTCAACGAACTTGTCGAGCAGGTCAGAAAGCGCTTTTAACGGCTTTACCACGATAGCGTCATAGATCTCGTCCACATACCATTTGTTCTCCAGTATTTTGGCAATGCCTGTATTCTCGGTGAAGTTAGGTTTGCGGTTGACACCATAAGCCACGAGGATCATAGCTACTGATACTGCAACAGACAGTCCCATAAGACCCCATTCGGTGCCGTGAGACAGGTGGTGTGTGCCGAAGTTCTTAACAACCGGGCTGAGGTATGCAGCCAGTGCATTGTGCTCGCTGATAACTGCAGGCAGACCTACATAACCACCCACAATAGAAAGGATGGCGAGGACAACCAGTGGCAACGTCATAGCCGCAGGGCTTTCGTGCAGGTGATGGTGCTGCTCTTCGGTGCCGCGGAAGGTACCGTTGAACGTCAACACATACAGACGGAACATGTAGAAAGCGGTCATCATAGCGGCCAGAATGCCGAATACGTAGAGTACAGGGCTGTGTGCGAACACATTGGCAAGGATCTCATCTTTAGAGAAGAAGCCTGAAAGACCCGGAACACCCGAGATAGCCAGACAGCCAATGAAGAACGTAGCCTGTGTGATGCGCATGTGCTTGCCGAGCCCACCCATTTTGCGGATGTCCTGCTCGCCGCCCATTGCGTGGATGACACTACCCGAACCCAGGAACAACAGCGCCTTGAAGAAGGCGTGTGTCATAACGTGGAACACGGCGGTAGTATAGGCGCCAACGCCCAGCGCCAGGAACATGAAGCCCAGCTGGCTGACTGTAGAGTAGGCAAGAACTTTCTTGATGTCGTACTGGCGGATAGCGATGGTAGCAGCAATGAGGGCTGTAGCCATGCCCACAATAGCGATTACTTGCAGAATAGCCGGAGTGAGGCTGTAAAGCGCACCGCTACGCGCTATCATGTAGATACCGGCGGTAACCATGGTTGCAGCGTGGATGAGGGCCGACACAGGTGTAGGACCCGCCATGGCGTCAGGCAGCCAGGTGTACAGAGGGATCTGAGCACTTTTACCGGTAGCACCGATGAAGAAACACAAAGCGATCCAGTTGTAAGTAGAAGCAGGAACAACGGTAGATGCATCGCTGATGCGGCCGAAGAAGTCCTGATAAGAGAGTGTACCGAAGTTGAAAATTACCAGCAGCATACCTATAAGGAAACCAAGGTCGCCGATACGGTTCATAACGAATGCTTTCTTAGCAGCATTGGTATAGTCGCGGTTCTTGAACCAGAAACCGATGAGGAGGTAAGAGCAAAGACCTACACCCTCCCAACCGATGAACATGATGAGGTAGTTGGCACCCAAGACGAGCAACAACATGGAGAACACGAACAAGTTAAGGAAGGCAAAGTACTTTACCATGCCCTCGTCGTGATGCATGTAGGAGGTAGAATAGACATGGATGAGCGTACCCACACCCGTGATGATGAGCAGGAAGAGGGCAGAAAGCGCATCTACCTGGAAGGCAAACGGAACATGCAGGGTGCCTGAACTGATAAAGTCGAACAGAGTGACGATGACCGGACCATGAAAGGCGGGGCTCTTCACCTCGAAGAAGATGAGCAAAGAGATGATGAAAGAGGCCAGAATAGCAGTAGTGCCAATGGCGCCTCCCAGCGACTTCGGCATTTTCTTCCAGAAGATACCATTGATAAGGAAACCTATCAACGGAAATAACGGTACTAAATAAACCAGGTTAGCCATATTGCCAATCCCGCAGTTGCGGAAGTTTTAGTGTTTTAATCTGTTTAATATATTAATGTCAACCGAGTGCACCTTGCGATACATCATTACAATGATGGCCAGACCCACAGCCACCTCGGCCGCAGCTACCACCATAATAAAGAATACGAACAACTGCGCGTTCGGGTCGGCGTAGATCTTGGAGAACGACACGAGGAGCAGGTTCACGGCGTTGAGCATGAGCTCTATGCACATGAAGATGATGATCGCATTGCGCCGCATAAGCGTGCCCATGATACCTATTGAAAACAACAACAGGCTCAGGAACAGATAATGTGTGGATGTTACCGGCATCGTATTAATATAAAATTATAAAATAATCAATTGTTTCCGTTGCAGCGTTCGGGCAGTTATGCGTCGGCTTTTGCTGCAACACCGTCTTCTTTTTTACCTATCACCACAGCGCCTACCATGGAGCTGAGGAATAATACACTGCTGATCTCGAACGGAAGCACATAATCTTTGAACAACACCTTGCCGAGGTTAGCGATAAGCCCGATGTCGATCGAAGTTTTGTCAACAGTTACCGGAACAGCGGTTTTGATCGCCGCCAGCAGTACCAGGAACAGTACACCACCCGAAATGACCCCGGCCAGCTGCACGAGTTGCCCTTTCTGGGGCTCTACATCGGCATTGAGGTTCATGAGCATGATCACGAACAGGAACAGTACCATGATGGCACCGGCATAAACAATGATGTTCACAATTGCCAGGAACTGAGCGTTCATGAGCAGGTAGTGACCTGAGATAGAAAAGAAAGTGAGGATGAGGAACAGCACGCTCGTCACCGGATTGCGACTAAGGATAACCCCCAGCGCACAACCAACCGCTGTTGCAGACAACACCCAGAAAAGTATATCGTAAATGTTCATTTTACTTACTGTCTTTATTTTGCGGGTGAGGAATGAGGAGGTCGTCTTTCTTATAAATAAATGCTGCCCTGTTGTAGTTGGTGGGCATTACGGTTTCTGAGAGGTACACAGCGTCTTTTGGACAAGCCTCTTCGCAGTAACCGCAGAAAATGCAGCGAAGCATGTTGATCTCGTACTTAGCCGCGTATTTTTCTTCGCGGTACAGGTGTTCTTCGCCCGGTTTGCGTTCTGCAGCTTCCATAGTAATGGCTTCTGCAGGGCAGGCAAGCGCACAAAGGCCGCATGCTGTGCAACGCTCGGCACCGTTCTCGTCGCGGTTGAGGATGTGCAGCCCGCGGAAAACAGGACTGAACGGACGCTTCACCTCAGGATAACTAACTGTAGCTTTTTTCTTGAATATGTGGCTGAGGGTAGTACCCAGGCCTTTGGCAATAGCCGGCAGGTAGGCGCGCTCCGATAGAGTCATCGGGCTGCGATCGATCTGGATGGCTTTGTTGGTTAATTTTTCCATTTTGTTCTTTTTCAAGAATTTCTTTAATCGTGATACAGGGTACTATTTATTAAATATCCAAAGTATGACAACGCCTGTGATCAGCATGTTGATCAACGCAATTGGTATCAGCGACTTCCAACCCAGTTTCATAAGCTGGTCGTACCTGAAACGAGGCAGGGTCCAGCGCACAAACATGAAGAACAACACCATGCCCACTGCTTTTGATACAAGCACCAGAATACAAATGATGCTGAACAGCAGCGGGTGCACAGCGCCTGCAACCTGGTCCATGAATGGGAAGTTGTAGCCACCGAAGTAAAGTGTGATAATAATAGAAGAGCTTACGAACAGGTTGATGTACTCGGCAAACAGGTAGAAGCCGAGCTTCATTGAAGAATATTCCTGATGGTAACCCATGTTCAGCTCACTCTCACACTCCGGAAGGTCGAAGGGAGCGCGGTTGAGCTCGGCAAAGGCGCAGGTAAGGAAGATGATGAAGCCTAATGGCTGTTTGAAAACATTCCAGGTGAAATAACCATCGGCCCAGAAGCCATGCTGCTGTTCTACGATGTCGCGCAGACTGAGTGAGCCGGTCATCATAAGCAGCGCGATGAGGGAAAGACCCATTGCCAGCTCGTAAGAGATAGCCTGAGAGGCCGCACGGATAGCACTAAGGAGCGAGAATTTGTTGTTTGACGCCCATCCGCCCAGCATTACACCATACACACCAAGGCTCACTACGCCGAACACGAATAGGATACCGATGTTGATATCGGCAACCTGGAATGTGATGTGGCGACCTGTCTCGGTGACGTAGTCGGGACCCCAAGGCACAACCGCACTTGTCATAAGGGCAGTGAGCATGGCCAGACACGGACCCAGAATGAAGATGAGTCGTGTAGAGCGGTCAGGTATGATCTCTTCCTTGAAGAAGAGTTTCAGACCATCGGCCAGAGGCTGCAGCAGACCCAACGGACCCGCGCGGTTAGGACCGATACGGTCCTGCATGATGGCAGCGACCTTTCGTTCGCCCCAGGTAGCATACATGGCAATACCGAGTGAGCCCATCAGGATAACCGAGATGAGGATCACTTTTTCAAGTATCAGCGCTGTGTCGATCTGTAATAACAGCATAGTGGCGCAAAAGTAATTTTAGTTAGTTAATAATTGTAGCTAAACCTGAGACTCAACGAAGAGTAGTGGTAAAGCTTGTCCAATATAATTATTTGTTCTTCTTAAAGTCGTCTGAGTGAGCGGGGCCTTCGATCTTTGAAAGTTCGATTTCGGGCCTGTTCACATCACTTATGCTATGAATGTCTAATGTCAGCTTTGGTTTCTTACCAATTACCTTGTCAATAAGTACAGGCGTTTCGGCGGTGCCAATGTTGCCGGCATAGTGACCCTGAGAGATCACGCTGCTGCGCGGAATGTTGGACGGTCCTTCGATAACCCAGTCTGACACAGATTTTTTGTGGAAACGGCAGTCGTTACAGATCCATTCTTCAACTTCGCCCCACTGGTCTTTGCGCGCTGTTACGCGGAAAACCTCTTCGCCACGCATCCAGAGGCGTACTTTGCCGCTGCACTTGGTGCAGTTGCAATGGGCATCCATAGGCTTGGTGAACCAAACACGGTTCTTGAAGCGGAACGTCTTGTCGGTAAGGGCACCTACCGGGCAAACATCTATTACGTTACCGATAAACTCGTTATCGAGTGCTTTGCCGAGGAGGGTACTGATCTGCGCATGGTCGCCACGGTCCAGAATGCCGTGTTCGCGGCGCTCTGTGAGCTGATCGGCGGTGAATACGCAACGGAAACACATGATACAACGGTTCATGTGCAGCGATATGTAAGGGCCGATGTCTTCTTTTTCGAAAGTACGGCGCTTGAATTCGTAACGAGTAGCTTCAGAGCCATGCTCGTAGCTGAGGTTCTGGAGGTCGCACTCGCCGGCCTGATCACATACAGGGCAGTCGAGCGGGTGATTGAGCAGCAGGAACTCCACAACACCTTTGCGGGCGTCCACTACTTTTTCTGAGGTGATGTTCTTCACCTCCATACCGTCCATAACTGTTGTGCGGCAGCTTGCTACCAGCTTTGGCATGGGGCGCGGGTCTTTTTCAGAACCCTTGCTTACCTCTACGAGGCAGGTGCGGCACTTACCTCCGCTGTTCTTCAGCTTGCTATAGTAACACATAGCGGGCGGGGTCACATCTCCACCTATCATGCGTGCCGCGTTCAGTATGGTGGTACCAGCCGGTACTTCGATACTGATATTGTCGATGGTTACTTTAAAATTTGGTGTCTGTTCTGACATACAAGTCAAAGGTTAAAAAAGTAAAACCGTATTAGTTTGTCCTTGTTATTCTAAATTATATGTTCCTTATGCTGTCGTAGGTACGTGAATAGGGTCGGCGTAGTGAGCCAGGCCATAGTTACGTGTCTGCGATTCTTCCGGATTTTTCACGTGCCATTCAAACTCATCGCGGAAATGGCGGATAGCTGCGGCCACCGGCCATGCTGCTGCGTCGCCCAGCGGACAGATGGTGTTACCTTCTATCTTGCGCTGAATGTCCCACAACAGGTCGATGTCGCTCATTTTGCCTTTTCCGTATTCAATATTCTTCAGGATCTTGTACATCCAGCCTGTTCCTTCGCGGCAAGGGCTGCACTGTCCGCAGCTTTCGTGCGCGTAGAAGCGGGCCAGTGTCATGGTGTGGCGCACCACGCACTGAGCATCGTCCAGTACAATGAATCCACCCGAACCCATCATGGTGCCGGTAGCGAAACCACCGTCAGACAGGCTTTCGTAGTTCATGTAACGGGTCTCGCCCTTTGCTGTTTTCAGCAGCAGGTTGGCCGGCACTATAGGTACTGACGATCCGCCGGGGATACAAGCCTTCAGCTTGCGACCGTTGGGGATGCCACCACAATACTCATCGCTGTAGATGAACTCTTCAACCGAGCAGGTCATGTCAATTTCGTATACGCCCGGTTTGTTCACGTTTCCGCAAACAGAGAGCAGTTTGGTACCGGTAGATTTTCCTGCACCGATCTTGGCGTATTCGTCGCCACCCATGTTGATGATGGGCACAACGGCAGACAAAGTCTCCACATTGTTCACTACTGTAGGGCGCATCCACAGACCCTGAATGGCCGGGAATGGTGGTTTCATACGTGGATTACCACGTTTTCCTTCCAGCGACTCGATAAGTGCTGTCTCTTCGCCACAGATGTAGGCACCGCCACCGCGCTGCACATAGATCTCACAGTCGAAGCCCGAGCCTTTTATATTCTTGCCCAGCCAGCCATTATTCTTAGCCTCGGCAATTGCCTGCTCCAGTATATCCGGAATCCAGGCATATTCGCCACGGATGTATATGTATGTTGCGTTGCTGCCCAGCGCATAGCTGCTGATGAGCAAACCCTCCACAAACAGATGCGGATGGAACTCCATGAGGTAGCGATCCTTGAAGGTACCCGGCTCAGACTCATCGGCATTGCACACCAGATGGCGTGGCACCCCTTCGGGTTTGGCAAGGAAGCTCCACTTCATACCGGTAGGGAAACCGGCACCACCACGACCGCGCAGGCCGCTTTTCTTCACCTCTTCCACAATATCGGCAGGAGACATTTTGAGCGCCTTCTCGGCAGCACGGTAGCCACCATGCTTGCGGTAGGTATCGTAATACCTGATACCTTCAATGTGGTCGTTCTCTAATAAAAGTTTTATCGCCATTTTAATATTCAATGATCAGACCCGGGATCTTGCGACACCTCGCCTGAGTTGATGATCTATTTTTCTTTTGCTACCGGTACACTCTGTCTTGCGAACAATGTCCAGTGGTCATTTTCCCAGAGCCATACCTGCAGTACTTTCAGTTTAAAGGACATGAATTTTCCGTCCAGTACGGCATCTATATCTGCAATGCTTCTCGCTGATGCAACTGTGCCCGATGTCTTCACCTCCGGTTTTGTAGCGGCGATCTTTTTGTAGACCAGTTTGCCGTTATAAAGATCTTCTATCACTTCCTTTTTGTTCTCCACCCAGCCATTGGAATGACCGTAGCTGGTCTTGTCGTGCAGCAGCCATTTCAGTGCCACACTATCGCGAGACTCGAGCGCCTTGTCGAAGTCGGCTATGGCATGACTGAGGCTGCCATAGTCGGGCTGCTGCGCCATGGCGGCACTGCAACAAACAACGAACAGTATGGTGAACAATATCCTCATTTCTCTTGTTCAAATATCATTATATAGTCTTCAAGTGGTTCGAAGAAGAAGTCTGACCAGCCCGTTTTGTGGGCTTTCATCTCGTCTTCGTCGGGCAGACCTGTGTGATTTACTGTCACCAGTGTACCGCCCGGGTTTTTCTTCAGCAAATAATGAACTTCACTTGGTGTTGCGTTCTGCGGCCATTCGGTGGTTGCCCACGTGCAGGCCATTTCATTTTCGGTTGTCTTCGTCACTGTTCCTGTCACCCAACCGTCGAACATGGAGAACGCGCCTCCTTCTTTATTCTCAAATACCGCTTCTCCTCCACTCCATCTTCGTATCAATGCCGCATCGGTAAGCAGTTTCATGACCCGGTGCGGTGGTGCCGATAACTGAAATGTGAGCGAGAGATCGAAGGCCATAATTAGTTGTTAGCCTGCGTCCTCAACTCAACGATCAATTGATCGATCTTTTCTTTTGTAAGGTGCTCCCTGTAGTGTTTGCCCAACTGCATCATGGGTGCGTACCCACATGCGCCCAGGCACTCTGCAGGTTTCAGCGTGAAGAGACCATCAGGCGTAGTTTCGCCCGGGCCTATTCCCAGCTTTTCCTTGATATAATCTATGATCTCGTCGCTACCTCTGAGCATACACGGACCCGTATGGCACACCTCCAGCACGTATTTGCCTACGGGCTTCAGGTTGAACATGGTGTAGAACGAGGCCACTTCGTATACTTCTATAGGAAGCAGACCCAGTATCTCGGCCACATAGTCCATAGCAGGCACATCCAGCCATCCGCCAAATTCTTCCTGTGCAAGGTGCAGAACAGGGATCAGCGCGCTTTTCTGCTTCCCTTCCGGGTAGCGGGCGATGATCTCTTTCACCTTGTTCATTTTCTCTTCTGAAAAACGTATGCTCATTAGTATTCGCTTGTTCGTTTCTTAAAAATATTTACGCGTCCAGCTCTCCCGCAATTACGTTGAGGCTACTCAGTGTCACCACCGCGTCGCTCAACAGACCATCTTTCACTATCTCGGGATATGCCTGATAATAGATGAAGCACGGCCTGCGGAAGTGCAGGCGATATGGCGTGCGGCCACCATCGCTGATGAGGTAGTAACCCACCTCGCCGTTTCCACCCTCAACCGCATGATATACTTCGCCTGCAGGAGCATCGATCTCACCCATTATCATTTTGAAGTGCCAGATAAGTGCTTCCATCTTGGTGTACACGTCGGTCTTTGGCGGTATGTGGTAACGGTCGGCTTCTTTGGCGTAGAAGACGTCTTTCTGAGAAGGGTCTTCCTGCTCTATTTTCGCGATCTTTTCTACGGCCTGTTTGATGATGCTGACGCTCTGCCATATCTCGCCGTTGCGCACCATGAAACGGTCATATACATCGCCGGTAGTTCCTACAGGTATCTTGAAATCAAAGTCTTCGTAAGAGCAATATGGCTGAGCCACACGCACATCGTAGTCTACACCCGCAGCCCTGAGGTTGGGGCCGGTGAAGCTATAGTTGAGCGCGCGCTCTGCACTGATGGGACCCGCGCCGATGCAGCGGTCCATAAATATGCGGTTGCGGTTCAGCAGCGATTCGAACTCAGTCATTACGGCCGGGAAATCGGTAACGAAGTCGCGCAGTTTTGACCAGAATACAGGAGAGAAGTTGCGTTCGAAACCGCCTACACGACCCATGTTGGTGGTGAGACGTGAACCGCAGACCTCTTCAAATATCTCGTATATCTTCTCGCGCCACTGGAACACGTAAGTGAACGGAGTAAGCGCCCCGGTATCCACCGCTATAACTGAGTTACACACCAGGTGGTCGGCTATGCGGGCAAGTTCCATCACTATGACACGCATATAATCCACACGCTTGGGCGTTTTCAGCTTCAGCAGTTTTTCTATGGTCATGTGCCAGCCCATGTTGTTGATGGGAGCCGAGCAATAGTTGAGTCGATCGGTGAGTGTAGTGATCTGATAGTACGGCCTGCGTTCAGCGATCTTTTCGAAAGCGCGGTGAATGTAGCCGATGGTTGGAACGGTTTCCAGCACACGCTCGCCGTCTATCTCCATAATGTTCTGGAACACACCGTGCGTGGCAGGGTGTGTAGGGCCCAGATTGAGGGTGGTGGACTGCTTCTGGAGTGAATCTTCAGAGAGCTTTATGTGTTGCTGTTGCTGTGTTTGTAATTCCATAAACCGAAATCCCTTTTGGGACTGACCCAGATTTATTAAAAAATAGCTTTTGACTTTGTTGCTGCCTATCCGCGACCGAACATTTCATCGTCCTTGTCTGTGCGGGTAGGGTCTTCCATTTTATATTCCTTTCGCATAGGGAAGTAGTCCATCTGGTCTACGTTCAGGATGCGGATCAGGTTCGGGTGACCTACGAAATTGATACCAAAGAAGTCATAGGTTTCGCGTTCCATCCAGTTGGCGCCAGAGAACACGGCAGTTGCCGTGAAGACATCGGGTTTCGCTACCGGAACATATACTTTGAACCTGATGCGGATATTCGCCCTGAGGTTGTGGAGGTGATAGACCACGCACAATTCCTCATCGGTGCGGTCGGGGTAGTGAACGCCTGTAAGGTCGGTAAGGAAGTTGAATCCCTGTTCGTCGTAAAGGAACTGAATTACTTTGAGGTTCATTTCGGCGGGAGCACGGAAAGAGAGCATGCCATATGGTTCCTCCCAATCGGTGAGTTGCTCGCCAAACTTGTCTGTGAGTATCTGTCTGAGTGTTTCGTTAGTCATTGTCGGTGTCAATGGTCAGAGGCAATACCGGATACCGGTTGTTGCTGTGATCAAAAAAATACTTCGTTTACTTGATGCCGTAGCTGGTCATCAGTTCCTGATAAACAGAGCTGTGCCTGCGCCTAAGGCTCTCGTTGTGCACGAGGTCCTGCAGCTTGAGGATGCCGTCCAGGATACCTTCCGGCCTTGGCGGACATCCGGGAACGTACACGTCAACCGGTATCACCTGATCTATGCCTTGCAGCACAGAGTAAGAGTCGAATATACCACCGCTGCTGGCGCACGCGCCAATAGCGATCACCCAACGAGGCTCTGCCATTTGGAGGTAAACCTGACGCAGGATGGGCCCCATTTTTTTGGAGATGGTACCGGCCACAAGCAGCATATCGCACTGGCGTGGCGTGAAACCCATACGCTCGGAACCAAAGCGGGAAAGGTCATAGTTGGCACCCATAGTGGCCATAAATTCGATACCGCAGCAGGACGTTGCAAACGGCAACGGCCAAAGAGAATTTGCGCGGGCGAGCCCCACAACTTTATCGAACGATGTCGCGTGAAACCCTTCACCGGAGTAGCCTTCAGGCATCTCCACCATCTTGATCTTCGTATTGTACTGTACCGGCCTGGACATTCTAAAATCTAAAACTAAAAGTTTACAATTAATTACACGATTTCAAGCAAGCGATGTTATTCCTCCCAATCGAGCGCTCCTTTTTTCACTATATAAATGAAGCCGCAAAGGAAGAACGAAACGAAAAGAACAACTGCCATAAAGCCCTCCTGACCCAGATGGCGGAAGTTGACCGCATAGGGGTAGAAGAAAATGACCTCAACATCGAAAAGGACGAAGAGGATAGCGACAAGGAAGTACTTGATGCCCATAGGTTGGCGGGCGTTTCCGACCGAGGGGATACCACTCTCGAAGTTGATGAGTTTGTCCTCTGTGCGCCTTTTGGGACCCAGCAAATGGGTCACCGCCATCATGACGACAACGAACCCAACCGCGATCACGAGCTGCAGCGCGATGGGGAAATAATTGAATGGCGTATTAGTTGCTTGTAAGAATAAATTCATATCAGTAACCCCTTGTGCTATTGTGTATATAATATGGAACGAACAAAGTTAAGGTTATGCAGCGAAATAGCAAGCAAACAGAAACTTAGGTGTTTGCAGGCATTTACGCAGTATTTTTTATTTCCATGCGATAGTGAAATGCTTCCATGTTTTTGTGCTTTCGTAAAGGTGCTGCATTGGTCCGCCGCCTGACGAAGACGTGGAAGCGCCCATCATGGGGCGGCTGTTCATACGCCCGCCTGCGCCCATGCCACCCGGCCCGCCCATACCGCCACTGTTCATGGGTGCGGAGCTGGTATTGGTTTTTTTTGTATTGTCTTTGAATCCTTTTACTGAATAACAAACACTAAGTGGTTTTCCTTTATGTGATGCGCCGGCATTGTCATAGCCCCACAGTGCTTTGAATGGAATTGCTGCTTCCCACACTAACTGCTGGTACTCATCGATAGCCAGTTTTACCGTAACGCCACAAGGAAGTTGCTGCGAAACCATGTAGGACCCGTTGCATCCTGAGAAGCCTTCGAGAGCAAATTGGTGGCTGTTTTCGGCGCTTTTGCGCAGTTTCTGTTCGAATTGGCGGCTGAGTTGGGGCGCTGCGCCCTTTTTGGCACCATCGTCGTGCGAGAACAGTGCGGACAGGTCATCCTCATTAGGCAACGGGAAATTGATGTGGAAAGAGGGGTCTTTGTGACCGCCGGTATCAATAGACACGGTCAATCCCTGCTTCAGGACCTTGATCTGGGTGAGCGGATCGCCGGTCTGCATTGTTACATATAGGAACTCGTCGTCGTTTGACGTAGCATAGGCCACTTTAGATTTGGCATCATAATTGGGGTATGGTGAAGGCCAGTCGGTGCAGTCACCGTTTATTACAATGGGTGTAGCCTGCCAGGTGCCGGGAACAACCGGGCCCGACCGCCCGGCATGTTTAGAGCCACCGCATGCGGAAAGCACTGAATACAAGCACAGTATTGCAGCATACTGTGTGAAGCGACCTTTGATCATGTGTGCAAAGTAAAGACGAATGTCAAATGCAAACATTCTTTATGAAAAATTTAATGTTTGAGATAAATTAAAATTATCCAACTGATTTTCAATTAACTGTGTCTTAATAGATAGGCAAGTGTAATATTTTGGTTGAGATTCAGTATTTTGTAATTATTTTTGATGAGTTTGCATTACCTGATATACCCTAAAAATTAAAGTCAAATGAAAAGAAAGTATATTTTATTAGTGTTATTTGTTGTGTTTTGTTGTGCAACTGTCACAACAAACGCGCAAATGGTTGTTACCGCCAGCGGAGTTACTGCAACAACGCTGATGAACAAGTTATTGGGACCGGGTGTAGTAGGCTGGGGTGCAACCGCAACCTGTCATGATTCATCGAAAGGTGTTTTCAGCATGGTGACACCTGCAAGTGTGATGTTTGATAGCGGGGTTGTTCTGTCATCGGGCAGGGTGCGTACCGGCCCGGCCGGTAACGGGGCCAATGGGCCGGCAACTTTGTTTGCATCGTGGGATAACATGATGCCGGGGGCTGCATGGCTGGGGGCGCTTACAGGTGGTACAAGCCGTAACGCGTGCTTTTTCGAGTTTGATTTCCGCCCTACCGGAGACACAGTAAAATTTGACTACATTTTCGGCTCGGAAGAATATGGTGGGTTTACCTGTTCTCCGTTCAACGACCCGTTTGGGTTCATTATTACCGGCCCGGGTTTTGCGGGTCCAACAAACATCGCGTTGGTTCCGGGTACTACAATACCGGTTTGTATCAACAGCATCAACTGCGGTCCTTCGGGCGGTTATCCGCTCTCGACATGTACTGCTATGGGCCCTGGTTCACCGTTCTGCATGCATTATATCGATAACAGCACCGGTACTGTTGTTACGTATCAGGGAATCACCAAAACACTAACTGCAATAGCGCCGGTTGCTCCCTGTGATACCTACCACTTGAAGATCGGTATTTCAGATATCAGCGATGGTGCCTATGACTCGGGTGTGTTTCTGAAGGCGGGCAGCCTTACATCAACAGCGATCTCCGTGAATCCGATCGGTATGCATCCGACAGATACAGCCAGTGGATCACAGTTCTGTGTACGCGGTTGTCTGCCCGGAAAATTCATCTTCAAACGTGCCGGAAACATGACCAATCCGCTCACCATTAAGTATATTATTGGCGGTACGGCAGTGAACGGTGTTGACTACACATTCATTCCGGATAGTGTGGTGATCGCTGCGTCAGACTCTGACGAAACAATACTCATCACTGGTCTGCCTGTGGTTCCTACCGGTCCGAAAACAGTTAAGATCTTCATTCTTGCACCGTATACCTGCGGTGGCTTGCCTGTTATTATTGATAGCGCGGAGATGAAAATTATTGACTCTTTCTTTGTAAAGATCAATACCTCTGACACAGCGATATGCCTGGGACAGTACGTAAGCATCAACGCATCAGGCGACTCATCGCTTAATTTCAGTTGGTCGCCGGCGAGTACGTTGTCAGGCACAACAGTGTTGAACCCGATAGCGACACCAACTGTGACGACGACGTATACGCTGACCGGTATTTACCCGGCAGCGGGTTGTTTGCCATCGAAAGACGTGTTGAAAATAACGGTGTATGAACGCCCCATTATAAATGCGGGTCCGCCTGTGCAGATAACCTGCCAGGGAACAGCGCTTCAGCTGAATGTGACGGCATTCCCGCCGGGAATCCCATACACATATCTATGGACGCCCAACACCTATCTGAACAGCGGCACAGTGGCGAACCCGGTCTTTACGCCTGGCGATAGTGTGGACAGGTGGCAGACAGTGCGTGTGAGCGCGCCTGTGCCGGGTTGCAGCACTGATACTTCGTTCTTCCTGCATGTGTTGCCAAACGATTTCCAATTGTTCAATCTTGACACGGGAATCTGTTTCAAACAACTGTCCAGTTATCCCATCCGTTTGCTGGGCGATACGGAGTTCTCTTATTCATGGTCGCCAAAGACAGGTGTATCAGATCCGTTCTCTATGCAGCCGGTCATCACGCCTCCGGGCACTGTTACCTACACGGTCACAGCATCGTACCCTAAGTGTCCCGATATCAAGCATACTGTGCTTTACAGCATACAGGATCCGCGTGTAGACATCCTGATGGAGGATACGATCGTGTGCCTTGGTATGCCGATGCAGATACCCACATTGGTGACGCCAAAAGATTCTCCGTTCACGTTCACATGGACACCGGCGGATACAACTTTGTATGGCGCTACAACCCTTACACCGGCGTTCTTTACATTTACGCCGGGTACATACAACTACGAGCTTATTGTGAATAGTTTGCTCGGCTGCTCTGATACCGACAATATCAGCATCATTGTAGCACCGCCTGTAAAGATCGGCATTACACCGGGCAACACGAAGATCAACTACGGACAGGAGATACAATTGGAAGCGATAAGGCTGAGCGCAGATGACCTCATTTACACATGGGTTCCTAATGACGGATCACTTGACAATCCGAACATAAACAACCCTAAGGCACGTCCGCTCGATTCCACACTCTATACCGTTTATGGTATGAACAAGTGGGGTTGCCGGGACTCGGCAAAAGTGTTGATAGATGTGGATCTGGAAATGACGGAACACATTCCATCCGCCTTTACGCCCAACGGCGATGGCATGAACGACCTGTTCAGGGTGCGCGGTCTGAAGTATCAGCGTATTGTGGAGTTTAAGGTGTACAATCGTTGGGGAGAAGTAGTGTACGATTACCGCACCGGCGATGCGCAGGGATGGGATGGCACCTATAAGGGAGAACCTTGCGACATGGGTGTTTACAACTACTCTGTGATACTTGCCAAACCGGGTGAGGCCGAGAAGATATACAAGGGAAATGTGACGCTGATAAAATAGCGGGGCAGAAACAGCCTAATTCAAAAAGCCGCAGCTAAACGTTGCGGCTTTTTTGTGCGCAGCCGGATAGATGAGCGTTGTAGAAAAATGGATAGCCGAAAAATATTTCTTAAAAAAACCTGAAAACCAAACTTCTGGCATAGTTTATGCGTCTATATGGGTAACGGACGATGCTAAGACGACAGGCAATACGGACCGAAAGTTCTTTTTCACAGATGCTCATTACCATTGCCCGGCACGCTTTCAGATGTATGCCGAACAGGCACTGTGAAACACCACTTCCTCTCTGATGGCCGTTCGAAAAGATCGTTCGGAAAGATGTTATTGTTCACTCTAAAAAAGCATCTGCCATGTTATTCACCACAACAGAAAGATATCTCACACGGATATCAAGAGAAGACCTCAGGAATCGCCTTGTAGGCAATCATTTGAAGATCCACGATCTTGACTTTGAAGTTGTTGAAAAGGGCCATAAACTGAAAATAGTGCCTCACGCTGAAGAGGCTGAAGATATCAAGACACTGCCCATTACTGATGTAGAGTTGCGCCCCACCGGCGATGCAACCGAAGTTGTGGTCACTTCCAAGATCCGCAAGATCGACCTGGGTGGTCCGCAGTTGATCATTCTTTTCTGCCTGTTTCTTGTTGGCGCTTCTACTGTACTGTTCATGGTAGGGCGTGAAAGGATGGAGATATACGCTATGCTCAGCATCAGCACATTGGTGTTCAGCGTTTTCTGGGTGCGCATGCAAAGAGGATATTTCGACTATGTGCGTAAGATACGCGACCATGTGCGTCGCACAGGTTACTGCGCATAGTCGCTAAAGTTATAAGTGTGGGACAACTACCGTGTTCACGGTGGGTTGTCAGTTAGTGTGTGTTTTGAGTGTGAGCAAAGAGAACAGCCCTTCCGCCAGGAGGGGCGTTTTCTTTTGTGGTCGGTAACCATGCAGAAAATGATCAAAGATGTGGAAGTGGAGTGCTATTTTTGGGGAATGTTATCTACAGATCTCACAGGTAAGACCGCATTGATAGGCGGCAGCACGCAGGGTATAGGGCTTGCATCGGCGCAGGCAATGGCCGAGATGGGGGCGCGTTGTGTGCTCGTGTCGCGCAGCGAAGAAAAGTTGAAAACCGCTGTTGGTACACTCAGCACCGTTGCAGGGCAGCAACATAGCTACATTGTGGCCGATTACAGCGACCCCGAAGGATTGCGAAAGGCCGTAGCTGCCTTCCTGACGACAAACAAGGTGCACATACTGGTGAACAATACCGGTGGTCCGGCAGGTGGGCCTATCACCCAGGCGCGCACCGAAGATTTTCTGAGCGCGTTCAACCAGCATCTTATCTGCAACCACATAATGGCCACCCTTGTTGCCGATGGCATGAAAGAGGCAGGATATGGCCGCATCATCAACATTGTTTCTACTTCAGTAAAGATCCCGCTGCATGGACTGGGTGTTTCCAATACTATACGCGGTGCGGTGGCATCGTGGGCAAAGACAATGGCTAATGAATTGGGGAGATCCGGCATTACGGTGAATAATGTATTGCCCGGAGCTACATCAACAGAACGACTGACGTCGATAGTAGGCAACAAATCGGCGAAGACAGGCAAGAGTGAGGAAGAGGTAGCCAATGAGATGATGGCGGAGATTCCGGCAGGTCGTTTTGGCAAGCCCGAAGAAATTGCAGCGGTGGTTGCATTTCTCGCATCGCCGGCAGCGGCATATGTTAACGGGACCTCAATACCGGTAGATGGTGGCAGAACCGGCAGTATATAAAGCCGTTTGTTGTGGTTGGGTGATGGATATGTGTTATTTTGGCAAATATGAGTTGTGAAACTCCATGAGAAATACCGCTAAAGATGCCCGAAAAGGAAAAAGTTTTTACAAAAGCGAAAATTTTCCCGAGGGTTTGTTAGTTTCGGGTCTCAAAATTTGAAGGTCGGTGGGAGAGATGATGTTAAAAGATAGCGTTTTTTCTCCTGACAATGAAATGACATTATAAAAAAAATGATAACAGAAAAGTGGCTGAAACCCGCGCCTGGCTTGAAAAACATTTTTTCAAAAATGTGTATAATTTTTGCCGATTGTGTCGTAGTTTTGCCACGCTTTTATATAAAGGAAAGTTAATTTTCAATATTTAATCCAGTGCCAGAATCAATAAAGCCAATGTTCAGAATCTGCTTCCGTAGCGTACTGTCGTTCTTCGTAGTACTGCTCCTATGCAACGTTCCTGCGATAGCTGCCCCGGACGGGAAGGCGCTATTCATGTCTAATTGTGCGTCGTGCCACAACCCGATCAAGGAATCTACGGGTCCTGCGCTGCAGAACATTTCCAAGACATTCCCTAGTAAGGAATGGGGGTACAAGTGGGTGCGCAACTCTGCTGCGCTTATTGCCGCAGGCGATAAGACAGCCGTTGACATCTACAACAAGTACAACAAAACGCAGATGACCGCGTTCCCTGCCCTTACGGATGAGGAGATAGACGCGATCCTGAAATACGCTGACGACTACAAGGCGCCATCGGCTGCTCCGAAAGAGGGAGCGCCGGCGGCTGGTGCTGAAACTGCCGAAAGCCACAGCTGGCTGTACACAGTTATCACACTGTCTTTGTTGTTGCTGGTAGTTATCCTGTGGCGCGCTAACAACAGCCTGCGCCGCGCGGCTAACGAAAAGCAGGATATCCCTAACGAAAAGGAAATTCCGCTGTACCGCAGCAAGGTGATGATAGCTGTGACCGCTATCGTGTTGTTCATCCTGGCAGGTTACTGGCTGGTGAATGGTGCGGTGAACGAAGGTCGTCAGCAGAACTACCAACCACTGCAGCCGTTGTATTACTCGCACAAAGTGCACGCCGGTATCAACCAGATCAACTGTCTGTATTGCCACGCAGGTGCTGAGAAGAGCCGTCAGGCGATGATCCCTTCTTCAAACGTATGTATGAACTGTCACAAGCAGATCAACGAATACACGGGCGAAGCAGAGCATCCGCTTGTAACAGCTGAAGGCAAGAAGATCAATGGTACAGAGCAGATCCAGTTGTTGTACAAGTACGCAGGCTGGGATCCTTCTAAGAAAGATTACAACCGCGATGCGAATGGTAACATCCTCGCAACACCGATCAAATGGGTGAAAATACACAACTTGCCAGACCACGTATACTTCAACCACGCACAGCACGTAGCGGTTGGTAAAGTGCAGTGTCAGCAGTGTCACGGCAACATCGAAGAGATGGACGAAGTATTCCAGTTCTCTCCGTTGTCAATGGGCTGGTGTATCAACTGTCACCGTCAGACAGAGGTGCAGTTCACCAACAACAACTACTACAGCATTTTCACAAGGTATCATGAAGAGCTGAAATCAGGTAAGCGCACGAAAGTGACTGAAGCTGAGCTGGGTGGTCTTGAGTGTCAGAAGTGTCACTACTAAGACCGGGCACCCTTCCGTTGGAAACAAACACGAAAAAGGAAAAAATAGTTTTTTGAATAAAAAACAATTTAGCGGTAGATAAAGTCAGACAAAAGATCTGATGAGTAACATCGGCTGAAAAATGAACTTACAATATGAGTCAAAAACAATATTGGTCGGACCTGCAGGATCTCAATAACATCGCTACCAAAAAAGAGGGAGCGGAGAATGAGTTTAAAGAAGAGTTGCCATTCGATCTGAGCGACAGTGTGTTGGGTGCTACTACTCCCCGCCGCGACTTCCTGAAGTTCCTTGGCTTCAGCACGTTGGCTGCCACTATCGTATCGAGCTGTGAAATGCCGGTACGTAAGGCGATACCATATGCGATCAAGCCTGAAGATATTACACCGGGTGTTCCAAACTACTACGCGTCTACATTTGCCGATGGTGGTGAATACTGCGCGATAGTGATCAAAACAAGGGAAGGTCGCCCGATCAAGATTGAAGGTAACGAGATGTCCTCTATCACAAAAGGAGGTACATCTGCAAGGGTACAGGCATCGGTACTGGGTCTTTACGACAAAGCCCGCCTTACTCACCCTATGGCAGACGGTAAAGAAGCCACATTTGAGGCAATTGACCGTGCTGTAAAAGAAGGGTTGGCCGGTAAAGCAGGTTACCTGGTAACGCCGTCGCTGATGAGCCCTTCTACAAAAGAAGTGATCTCTCAGTTCATTGCTAAATACCCTACTGTAAAGCATGTAGTGTATGACGCGATCTCTTACTCAGGAATGCTGCAGGCGAATGAAGCATGCTACGGCAAGCGCACACTGCCTACATTCCACTTCGAAAAAGCAAATACAATTGTGAGCCTTGATGCCGATTTCCTCGGTACATGGCTTTCTCCGGTTGAGTTCTCTAAAGGTTACGCGCAGGGTCGTAAGATCAGTGCCAAGAACCCTAAACTCTCCAAG
This sequence comes from Flavipsychrobacter sp., assembly GCA_016786565.1. Classification (GTDB taxonomy): domain Bacteria; phylum Bacteroidota; class Bacteroidia; order Chitinophagales; family Chitinophagaceae; genus Nemorincola. Next base: position 36,880 of record JAEUVY010000119.1, read on the forward strand.
CACTATCAGGTAGAGGCGATACACACCATCACCGGTGCTGCTGCCGACGAGCGCGCTACATGCCGTCCTTCGGAAATGGGTATGGTAGCTGTTGCACTGTACAATGCAGTTGCAAACGGCACTCAGCCATCTCTTTCAAGCCCTGCCCTTAATAAACTGGTTACTGCTGCTGCCGCTGACCTGAAAAAAGGAAACGGCATGGTAGTATGCGGTACGAACGATGTAAACGTACAGACCGTTATCAACGCTATCAACGACAAGATAGGCGCTAACGGAACTACCGTGAACTGGGTAACAACAAGCAATTACAAACAAGGTATCGATAAGGATTTTGCTGACATGGTTGCGGCTATGGAAGCAGGTCAGGTAGGTGTTGTGATGCTGCACGGTGTGAACCCGGCATACGACTATCTGGACGGAAAGAAATTCACTGCTGCTCTTGCAAAAGTGGCTACAACCGTTTCTTTCGCCGAGCGCCTTGACGAAACTGCACAGAAGTGTAAATACATTATTCCTGACCATAACTACCTCGAGAACTGGGGCGATGCAGAGCCGAAAGCTAACTACTACAGCTTGCAGCAGCCCGGTATCTCTCCACTGTTCAAAACACGTGCCTTCCAAGATTCACTGATGGCATGGATGGACGCCGGTCAGACATACGCTGATTATTGGAAACTCTACTGGACAACACGTCTCAGCGGTCAGGCAAACTTTGACCAGGCGCTGCAGGATGGCGTTATTGAACCGGCAGGAGAAATGGCAAACGGTGGCGCGGTGTACGCAGGCAATATTGCCGGAGCAGTTGCTGCGATCCAGGCGAAGAAGCCAGGTACAGGTACCGAAGTGGTTGTTTACCAGAAAGTAGGTATCGGTCACGGTGGTGCATGGAGTAACAACCCATGGTTGCTTGAAATGCCTGATCCGATCACAAGGGCTACATGGGATAACTACCTGTGTGTGTCTCCTAAGCGTGCAAAATCACTTGACGCTGAGCTGACAGGCTTTACAGAAGTTGATTACAACAAGCGCGTGGCAAAAATTGCCGGTGCTAACGGATATACGATCACACTGCCGATAGTGGTGGTGCCTGGTATGCACAACGACGTTGTTGCGGTCGCAACCGGTTTCGGCCGCGATAAGAACGTGGGTCGTGCAGCTGCAAGCGATGCTACAAAAGGTGGCAAAAATGCTTATCCGTTCACTTCATTCAACGGAACCAACGTTGAATACTACTCCGGAGTAACCGTAACCAAGACAGAAGACAAGTATGAAGTAGCTATTACGCAGACGCACAATAGCTATGAGAACCGTCCTGTGTTGCATGAGTTCACACTGGAAGAATTCAAGAAAGATCCACACGCGCTGCAGAAAGAGCGTGCTGAAGAAATAGGCCATTACTCAGGTCTGCCATGGGAAAAACATGAGCATGAAGGTGAGGCAGTGGCTAACCCTGAAATGGAAGACAACTACCGCAAAAACGGTACACTCTATCCAACTCACCTTAGCGAAGGTGTGAAGTGGGGTATGTCTATCGACCTTACAACCTGTACAGGTTGCGGTGCATGTGTGGTAGGCTGTATGGCAGAGAACAACGTTTCAGTTGTGGGTAAATACCACGTACTGAGGGGTCATGAAATGCACTGGATCCGTATCGACCGTTATTACAGCGGTATGCCGGATGATCCGGATACTATCCAGACAGTGTTCCAGCCTATGCTGTGCCAGCATTGTGATGCGGCACCATGTGAGAACGTTTGTCCGGTATCGGCTACGAACCACAGCAGCGAGGGTCTGAACCAAATGGCATATAACCGTTGTATCGGTACTAAATACTGCGCTAACAACTGTCCATACAAAGTACGTCACTTCAACTGGATGGATTGGAACGGTGCTGATTGCTTTGAAGACAACATTTTTGAAGACGGCCGCCGCGATGACATCAACGACGACCTCACCCGCATGGTACTGAACCCTGATGTTACAGTACGTAGCCGTGGTGTAATGGAAAAATGTTCATTCTGTGTTCAGCGTCTGCAGGAAGGAAAACTTGCTGCGAAGAAAGAAGGTCATCCGTTGAAAGACGGTACTGTGAAAACAGCATGTCAGCAGGCATGTCCTACCGACGCGATCACTTTCGGAAACGTGAACGACAAAGAAAGTGCTATCCACAAGCTGCGTAAAGAAGAGCAGGTAGAGCGTACTTTCTATGTGCTGGAACACATCCACACGCTGCCAAACATCAACTACCTGTCAAGGATCCGTAACACGGCCGAGGTGATTGCAGGCAACGAAAAACTGGATGGTATGTACACAGAACACATCTAAGAAGAACAGGACAGAGTAGTAGAATAGATAATAGTTTAAAATGCTGAAAGGCAAAATGCCGGGAACGGGAAGCCAGACAGCAACAATGTTTAAAAATACTAATTACGTGCTATGCATATTAAGTACGAATCGTTTGTAAGGGAACCACTCGTTGATGGCAACAAGGATTACCACCAGGTATCGGAAGATATCATCAGTCCTATTGAGCGCAAGCCGGGACGTATGTGGTACATTGGTTTTTTCTTCTCCATAATCCTGCTTTGTTTCGGAATTTTCTCCGTGACCTGGTCGGTATATTGGGGTCTCGGTACGTGGGGCGTTAACCGTACCATCGGCTGGGGTTGGGATATCACCAACTTCGTATGGTGGATCGGTATCGGTCACGCGGGAACGCTGATCTCGGCTATCCTTTTGCTGTTCCGTCAGGGATGGCGTACAGGTGTGAACCGTGCAGCGGAAGCGATGACCATCTTCGCGGTAATGTGCGCGGGTCAGTTCCCTATCTGGCACATGGGTCGTGTATGGGATGGCTTCTGGGTACTTCCTTTGCCAAACACACGTGGTCCGTTGTGGCCTAACTTCGACTCTCCCCTCCTTTGGGACGTGTTCGCGATCTCTACTTACTTCACTGTGTCTTTGTTGTTCTGGTACTCGGGTCTTATGCCTGACTTCGCACTGATACGTGACAGGGCAAAAACAAAACTCCGCAAGCGCCTTTATGGTCTGGCATCATTCGGATGGACAGGTACTGCAAAAGGATGGCAGCGTATGGAAGCATTGGCACTGGTACTCGCAGGTCTTTCTACTCCACTGGTACTTTCGGTACACACTATCGTATCTTTTGACTTCGCCACTTCAGTTATTCCGGGATGGCACACTACCATCTTCCCTCCATACTTCGTGGCAGGTGCGGTATTCTCAGGTTTCGCGATGGTGAACACCCTTCTGGTTATCACACGTAAGATCCTGAAACTCGAAGCGTACATCACAATTGGTCACCTCGAGGCAATGAATAAGATCATCGTACTTACAGGTTCTATCGTGGGTGTTGCTTACCTCACAGAGTTGTTCATGTCATGGTACAGCCAGGCATGGGGCGAGATGGAAGCATTCAAATGGCGTATTGTAGGTCCTTACTGGTGGAGCTACTGGGCGATGATGACCTGCAACGTGGTATCTCCTCAGCTCTTCTGGATCAAGAAACTCCGTCGTAATATTCCGTTCACTTTCGTTATGTCTATCGTGGTGAACATCGGTATGTGGTTCGAGCGTTTTGTGATCATCGCTACCTCTACTTACCGCGACTGGATTCCGGGCAGCTGGTCTTACTATAGCCCT
>JAEUVY010000131.1 GCA_016786565.1 Flavipsychrobacter sp.
CGAGAAGCCTCTTTTCGGCAATGCGTTGCGACTGGCAACAGGCGTAGAATGCCGATACAACTCAGCTTATGCCCCTGCCGGCTACAACGCTATATACAACAGATTCTTCTACCAGAACAACCTGACAATAAACAACACTCCGGAAATGTGTGTATTTGTAAATTTCAGGGTAAAACGTTTCCGTGCCTTCTTCATGTATGATAACCTGCAACAACGTTTTGCCAAAAACGCCATTTTGTTTACGGGTTCACCTGTAGTAAACCGAACAAATGGAAACGCTATTATTCCGGTCTACGCTGCGCCGAACTCAGTGTTCAGATTTGGTTTCTCCTGGGCGATGAACAATTAACACGCTCATTTATTATCAGGTAACTGCTCCACAAAAAGCTTTTCTCTACCTCCTTTACTCAGGTCTTCGAAAACATTGTGTTGGTCGGCAAGTACAAACGGAAATGACAGATTCGCCCACTGGCCACTATCATACACCTTATCATATATGCGCATTGCGGGAAAAAAGCGATCGTGGTGCTGCTCAGTTGTGTACTTTGAGATGCCATCGTTCCGCCATTCATAATTGCAGGTCACCACATACTCCAATTTACCCCACCCACCACGATAGTACTCATTTGTGTAATGGTACAAAATACGATCGGCATACCACTGGGCATTCTCCTTCCGGTAGGTTATATCCAAAGCGGCATCCCTTAACTCACAATAATATCGTCGTTCAGGCAATACCCAGTTATTACCGCCATTCACAAAATAGGTATAGTCCCGGTACCTGTATGTCTGACGCTGAAACCGCACTAAAGCAAACGTCGCTCGTTCTATCGTGATCACCCCCCTCTCATATGACTCGCCCCAAAATGAAGTACCCAGATTACTTACACCATGTTTCTCAACAGAAAAATCGTTTATCAGATACTTGATCACATAAACGCTACCATCCTTATTGGTGGTATCAAAAGCAAATCTGTATTTCGAAAACCTTGTTGGCAGCAAACTGCTGCCTTCCAGATTATGCACTATGTTCTCCGCCAAAACAACATCAATAGAATTCGACTCCGGATGGCCGGGCTCAAATACCTGCTTTGTCCATCTGGCATTTGTCACGGCAAAAGCATAATCAGGCACAAGTTTACCGCGAACCCGTTTGACCCTAACCATAATTTCCGGCAGTGCCTCAACAAGGTTGGCGTACTTGCCATTGATCTTTTGATATTGCCGATAAGAAGACCGGCAGAAATAAGCAGTATCACCACAGTTCACCGGTATCATTTCCACTGCTTTTCTAACCACGTTCTCCGCAGAAAGGCCTTTTATGGTATATCCCTCCAGCTCTTTGGGAAGGATCTCTACATAAATAGTATCGAGTGCTTTGCGGGTTCGTTCATGCGTCAAATTCACCTTGCATCCGATAGCCGCTATTGAGAAGTTCACAGTGCGGATCGAGTCATGTAACTTAAAAGAGATCCGGCCTTTGTCGTCAGTGAAAAACTGCGCCTGTATCTCGTGCACGTTAACAGACGCATGAGACAACACAGTCTTGTCTACACCATTGACCAGCACTGCGTTAAAGACCTGGCCATTAAGCCTTGCTATTGAGCCCAAAACGCTGATAACGATCATGAAAGCCAACCTAATCATACTATCAAGACGAAAATAACCTCGTAAACCTTTGCTATCCTGAATATCCGCGACAAAAAAAATCGGGAACAACTATCACGCCGTTCCCGATTCTGTTAAAATCACGCTCCTACTTATCTATTGTGAACGGTATCACTTCATGAGTAGTACCGCTTGTAAGCGTGATAAAATACATTCCTGAGGCTATGTTAGCCGGAAGCACCACCTCTGAATTCAACACGCCATTCAGCAAGTTTGCTTCTCCGCTATGAATTTTCTGACCGAGACTGTTCACCACCGAGAACGACAACACCTCATTACCTCCTCCGGCTACCGGACCGGTTACAGCAAATGTTCCCCGATTAGGATTTGGCATTATCCGGATTCTACTCCCTCCATCAACATTCACCACCGCAGTGCTACCACCGCCTGTTTTCATCTCTATTCCGTTGCTCATCACAATATGTGGCGAAGCACAAGGGAGGCTGGTTGTAACCTTACAATGAACATACTGACCCGGCAATAGCGAATTGCTGGTGAATGTGATATTTGTAGCACCCGCAATTGGGGTGGTATTCACAAACCATTGATAAGCGGGAGTAGCACCTGCATTGGTTGTCACAGCAACAAACGTCATTGTCACACCCGGCACAAACACAGCAGGACTTGAAGATATTTCAACAGACTGCACCACATATGGCATTACACGTATAGTATGAGGCGTACTGTTCACGGTTGTCACCGCAGGACAGGCTACATTAGACACCATTCTGCAGATAACCACGTCTCCGTCTGCAGGGGTTGGCAGGCTGTAAGTAGCACCTACTCCTGCAAACACGCCGTTCCTCGTCCACCAATAAGCAGGTGCTGTTCCCCCGAAGATAGGTGTAGCTGTGAACGACACTCCATCGCCCACGCACACGGTATCACTTGGTGTGGTTGCTACATTCACCGCAGGTGTCACCAACGGATTAACCGTCATTGTTACCGAGGCTGTCACCACAGATGGAACAGCACAGGTATTGCTACTTGTCAACTGACAGGAAACCACATCTCCGTTTGCAGGCACATAGGAATAGCTGGAACCCGCAGCCCCAACAAACACGCCATTCACCGCCCAGCTATATACCGGTGTAGTACCGCCATTGGTAATAGTTGTTGTAAAATTGACGGGAGCCCCCGTACCACAAACATTTGTACCCGGCAAAGCATTTACCACTATAGTAGGAACTACGATAGCCGACGGACTAAGTGTGAGGACAATGTCCGGAGAGAAGCTGAAACATCCGGCACTGGTCGCTACTCTGACTCTGTATGTTCCGGCTGTCCCCGTCGTATAGGTTGCACTAGTTGCACCGGCAATATCGGCCGCACCAAGTTGCCATTGATAAGAATATCCTGCTCCGACAGGAAGAGAACTGAACGTGGTGATACCCCCCGTACATAACACAAACGAACCTGTAGGAGTAGTAGACGCAGTTGGTGTAGCATTTACAGTGACAGTGAGATTAGCACTCGAGACGCACCCGAATACATTTGTATGTTCGTAGGTAACCACAGTCGTGCCTGTTACTAATCCACTCAACACTCCTCCCGCAGTTATAGTTGCCACGGCCGGCGAACCGCTGATCCATACACCGGGAGACACAGCATTAGTGAGCGTGATAGAACTACCCTCACATACTACCGAAGGACCCGCGATCGGCGGCACAGCCGTAGGGGCATTCACAGTGAGCGCATAGGAAGCAACGGCCGACCCGCAGGCACCCGTCACTGAATAAGAAATATTAACCGTGCCGGCACCTACCGATGTAACAACACCTCCGGTAGAAACAGTAGCTACGGCAGCATCACTTGTCGTCCAAACACCTCCCGGAGTAGCACTCGCAAGCGTAGTTGTCTGGCCAAGACAGATCGATGTAACAGCACCGGTAATGGGAGCGGTGTAGGCAGAATCAAGCACTACTGATACGGGTAACGAAACACTGTCGCAAACACTTTGGTTCACAACCACCACATAGTTACCACCCAGCGAAGCCGAGTAAGTATCAGAAGTAGCACCCGGTATGTCCACTCCGTCTTTCTGCCACTGGTAGGTGTACCCGGCACCTGTAGGTGTGCTCAGCATCACGCTACCGCCCAGGCAGAACGAGGTAGGACCACCGGCAGTAATGTGCGCGTCCGGCGTGTTACACAACGGACCATCCACCAGCATATACCTGCCATAGCCTGTGAGTGCTGCCCTGAAACCAACATAACTACCACCGTAGATAAGCGAAACAGGCACTACGATCGAGTTCGCGGTGCTTACTGTCGCATCTGTAGGTGCAGTTGTCTTAAGCAAGAACAGTGTGGTAGGGTCAACACCGGCCAACTCGGCATTGGTCATATAAAATGTAATATCGGAAGTGGTGATCGCACCGTTAATAGTTGGACTGATAGAAACTTCTTTGATCGAACGATTGATAGCAGAGAAGACGGCAGGAACCATTCCAGTACCCTGCTGTGTAACTGTTGCAGTAACACAACCCAGATCATTATCAGGGTTTCTCAAACCAGCAATCAATTGCGTATCCGCTGTGCTGTAAAAATACACCTCTTGTCCGGCCCTCACATTCCAGACGCGAGTGCTGGATGCAACCGTCTCAACCGTCACAGGCGGCACCGTTTGTTTAAATCTCATTACCGGCTTTACAACCACCCTGTTACCGGTTGAGAAACCAAGAGAGCAACCGGTACCCGAGCCTGTATTCGTTACGTTGTAGTTGCCTATGATATAATCACTCTGCTGCACACCCTGCACCTTGTCATTTGCGCCAACGGTGCCGGCATTCATCCCATAACAAAACTGCACGACAACATTACTTGTGCCATTCCATGTGAACGTACCGGTGTTAAAGTCGAGCGAATCGACACCTAAGTTAGTTGTGTGATCGCCAAGATATACCTGTGTAAGACCGGTAGTCACGAAGTTCGAATAGAGGTCCGGCACATTAGTGTTGGCCATACTTACCGAAAAACCAATAAATGGAGCAGTAGATGCCTTTGTCAGAACATTCAGTGCTATCTGCGTTATCGGAACATTGGGCACAACACCTGCTGCAACCAACTCGTTGGCATAAATTATGTATTGAAACCTTGCTCTTCGTTGTCTACCATAAAATGGAGAAGTAAAATCACTGATAACAGGTATACCATTATCTGCGGTCGAGTACTTTACACCACCCAGATACGGAATACTGTCGTTATTGTTGATAACAACCCTCATCGAATCATTAAACGGCGCTACTGTAGCCCCCGTTCCTGCCAGTGTTACCGTAAAAGCAAGGTCAACATGCTTGTTGTCATTAACAGCACCGTTGTCAAAAATGGTCATCGTAAAAAACTTCGTCGATGTATCGCCCGGAGGGAAAGTAATACTTGTGGTACTAAGCGTATAGTCAAGACCCAAGATCGCGGTTGACGTTGGCGCAACCACAATATTTGCTACGGGACTTCCACCGGCGATCGTGCCTATTGGCTTCATTCCGATGTTCAATGTCCTTGATGCAGGACAGGTCACAGCAGGAGAAGCCTCTGTCACAGTCGCCTTTGCCACAGAAAACGCAATTTGTGGTGTACAAACCACGAATTGTGCACCAACACCCACGGCATACCATGCGTTAGTTACACTCTGCGCCTCGGGAGAACAAGGCCCGTACAAAATATTGGCTGCATTTATCGATGCCGTCCTCATGTCGGCGTAGGTAGCATTGTTGGCCAAAACCAGTTCCGACTGGTAAAGTATAATGCCGGACTTGGTCCATCCCAGCGGGTTCACCACATAACTATTACCTAAACCATTGGTACCTGTTCCTCCGTTCACAAGCAAATAGTACCAGTAATTCATCAATCCACTGTTCCTGTGTACCCCGCAATAATCATTGCCACCCGTCGGCGTGCATCCTACCACGTTAATCCAGTTGGTGCCGCCATAGGTATTTGGCTGACCTTGCAACAGAGGCGAGCTCATACTGCGCAACGGCTCTGTACCGATCTCTTCGCCCATCTCCCATGCGTTCTTCGGCATTGCATCCACCTCATGCGGATCGGCCCAATGCTCTATAGTTGCTCCCCAGCAATCGCTGAACGCCTCATTCAAAGCTCCCGATTCCTTTTCATAGATCAGATCACTTGTCGCCTGACACACACCATGCCCGATTTCATGTGCGGTAACGTCCATACTCGTAAGCGGACTAAAACCACCTGCGGCTATTCCTGATCCATCACCATAGGTCATTGAAAAACCATTCCAGTATGCGTTGTTATAGTTATTGCCATAATGTACGTACTGAAGCAGCAATCCATTCATACCGTCCCAGCTCAGCCTTCCGTGTTCAGTAAAAAAGTAATCGTACACCTCGGATGCTGCCCAATGTGCATCTATCGCAACGTCATTACCGGGCACTGTTGGCCAGGTGTTAGTGGCACTTGCAAACTCAGTAGCAGCACCGTATGACGTACCATTTCCCATGTTCAGTGTATGAACACCATCCCCTCTTGTCGAATCGAACATGTGATAGGTAGATGGCATGGTTGCAGTCTGAAAAGGCACAACACCGCTGTAACGGGATCCACCGGTTGCTGCAACATGTTTTATCAGTTGATTGGAGAAAAGAACATGTCCGTCATTTGCGTCAATGTAAACAACCTGCCTGCTCAATGGCTCCTCTGCGTAGATATCAAACGAATAGGCAAGGCGCAACTTACGGTCCTCCTTATCGTCTCGCATATCCTCTATCCATACCAACACCCCTTTGGGTAAATAGGAAGTATCGGCTTTGTGATACTGCTTCTTGATATACTCTTCCTCAACTGGGTTCTGCCACTTATATTTCGATGCACCCACAAAACTAAGCGCACTCGCAAAAGCCTGAGACTCCGATTTTGACGGAACTGCCGAGAGATCTGTCATTGGCCGGTAATAGTTACCGGTCATAAAACTGACTTTCCCGTCGCGACCGGTAAGGGTATATCCCCCCAGGGCCACCTTTATTCCTTTGTAATATTCCTCGTACCTGTCTGTGGTGATACCCGCTTTCGTAGTTATGCTATTCTTCAGACGCATCGAAATAGGACCACCCTGCTTCATATCCAGAACACCGGAAAAAACCACATCCGGCTTCGCCATTTGGAAACCTGCCTCCGTTCCGAATGTGACCGATGTCGGAGTATTGTCTACCGCGTTCTTCGTTTGAGAAAGTACCGCACTTTGAGATACCTGAGCATGTGTGGTTGAGGCAACAACTCCCAACAACGACGCAACAATCACGCTACGCAATAACCCAACACGCAGGATAGAATTACATTTTTTCATCTGCATCAATAAAATTTGCTTAAAGTTAATGTAAAAACATCAACATTAGTGCCTCAATGTCAGATAAATAGCGTCATATTCACCGGTATCAATTCTTTGTCCGCTTTCTTGTTGACGAGCTCAACTCGCCCGGTTTCCCAACTTTAAATTCATTGTCCTCCGGATTTTTGTCGATCAGCAATAACCTGGGGTCTAACACTACTTTGTAGGGACGATCTTTCACCGATATTTTCAACTTATTTACCCCCTGATGAAGTTTGTACTTTCCAAGACTAATCATCTCACTCCTATTCTTGTACACACCGATCTCCACATAGCTGTCTCCGATCGCTTTCACTTCCTTTCCTGCACTGTCGGCATAGTTCTTCTCGAATTGCACCGTTACGTCCACATCATAACCTCCATTTGTTGAAGTCCTTTTTGCATCTGCGATCTTGCTGTTATGGATCGTGATCTTTTCAAAAAGATCTGTAATAAAATACTGCAGTGAGTCGGGTGTCGACTGCCTGATACTGGCAATTAGATCCAGAGTGGTTGGATATGGCGGCCCTTTAAATGCATACTTCTCAATAAAACGCTTCACAGCATTATTCATACTGTCTTCACCAAGGTACTTATTCAACGCATGCATCTGCACGCCCCCTTTCTGGTAAAGGATGTAAGACTGGCTTGCATCAGCATATGCCCAGGGTTTCTCCTTTTCAGATTCGCCAGAGCGGGAACGGAGATAATTATCCATCTCTATCTTCAAAAATTTCTTCAAACGTTCCTCACCATACTCGCGCTCTAACACCATTATCGCACCATACTGCGCCAGCGATTCCGACAATATATTTGACCCTTCAACGTCCGCACCCACTACCTGATGGGCAAACCACTGGTGAGCAACCTCATGCGCGGTCACATAAAACGGATAATCAACGTTATCTGACTTTTTTGCATTTACATCAGCGATAAAGCCTATACCTTCCGAGAACGGAATAGTATTAGGGAATGACTGTGCAAAGGTCGCATACCTTGGGAACTCAAGAATGCGCACCTGCTTGTGCTGGTAATTCGAGAAAGAAGTAGTGTAGTAGCTCAAAGACTTCTTGATCCCACTCATCATCCCATCAAGATTGTACTCATGTCCGGGATGATAGAATATCTCCAGATTCACACCATTCCAAACATCTCTTTTCACTTTGTATCGCGCAGACAAAAAAGAATAGAAATTCAAGATCTTACTATCCATTTTGTAATGGTAGAATTTCCTTCCTTTTTCCTCCCATTCCTTTTGCAGATAGCCCGGCGCTACAGCGATCTGGTCGCGCTCCGTACTCACGGTAGCTTCAAGTGTCACAAAGTCGGCATCATGAATGAACAGATTTCGCTGCCATGCTGTTGTGTCACTGATCTTATTGGCTGTGGGGCGGTAGGCAAGGCCGTACTTTTTCCGGTCGGCATTATCAGATATTTCGTACTGTTCATTATATCCGATCGACGGCAGAAAACTCTGATTATTAATAAATGTACCATTGTACAAAGGTGTCGCTAAACCTGTGAATCCATGTTCAAAACCACGACTCACCATCTCAATGTCAAACTCCAGCGACACACTTGCGCCCGGCATCAACGGATCATCCAGTTTCAGTATCCTGTAATCAGCTATCACTGAGTCTTTGTACACTTCTCTGTACTTCCCCACCAGTGCCATCTTCCTCACCTTCAGCGTACCCGGCATGATCACATGAATAGAGTCAATGGGAGTATTGGTTTTATTCAAGAGTACATAATTGCCCTTCACCTGCAATGCCCTTTTTGACGGATATAGATCCAGAAAGAGCTTCACATCAGATATCTTGGGCTGTGGTATCCCCTTGTATTTCCTATATGCCTTCTCATACGCAACCTGCTCCTTCTCCTGCTCAGTATTAGACTTATAGTCGTTCAGTACATTGGTATTGTAATAAATGAACCCGCCACAAATAATAAACACTACAAAACTAACGGCAACAAGGCCCCAAGATTTTTTATTTATACTCGTCAGTGCCTCTGCAATACGCAACTTCAGGCTCCTCTCGGTTCCCCTTGCCCACAAAAGACTGGATAGCCCTGCAAGGCCAAGGCTGAACGAACCCCAATACAACTTGAACACAAAATAGGGCCATACACTATGTCCGAAGCCATTCATATCTGAATACACAACAGCCGGATTTGATGAGAAAACCAGAAGATTATGCTTCAGCACCAGTGGCGCAAAAACAGTATTCCAGAAATAGAAGAGTGCCACTATAAAGTAACCAAGGTATTTGTTCTTCACCAATGTCTGCACAAACACCGACAGTATAGCAAGGAACACCACATCCGGCAACACGATACCTAATAAATACTGCACATAAAGAAGAGGTTCTATATTGGTGTATCCCTTCGATAACTGTACAAGTATGCCACATAGCATAATGATGCCTACAAGTATCACCTGCATAAATATCAGACCAAACATCTTGCTTGCATAGAAGGCCCAGTTAGGCACAGGTAGCGCGTCTGTTATATTGCTCATCCTGAATTCACGCTCGCGCCATACCAGTTCGCCACCGAACAATATCGTCAGTATCACGATGAATAAAGTAAACGTTCCGCCGAAGCTCTCTACAACCTGATAGGTCACAGGTAAGGTCGTAGTTTCATATATCTGCCCCATCTGCATTGACACCAGGAAAAGCAATAGCATGCCGAACAGCAGGATGATCCTGAAATATACATTCCTCAACAAGGTCATGCATTCGTTCTTTGCAAGTCCCCACAAATTACCCAGCAGCGCACCCGAACCGAACGAACGATGCACCTCCGGCAGGGAGTCTTTTCTGAACACTGATGGAATGAACGACACCTTAGCCGGCTCAGCCGCAACAGGCTTTCTGAACGATATCCTCCTTGGTGCTGCTGAAAAAGAAAAGTAACTATAACCTATCGCCCATATACCTGATGCGATTCCCAACCATATTAACCTGTTGTACAGAAAGTAGCCCTTCAATGGCAATAACAAATGGTTCTTCTCCCATGTAGACCAATACTTAGTGATGGTACGCTTAGCAAAGTTGCCCATCGGGTCGGCCAGTGCCGCAACCGATTGATGATCCAGCCTGCCGAAAAATGAACCGGCAACGCCGTTAGCAACAAAAAACACAATTAGCGAAAGCCAAATCACGAAAATATCTCGCGATATGAGGCTTACAGCAAAAAATATGGTTCCGAACACTATAGCATTCGGTATTACCGTGTACAAATAACTGGTCACATATGGTGCCAGCGCAAATTCACCTATTCTATCAGCGTTAACCATCGGCATCGCATAACCTAGCATCATACCAAAAGCAGGCGCCGACAACACAAGTAGTGTCACCAGCATTGAGGCCGAAAAGCGCCCGCTCAGATAACTCAGCCTTGATACAGGTGTGGTGAATATCATGGAATAGGTGTTGTACTTAAAGTCTTTCAGTACAGCATTTCCCACCATAGCCACCAGAATGATCAACCCGATATAGTTATTGATCTGACCAAAAAACGCGTCGATCACCAATGGTGAATTGGCAAAAACCTTATCGCCTCCCGTGTCGAACTTGACATCAGGAAAAGCACCACCTGCCATCAATGCCACCAGAAATGTGACTGCGAGTAGTACAAAAAAGTAAACGTAAGTGGAGAGAGACCGCAGCAGTCTCCTCACCTCAAAAGTGAATATTGAACCGAACATAAAATATTATGGATCTGGAATGTTTAGAAATAAAATGATAGTTGCCGGAACCGACCTAAGGCCTACGAAATATTTGCAAAATAGATATCCTCCAGCGTTGCCCTTTCCCGCTCAAATCCATTACCCGGATCAACCTCGCTATAGATATGCACTACCATCTTCCCGCCGGAAAGCTTCGACAATACCAGCTGATAGTTTTGCTGATAATGTGCTACTTCATCTTTCGCAACACGCTTACTCCATATTTTACCCTGATATTCATTCAGCAGCCCCTCCGGATTGCCCCTCCTTACTACCCTGCCTCCGGCAATGATCGCCATGTCATTACACAGTTCGCTTACATCATCCACAATGTGGGTAGATAAGATCACTACTATATTCTCCCCTATCTCACTCAGCAGATTATTAAACCTGAGACGCTCCGCAGGATCCAGCCCAGCCGTCGGCTCATCCACAATTATCAACCGGGGATTGCCTATCAAAGCCTGAGCAATACCAAAACGCTGTTTCATCCCTCCCGAATAGCCGGCAAGGAATTTTGACCTGTGATTGTACAGATTCACCTGCTCCAGCAATGCCTTCACCAGTTCATTTCTTTCCTTATCGTTATTTACACCCTTCAGCCTCGCTATATAGTGCAGCATCTCTTCCGCCGACACCTTTGGATATACACCGAATTCCTGTGGCAGATACCCCAGTGTCTTCCTGAGCTCCTGCTTGTTTGTGAGAACGTCTATACCATCAAAAACTATAGAACCACTATCGGCGTCCTGCAACGTCGCAATGGTTCTCATTAGTGAACTTTTTCCGGCACCATTTGGGCCCAACAGCCCGAACATACCGTTTGATATGTCTAATGTGACGTCTTTTAATGCCTGCACACCGTTGGGATAGGTCTTTGATAGATTGCTGATCTGTAACATTTTCTGGAGATTTTATAGTGTATATCGGAAATGTACGCATTTTGTTACAACATTATTCAAAATAATATACAAACCTCTATCTCAATCAGTTGCAACACAAAAAAGAGTCGCACGAAATTGTGCGACTCTCGTCTGTTATCTGAAAAATATAATACTTGACTATGAGCTACATGTAATGCAACCGTCTTCCATGCTACATGTAGGCCCGGTAAATTCTGTAGTAATTTCATCAGAATCATTCTCGGCAACCTTTGTTTCTGCAGTTGGTATAACAGGCTCAATTTCCTGGCTTGCCTGTTTTTCTACTGTGAACTGTACAGCCTGAGTTGCCGCCTGCGTGCGCAGATAGTACATACCTGTCTTCAGACCCTTCTTCCATGCATAGAAGTGCATAGAGGTAAGCTTCGACATCGTAGGGCTATCCACAAACAGGTTCAGAGACTGTGACTGGCAAATGTATGCTCCCCTGTCTGCAGCCATATCTATCAGGTTACGCTGCTTTATCTCCCAAACTGTCTTGTACAGTTCTTTGATATTGGCCGGAATCTCGTCTATATGCTGAATAGAACCATTTGCTTTGATGATGGCATTCTTCATTGTGTTGTTCCACAAGCCAAGCTCTGCCAGATCTTTCAACAGATGTTTGTTCACGATGATAAATTCACCGCTCAATACACGACGGGTATAGATGTTCGAAGTGTATGGTTCAAAGCACTCATTATTACCAAGGATCTGCGAAGTTGATGCAGTTGGCATCGGTGCCACGAGAAGCGAGTTCCTTACACCATGCTCCATTATTTCCCCACGCAGTCCCTCCCAGTCATACCTGTCTGATGGCTTCGCATTCCACAGATCGAACTGGAATTTACCCTGCGACAAAGGTGAACCATGGAATGTCTCGTAATGACCTTCAACCTTTGCTATGTCCTTACTTGCGGTCATTGACGCAAAGTAGATCGTTTCGAAGATGTTCTTATTGAGCAGTTTTGCCATATCGCTTTCAAATGGCAAACGCATAAGTATAAACACATCAGCAAGACCCTGAACTCCCAGACCTATCGGACGGTGGCGAAGGTTAGAATTGCGTGCCTCCTCAACAGGATAGTAGTTGTTATCAATGATCTTGTTAAGGTTACAAGTGATGTGGTAAGTAACTTCATACAACTTATCGAAGTTGAACTTGCCGTCCTGTACAAACCTTGGCAGCGCGATAGAAGCAAGGTTACATACCGCCACCTCATCAGGGCTTGTATACTCAATGATCTCAGTACACAAGTTACTGCTCTTGATAGTACCCAGATTCTGCTGATTGCTCTTCGCGTTGGCAGCGTCTTTGTATAGCAAATATGGAGTACCGGTTTCTATCTGAGCTTCCAGAATAGCAAACCATAGGTCCTGCGCTTTAATTGTTTTTCTTGCCCTGCCATCAGCTTCATATTTTGCGTATAAAGCCTCAAACTCCGCACTATGACATTCAGACAAACCCGGTGCTTCGTTAGGACAGAACAGACTCCATGTTCCGTTTTCTTCAACACGCTTCATAAACAGATCCGGTATCCACAATGCGTTAAACAGATCACGCGCCCTCAATTCTTCTTTACCGTGATTCTTCCTGATGTCGAGGAATTCGAAAATGTCGGCATGCCATGGCTCCAGGTAGATCGCGAATGCACCCTTCCTTTTTCCACCACCCTGGTCCACGTAACGCGCGGTGTCATTAAACACACGCAGCATAGGTATCAGACCATTGCTCGTACCATTCGTGCCACCGATGTAGCTACCTGTTGCACGTACATTATGAATAGCCAAACCAATGCCACCGGCACTCTGCGATATCTTTGCGGTTTGCTTCAGTGTATCGTAGATGCCATCTATGCTGTCGTCCTTCATGGTCAGCAGGAAGCAAGATGACATCTGTGGTTTTGGTGTACCCGCGTTGAACAATGTTGGTGTCGCATGTGTGAACCAACGCTCGCTCATCAGGTTATATGTCTCTATCGCGCTCTTGATATCGTGTTTGTGTATACCGATGGCTACACGCATATACATGTGCTGCGGACGCTCCATGATCTTGCCATTGATACGCAACAGATAAGACTTCTCGAGTGTCTTGAAACCGAAGTAGTCAAATCCGAAATCACGATCGTAAATGATAGAACTGTCCAGCAGTTCAGCATTTGCTTCAATGATCTCAGCAACATCATCAGCCAGCAGCGGCATCTTCCTGCCATTCGTTTCATCTGTGTAGTTATACAGCAGACGCATCGTTTCTGAGAACGACTTGATGGTGTTTTTGTGGAGATTGCTGATGGCAATACGGCTTGCCAGCAAAGCGTAGTCCGGATGTTTGATAGTGAGCGATGCTGCCGTTTCTGCAGCCAGGTTGTCCAGCTCAGTAGTGGTTACACCGTCATAAATGCCCTCTATCACTTTCTTCGCAACGTCTATCACGTTTACCGCCCTGTTCAGGCTGTACGACAATTTCTCGATGCGTGCCGTTATCTTATCAAACTTTACGCTTTCCTGTTTCCCGTTCCTCTTTATTACGTACATATAAAAATATTATTGTGAGTTAGTGTATTTTGTTTTGATTGTATTCTTGCCTTCGTTAAAAATCTTCATCAAGAGAAAAACTCTGAGACGCCGACCCTGCTATCACTCCGGCTTTCTGGTAATCTCCAACGCGCTTTTCAAAGAAGTTTGTTTTACCCTGCAGAGATATCATCTCCATAAAGTCGAACGGATTGCTGGTGTTGTACACCTTCGTGTATCCAAGCTCTGCTATCCAACGATCCGCAACAAACTCAATGTATTGCTGCATCAACTTGGCATTCATTCCTATCAGGTCCACCGGTATTGCTTCAGTGATGAACTGCTTTTCTATGGTCACTGCCTCACAAATGATATCATAAACCTGCTGCTGAGACAACTTATTCTTGAGCATGCTGTAGAGAAGACAGGCAAATTCACAATGCAAACCCTCGTCCCTGCTGATCAGCTCGTTACTAAATGTTAATCCCGGCATCAATCCCCTCTTCTTCAACCAGAAAATGGAGCAGAAGCTACCACTGAAGAAAATACCTTCTACCGCGGCAAACGCTACAAGACGCTCGGCAAACGTGCCGTTTTCAATCCACCTCAGTGCCCACTCAGCTTTGCGGCCCACACCAGGCACAGTTTCTATTGCATGAAACAACCTGTTCTTTTCCTTTGCGTCTTTTATGTATGTATCTATCAGCAGCGCATAAGTTTCAGAGTGTATATTCTCCATCATTATCTGAAACCCATAAAAACAACGTGCCTCAGGTAACTGAACCTCTCTCATGAAGTTCACCGCCAGATTCTCATTCACAATACCATCGCTGGCTGCAAAAAATGCAAGGACATGTGAGATAAAATGACGCTCTCCGTCATTCAGATTGTCCCAGTGCTTCTGATCATCACCCAGATCTATTTCCTCAGCCGTCCAAAAACTCGCTTCATGTTTCTTGTACATCTCCCACACTTTCGGGTAGTTGATAGGCAACAGAACGAAACGGTCTTTATTCTCCCTTAAAAGTAACTCTTCTTGCATAGTCATTTTTTTTAGTCGCTTTCACTTACACAGAGTCAGAGGTGCAAAAACGCGCGTTTGACAACTACTCCGCCACAACCAGCGCTTTGATATTGCTATTCTCTTCAAATGCTTACCGGGCCTCGCTTTCACCACATTCCCCAACTCTCGGTTACGTTTCCATTTGATCATGGTATCGATTGGACATCGTCATTATCAGGCACCGATACCAAACAAATGTAGACAGGAAAAAGACCGGTTTTTGAAAATGATTTACACAAACTGTGGATAACAGGAATTGCAAAAAACAGGTGCCACCCAATACTACCATACAACTAATTTCAATAATATAAAAGGCGTTTTTCGGTGTTGATATCCTCAAAAAATGTGGATAAAATCTGGTCAAATAATCGCAATTTTAGTTGCCATTCTCACCAAAATTCCGGATATTTTACAGCCAGAAACCCGAAAGCAAACTGTAGAAAATAACATAAATACGCTCAACAACTACCTTAATACACAGCAACTGCTTGCGGAATGCAAAATCGCTACCTTCGCAACCATCCTAATAACTAAAAACAGAAACTATGGATCAGGTTCAGGAATTCAACGAATACCGGGCAAAAATGAACGAGGTGATCCTCGGCAAGAACAACAAGGTCATTAACCGCCTTTTCAATCTCGACACAAATACCTATGCAGAAGGCGCGCTACCTGTGCGTACCAAAGAAATGCTGGGATTGGTGGCAAGCATGGTGCTTCGATGCGACGATTGCATCAAATATCACCTTGGCAAATGCTTTGACGAGGGAATAACTACCGACGAAATGTATGAGATCTTCGCAGTAGCGAATATCGTAGGAGGCACCATCGTGATACCGCACACACGCCGCGCAGCTGAATACTGGGAAGTACTCTGCAATAAATAACCATATATCGAGCAGGCAGGATGCACATTAAAGCGTCCTGCTGCTACGTTCCACCCTGCATAGTTTCAACTTAGAAACCGGGGCAACTACCAGCGGGAACTTTTCTACTACCACATTGCTGGTATCAAGGCCGAAGCCTTTCTCCTCTGACAAGCTGTAGTGTTTAATGAGGAAGTGCAGCTTCATCATCAACTGCTCCCAGGCAGGCAGTTCGTTGTCCTGACTCAAAAACTTCTCCATCACCACAAATGAGAAGTCACCGATCATATTACTATTCTCCAGACTACGATACCTACTCTTCAGATCCACTTCCTTAGTGGCCAGAAGATCTTCAACCACCTTCTTAAACAACAAATTAATGCGTGGTTGCACCCTGAACCCAAGCCTGAAGTCCACTCTTATGATGTCGTTCGGAACAATGTGCTCTACCACATATTCGCATGTATACGGCTCATCCAGAGTATCCACATGTACCAGCCAGTATATATCGGCTCTCTTGGGCTTGTTGTACAATATGGAGTACATAACCTTGTGTTCTATCTCGCGCGGATTATCGGCACTGGTAAGATACACCAGGTGTGTCGCATACTTGGTTACAGACTCATCATTACTCAACTCGTTGAGCTTAGAAATATAGTTGTCCAGCCGCACAAACTCCACATATCGGTTCTTGATCTTTCTTGCCTTAAACCAGTTATACATCACAAAGAACAGACCGCCACCTATAACCACCGTAACATATCCCCCGTGTGGAAACTTCTCTATATTGGCAAGCAGGAATGCCAACTCTATCGTTAAGTATATGACGAGATAGAGATAAATGAACAAGGGATTTTTCCTTCGCAATACAAGGAAATTAGCGAACAATATAGACGTCGCTATCATACACATGGTGATTGCCAGACCATAAGCCGCTTCCATATTGGAAGACTTTTCAAAATGCTGAACGATCCAGATACAACCAACGAACAAGATCCAATTTATTGCCGGGATATAAAGCTGGCCACGAGCCTCTGTGGGGTAGTTGATCTTGAACTTAGGCCACAGGTTCAGGCGCATAGATTCGCTGATGAGTGTAAACGAACCAGAGATCAATGCCTGGCTAGCTATTATAGCAGCGCTCGTCGCAATAATGATACCCGCATACAAAAACCAATTTGGCATCACACCATAGAACGGATTAAAACCGGATTCAACCATTTCAGGGGTGATCACCTTGCCGTTGTAATTGGCAATAAGCCATGCACCCTGTCCCAGATAATTCATGATCAGACAGGCTTTCACAAATATCCATGAATACCTGATGTTCCATTTCCCGCAATGACCAAGGTCCGAATACAAAGCTTCTGCTCCGGTTGTGCAAAGAAACACTCCACCCAATATGAAGAACCCTTTCGGATATGTCACCAGTAACTTCACTCCGTAATATGGGTTGAACGCTTTAAAAACATGCAGATCATCGCTGAAATGCACAATACCCAATGCCGCAAGCATACCAAACCACAAGAACATGATCGGGCCAAAGAACCGGCCAATGAACGCTGTGCCGAATTGCTGAATAAAAAATAATAAAGACAGGATCACAACAACTATGTACACTATCGAATCCTGACTGATGTCCGCCATTGCAGGTACCTGCTTCAGTCCTTCAATAGCTGATGTCACTGAAATCGCCGGCGTGATCATTCCATCGGCCAACAATGCCGCACCACCAAGCATGGCAGGCACCACAAGCCATTTACGTCTGCGTCTCACTAAAGCGAACAATGAGAAAATGCCTCCCTCACCCTTGTTATCAGCCTGCAGTGTCAGTATCACATACTTCACAGTTGTTTGCAAAGTCAACGTCCAAATGATAAGCGACAAGACACCAATGATCAACTCGGCAGAGATAACCTTGTCTTTTATTATAGCATTGAGTACGTACAATGGCGAAGTACCGATATCTCCGTATATGATACCAAGCGCTATCAGTAATCCTGCTATCGATGCTTTATTTTGCTTACCCGACATATGGTACATTTTGCCTTGCAGACACGATCGCGTTCATCGGTACATCACCGGCTACTTCGTGTTTGCTTTTGTTTTGATAAAATTGTTTGGAAAAACTCACCGTTTGAGCCTGGGCGATCGATACTTCACAATAATGCTGTTGCTTTGTACACACAAGGATGCCCGCTGACACAAGAGTATTAAATTGTGTGGGTCCGTATCCTCCGAAAAATGACAGCTCTGACATCCGGTTCTGAGAGACAACAAAATTACATCTGCGAAACCAATTTATGTCGAAAATCACACCACAACTGAAAATATTTTTTAACGATCGGTATTCCGGCAAACAATTCACAGCAACCAGCGGCAATTACACACGTCATTTTTCCATGTAAAACACGAAGCCCTTAACTTCGCAATAAGGAAAATGAATAACTACTATCTGCATTGTTACCGATCCGAACTTGGATACCCTGACCTGAACGAAGCAAAAAAGATCGTTGAGGCGAAAGTCCCTGCTCAGAACAAGCCATCTTCATCCGATATCAAACGATCGATCGCAAACGCATTGGTACAGTTCAATCCTGTACTGGAACATCCGGAAATTGATTTCAATGAACTGGCAGAACTCTGGAATATCTCAGTTGAAGAGGCCAGACAGAATTTTGACCAGATCGAGATCCAGACACCTCCCGGCGAAATTGGCACTCAGATCGTGATCCACGACAACATTGTTTCTATTTCAGTCCCTTTAGGATACAGCGAAAGTGACGCGGTAATGGCATTTGCAAATGTTGACGCCTACTGCAAAATAATAAAAAGGACAGCAGGATATTTCACTTACGATCCGCAAACGGGATTTGTGTATGACCCCTCGCTCGCCGACTTCGACGGACTGTTGGTATATCTGAGGCGTTCAGGTTTTGCGCCCATGACACGGGCCCAGATTAACCACAAAAAATCCTGGTGGAAATTCTGGAAGTGATCTATTTCCTTATCCGTTTTTCGCTCAACCCGGCATTTTCATACAAATACTCATGCGTAGTAGTGTGGCGCCCGCCAAAATAATAGTGAGTTTCCCGCAAGCGACCTTTTGAATCATACAGATACTCGGTTCTTTCTTCTTCTTTCAAACGGTCGCTACCTGCAGTCATAACAGCCGCCCATCTCCTTTCATTCGCCCTGCCAACCAACCCAGCGTTGCCTGAAAATGCACATACTGCCTCAGATACCACCTTCCCGGCCTCACCAAGCGTCACACACTTCACTACCGGACACCGCTTGTCACTCGCCCACTCAATGGCTTTATAGGCGTTCGATTCATACACGAATCGCGTTACAATGTTGAAGATCTCTCCGGAATACACAACGCTGTCAATAGCCAATCGACCGTCAGGATCATAGGACAGGTACTCGTCCGATTCATCACATCTTTTCCTTACTACACGGTTGTTATTGTCATAGATGATATCGCACCCGTTCCTGAATCCACCGGGTTTTCTGCCAGGCGCACGCTTATTTAAATGTCGCACCGTCAGTTCTCTGGTCAGGCGTGCGTTCAGGTTATCGTAATAATAAAATACTTTATCAGAATCAATTGGTTTTCCGGTCCGTTCATCATATTTCGTTACTACTGTCTTGTAATGCTCTGCATCATCATAGTAATATTCATAAACACCGTCCTCCCTGTGACAATACATCGTACTTGTGTTGTCCAGAAAGTTGTTGTACCCACTCACTTCCTCCCTTAAAACATGCCCCTGCCCATCCTTGTATTGCCTCAATACCACCTTCCGCTCACTGGCATTCCCCGCCGGATACTGATAGACGGTGCACCTGCTTTGCGCATACAATTTCTGACCCGCAAAACAGACAACGGCGGCAATGAACAACTTAAACATGACCTCAAACTACAAAACTTGCCATAAAAAAATAGGGTCGCCGGAATGGGCGACCCTACTTCATATGAATAACTACTACTAAAACTATTCTTCATCATCAAACTGGAGCACATCACGGTTTGCCATCAGCAGTTCAAACTCCTCTTTAGAGCCCACCACCAGATCATCAAACTCGCGCATACCTGTACCGGCCGGTATCAGATTACCAGTGATAACGTTTTCTTTCAGACCCATCAGACTATCCGATTTACCATTGATAGCTGCCTGAGAAAGAACTTTCGTAGTTTCCTGGAACGATGCGGCTGATATCCAGCTCTGAGTACCCAGTGATGCCTTAGTGATACCCAACAACATCGGAGACGATGTAGCAGGGTTAGCATCGCGGTATTCTGCCAGTTTTTTATCCGCACGGCGCAGACTACTATTCTCTTCTCTGATCTCACGGATAGTTACGATCTGACCAGGGTGCAGTTTATCAGAATCACCGGCATCTATTACTACTTTCTTGTCATAGATCCAGTCGTTCTCATCCATGAACTCGAACTTATCAACTGTATCTTCCTCAAGGAACTTAGTATCTCCCGGATCAACGATGTTCACCTTACGCATCATCTGGCGAACGATCACCTCAATGTGCTTATCATTGATCTTCACACCCTGCAGACGATAAACCTCCTGGATTTCGTTCACCAGGTATTCCTGAACAGCGAACGGACCTTTGATTGAAAGGATATCGCTTGGCGTAGTAGCACCGTCAGACAACGATGTACCTGCCTTCACGAAGTCACCATCCTGCACCATGATGTGGCGTGTCAGTGGCACCAGATATTTCTTCACCAGTCCCTCACGAGACTCAACGATGATCTCCCTGTTACCACGCTTCACATTACCGAAACCAACAACACCGTCGATCTCAGCTACTACAGCCGGATTGCTTGGGTTACGTGCTTCAAACAACTCAGTTACACGTGGCAGACCACCCGTGATGTCTCGGCTACGACCCATCACACGCGGGATCTTAACGAGTACCTGACCGTTATGTACTTCCTGGTCCGGTTCAACAATAATGTGCGACCCTACAGGAAGGTTGTACATCTTGCTTTCCTTTCCTTCAACGAATATTGCCGGGATCTTTGTTTTGTCCTTGGTCTCGATAACCACTTTTTCGCGGTGACCGGTTTGTTCGTCAGCCTCCTCACGGAACGTAACACCTTCTATAACGTTGTCGAAACGAACGCGTCCGCTGATCTCAGAAATGATCACGGCGTTGAACGGATCCCATGTACAGATCACATCACCTTTGGCAACTTTTTTACCATTTGCAACTTTCAGTATAGAACCGTAAGGGATGTTGTTTGTGATTAACAAACGGTCGTTTGCCACATCAACAATACGCACCTCACCTGTACGACCTATTACCACGATCTGGTCTTCGCCCTCAGCGTCTTTGTACTTAGTTGTACGTAAACCATCGAACTGGATAGTACCATCGAAACGAGCTGCCAACTGAGACTCGATCGCAGATGAACCCGCCACACCACCAACGTGGAACGTACGGAGTGTCAGCTGTGTACCCGGCTCACCAATTGACTGTGCCGCGATGATACCTACTGCATCACCTCGCTGTGCCATGTAACCGGTTGCAAGGTTTTTACCGTAGCACTTCGCACACACACCACGGCGGCTTTCGCAGGTAAGTACCGAACGGATCTCAACTGTATCTATCGGACTATCTTCAATGCGCTTGGCAATATCTTCAGTTATTTCGTCACCTGCATTAGCAATGAGCTCGTCGTTCAACGGATCATAGATGTTATGCAGCGACGTACGACCGAGGATACGATCATACAATGGTTCAACTATTTCTTCGTTGTCTTTCAAAGCAGAAGTAGCGATACCACGAAGTGTACCACAATCTTCCACAGTGATTACAACGTCCTGTGCTACGTCCACCAGACGACGGGTCAGATAACCCGCATCCGCCGTTTTAAGGGCCGTATCCGCAAGACCTTTACGCGCACCGTGCGTAGAGATAAAGTACTCCAATACGTTCAGACCCACTTTGAAGTTTGAAAGGATCGGGTTCTCGATGATCTCAGAGCCGCTTGAGCCGCTACGACGTGGCTTAGCCATCAATCCCCTCAGACCAGCCAGCTGCTTAACCTGCTGCTTAGAACCACGGGCACCCGAATCAAGCATCATGTACACCGAGTTAAAGCCTTGTTTATCAGCCGCCATCTCACGGATAAGCGTCTCAGTCACACGTGTATCCACGCGCGACCAGATATCGATCACCTGGTTGTAACGCTCGTTATTCGTAATGAGACCCATGTTATAGTTGTCCCATACTTCATCCACTTCAACTTGCGCTGCTTCTACCAGTTGCTGCTTCACATCCGGAACTGAAAGGTCCCTGATGTTGAACGAAAGACCACCACGGAATGCCGTACGGAATCCGAGTGTTTTGATATCGTCAAGGAACTGTACTGTCTTAGGAATGTTTGTATTCTTAAGGATCTGACCGATGATCTCACGGAGTGATTTCTTGGTCAGCAGTGCGTTCACAAAACCATTCTCTTTAGGAACATACTGGTTGAACAGAACACGACCCACAGTAGTCTCGATCAGCTTGGTCACCATAGTGCCATCAGCTTCACGAACTGTGCCGCGTACCTTGATCCATGCATGCAGGTCTGCGCGACCTTCATTGTGCGCTATCACCACTTCTTCAGTGCTGTAGAACACTTTATTCTCTCCCTTCACTTTTTCAATGTCGGTAGATTTTTTACCTTTTGAAATATAGTACAGACCAAGTACCATGTCCTGAGAAGGAAGGGTGATCGGTGTACCGTTCTGCGGGTTCAGGATGTTGTGTGAAGCAAGCATCAATACTTGCGCTTCCACTATCGCTGCATTGCTCAACGGAAC
>JAEUVY010000030.1 GCA_016786565.1 Flavipsychrobacter sp.
TATGGGTGGCGCCTACTATACAAACAGGCAACCAAACGAAGCACTCGTAGCCTTCCAGAGAGCGCTACGTCTGCAGCCCAATAATCAGCAGGCGCAGGCCGGGATAAACGCATGCATGCAAATGCTGAATGGCGCCGCCATGCCGGTTCAATCGGGCAAAAAATAAATAGTCAATAACAGATATAAAATCCGAATGATGAAAAAGTTATTTTTCATGCTTGTCGCAATGACCCTCACAATATTCGCTAAAGCAGATGAGGTAGAATATTTCAACAAGCCATGGAGTGAGGTCAAAGCAAAAGCCAAGAATGAAAGCCGAATGATCTTCATTGACTGCTATACTGATTGGTGCGGTTGGTGCAAGACCATGGATAAAGAGACTATGACATCCCCGGACGTAACAAAGATCCTTAACGAATATTTCATACCTGTAAAAATGGATATGGAAAATGGAGAAGGTATTAAGCTGGCCATGAAGTATCATGTTACAGGTTTTCCATCCTTCTTGTTCTTCGACCCTGAAGGCAATTACGTTTACCAGATCGCCGGTTATCAGAAGCCGGATGAGTTTAAAAGACTCCTGAAAAATGTCTTGTCCGGTGCCGTGACCTTCCGTGCCACCGGCATCAGTAATTCCATCGACGAAGAATACCCTGACTTCTACGTTAAAGCTTTTGCAGGCAATGGAAAACGTACATTCCCCAAAGCAGAAGAAGTCAACAATTATCTCGCAAACCAAAACGACCTTGCATCCGAAGTGCCCTGGGCTGTCATCGCACGTTTCCCTGTTGACGAAAAATACAATAACTATTTCTTTGAGAACATTGAAGTGTACAGGCAGAATTTTGGCCCCGTAATGGTAGCCGACAAAGTAAACGCCATTCTCGGCAACATGCTCGACGATGCTATCAAAACCAAAAACGAAGCTACATTCTCCAAAGTTCTGACCCTGATCGACAGATTTGTAAAGGAAGAACCTGCAGTCGCAAAGATCTATACCAGCCTCGCATATTATAAGGGCATAAAAAACTGGGAAAAGTACCTTGAAGCCGCCAATATGTACATCAATGTCAAAGGCTTCTCTAATGCCGATTACGTTAATACGATTTGCTGGACATTATACGAAAACTCATCTGATCGCAATACGTTACACATTGCAAATGATTGGATGAAAAAAGTGACAGATCTAGAACCAAAATACGCCTATCTGGACACTTACGCATCGTTACTGTTCAAGGTGAGTCGTAACAGTGAGGCGAAAGAATATGCCAAACTTGCTATTGCTGCCGCCAAAAAAGAGGGCACGAACGCAAAAGCAACCGAATATCTTCTCAAGAAGATTGAAGCGAAGAAATAGTCGCTACTTTTTCTCGAAAACCCGCTTCCCGTTCTGATAGGTGAAACGCACCTGAGTTGCAAGGATACTATCCTCTGCAACAGTCATGATATTGCGGTCCAACACCACAAAATCAGCACACTTTCCATTCTCGATACTGCCGGTTTCTTTCTCCAGAAAGCATGCCATGGCTGCCCATCGTGTCATTCCGTAGACAGCCTCCTTTCTGGCAAGCCTGTTTTCAGGTTGGAATCCCCCATCCGGGAAACCCTTGCTATCCTTGCGTGCTACAGCCGCATAAAACGTCTTTATCGGCGAAATATCCTCCACCGGAAAATCGGTACCCAACGGCAGCCACCCGTTCTCGTTCAGCAACTGTTTATAGGCATAGGCCCCTTTCAACCGTTCTTTCCCCAACCTGTCACCAGCCCAGTACATATCACTGGTGGCATGCGTAGGTTGAACCGAAGGAACAATCGAATGTAACCCGAACGCTCCGAAATCAATGCCATCCAACACCTGTGCATGCTCTATGCGCCAACGCTTGTCGTTCTTTCCTTTCAGGTACTTTGCATAAACACCCAGAACAACATGGTTACCGCTATCTCCAATGGCATGCGTACACATCTGCAGGTCTGTTTTTATCAGGGTGGCAGCCAGCGAATCAAAGTGTTGGGGCGTGCTCAACAAAAAACCTACCCAACCGTGCTGATCTGAGTATTCCTTTTTCAGGCAAGCTCCTCTGCTACCGAGGGCACCATCGGCATAAGCTTTTACGCCCTTCACATACATTCTCTCTGTCTTGTATGGACCCTGACCAATGTAACACTGCTTCAGATCTGAACTGCCAGATGCCAAAACTCTGTCCCGCTCCTTCATGTACTCGGCATAAGTGGAACCGTCATCGCTCAGCATCACATCCATCTTCATGTCCAGCGATCCCTCACGCTGCAACGAGTCTACCACTTTAACATCATAAAATGCAAGGCCGCAGTCCGATACCGTAGTGAGTCCATGGGCGAAACAATTCTCCTGCGCTTTCTTAAGCCATTTTCCATAATCGGCCTTCCCGGCCTTTGGAATCACATTACTCACCAGCTCCACTGCATTATCTATCAGCAAGCCGGTAAGAACGCCACCCGATATTTCGATCTTACCACCATTGATGGCGGAAGTAGCGGTGACCCCACCCAACTCTAAAGCCTTTGCATTGGCAATAGCCGCATGACCATCCACCCGCTGCAATAACACAGGTCGGTCAGGCAACAATTCACTCAATTCCTTGTTGGTGGGAAACTTCTTTTCAGGAAACTTATTCTGGTCCCATCCACGCCCTCTTATCCACAACTCATCAGGATGTGCTGATGCAAATGCTTTAACCCGCTCCACCACTTCATCCCATGTCTGGCAGTCATACAAATTCACCTGAAACAACGATCTCCCATATCCCACAAAGTGCGAGTGAGCATCTATAAAACCAGGAAAAACAGCCTGTCCGTTCAGGTCGATCTTTTCCCGGGCACTGTAGTCAGCCAATATCTCCTCGGTGCTTCCGGTTGCGAGTATCTTTCCGTCTTTCACTGCAAAAGCAGAGACGGTAGTAAATGCACTGTCGGCAGTATAGATGTTGCCGTTGTAAAATATGGCATCCGATTTCGTCCGGTCGTTACACGAAACACATCCCAGCAACACGATGGGTATAAGTCCCTTGAATATTTGTTTCAATTCAGTCTTTTTATTGATACTGGATATACATTGGCTTCGGGTATAATTTCAACACATCCTCCGGCTTCATGATGGTCTTCCACGGTGGCGTCTTGATATCGTTCTTGTAAAATAACTTGAAACCAGTAAACTGTATAGGCTCACTTACTACAGCCAATTTGTATGAATTTACCTTTTTCGCAGGGAATCCCCAGCCATCCATGTCCATCACTATCTGCACCTCGGGCCTTGTTTTGATCTGTTTATAATTGGTTACCATTCCCTTAGTGAACCTGTGCACAACAAGTATTTTAGGCGGCAGATTATGTTGTTTAACCAGATCTGCAAGGTACTTTGTTGCATAGTTAATGTCTTCGGCATCAAACGTACCGATAACTGTCCCCGGCTTTTTGCCCGACTTCATAGAAAATTCCGGATCAATGGCCAGATGCACATTCGGCATAGCAAGATACTGTTCCAACTGAGGAATCTCTTGCTGCAATGTGCTGAGGCCCACCTGTATATCGAGGAACACTATGGCATCAATCTTCTTGGCCAACTCCAGAGTTTTATCGATCTGGGTGAAAGGCATCCGTAACCTATAGGTATTACCCTTACCCGGACTTCCCTGTGCCGACACAACAATGTAATGTAGTGCAGGTATGGTCTTCACCATAGTATCTGCTGCCTGCCACGCCTTCACCTCACCCATCAGTTTCTTCAGCATATCATCCGGCGGCAGTTCACCCAGAATTCCCATCCTGTTTGAATAGTAGTTGCCGTAATAGGCGATGATCCTGTTGAACGGCAACAATGCACCCGGCAAAGGATATTCTGTCTTCACCGGCCAGTGCAACTTGGCAGTGTCATGCACCATGTGCATCAGCAATTTGTTGTAACGCTCCGTATCCAATACCGGTGGCGGAGGCGGCGGTGGAGGGGCAGGAACAGGCGCCTCCACAGTTTTTTTGACCGGTTCGGGTGCAGGTACTTTCTTTTTCTTAGCCGCTTCCGAATTGGAACAACCCGCCAGCATTAGTCCGAACAGCACCTTAGCGGCACTTCTTCCTATTCCACGCATGTATCATTGTTTGTTGTGCAATAAAGGTAACAGGTTAAAACTGTCAGCACTACAAACTATCTGTCTGGCATAACCACTTTTCCACATGTTATTAGAAAATGCCGCCCAGACTGTAATCACTAAGCAACTCCAAGCCTTTTATGCAGCACATGCACTATCAGGCGGATCGATTCTTTATTCAGCGGCTTGATCAGGTAGTACTCAACATACTTGTTTGACTGAGCACGGATCATGTCCGACTTGTTGATAGACGAGGAGAGTATGTATATTTTGATCTTACCCTTGGTATGCTCATCCAGTTTGTCAAACTTCTCAAGAAAGTCCCACGCATCCATCACTGGCATCATGATGTCGAGAAGTAAAATAGCACGTCCCTCAGACTCCGGATCGGAGTACGTCTTTGCTATATAATCGAACCCCTGCAATGGGTCGGTAAAATCATTGATGGTAGCCTCGGGATACGCCTTTTGCAAAATAACCCTACATAGTTTGTTATTCAGCTGGTCGTCATCAATGATTATAAAATTCTCAAGAAAGTTCATTAGATATATTTTATCAGATCAGGCAATAGAATTCAGTGCTAAAACTACACATTACATCCTGTCTTTTATGAGTGAAAATTGTAAAACCGTAGTTAACGTATTCAGAAACTAATAGTGAAAATACAAAACACATTACCACCAAACCACATACAAAACATTTTCGGGCAACAGCAAAACCCCGTCAAAAACTGTCCTGTCAGTAATTTATCTTTGCCAAATGAGTAAAGAGATCGTTGTTAGCGGTATCCGGTCTACCGGATACCTGCATCTGGGTAACTACTTCGGCGCAATTCAGAATTATGTGGAAATGCAAAATTCCTACAATTGCTACTTTTTTGTTGCCGATTACCATTCCCTCACTACCCACCCCGACCCTAAAGACCTGAAAAAGAACGTATTCAGAGTTGTGGCCGAAAACGTAGCCAGCGGCTTGGACCCCGAAAAGGTAGCATTATATGCACAAAGCGATGTGCCTGAAATACCTGAGTTGTATCTCATGCTAAACATGCTGGCTTACAAAGGGGAACTGGAAAAAGTACCTACTTTCAAGGATAA
>JAEUVY010000036.1 GCA_016786565.1 Flavipsychrobacter sp.
TGGTAGAGGCAGGTGTCGCCGGATATCTCGTGAAGAACTGCGATTTCGAAGAAGTCAAAACAGCCATTACATCGGCTTATAGCTCCGGTTTCTATTTCAACGAAGCTACTATCAAAGCCATGCGGACCATCAATAAACACAAAAATGGTCCGGTACGTTCCTTCGCCGATATACCGATAGTGTTGTCAGACAGGGAAACGCAGATATTGAGGCTCATCTGCAGGGAAAATACCAATGCCGAGATCGCCGAAATACTCAATCTTAGTCCACGTACGGTTGATGGTCATCGCAATAATTTGCTGGCAAAGGTCGGTTGCAAAAACACTGCAGGGCTGGTGCTGTTCGCGCTCAAGCACAATATTTTCGAATCCGATTCATTTTAAAAATTATTATTGTGCACCAGGTAAAAATACCTGTTTTCAGAAACAGGTATTTTTACCTGTTTTTATTCTTGCAGGTTGTTGTTCTTTTGTACCGTTGAATTAGCGATAAAAAATAACCTGCAACCGGAAAACATAATATTCGATGTGGTGACTTAAAATATTTAACAGCCCTTCCACTTATCACCACCTAAACCTTTAAAGCGTCTCTCCGTCGGGACGCTTTTTTGTTATTGTCATTTCGTCCTTAAAACAGAAGAGGCCTCCCGCGGGAAGTCTCTTCTGTTCTTTTATAAATATTATCGGTACTAAGCGATAGTGATCGACTTATCCAGATATACATCCTGAATGGTGTTCAGCAATGAAACACCTTCGTTCATAGGTTTCTGGAATGCCTTGCGGCCGCTTATCAGACCCATACCACCGGCGCGTTTGTTCACCACGGCTGTCATTACTGCTTCAGCCATATCGGTTGCACCTTTCGATTCACCGCCTGAGTTGATCAGACCTACGCGACCCATGTAGCAGTTAGCTACCTGGTAGCGGCACAGGTCAATAGGGTGGTCTGTGGTCAGTTTGTCATAAACCAGCTTGCTGGTTTTGCCAAAGTTGATAGCGTTGTATCCACCGTTGTTAGTAGGGAGTTTTTGTTTGATGATGTCAGCCTGGATGGTAACACCCAGGTGATTTGCCTGACCCGTAAGGTCAGCTGCAGTGTGGTAGTCAACACCGTCTTTTTTGAAGCTGCCGTTACGCAGGTAGCACCAAAGTACAGTTGCCATACCCAGCTCATGCGCATATTCAAATGCTTTTGCTACCTCTACTATCTGGCGTGCGCTTTCGTCGCTGCCGAAATATATTGTAGCTCCCACAGCCACAGCACCCATGTTCCATGCATCTTTAATAGTGCCGAACATGATCTGGTCGAACTTGTTAGGGTAAGATATGAATTCGTTATGGTTCACTTTAACGATGAACGGGATCTTGTGCGCATACTTACGTGCCACAGCACCCAGTACTCCATATGTAGATGCCACTGCATTGCATCCGCCCTCAACCGCGAGTTTCACAATGTTCTCAGGGTCAAAGTAGATCGGGTTTGGCGCGAATGATGCACCACCACTGTGCTCAATTCCCTGGTCCACCGGAAGGATGGAAACGTATCCGGTTCCTGCAAGGCGACCGTGATTCATGATCGTATTGATGCTGCGTACAGTCTGCACATTACGGTTCGATTGTGTCCAAACTGTGTCCAGATGGTCGGCAGACGGAACGTAGATCGACTCTTTGCTGATCGTGTTGCAGGTGTGGTCCAGATAATAGCTGGCTTTGTCCCCTAATAGTTCGTGAATTTTGTTCAGTGACATATATTGGTTATTTTTTGAGTAATCGGCTGCAAAGGTATTTTAAAATGCCAAAAGTAAAAATTCGACTTCCAAATCTATTACCATCATCATTGCAGTTCGTTTTCCCATGTTTTTCGGTACGATCAAGTACACACTTTTTTTACTATTTTTCCTTAAGTCTTGGTTTTCAAATTGTTTGGTATAGTTTTTGCTTCCTAAATTTTAACTTTAAGTTAGCGTACATCCATTCATTGTTTCACCCTATAAAAAATCAGCAAAATGAAAAAACTACTATTATTGTTTGCGGCGGGCGCCATCACATCTTCGTCCTTCGCACAGGAAAGGCAATTGACTTTCGGAAATGACATTCCGGTGGGCACAAAAAGTGCGGCATCGTTGCGCCATGTTATCAGGACCGAGGTCGATAGCAAAAGGAATCAGCAGAAAACAACTGCCGCTCCGCGTTGGTACAGTTATGCCAGCAATTTCGACACTACAGAAAAAGAGATCGGTAACGGTGCAGCCATTGCCGCACACTATCTGTGGAAAGACACCATGGCTGTTATGGCATATAGCGGCAGTCCCTCCTGGGCGCATAACCGCCTTGTTTCAGTAGGTGCGGTTACAGATCCGGCCTATTCAGGTTTCAACCGCTTTGATTATTATCCCGGTGAAATGAAGGTTACTTCCGCCGATGCGTACACCGTCGACTCACTGCGCTTTTTTGGTATCTATGGTTTCAATGTTGCCAATACGTATGTTGATACAATTCGCGTCGCATTCGTTTACGGAGACGGCAGTCGCGGAAACGGCACAACCGGTCCCGATGTTTATCTCGCAAAGACCGGCAATCCTGCTGTACTCACTACCTATGGTTCGTCTGATTCAATGGATACATATCGTATTCACTTTGACGCCAACACAGGTCACGCAAAAGGCACAGCCGTTATTGTTAAGGACATCATCCTCGATAACACCGGTGCTTCTCCAGCCTGGGGCGACACACTGTCAGATGGTACCTACATGGGGCGCATCGGTTTCCCTGATGTGAACGTGCCTGCCGGTAACCTCATAGGTGCCACTATCTCATTTATCAGTGGTAGTCCCACTTTCGTGCCTCATGATACCGTGTTTTCATCGTCCGGAGGATACAAACACAATATGTTCAGGCCCTATAGTATTTTCAAGGGGGCATCATCGGCAATTATGTACGCAACCTACAGTGCTGCCAACCGCAATAGCGGAATGTACAAAACTCTGCCCGATACCTCACTGGGCTGGGGAGGACAATACATTCCATTGTGGTTCTGGTCGTCAG
>JAEUVY010000040.1 GCA_016786565.1 Flavipsychrobacter sp.
AAAATTAAATACTTTTGTAGTGTAAATAGAAATCAGCATCAAAAGAAGCCAACTGTAAACAAATTACAGGACTAACAAAATGGCAGTAAACAAAAAACAGGATTATCTAACGAAGGTGTAAACCTATATTAGGAAGATACAATTTCTCATCCTGCGCAGTACTGCGCAGGTTTTGGGAAGCAGGTGGGAAGAAAGTGAGAAGCAAGTGCGCAGGTTTTGCGCAGTTTTGGGAAGTAGAATACACATCCGCTTCTCACACTATTGTTGATTATCAACGAATTAGGTAAAATCGGGAAGAAAAGAAAAAAATTGCGCAGATGGGAAGCAGGATACGCAGTTCCGCAGTCACACATCTTTCCCATGGCACAGTAAATAGTCATGAAAGCTGCAGACTGTATCACCGCCCGAACCTGCTATTCAGACACCTGAACGAAGTCTTCCGCCTCCTTAGGATTAGGACCATATTTGTTGGTACCCGGTTGGCTGTCGCGCACCATCAGTATCAGCGACCACACACCCACCACCAGCATTGTAAGTCCGTACACGAGGGTAGGCACAATGGCAGGTTTCAGCGTGGTGAAGTCAATATCCTCAGGGTCAAGCGATATCCCCAATTGCACCAGCTTCACCACCACAATGGTGATCCAAACAATAGTGGCAATGATCGATACCAGCACAAAACGGAAATAGATCCATCCGCTTTTACCAATATCGTGAAACCGGCGCACCGTCAAGGAGAGTGTGGGCACCAGTATGAACAGGCTGTACAGCATATTCAGCACACCGCCGTTCATCATCCCCGATTTGTCAAAACTCAGCCCGAACATATCGTCCAGCAGCTTCACCACAAGCCCGAAGATGATGTTGAAAAGCACAAACATCCAGAACTCTTTGCGGCGCGAACGACCGGTGAAGGTGGCGTAGTTTTTGATGGCGAGGATGTACCATTTCATAAGGCGTACAATTTGAAGGTTATCGGAATTAAAGTTACATATTCTTTGGCTCGGAAAATTACTTCACCCATGCCAGTGTGATGCCGATGGCCAGATAGGTGCCCCTTTGTTTCAGGCCGGGTCGGCTACCCAGTTCGTAGCTCGTGCCCATGTTCACACGCTTTCTGGTCGATATCAGTCTGCCGCCTATCCGCCAGCCTATATCGCTCAGGCTGAAGCTGCCTGGCACATTGGGTGTTATGCCATATTCTTTGCCCTTCACCAGTATCGGGTCTATGGTGGTGTTGGCAAATATTACATCGGCATAAACCTCTTTGAAGATAGCCGTTTGTTTGGCTTCCCCTTCAAACCAGTTGATGGTGCTGGTGGTCTTCATCTTCATGTGCGTCAGCCGGGTAAGCCCGCCGTAGAAGCCCATGGTACGCGTGTTGGTATAGTAGTCGTTGCCAAACACAGTACCGTCGGTTGTGGTCAGCGATCCCTTCTCCTGCGGCTTCAGGATGTCGGCTGTCATGTTGGTCGCTATGGGTGCGGTGCTGTAGTAGCCCCCACCCCTCACGGCAAATATGCGCCGGCACGGGAAGCGGGCCTTGGTAAAGCGCATGGTGGTGCGGCGCTGGCCCTTGTTGTCTATTTCTTTAAAGGCATCGAGGGTCATCTTGCGTCGCTCCCAGCCCTTCCCGTCCATGATGTGCAGGCGCACACCCGCGCTACCCACGCTGAACGGGTTTAGATTGGTTTCGCTATAGCTTTTTGTGGCTTCGCTCTGCTGCAAATAGCTGTAGAACGTGGTCTTGTAGCTGGCATTGGCCGAGAAGTACTTGCGGTGAATGTAGTCGGCGTTGAAGCCGGCCCCTATGCGTGCAAAGTCGCTTGCCCCTGCCTCAGCGTTCAGCAGTTGCAGTTCGGCAATGATCTTCAGTTTTTTCGACTGATCGCTTTTCACAAATATCTCCACTCCTTGTTTGGTGGTGATGGTGTCTTTCTTGGCCTTGCCCCACACGGTGGCGGGCAGCAGCAGCAAGAGTGCGGGCAGGTATTGTTTCAAACTCTTCGGGGGATATTGCATGATAACGTACAGGTAATAGCAAAGAAATAGCGTGTGGCACAAAAATAGAGTTTATTTTTATTTGTCCAACCCCGTTATTTTCACGGTCTTCACTAACTATTGCAACGTAGCGGCATATTTTGCGAAGCTGTCGGTAAATATGCGTGCACCGTAGTAGTTGAGGTGGTCCATGTCCGAAAAGCAACTGTCCGGAAAGTCCATTTGCAGATAGTCAAGAAATGGGATGTCTCCGAATTCACGTTTCCTGAATGCCTGAAACTCCGGTTCTATTGTTCTCGGGAAGTTTTTGTGTTCAGGCATTCTGATGAAAATGACCTGAACATTATGTGCTTTGCAGATGTCCACAAGCTTGTGCAGATAATTTATTTGCCATGGCCACATGCTTATCAGGTCTTCTTTGTCTGTAACCAGTTTGGCGGCATCGGCAATATTCTTCTTCATGTCTATTTTCTCTTCTCTGAACGTGAATCCACCAATTCTCAATTCGTCATTCAGGTCCATTTTTTTGCCACGCAGAATTTTGGTTACGTAAGGCGTTTTGAGTTTCGGCAGCCCCACAACTCCTTTTATTACTTGTGTAGGACTTTTATAAAGCAGGTAACACAGGTCGGAAGCACTTAGCAGGTGATAATAATTCTGCACTTTGGCCTTGGTGAATTCATATTTCTTCAGAAATACGTCGGCCATGAATTGCTGCACGTCATGCGCGCCAAAACCAATGATCACAGTACGTATCTGTGGGTTCAGCGGAAGGATCTTCTC
Organism: Flavipsychrobacter sp.; assembly: GCA_016786565.1. GTDB lineage: Bacteria > Bacteroidota > Bacteroidia > Chitinophagales > Chitinophagaceae > Nemorincola. Next base: position 2,785 of record JAEUVY010000040.1, read on the forward strand.
TACTTTAAGGCAGTTGTACAGATATACATCAGCCGACTGAGAAAGGTTGGCTACATGGGCTAAGTTGGAGTCTATGATCCCGAAAGCGGTATGTGAATCGCCAATAACCATTACGGTCTTTTCGGGGGGCAGCTTATACAACCGGTCCGTATTCAACACATGCGATACCACGGATAGGTAACCCCAGTAAATGAACGCAACAATGCCGGCGTATATCAGGAACCTTGTAAGTAATTGCTTCATGCTGAAACTAGAATTGGAAATAGATAAAAGTACCCTGATTGTAAACGGAATAGGCAAGAACAAACGTTCCGAGTGTCAGATACATGATCCATCTGACCAGCGTGCTGCGATAGGCCAGCACTTTTCTTTCATCCCATCGTTGCTGCCAGTCTATCACCAGCGGTACGATCACATAGGCCATCCCGAGGCGTTTGGTGGGCATCTGCATTATTCCGTGCCCAATGTGCTGAATGTAGTCGACCGCAACACCCATGTCCGGTGCCCTGAAGAAGATCCACGCGAATGCTGCCAACGCAAAAGTGGTTGACATTTGTAAGGTCTCCTTAAGCGATGGGAGAACGGTGTTCGCAGCTACTACTTCAGAGGTGTATTTTTTATTATTGTTACTCAGCAGTACCGGTATGAACAACAGGGCATGTATGCCACCCCATGCAATAAATGTCCAGTTGGCGCCGTGCCAGAACCCGCTTACAAGGAAGATGATAAACGTATTCCTGATCACTTTTGCTGTATTCACCCTGGATCCCCCCAATGGTATGTATAGATAATCCCTGAACCAGGATGACAATGAAATATGCCAACGCTTCCAGAACTCGGCAATATTTCGCGAAAAGTAGGGATATTTGAAGTTGGACAAAAGCTCGAAGCCAAACAGCTTTGCCACGCCAAGTGCAATGTTTGTATACCCGCAGAAGTCGCCATATATCTGAATAGAAAAGTAAACTGCTCCCAGTACCAGCGTGGAGCCCGATAACGTCTTGTAGTTGGCAAATATGTCGTTTACAAATACCGATAGGGTGTCGGCTATTACCACTTTCAGAAAATAGCCCCATAGTATCAGGCGCATACCTTCTACCGATTGTTGATAAGAAAACTTCCGCTTTACCTGCACTTGTGGCAGAAGATGGGAGGCGCGCTCTATAGGGCCGGCCACCAATAATGGGAAGAAACTCACAAATACTGCATATTCAATAAAGTTCTTGGTTGGAACGACCTTGTTATTGTAAATGTCAAAAACATAGGACATGCCGTGAAATGTATAGAATGAAATACCTACCGGCAGCACTATGTTCAGTAGCCATGGGTCCACATGAAAGCCCATCAATTCCAATGCAGCCTGGGCATTACCGGCAAAGAAATTATAGTACTTAAAGAACCCCAATACAATAAGGTTATTGAAGATACTGAGCCATAGGTAGAATTTTTTCCTGTTTTCTGATTTATGGATCAATAACCCGAAACCATAGTCTATCAGCGTAGACAGGAGTAGAAGGAATAGAAAACGCCAGTCCCAGAAACCATAAAAGAGGTAACTGCAGGCAAGCAATAATATATTCTGGATCCTTAAATTTTTATTGAAAACGAACCAATAAAGAAAGTAAACAGTGATAAGAAATAGTACAAATTCAAACGAGTTGAATAGCATCGTTTTTTTGTGGTAAAGATAGAAAAATATTCCAATTGCCTTATTTGCTTACGACTGGTTATTATTTCTGGTAATAATATTTTTCCTCATGAATTATTCCCCAGGCGCGCATTAGTTCAGTGTTGTTTCTGGACTTCGCAGGGTCTGTTATTTTTCCCCATTCCATCACGCTGCAGTCCATTGGTAGCAGTACGGTTTTTTCTTTTGACTTTGCCAGAAATTCCATTGCCTGCCGTTCACAACTGTTGTCGAACTGATTGTACAACTTATCGGCAATAAAGTACCTGCATAGAGGTATCAGCACCAGAAACAAGTACAATTTGTATCGCGATTGCGGAGTGTTCTGTAGCAGATGATAGGTTGAAAGAACGTAAAAGGCAATGAGTGGCACAATTACCGGCACCATAACGTCGTGTCTTACTATTTCAGGTCGGTAGAAGCGGTATCCCCCCAATGGCAGCAACAACATATAAATGCAACCATATATTGCGATCCAAATAAATAACCGGATCATTTTGCCTGTTTCATTGTCACGTTTGGGCAGCAGAAAGAGGAGGTTCAAAATGATCATGATCATTAGCATCCCCATTCCTTCAGTCGTGAACAGCTTGAAAATGGATCCCGGAAGGCGTTGGTATCTTTCTGCCATCGATATCTGCTGGATAAAACCCTCTATATTGAACTTGCCTATATAAAACGAATAGAATGACATAGCGACAGCAAATGCCGGAATCCATATAACGGGTTTCGGAATGCTTTTGATCGCGGTTATGATACGTGGAATCAGGGGGAGGCCTGTATGCTGCTGCATACGTTGTCTGGTTTGTTCCAGCCACATAAAGCCGCATACCAGTATCATTACAGGTGCGCTTATGGGACCATTAAATGCTATTGCCCACGACAATACCATCAGCAACCCGCTAAGCACCACCCCGAACCTGACCTGCATTTTATGGTAGGTGACCAGGTAAAAGGGCAGAAAGAAAATTCCGATAAGTAGCGTAGAGAACGCATAGGCAAAAGCATATGAAATAGGCGGGTCTATGATGCCCATATCCCAAACGTAACCGCAGTTCTGGAACAAAGGAGTAAGCAACAGGGCGGACAAAATGAAGTACTTGTTGAAAATTCTGAATTGGCCGCTTACATATACCCCAATAAGGTAGGTGTACATTAATTGCCAGACCGTCTTTGCCAATGCACTCGTAAGGTATACGCTGCTGATAGGGTCGGTGAATTTCTGAAAGAAAAATGGCCATGTCCTGAAGTGGGCATACGTGGAATAAAGCACTACAAAACGGTTAGGAACGTTGTTACGTTCATGATAAAGGAGCGCACGCAGGCCGAAAGGGTCGCTGAGCACACGTTGATAATTACTGGAAGGGAGTGTCACGCCACCCAGGTCGCCATCCAGTATGCAATGGTAGTGTTGGTAAAAAGCATAAAACAGATTCGCGACTATCAGCACCAATGCGCTGACCATCACGCCCTTACTCATCTTTATTCTCGACATGCCTTTGATCCTATTTAAACCATCGGCGTATCAGGCCGTTGGGTTAGATTGTTCTATTTTCAGTCCTGATGCTTCCAATTCACGGGCAAGTTCCTTCATTTCAGAGGGGTAAATGATAACCGGTGCGGTTACCTCTTCTTTACCCGTGCTGATCCTGATGGTGTACAACAGGTCGTTGTGGGTCTCTATTTTAATATTTTTTATTGCTGCTGTGGCTACCGATATGGGCTTCCGCATAGGGTTCACTGAAGACAGGCTAAGTTCGCTGCCGGTAATGCGAATGAATTGATACCTCGGGAAGTACATATAAATATCGTACAGAACTATGCCCAGTGCTACCAGAAGAAATACGATGCTGTGTCTTACAACAATATAGGCAAGCACCAACAGCCCCACCGATATCAGCGAAGAAGTAAGCAGGCTTTTGTTTCCATACGATCTGGCCATACCCAAAAATAGACATATTTCACGCAAAACATAATTCCGCCCACTATCGCCACCTGTAGAACACCTCGGGAACAGCCGCCTCAATAGCTGAGATCACGCCTGCCGGCAACGGGCCAAGCTCTGCGGCCAGCAATGCGTCTTTCAGTTGTCGGGTATTCTTGATGCCGGGTATGGTGAGCGTGTTGTAGGGGTTGGAGAGCTGGAAACGCAATGCGCTCACAGTTATGCCCCCTTCAAGGTCGTTCAGAAAGGCCAGTTGCCGCACAGCGCCGGTCACCCATTCCATCTGCTCTGCGTTGAAGTTGCTTCTTATGTCGTTTGTTTCAAATGTCCGGTTCTCCGTGAGCGTTCGTGGCGTAATGAATCCCGACGCCAGTGGCACCCTCGATATGAATGTGTACCGGTCTTTATACTGCTCATCGGCAAAGAACGATGCATACCGGCGGTCCAGCACGTTATAAACTGCCTCTACCACACTGCCGAAGTTGTGCTTCAACACATTGGCCACACCCTTTTGCGTGCGGCAGCTAACGCCGTATGATCTTATTTTACCCTCGCGTATCAGTCGCTCGAATGGTTCTCTGTCCAATTCTGTCAGGTCCATGTCGTCGGGCGGATTGTGTAGCAGCAGCACATCAATACATTCCGTCTGCAGGCGTTTCAGGCTGCGTTCCACACTGCGCACCATATTCGGGGCCGAGAAGTCATCATCGTCACTATCCGTACCCTCAATGATACCGTACTTGGTACAAATTGCCGGAGTAGCTTTTCCGGCACCGCTGTAAGACTTCAGCGCGGCACCCAGTAATTCTTCCGATCGGCCGGCCCCATAGGCCACCGCGGTATCGAAGAAGTTGATACCATTGTCTAATGCCATGTGGATGGCGCGCACCGATTCGTCGGCATCAATGTTGCCGTAGCCATTCGGTCTTCCGTTCAGGTCATAAGCACCGGCAAGTTGCCAGCAGCCAAATCCTATACGGTTGACAATCAGTCCGTTAACGGAAATATGAGCGGCGCTCATTAGTTAAAGTTGAATCCGCCTTTGATAAGTGTGCGTGCGCCGTAGAAAGAGTTGCGGCCATGCAGCAGCCGGTCATCCTGGAAGAATGCAGCGTCTCCCGGTTTCAGATATACAGGGAACAAAAGGCCACCTTCTACTATTTTCTTCTCCAGGAATTGGTGGAACTGCTCGCACATTTCTATTACGTCAGCGGGGTTGTCGGGCATCACCCTGAAGTAGTTCCAGTTCAGTTTCACGCCACGGTCGTCGGTATCGATGATCTTCCTGCGTTTGCGCTGGTCTTCGCCCTTGCCGAAGTCTACCTCTACTGTTTTCAGTTTGGCATACAGTTCAGGCTCAAATTTCTCCAGTATGTATATCAGGTCGTCAGAATCTATGAATGTGGTGGCACCACCTATTTCAGCCGCTTCGGTGCAGAAAAAGAAGTTTACATCCAGTTCAAAGTTCACGTAAGCAGCATCGGTATGCAGTGGCTGGCGCACATTGGCGTGCCTGAAAGTGTACTGATGGTCTTTGTCGTAGCGAACATCTGTCCAGCGCTCGGCAGCACGGGCATTGCCTGTTTTTATGTCTTCGTCCACGTTCACTATTTCACCCACGCTGTCCACGAGTTCTTCGTAAAATTTCTTATAGTCCGTTCCCTTCGGCACACCGGTAAGGTGCACGATCTTGTATGTCCTCAGTATGTCGCCGAACTCTTTGGCAAAATTTTCTGATGGTGCGTATACAACCTCTTTAAGGAAATTTGGTCCCATAATTCTTCAGATTAATAGTGTTTTTAATTGTGATCAGATCGCCGCAAAGCTAATCCATTTATCGCTCGTTGCTCCTGACATTTGTCATATTCTTTGCCTATCCACTCTTTATTTCTTTATTTTCGCAATGCAATAGGCTGTTACAGCCGCAACCCGTTCCTACTGTAATTTTAAAAGCTGCTGATCCACTAATGAATACTGAACAACCGCTCGTAAGTGTCTGTACCATTTCTTACAACCACGAAAAATACATAGAGCGTGCTATTCAGGGAGTTGTAGAACAGCGATACAATTTCAAGGTTGAGTTCATCATAGGCGATGACTGTTCAAAAGACGGTACCCGCGACATCATACGCAGGTATCAGGCTCAGTATCCAGACCTTATTTTTCCTCTGTTTCCAGAAAAGAACCTGGGCGCCAAGCAGAACGCGATGCAGACCATGAAGCGGTGCCGTGGCAAGTACATAGCGTTTCTGGAGGGCGATGACTTTTGGACAGATCCTACCAAGCTGCAGCGACAGGCCAACTTTATGGAGGCAAATCCTGAATACATGATCTGTTTCACCGATGTGGATCTGCTGAATGATACTGAGGATGAACACCCTGATCCTTTTACGAAACCGGATAAGGAACGTTTGACAATAGAAGATGTCATCATGACGGAGCGCGTGTTTATCCCTACAGCCACCTTGTTCTTCCGCAATCAACTGCCCGATCCGTTGCCGAAATTCTTCCAGGAGGCCAATAACGGTGATATTGCCATACATCTGGTAATGGCCGATCAGGGCCCCATTCGTTACCTGCCCGGCAAGACCGCAGTTTACCGGCACCATAGCGGTGGTGTTACCAAGACCCGTCAGTTCGGCGGGTTGGCATACAAACAGTTGTTCGGTATGTATGAAGCGGCCAACGCGCACTTCGGCAGTAAGTACGACGCTATCTTCCGCCGCCGTCTGGGGCAGATGTCGCGCACGCTGCTCATGTATTTCTCGCGCGACCTGCACGGTATGGAAAAGGTGAAGTATGTGTTGGCCAACTCAGGCAACTACTTTAAGTACTCCGATGGCATCAACCTCAAAGAGATGGGCTACTACACAGTGACGCTCTTTTTCCCTTCGTTACTAAAGTCTAAGAAGAACCGCTAAATTTGCGCACCACCCCTGCAAGCCGGGGGACGGACGCCGTTCAGATCTATCGCAAATGAAAGTAGCCATTATGCAGCCATATGTTTGTCCCTATCTGGGTTATTTCCAGTTGGTTGCGTCTGTAGATACGTTTGTGTTTTATGACGATGTCAATTTCATAAAGGGCGGCTGGATCAACCGCAACCGCATCATGTCCAATGGTCGCGAGTTCCTGTTCACCATTCCGCTCACAGATGCAAGCTCATTCCGCCTCATTCGCGACACGCAGATCAACTGGCGATCTAAGGACATAGAGAAGTTCGTAACCAACGTCAGGCTGTCTTACAGAAAGGCTCCGTTCTATAACGATGTGATGCCGATAGTAGATGCCATGTTTGCCGCCCGCCCCGATACCATTTCTCAGCTGGCTATAGATAGTGTCATTCGCTTCTCACAGTATCTGGGAATAGATACCCGGTTCAAAGTGTCCTCGGAAGGTGGTTATCCGCGCACCGACGACAGGGTACAGAACCTCATTAATATCCTTGCCGCCGAAGGGGGCGATCATTATATCAATCCGATAGGCGGGCAGGAACTGTATGCGCCCGAAGACTTCGCGCCGCATGGTGTGCAACTGAATTTCCTTAAGGGTACAGGCAGTTTGTCTATCATTGATGTATGCATGAACACTGCCCCTGCAGATGTAAAGGAAATGCTTAAAAACTATACACTGATATGAAAGAGATAGGCGGTTATCTGGAAATGGAACTTGGCCCCGTTGGCCACAGTTATCATACCGATGTGGTAGGTGTCAACTCGGGTCGCAATGCACTGGAGTACATTCTGCGGTTGCGGGGCTATGATAAATTGTATCTGCCGCATTATCACTGCGACGCACTTATTGTGCCATTGAAGCGGTTGGGAATAGCTTACGAATTCTACAGCATCAATTACGATTTCGAGTTCGAAGCGTTTACTGTTCCTGAGGGTGCCGCATTGCTCTATATCAACTTTTTCGGTTTGAAGGATGACTATATAGCGGGTCTTGCAAAACAATATCCCTCGTTTATTGTAGATAATGCCCATTCGTTCTATTCGGCGCCACTGCCGGGAGTAGATACTTTCTATTCTTGCCGCAAGTTCTTTGGCGTGCCCGATGGTGCCTATGTTGCCGCTACCGACAGACTGCAACATCAGTTTGCGCACGATGTTTCCGCTCATCGCTACCAGCACCTGGTTGGCCGGCGCGATCAATCGGCAAATGAACATTTCAGCTTTTATCGCAAGGTGGAAGATTCGTTCGATACCGAGGAGATAAAGCTTATGTCAGCGTCTACGGCGGCCGTTATGGGCGCTATAGACTATGACCGGGCGCTGAGCCGCCGCCGTACTAATTACAGCACATTGCATGCCGCACTGAAACAGATGAACCGGTTGAAGTTGCCCGACGTGGCGGCCGGCCTGTCCTATCCGCTGCTGGCTTCGCGTGATATCATGCAACGGCTCATCAGTCATAAGATATATGTAGGCACCTATTGGCCTAATGTTATCGCCGATATGCCCCATCATACTACCGAATACGACCTCGCATACAATCTATTAAGCCTGCCTATCGATCAGCGTTATGACGCGGTGGACATGGCAGAGATCATCAAAAGAGTAATCAATGATTGACATTTACATCAGACCCCTACGCATGGGTGACCACCTCGTTGCCTACCATTGGAGAAATAATCCGGAAGTATGGAAATACACCGGCTCGCGCCCCGATATAGTGGTGACAGAAGAGATAGAAGCGCAGTGGATGGAACGTGTATTAAAACAGACCAACGCGCTTAGATACGGCATCTGTATCAAGGACACGGACGAGTATATCGGAAATGTGACCATCACTGATATTGACGGGGACAAGGGCGAGTTTCACACCCACATAGGGGCGGTGCAGTATTGGGGTAAGGGCCTTGCTACAAAGGCGGCAAAGCTCATGCTGGAATTGGCATTCTCGAAAGGAGTGAACCATATTCACCTCTATGTACACAAAGATAACAAGGCGGCCGTGGGTGTTTACGAAAAATGTGGTTTTAAGATAGTGGGAGAGGAAGGCGACAGCTACCGGATGGAGATCCATAACGAAGGCTGAGTCCCTGCCTCCTGATACTAAAAATGCCCCGGTATCCCGGGGCATTTTTTATTGTATAGTAGTTGGTTGTTTTACTTTGATAACAGCACCTTGTGTGTTGATACGCTGCCGTCTTCATTCTTCAGCGATACCACATAGTTACCTGCAGGCAACATGCTCAGGTCTGCTTCATAGCTCGACCTGTTGATAATGTCTTCCTGCTTCATTACCTGACCAACAACGTTGTAAACAGTCAGGTGAGCGTTAACCTTATCGCTGCCCCAATCGAATGTAAGCAGGCCGGTAGTAGGGTTAGGATAGATCTTAACATTGCTTCCTGCTATGTTCTTCACATCAAGCAGAGAGATGTAGATAACATTTGACGGGCGTGACTGACAGTTACCTGTGTCGCGAACTGCATAGTAGTAGCCCATAGACCCCGGGTGGTAGGTCTGTGCATTAGCACCCGGAATGATCACTCCGTTGAAGTACCATACATAAGTGCCCGCAGTGTTAGCCACCAGCATATTGTCTATAAGAGAAACCAACGGAGCCACCGGAGTGCTGTCGCGCACCATGAGTACCGCAGGCGTGGTCACAGAGTCTGATGTGTAACAACCCCCATCGGTAGTGCGCACCCTGAATTTCAACAGATCCCCATCAGCGTATGACTGCGAGTGTATGGCGCTGCCAGTAGCAACTACGGTATCATTCAGCAACCAGATAAGATCAGGCGTAGTGCCTGTAGATCCATAGGTGGCCGTGAAGGTGATCACAGAATCGATACAGCCCGGGTTAGCACCACTGGTCAGTACAATACTTGCTGTAGGAGTGATGTTTGGTATCACCGTCATAGTGATGGATGATGATATAGTTGTGTCATTGATCACACAGGAATCAGGCGCAACCAGCATACAGTAAACAATGTCTGAGTTGTGGAGCGAGTCTGTTACATACATCGGACCAATAGCACCCGGAACATGAACACCGTTCACAAACCAGTAGATCGTAGAGCCAAGCCCTGCATCAGTAGTTACCGCGCTGAAGGTATCAGCATAACCCGCGCATATCGGGTTGTGGAATACCGACATGGTCAGGGTGGCCGTGAGCGAATCATGGATCACTTCAATACCGTTTGAGTAAGCGGTGTCGGTAGGGAATGCACATGTAGAGTTGGACACCATCAATACAGAAACCGTATCGCCATCATTAAAAATACTTGTGAAGCTGCTGCTTGTTGCGCCGAAAACGGGCATGCCATCAATATACCAATAGTATAGCGGTGCAGTTCCTCCGTTTATGGGGTAGGCGCTGAATGTGATCGGATGGCCGGGGCAATCGGGGTTACTACCTGCGGTTATGGAGTTCAGTACATGTGGCATTATAGCCGTACTCCTGTACACAGTGATACTGTTAGACTCTGCGCTGTCGATAAAGCCACCGCTCGACATATAATATACCTTGGCGGTAACTATGTCGCCGTTCACCAATGCTGAACTATGAAATGTGTCTATCGAAACGCCTGTATAGATACCGTTCACGAACCATTTGAACGTAGAACCGATAGCCGTATCGTTCGACTCGATAGCTGTAAAGTCGAGCTGAACGCCCGGGCAGGTCGTATCCGTTCCGAACGGCAGATAGATCGATACTGAGTCTTCTGTTTGCGCATTCACAAAACCATGAATGCCAAAGCATAAGAGTATCATCAGGGTAATTTTACGTATCATATCAAAAACAATTTTCTTGTGCCGGGCAGTACCCGACAACATTAGTTTCCGTAAAAATAATGTATTCATTTTAAAATACCCGCAACAATTTGGGCTTTTGCCGTTTCCGCAACTCCGAAGTGCCTTCCGCTCCCTCCCGAACACGAACACAACCTGTCAGCCATTCCCAATCCCAATTCCCAAAGCCTAACCCCCAATTCCCTACTCCCCCGCCATATCAAACCATACCGGCGTCGGGTCGTCCCAGTTCCCGTTGTAGTTGATGGTCAGTTCTTCACCTGCTTCAATATCTCTCACCGTCTGTACATACATCTCACTTTTTTCGTAATCCATAAAGTACTCGCAGTTTGATGTATAGGAATGATTGTATATAGGTATGTTGCCCAGCGCCATACAGCACATATCCGCTCCGTCGGGTTGCCATTCAAATATGTAATTATATAATAGCGTCTGGTCTATCAGCTTCCGTTCTTCCCCGGTCATTACTATCACGGGGGCGCTTTCTATCACCGTTCCCGCCTTTATGGGCTTTTTTGTGAACATCCCACGGCCTTTTCGTGCCGTTTCGGCGATATATAGATATGTTTTGGTCATCCGGCAGTTCAAAAGTAGCTACACCGCTGCAAAAACCCCTAATCGTCAATAAAATAGTATTTTTAGATGTCTTTTTATATATTTACAACTCAAAGGCACAACACGTATGAATCTGATCAGGAAAGCCTGTTTCGTTACTGCATTTATTTTTGCTATGATGCCGGTAGTGAGTTTCGCTCAGTACCAGCATATGGTTGAACCCTTCTGGAGCAATCTGCGCAATCCGTTACGTTACGAGATAGGCGGCGGACTGGTCATGCCTTCAGGTTCTTTTACCGGTGTGGTGCGTGTTGTTGATGGCAGCGGAGATTTCAAAGGAGATTCTACTGCTACCCGCAAATTGCCGGGTACCGGTTTCGGGGCCAGTATCGGTCTTAATCTCCCGTTCAAGGCTACCGGTCACATCAGTTGCTGGGCCGTTGCGGCTCAGTTGCAGGCAAACATGTATACCTGGAGCGACCTGAACCAGACAATGAATACCAGCGGCACCTACAAAGCAAGCACTCCCGCGCTTAACGCGGCTACTATGCAGGTTTGTATGCCTATAGGAATCGACTACAAGATCGGTAACGACGCTATCCTCACCAAGCGCCTGCCTATGGGGGCTTCTTTTGGTGTGGGTGTCATCCCTCAGATCATGATCACTAATCTGGAGGGCGTAAGCGGTTTCACTGGACAGTATGGTTACAGCTGCCTTCCTTACGCCAAATTCGACTGGTCGGTATTTACCGGTTTCTGCTGGAAGATACGTGCCATGTATTCTATGGGTAATGTGAACCTGATGGACGTGAACCGTTCTTTGAACAACCTCACCGACGGACCATTCAAATTCAGTTCCACTTCTCAGCTGCAACTTTCTTTCATCATCATGCCTTTCTCAGGCCGTTGGAAGGAATACACGTGGTACAATACCTTCGATACCTACAACCAGCACGACAAGTTCAACTAATACCTGAAGGGTGGTTTAGTGGTCACCGGTTTGCCCTGAACAGGAAGCTGTTCCCGCCTGTGTAATTTTTCGGATCGGGTGCCGTTACTTTTATAACTATTTTTGACCCCATGCCCGTTTCTCTGGTTTTGCCCTGCTACAACCCTCAGCCCGGCTGGGAGGAGGTAGTGCGTTCCTGTTTCTCTGCTCTGGCAGAGTGCTGGGGTGGCAATGCCGAGCTGATACTGGTGCTGGATGGCGCCAGTGCCACCGTCACCGATCAGGCACTGGATCATCTGCGGACCAACATTCCTACACTCAAGGTTATCACCTATCCCGAGAATCACGGCAAGGGATATGCAACCCGCAAGGGTGTGGAGGCCGCTACCGGCGACATTATACTGTATACCGACATCGATTTCCCGTACACCTCGGCAAGCATATGCGAGGTATATAAAGCGCTTGCTACGGGTGGCTGCGATGTGGCCATAGGCGTTAAGAATGCCGACTATTACAGTCATGTGCCGTTCGTGCGCAGGGTCATTTCCCGTGTGCTGCGGTTGGGTACGCGCACCTTGCTCTCCATGCCCATTACCGACACACAGTGCGGGCTCAAGGGCTTCAACCGGGCAGCTGCAGACGTGTTCCTGTCCACCACCATCGATCGTTATCTGTTCGATCTGGAATTTGTGTACAAGTGTACTGCCGGCAAGAAGTTGCGCATGGTGGCCATCCCGGTCACCCTCAAAGAGAACATTCGTTTCCGCAGCATGAATTATCGTATTTTACTACCCGAAATGCGCAACTTCATCAGTCTGCTCTTCAATAAGAACCGATGACACGGCAACAACGTAGTTTATGGCTCCTGGCCACCACCTTTTTCGCGGTGGTGCTCACAGTGTTGTCGCTGCACCATATAGTGCGTATTCCCTGGCGCATGCTTCCCGACATAGGCGGCGATGGCGCCAAGAACAACCTAACTTATCTCTACCACAGCATGTGGGGCAAGGGTTACCTGTTTCAGGGTATGAACTATCCCTTTGGTGAGCATATCGTGTTCACCGATGGCATACCACTGCTGTCAGTGTCCTTTGCTGCCGTTGGTAATGTGTCGGCGCCGGTAGCGCTCACTGTACTCTGGTGGTTGCTGGGGCTCAGTTATGTGCTTTCGGTTGTGTATCTCTACAAGATATTGCTGCGTTTCGGCACACCGCCGCTCTACGCCATGGTGTTTGGGGCATGTATCAGCTTTCTCACGCCGCAAATGATCTGTGTGCGGGGGCACTACGCGCTTGCCTTCACCTGTGTCATACCCATGCTGTTCTACTGGTCGCTGCTCTATCACGATAGTGCGCGCATCCGTCACTGCATCTACATCTTTTCGCTGGGTGTCATCAGTTCGCTGCTGCATCCATATTACGCAGGCATGGTGTTGGTGTGGGTAGGTGCCTATTCAGTCTGGTACCTCATACTTTCGGGCGGCACATGGGCGCAGCGCTTCAGGCATGTGGCTCCCTACTTCGGCCTGGGTGCCGCGGTGCCGGCCACGGTTATGATGCTCATCCGCGTCACCGACACCGTAAAAGACCGACCGCAAACACCTTACAATCCTGAAGATAGTTATACCAATCTGCCGCAGGTCATCACTTCCTACTTCTCACCATTCTGGAAGTTTCTTGCAGAGCGCAATATTGTGCCGCGTGTAGCCAACGGAGGTGAGGGCTATTCTTACTTGGGGCTGGTGGTTATTGGTATGCTGTGCCTGCTGGTATTGCAGCAGGTATATGTCCGTGTGCGCAGGGGCACTGCCCACCTGTTGCCGCTGCCCGGGTTCGACAGGTTGTGGGTGTGGATGGCTTTTTCGGTGCTCATCTTCAGCATGGGTATTCCCTTCATCTGGAACATGCAGTGGCTCATACAGTACCTCGTTGGGTTCAAGCAATTCAGGGCGTTGGGTCGTTTTGTATGGATATTCTACTACATCATTGCTGTTTATGCGGCGGTAGTCATGTACCAATGGTTTGCCGCACTGAAGTCCTCGGGCCGCATCCGCAGCGCATGGGCTTTGCTTGCATTGGCCACCATGGTGTGGAGCCTTGAGGTGCGTGGCTACATGAAGACCACCCGCGAGATATCAGAACAAGGTGCCTACAACTACGACATGGTCTGGTCCAATCTGGAAAAGAAGTGGAAGGATTTCCTGGCCGAACATAAACACCAACCCACCGACTTTCAGGCGCTGCTATTATTGAAGTATTTCCACATAGGCACCGAGAAGATATGGATTGGTCATGAGGGCTGGATGATGACCCTGGGAAGCAAGGCAGCCCTGCAGTTGCACCTGCCTATTGTTGATGTCATGATGTCGCGGTCCTCGTGGTCGCAAGCGCAGGATCAGGTGCGCCTCATAGCAGGGCCGTTTGCGCAGAAACCCACACTCGCCATGCTGCCTGATGATCGTCCCTTCCTTGCACTGGTGCTGAAGACCGATGTACTCTCGCACGGTGAGCAGTACCTGCTGGATAATGCCGACTACATTGGCGAACACTCGGACTGCCGTGTCTATGCCGTCTATCCGGCCCGCATCCGCGCGGCCGACAAACATTATGCCGACAGCGTTCAGGCGTTGCTGCCCTACGTTACGTCCGATACACTCGTTGGCGCCACCGGCCCGTGGTATGCTGCCCATTTCGACGATGGGCGTAATGGCACGCCGCTCTTTGGTGCCGGCTGCGCGCCGGTTATCCGCGGCAACGACAGTGTGGTGGCCGATATACCTGTAAGCATCGCCGCCGACAGTGTAGAATATGAAGTGTCTGCATGGTTCCTGCTGGGCCGAGCCGACTATCGCTCGCCCGATCTGCTCCTTCATCTGCTGGATGAAAAAGGTAACGAGATACGCACCGTAAAGGCCGCCACCAATGCCAGTATAGACAGTCGTGATATGTGGTTCCGCTGTGCGCAGTACTTTTACATACCGGCTGCATGCAGGCGCATCCGTGTGCAACTCATCAACACACCCAACCCCGCATACATGGCTATGGACGAACTGTTGCTGCGCCCTTCAGCGGGTCTGTTGCTCTCAAAGAGTGCAGGTGGTGAGGTGATGGTGAACGGACATCTGTTCAAAACAAAAAACTAATGGAACGCGATATCACAAAGGAACAGGTAATGGAGTGGTTGTCTGAAGTGACCGACCCCGAAGTACCTGTGCTTACTATTCTGGACCTTGGTATTGTACGCGATGTGGTGGTATCGCAAGATCCGTTGCAGGTGCGCGTGGTTATCACTCCCACCTACAGCGGCTGCCCGGCAATGGATGTGATCGCGGTTGCCATACGCATGTCGCTGGGTGGCCGCGGCATCCGCAATGTAGTGGTGGAGCAGCAGATAAGCCCTGCATGGACCACCGACTGGATGACAGAAGACGGTAAACGCAAGCTGAAAGAATACGGTATCGCTCCGCCCAATAGAAAAGCCTTTGCCGATCTTGGCCTTTTTCAGGATGATGAAGTTACCTGTCCCCGCTGCAATTCGGTTCATACCGAACTCGTAAGCCGCTTCGGGCCTACCTCTTGCAAAGCCCTATACAAATGTCTGGACTGCAAAGAGCCGTTCGAGTATTTTAAGTGCCATTGATGAGAGCAGCGTTCCCTTTGGGTCGATAGCTACTTACTGTTTCACAAAACGCTTCACTGAGTGGTTGTTCACTTTTACAAGGTACATGCCTGCTGGCAGGTTACTAACATCCATTTGTTTGAACGTGGCGTCGCATTCCGCCTGCAAGAGTGTTTGTCCCAGCAGGTTTGTGATAACGATGTGGTGCATTTTTTCTCCAGAGGTCACAGTAAGTGATCCTGTTGTCGGGTTAGGGAAAAGGTTCACATCATTGCTAGCAACGGATATTGTTTTTACAGGTGTTGGGCAGCCCTTGGTATTTACAACCGTGTTGGTCATCACCACTTCATTGTTGTCGAAGTAGATTCCCACACGGCTGGCTATGGTTGATCCGTTAGCGATGCCCAGCTTTGTATTGATTTTGTAAACGAACATACCTTCGTTCAGTCCTTCCCAGGTACTGTCGAGCAGTTTAATGTTGGGGAAATCGAATTTTACAATTGTAAATCCGGCATCTTCGTAAGGATAAATGTCCATTTCGGCGGATGTTGCGAGTACTTCTAGGGTCCTGAAGTCGAGGTTGGCAGATATGGTATCCATGATATGAACATTATGTGCCGTATCAGTTCCCTTGTTCTCAAAGTGTACTGTGAACTGAAGGGTAGTGTCGTTATCGAAACAGCCGCCCGGCAATACTTCTATCATGTTGGGGTCATATGGTCCCACTACAGTATCAACACGAATGATCATGTTGTTGCTTGTATTTGCGTCTCCGCCCGTTGGGCTGATCTGGACATTTGTGTGTACGGTATCTCCTATTGTAAGGGTTCCTGTTGTCGGACGAAGTCTTGACGTAACAAGCCCTGATGGTGCTACGCAGGTGAGTGCGGAGTGGCTCCAGGCTACGGAGTGATCTGATGTTGCTGACGCTGACGGTGAAATCACTGAAGTTGATGAAGAATACTTGTATTTGGGGCTATAGTTGATCACTGTTGTGGCTGCGGTGGGTGTACAAAGCAAGTTTCGTGGTAGTATTGTTGCTCGGCCTGCATTTGAGTTCGCTATAAAAGTTACGAACGGAGTGAGATCAAATCCGGATGACGAACAGTTTAGGCCAACAAACTTTGCAGGATAGGTATATACCCCTGTCAGGATCGTATCGTGAATAGTTGCTGAAGAAGGACAAGAGACTAACATAGGCCCCGTCAGTAGGGTGAATGAATAGATCGTTCCAGCACCACCATAGGCTTTGTAATAAATTCCCGACGCTCCGGTTATCGTGTCAACCGGTATGCCGTTTGAATCGACCCGGATCGGCAACGGATGATAGTTCATTTGTTCACTATAATCTTTCACGCAATTTGCATTGGTATCTATGAAGTACCTGAGGGGCAGGATCCTGCAGCCCGAATGTGTATAGCTGAATGTAATGGAGTCGTGTGCGTTTGATCCGTGATATAATACTTGCTTCACGGTATATGTGCCGGGGAGGGTGTAGGTATGACCAACATTCACAGATCTTCCCGGTATACCCGTTACGGTACTCATCATCAACGAAGTGTTGGTGCCGTCTCCAAAGTAGGTTTTCACGGAAAGCAATGGAGATGTTCCGTTTGTGCGCACATAGAACATTTGCCCGGTGCAGGTAGTATCGGGCGAGTGTTTCACACTATCGTCATCTATATGGTAAGGAACAGAAACAAGGATGGGTGAAGACGGTGTGGTGGCTGCGGCCGATGTACAGGTTACATTGCACCGGTAATAGTACGCGTCAGATGGCGAATGCACATATGGAAGTGCGGTTGCACCGGCTATGTTCGTCCATCCTACGCCGTCTGCCGAACGCTGCCACTGGTAGGTGTAACCGCTAAGTGCTGCTAGTCCCGTGATGTCAAGCGTGAGGCTGCAACTGCTGCACATGGTAGTGCTGGCGGTAACAGTTGCTGTGACAGGTGTACCTGTGCAGGCACACACCGATGTAAACACGATCTTACGAACGTCAGAGTACACAATGCCCGCTGTCGCTGTACACGTTGCTTTCAATCTGTAGTAAGTGGTAGCACTCAGTCCGGTGAAACTATATGGAACTGAAGTAGCGCCCGAAATGTCGGTCCATGTTGCGCTATCGGGCGACGACTGCCATTGCAGCGAAACTGCCGTTGCTGATGTATATCCGGTGTTGTTCAGTACAATTGAGGTAGTAGGGCATGCCGAGCTGGTATTGGGATTCACGGTGCCTGCACTATGCAGGCAAGGGCATGCCACGGAATAACTTATCTTCTTGCCCGCTGTATATCCGGTACTGCTCGATGCAGTGCATGTTACACCACAGCGGTAGTAGCGGGTGGCTGCGAGGCCTGAGAAAGAATAGGTGTTGTTGGTGGCACCGGTAATGGCGGTCCATGTAGTGCTGTCGGGCGATGATTCCCATTGATAGGTCAAACCGGTTGCTGAAGTAGTCCCCGAAAGGTTGAGGGCAACTGTCGTTGTGGGACATGCGATCGGAGTGTTGGCCGCAACGATACCTGCATAAGGTGTGCCGGTGCATGGTGGCACAAATGTGGATGCAAATCCGGCAACACCATCGTAGATGTATCCGTAGCGGAACGTGACACTGTCGCCGGGGGCAATGGTTCCCAAATTAAATACAAGTCCGATAGCGATGTCCGATGGCGTGCAGCTAACAGGCAGGCATGCTCCCTGAGTGTACTGGGCGGCGGAGCCCGCCGGACCGAATGTTCCTGACCAAACCGTGGCAAGGTCCACCGAGGAACTCAGCCACCAGGAAGTATAAATTAAAACCCTTGCACGGCTGTCGCGCGCACCAAGCCCAAGCGAATGTGTAGGTGATCCCAATATCGAAGATTCAACCAATGCACGGTTAGAATCGGCCTGATACACGATCCGATTAACTGTTGAAAATGAACTGGAAGCGGATATGTCAGGGTCACAACTGCGGAAGTAGTAAACATCGGGCACGGGCGTGCTACCGGTGTTGCGCAGGGTCACTGATACAAGCACGTTTGATGCCGCGCTATCTATTTTTGTTTCTTTATTGATAAGTAATTGTCCGCCCAAAGCACTACCCGCCCAGTATCCTTTAGCGCTACCTCCTGTGTTTGTGTAGCCGGTATTAGATCCTGTTACAGTAAGCCCACCTACCGATGAGGTCATTGTGCCCGGGCAGTTCTGAAACGCCTGTACCCGTCCGCTGCCCACTTGTATCTCCCATCCTTCAAAAGGCGACCCGGCATAGGTATAATCCCCCAGAAAAGCCGGGGTTCCCGTCGTCCATCCATCGTGACCTATATCATATACAGATGCCAGCGGACCACCCAATGCAGGGTGATATCCGGTGGGTATAGAACCACATGCCCCGAATGAGCCGTTGTTGTTAATACCTACTTCCAGAAACTGGCCTTTCAGAAATACATTCGTGCCTACCATCTGAGAATAAGCCCTGGTGGCAAAAAATGTGCATATCAATGCGCTTACAAGTAGGAGGGGGTATTTTTTCATGAGGTATGTTTTGGATATAATAGGATAAAGACAAAAATTATATGAAATAAGTTGGGTTTGCAGGCGTTTTTATTAATCCGGACAGAGTCCTTCATTCTTACCCGTTACTTATTCGCCTCCACATAGTCTATCTTCCATTCACCATGTTCTTTGTTCATGGTCACTACTATGTTGTGGCTTATCTTTTCTTTTTCGTCGGTAAGGAAGCTGACCCTGTATATCTTCTCGCGGCCCGCAGTTGCCTTGCTCACGGTAAGTGTGTTCACCCATTTTTTGTCATAGTCCTGGGCCGATAGCAACGGATCATAATCTAGCTCTGAGTCAGAGGTAATTCGCTCGCGGTAGGCAGTGGTGACGTATTTCTCCAGCGTATCTGCAGATACCTTCCCTGTTTTCAATGTATCGTTGGTGGTGATGTACCACGAGTAGAAGTTCTTCAGTTTGGCTTCCACATCTTCTTCGGGGCCGGCACAGCCTGCAACGGCCAGCCACAGCATGCCTGCAATAAATGTCTTTTTCAATCTGGGGTATATTTATTTGGGGTATTGTAAATATATGAATTTAATCCTACTCTGCCATTTCAGTAAAGACTTGGAATCGCTCTTTGGGTAGGTCCAGGACTGTTTTATTCATTTCTTTTTGCCGATACCAAATAGCTGCTCATCAACCAATTTCACTGCTTTTCTTCTTGCGTTTGGCGATGCAGTTAAATGAGAATGTTGGTTTTTAGGATTGCGGTAATACAAACTTGATTCCCTTCCCAGTTTGTCGCACCAATCAAGAAAACGCTGTATTGTAATTTTAACCCAAGACATGTATCAAATTTACTGAAAATATCTAAATATGTTATGTTGTTGGGAGTATATACTAAACAAATGAAGAGCTTGGCAGTTAGTATGACCTATGATATTGCACTTTCTGTAGTATCATAGATCTTTTTCGCCGCTATTCTTGTCCTTCGTGCGATATTTGACTGGTAAAGCAGGGCTGCGCCGGAAAATAGGGGCGAAATCGCGTGGGAGTTTTTTGGGAGTTTTAGTAGGTGATGTTTCAGGCTTTTTTGGGGTAAACCGTTGAATATCAGTACTTAAATGCACCGCCGCTCATTGATTCGCTTTTTTGAAAATGGGAGTTTTGGGGTGTTGCCTTTCGTGGCGGTATCAGTAAATTGCAGGGCGTTATGTATGAAAAGAAAAGTCAACCCATAGCCACGCGGGCCGTATTTGTGTCGCGGGTAATACGTAGCCTGGTCGTGGCATCGGTAATTTTGCTGGTGTGCCTGGCCATAGGGGTGGTGGGTTACCACTATTGCGCGCACATTCCCTGGATCGATTCCATTCACAACGCCTCCATGATCTTGAGTGGTATGGGCCCGGTGGTGGAGATCACCAATGTGGGCGGCAAGTTGTTCTCATCGGCCTACGCCATTTTCAGCGGGGTGGCCTTCATTACTAATATCGGCATCATTCTGGCCCCGGCGGCTCACAGGTTGTTCCACCGCCTGCATATAGACGATACCGACGAAAATGAGCCCGGAAAGTGACCGACATTTTGTCGGAAATAGCAATTTGGCAAAGAAATTGACAATACTAACCATACTATGTTTTTCAAAAAAAAGAAGAATATGAGCGAACAGAAAGCTGAAAACGTGAACGGAACCAATGAAAATACCGACAACTTGTCGCAAAACGAGGCTATGGAGGAAATATTGTCAAATGTGTTGAATACGGACGACAGTCGGGCCGGTACCAACCAAATAGATGAGGGTATAGACGAGGAAAAGGATAAGCTGCTGGCCGAGATAGCCGAATTGAAGGACAAACATATACGCCAGTTGGCCGAGTTTGAGAACTTCAGGCGCAGGCAGGCAAAAGAAATGAACGAGATGCGTCTGACTGCCGGCCGCGATGTTATTCAATCCCTGTTGGATTCGCTGGATGATGTGGACCGTGCGGAAAAACAATTGGAAACCACTACCGACATAGCCGTGGCTAAGGAAGGTATCGCCCTCGTGTTCGGCAAACTGCGTAATACGCTGCACCAGAAAGGTCTGCGTAAGATGGAGGCGCTGAACAAGGATTTTGATGTGGATCTGCATGAGGCCATCACCGAGATACCGGCACCTACCGAAGACATGAAGGGAAAGATCGTGGCTGAGGTGGAGTGTGGCTACTTCCTGAACGACAAACTGATAAGGCACGCCAAGGTGGTAGTGGGTAAGTAACCAAACAGAAAAAGTAATTGATCAACTGCGGGCACTACCGAAAGGTTGTGCGGCAATAGCCCGGCAATAAGGGCAGTGTTATTATGGCAAAAAGAGATTATTATGAGGTGCTGGGTGTGTCTAAGACCGCATCGGCCGACGAGATAAAGAAGTCGTATCGAAAGATAGCGATGGAATTTCACCCCGACCGCAACCCGGGTAACAAGGAAGCGGAAGAGAAATTCAAGGAGGCGGCAGAAGCTTATGATGTGCTGAGCACGCCCGACAAACGCGCTAACTACGACAGGTTTGGTCATGCGGCCAGTGGTGGTGGTGGCGGTTATGGTGGTGGCTATGGTCCGCAGGGCGGTATGCGCATGGAAGACATCTTCCAGAACTTCGGCGACATCTTCGGCAACGATATGTTCGGCGGTATGTTCGGCGGCGGTGGCGGCGGTGGTCGCAGGCAGGGATCGCGTGGTGCCAACCTGCGCATCAAATTGAAGATGGACTATGGTGAGATAGCCAACGGTGCCAACAAGAAAATAAAAGTAAAAAAGCACGTTACCTGCCAGCAATGCAGCGGTAGCGGTGCGAAAGATAAAGGATCGGTGCAGACATGCGGCACTTGCTCGGGTTCGGGCCAGGTGCGCCGTGTTACCAACACCTTCTTGGGTCAGATGCAGACGGTGACCACCTGCCCTACGTGTAACGGAGAGGGCAGCACCATAACCGCGAAATGCGGTGGCTGCAAGGGCGAAGGTCGTGTGTATGGCGAAGAAACACTGAGCCTGGACATACCTGCGGGCGTACAGGACGGTATGCAACTGAGCATGCATGCCAAGGGCAATGCCGGTGAACGAGGTGGCCCTCCGGGAGACCTGCTGCTGGTAGTGGAAGAAGAAAAACACGAACACCTTACCCGTCGCGATCTCGACGTGGTGTACCAACTGCACATCTCCTTCCCCGAAGCGGTGCTGGGTATGCAGGCAGAGGTCCCAACTATCGATGGCAAGGCGAAGATCAAGATACCTGCGGGCACGCAAAGCGGTAAGATATTCAGGCTGAAGGGCAAGGGGTTCCCTGCGTTCCAGTCTTACGAGAAAGGTGATGAGCTGATCGAAGTGAATGTATGGTCGCCGCAAAACCTTTCGAACGAAGAAAAAGAGATCCTCGAGAAACTGAAAAACTCACCCAACTTCAAACCCGGACCAAACGCCCGTGCAGAGAAGGAAGAGCGTGGTTTTTTTGATAAGATAAAAGACGCCTTTGCAGGATAAGTTTAAAAGACTAACATCAGTTACGGAGCCGCACATTGCGGCTCTGTTTTTCAACCAGATAGTAGATCAGAACTGCACGCACTTCTCAGGATACTCTGTAGCGTGGCGCAGCACCAGATTGCGGATGTAGTCGTTGTCTTGCAACGGTTCTATACTGGCAAGTAAAGCATCGATGCTTTGCAGTTGTTTCTGCTTGTCGTTCAGGTAGCCCATGCCATAAAGGTTACCGTCTTTTACCAGAATGCAACTGTGCTCGTTGTCGTCAATGCCTTTGTCTATGAGGGCGAACGTAGGCAGGTTGCTGCGTATCCACCTGATGGCGGCTTCCGTCTTTTGGTTGTAAGCGGTTGCGTCGAGGTGATCGTTGCCGCAGCCACATTCAGGGTGAGTGGTTATGTTGCACAAACGGGTACACAGGCCAAACTGTTCTACCAGCTCGCGCAGCATAAAATGCCCCTCGGTTATGGTGTTGAAGGTATAGATAGGCTTCACTGTTCTGCGGATCTTCTCAACCGCAAACCGCATGAAACCCTGCATGTCCTCATAAGCGAACAATCCGAATCGGGCGAGGTAGCCACGCTGGCTGCGGTTGTGTATGGGCCACAGTTTGCGGATCTCTGCACTCTCCAGTATATGTGCCATCAGTTCGGTGGCGCATTCTTTGTAGGAGATGCGGTAGGTTTCGCGCAGGAAATCCTGCTTTTGCTTGTGGGGTTTGTTGTTGGAAAAATGGCTTTTTACCCGCTTGCGTATGTTGAGTGCCTTGCCGATGTAGATAGCCTTACCTGCGGCATTGTAGAAGTAATACACTCCCGCCGATGAAGGTAGTTTTTCCAGCTCGGCAACCGGTAGATGCGGTGGCAGGTATTGCTCGCTGTTGCGCCCCTTCAGCATAGAGGCTATAACGCCACCGCTGTCGCGGGCGGTGATCATAGCCAGCAGATCGGCAGTGGCCAGTGCGTCGCCACCGGCGCGGTGATGATTGGCGTGGTTGATGTTGAGTTGTTGTGTGAGCTTGCCCAGGCTATAGCCATTGAGGCCGGGTATCACCTTGCGCGACAGGCGCACGGTACATAGTTTCTTGGTATCGAGGTCGTAGCCGGCGGATTGCAGGTGGTGCTTCACAAAGGAATAGTCGAAGTTCACATTGTGCGCCACAAATATCTTGTCCTGCAGCAGTTCATATACCTGCGCGGCTATTTCGCTGAAGACGGGCGCATTCTGCACCATGCCGTCGTCTATGCCGGTGAGCCGCTGTATGAAGTAGGGAATGGGCACCTGCGGGTTTACAAGGCTCTCGTAGAAGTTGAGCACCTTGTTGCCGTCGTGGATGACAATGGCTATTTCAGTTATGCCGTTTGCCGCAGCATAACTCCCCGTTGTCTCGATATCCACTACCGCATAAAGCACGTTTTCAGGCTGTTTTAGTACTAAAGATACAGAATCGGCGTCGTTTTTGCCTGAGTTGCTGACATTCGCGTTTTTTGTCAATAACAAATGGTTAGGAATTGTAGCGATTGTTATTCAATACATTATTATATCTTGCATGTAGTTTCGCAACCCATTGAATATGCAACTCAGTTTCCCCTCATTCCCAAAGGGGGCTCGTTTAGTGTGCCGCTCTGCGGACAGGTATGTTGTTGCATCATTCCTACGCTTTTCCTGTCTGTTTTTTGTTCTATCAACCTGTATTAGTGTTCCGTACACATTTGCGCAATCAGGATTGATGACGCGACAGGTCGTGATCAATAATGGCAAACCGTCACTTTCAGGCAAGGGTAAGCCCGCTGTCATATTGTCTAAAAAGGACGCCGAACTTCAGTTGGCAGGTGAGCTTGCCCAAAACCGGAACGGTGATATTACCAGAATAAAACAGGCGTTACTGTTCGGGGCCAACATCACAGCTTCAGATGTTGACGGCTGGACCGTGCTGCATGCAGCGGCACTGGCTGGCGACCTGGAACTGGCAGAGGCCTGCCTGAAGCGTGGGGTCCCGGTAAATGCGGTCTGGCACAATTCCATGAACAGCACCACGCCGCTGTTCTGGGCGGTGAAGTATGACAGGAAAGCTGCCGCAAAGCTGCTGGCTGATAACAAAGGAAACTTCGGTATTGCCGATGGAAAGAATGTAACTCAGACATACGACAGTGGTAACGTATATGTGGGTGGCATTGTAAACGGCCAACGGCACGGACAAGGCACCATGACCTTTGCGGACGGAGAAAAGTATGTGGGCGACTGGGCTGCCGGTGAAATGCACGGGTTTGGGGTGTTTGTATATGTGGAGGGCAGCAAGTACATGGGCAACTGGAAGAACGACCGCATGCACGGATCGGGCACATTCTTCATGTCGAATGGGGATAGTTACTCAGGCAATTGGGTGAACGGTGTGTTGCAGGGTGTTGGTACGTTCAAATGGAGGAATGGCAACAGGTATGAGGGTGGTTTCGAGAACGGAAAGTTATCGGGAACAGGCACTTTTTACTGGGCCAATGGTGACAAGTATGTGGGGCCATTTGCCAACGGAAAAATGAACGGCAAGGGCGTGAAATACCTTATAAACGGCGACAAGCTGGAGGGTACGTGGCGCAACGACACTTTGCTGGGATATGCAGTGCTGACAAGCAGTAAGGGCGATAGGTATAGTGGTGGATTTGTGAACGATGCGCTGAATGGTAAGGGGATGGTGATCTTTAAAAATGGTGACCGGTATGTGGGTGAGTGGAGGAACGGAATGTATCATGGTGATGGTGCATTGACACGCAAGAACGGAGATACTTACATTGGCAGGTTTGAGCGCAATAAGTTCAATGGGAAAGGTGAGTTCATCTGGGGCACGTGCGAGCGTTATGTAGGTGAGTTTAAAGACGGTCTTGCATCGGGCAAAGGGATCATGTATTTCCCGTCGAACGATCAGTATGAGGGAGAATGGAAGGAGGGAGTGCAAAGCGGCAACGGTGTGTTCCGCTGGGATGGTGGTGATGTGTATACCGGTGAATTTGCCGGAAACGATCTGAACGGGAAGGGCGTGATGGTGTGGAAGTCGGGCGAGCGGTATGAGGGCGAATACAAGAACGGTAACCGGCATGGCAAGGGTACGTATTACTGGCTCTCGGGCGAGCGTTATGACGGAGATTTTGAGAACAACATGCGCTGGGGCGAGGAAGGTACCTACCTGTGGGCCAACGGTGACATGTATGTGGGCCAATGGGTGAAGGATAGTAAGAACGGCTGTGGTACATTCTACTGGCGCAACGGAGATAACTATGTAGGTGAGTTTGAGAACGACCTTCGCCACGGCTATGGCACGTACACACGCGGTGTGAACGGAACTATCAAAAACTGCCTCGGATGTTACAAGTATTCAGGTCAGTGGGTGCATGGCGAGAAGCACGGCCTGGGCAGGTGCTACGACTTCAATGGTAAGTTGCTGTACGAAGGTCCCTTTGAGCATGACATGCCTACAGGCAAGTATCCTTACTATCTTTTTGTGAGGTAGGAGTTCGTTTTAGTCCTTCTTCTTATCGAAATACTTTTGAGCTATCGCGTCGAGCGCGCCATAGAATTCGGGTCCATACTTGCGAGTGATGGCCTCTTCAAGGAATTTGTAGACAGGAACCTTGAGTTTGCTGCCCAGTTTGCATGCGGGCTTGCAGAGAGTTTCGCGCGGCTCGTAATTGACAGCCTCGTAGCCGGGATGTGAAATGATGCGAATGGGGTAGAGGTGGCACGATATCGGCTTGCGGAAATCGACTTTGCCTTCCTTCCACGCCTTTTCAATGGCACACTTCACAATGCCGGCTTCATCGGTATAGCCGTACACGCAGATGCCGCCATTTACAGTAGGCGTTACGTAGCCATATTCACTGTCGGTGGTGTGTGTACCCTGCCGCTCGATCTCAGCGACATATTCGGGGACAAGATAGGGTTTAACAATAGGGTAGATGTTTTTGAGGATCTTGGTCTCGTCTTTACTGAGCGGGGCTCCGCAGTCGCCATCCACACAACAACCTCCCTTGCACTTGTTCAGGTCGCAAACAAATTGTTCTTCGATGATCTCGTCGCTCAGGAGTACGTTGTCTATTGCTATCATGACTACATATTGATATAATTCATCAGCAGGTTGTATTTGCCGAGAATATCTTCTTTATTTGTTTCTCTTCCGTATACCTCTACGGCATGGTAGTTGTGTCTTTCGAAAGATGCTACCACAGCATCGAGTACAGTTCTGTTCAGTTTCATGGTTATTTCCAGCAGCCCTGCCTCATTGGTGCGGGAGTGCATGGCTAGGATGATAACGTCTTCGTTCTCGCATATCCGCGCTATCTCGTACATTGAATAGTTGCGAGGAGGTATCTCCAGCACCAGTATGCCGCCGGGATTGCCTATGCCGCTATTCTCTGCTACATAGGCCAGCAGGCTGTCGCGGTCTATACAGCCGAGGTATTTATATTCTCCATCAAGCACGGGCAGCACCGAAAGGCGAGCCTGATGCATGGCCGAAATGGCCTCGAACGGATGTGAGAAAGAGGTTACCGCAGGCTTGTATTGCAGGAGATGTGTGTCCGCCAATTTGGCGTCAGTATCATCTATTTCCAGCAAATGATCTTCTGTGACGAGGCCCTGATAGTCTTCATCGGCTACTACCGGAAGTGCCTTCACCTGGTTGTCTTCGAGGATCTCGAGTGCCCTGCCGACGGTATCATTCGGAGAGAGAGCCGGCAAAGAATGAACGATCAGTTTTTCTATAGTCATAGCAATCAGTCTATGTTACTGTTACAGCAATAGGCGCGCCGAAAAAGTTGAATACACCAAGGTAATGATAAATCTTGCAGTAAACTGACAAATACTTATCCCATATGCTTGTTGAGGAAGCCACTAAGGATGACGTTGAATTCACCCGGCACCTCCATCATCGGGGCATGTCCGCATTTGTCTATCCAGTGCAGTTCTGAATTAGGTAGCAACTTGTGAAACTCCTCGGCCACCATAGGTGGAGTGATGGTGTCATTCTTTCCCCAAATGAGGCACACCGGTTGTTTTATCTGCTGCAATTCATCGCCCAGATTGTGGCGTATAGCAGAACGAGCCAATGCGATGATCTTTATAGCTTTCAATCGGTTGTTGATGATGCCAAAAACCTCATCCACCAGTTCTTTGTTAGCTATTTTGGGATCGTAGAACGTGAGTTCCGTTTTCTTTTGTACGTAGTTATAGTCTCCGCGTTTAGGATAGGTTTCACCCATTCCGTTCTCGAAGAGGCCGGAGCTGCCCGTGAGCGTAATGGTTTTGACCAGCCCCGGATTTTTCAAAACAAAGACCAGCCCAACGTGGCCACCCAGAGAGTTGCCCAGCAGGTGTACGTTCTGAAGCTTTTGATTTTCGAAGAATTTCTGGACAAATTTCGCCAGTCCGGAAACGGTTGTGTCCAGTACCGTTAGGTCGTACAGGGGCAGCAATGGAATGATGACCCTGTGCGTGGATTTGAAATGATCAACAAGGTCTTTAAAGTTACTCAACGCGCCAAAAAGCCCGTGTAGTAACACCAGCGGCTCCCCGGTTCCTTCTTCTACATACTTGAACTTGCCCGACTGTTTTATTTCGTAGTTCATCAATAAATAATGCTGTGTACGGTGCTAAAGTACTATTGTTTCAGTAAAAATCACAAAATAATGGTTCAGAGGTTTGCGCGGGTATTGTGTGTGGCGGCGTTTTGAATGATCCGGCACCTACTAAAAAAAGCAAAGCCCCAGCATGCGCTGAGGCCTCACTTACACCTTATGAAAAATATACCCACCACAAAAGTAGAACTTTTTCCGAATTTCAAACAAATTAGGGTGTTAATTTTTTTTCACAATTGCGGCATGGCAGATACCCAGTAATTTTGGTACGCATATTGCACTATTGACATTACTATGAAGAGAATTTTGATCGTTATTGCCGTGTTGCTTTCTTTCAGGTCGGTCGGGCAGGGAAATGTATCGTTGCAGGTTGATACCATCTACATGTTGCCGGAGGTAAAGGTGACCGCGCAGTTTCTGAACGACACAGACCGATACCGTTATAACCAGATGAAGTTTTATGTGACCACAATCCTGCCGTATCTGGATGCTGCGACAAAGGTGTTTAAAGAGATCAATGCTAAGGTCAATGAGGAGGGAGTATCGAGGAAGGAACGTAAGCAGTTTGTGCACAGCCGCGAGGAGGAAATGCGTTCGAGTTTTGAGGAGAAGGTGAAACAACTGAACGTAACGCAGGGGACACTGTTGGTGAAGTTGATAGCCAGACAGACGGAGGTGAACCTTTACAATATCCTGCAAGAGTTCAAGAACCCGCTTACTGCAGTGAAATGGCAGGCCTGGGCCCGATTGAATGGTATGAACCTGGACAGGAAGTATCAGCCCGACGAGGAGAAAGATCTCGAGAACATTATGGAAGAACTGGGCTACCCCTTGCCGGTGGGATACCGGTATGATTACCTAAGGCGCAAGAACGCTAAAAGTTAATCAGCCGTTATTTTGTTGTTCTTTTTTTCTATATTCATATATAGGTAATAAATTCAACCCAATAATTTGTTCCATGAAACTCCCACCATACACTTACACCGAGGCCAAGTTAGCTTGCGATCAACATCAGCACCTTATAGGGAAGGCTTATGACAGTGCAGGAAGCAGAATAGATTCTGTGATCGTTGTTCCTTTTGAACCATCTGACCGCAGTCGGTTCTTCATGTTGTATCTTATGCTGGAAGATGCTCGCCAGGCGCTGACTTTGGACTACTCGGGCACGCGCTACAGTGTTGCTGTAGTATCAGGTTCGGTACATACATACGGAATGCAGCATTGCGATCTTCATGAGTGGTTGTCTTCTGAAGGAAATACCAGCCAAATGATGCACAATGCTGCAGACACATGTGGCAGCGCTACTGTGTAGCAGTGCTGCAATTATATTTTTAGTTTACTGACCGGCCAGCATACGTTCGAGTGACGTATCGTATGCGTTTTGCCAATCGGCGATGTAGCCCCAGTTTTCACCGTCTACCACCAGTTCTTTTCCGGCATTTACGTGTCCGATCTTGATGAATGGAAGGCCTTTCAACTCTGCTTCGAACAGCGCTTGCAGGTCGGGGTTAACTGACACAACTACGCGGCTCTGTCCTTCGCCGAAGAGCGCTGCATCTTTACGGATGTCAGCAGGCGTGTTTATTGTAAACCCGAGTCCGCCGGCCATGCTGCTTTCCAGCAGACATGCGAACAGACCACCCTCAGAGATATCGTGTGCAGAGCGAATCAGTTTCTCGCTGATAACGCGTGACACAGTCTGCTGCAGTGTATATTCTTCTTCGAGTTCGAAATGAGGAGCAGGACTGTGTGTAACACCCACAATGTGGTGCAGGTATTCTGAACAGTTGATATCATTTGTCTGAACACCCAACAGATAAATGGTGTCGCCGGCGTGCTTGAAGCCGAGGGACATTTTCTGAGACAATGAGTCCATGACACCCACCATACCTATTGTAGGAGTAGGATATACAGGACCATCTTCGCTTTGGTTATAGAAGCTTACGTTACCGCCGGTAACCGGAGTATCGAGCTTGCGGCAGGCGTCGCCCATGCCCTTGATTGCGTGAACGAACTGATAGTACACCTCGGGGTTGTATGGGTTACCGAAGTTGAGGCAGTTGGTGATGGCAACAGGTTGCGCGCCACTGCATACGATGTTACGAGCGGCTTCACAAACTGCTATCATACCACCCTTGTATGGGTCGGCAAATACGTAGCGACTATTACAGTCGGTAGTTACGGCGAGTCCTTTCTCAGAGCCGTGTACACGGATCACAGAAGCATCGCTTGGTTCGTTTGTCTGAGTGTTGCCGGTGCCTACCATGCTATCGTACTGTTCGTAGATCCAACGCTTGGAGGCAATGTTTGGCAACTGAATGAGTTGGTAAGCTGTGTCGCGCAGATCTGCCGGAACGGCAACTGAATCAGGGTTGAATTTGTTGATCTCTTCAAAGTACTTTGGCTCGCGGTATTCCCTTTCGTAAACCGGTGCGCCACCGCCCAGCACAAGGCTTTCGGCAGGGACATCGGCAACGAGTTCGCCATTCATGTAGTACTTAAGATTGGTGTCTTTTGTTACTTCTCCTATCTGAACGCAGTGGATGTCCCACTTGTCGAATATCTTCTGTATCTCTGCTTCGCGGCCTTTTTTCACCACTATCAGCATACGCTCCTGGCTTTCGCTCAGCAGCATTTCCCAAGGCTTCATGTTTGCCTGGCGGGTAGGTACTTTATCGAGATGAATGACCATGCCATGTTCGCCCTTGGCACTCATTTCGCTGGTGCTGCAGGTGATGCCTGCCGCGCCCATATCCTGCATGCCTATGAGGGCACCGGTCGGTATCATTTCGAGGCATGCCTCGAGGAGTTTCTTTTCTTCAAACGGGTCGCCCACCTGTACTGCAGGCAGCGATTCGGCGCTGTTTTCTGTGATGTCAGCCGATGCGAATGAAGCGCCGCCGATACCGTCTTTGCCGGTAGAAGCGCCCACAATGTAGACCGGGTTGCCTTCGCCGTGTGAAGTAGCGGAAACCGTTTGCCCCACACGAACCACACCAACGCTCATGGCATTCACCAGCGGATTGGTCTGATAGCAGCTTTCGTAGTACACTTCGCCTGCTACAGTAGGCACGCCAAAGCAATTGCCGTAGTGACCGATACCTTTTACAACGCCCTTGATGAGCCAGCGTGTCTTAGGATTGTCGACCTTGCCGAAGCGGAGCGAGTTGAGTGACGCTATGGGGCGTGCACCCATGGTGAAAATGTCGCGGTGAATACCACCTACGCCCGTTGCTGCACCCTGGAAGGGTTCGATAGCTGACGGGTGGTTATGGCTTTCGATCTTGAAAACACAACCCCAGCCATCGCCTATGTCCACGAGGCCGGCGTTTTCCTCACCTGCTTTTACGAGTAGTTTGGCGCCATCGCGAGGCAGTGTTTTCAGCCATTTGATGGAGTTTTTATAGCTGCAGTGTTCGCTCCACATAACGGAGTACATTGCTGCTTCAGTAAAATTGGGCGTACGTCCCAGTATCTCTTTTATCTTTTCGAATTCGTCTTCGCGAAGGCCCAGTTTCACGGCCTGTTCGAGTGTGGCTAACATGGCGTAAAAGTACAATTTTGAGGCAAATTTTCTCTGGTAACATTATATGAATGGAATAATGTTTTGAAGGCTGTCGGGTAGCCTCTGCGGCCCATGTGCGGAATGATAAAGTATTGAAAATATCAATACAATGGTCCGATTTGGGGTTATTCACAGATATCCACACAAAGTCACAGGTTATTCACAGGATTTTATATCACATTGTGGATAAATATGTAATGCCGCGAGAGTGGTAAAATGTGGTAAATGGTGTTTCTTTGTGTTAATAATCATCCATCAAACACGCTCATGACCAATTTTCTCGGAGAAAGTGAAGTAGCAGTAGACGCCAAGGGGCGTTTGATGCTGCCTGCTCGTCTGGAGAAGCAGATCCCTGAGGGTCTGCGTGAGAAGTTTGTGATCAACCGTGGATTTGAGAAATGCATCAACGTGTACACGATGGATGTATGGAAAGTGATCCATGACAAAGTGAGCAAGTTGAATGATTTCAAGGAAGAAGTGAGGAGGTTTAAGCGCGTATTTCTGAACGGAGCAACAATAGTGGAGCTGGACAGCGCCGGAAGGATGCTGGTGCCCAAGCAACTACTGGAGTATGCCGGAATTACCAAGGAAGCTGTGTTGACCGCGCAGGGCAATAAAATGGAGTTGTGGGACAAAGATAGCTATTATGCCTATCTGCGTGAAAATTCTGAAGGTTTCGGAGATCTTGCCAATAGTGTAGCGGCTGATCTGGGTAATCCATTTGACGGCATGTAGTATGGAAGATCAAAAATTCTATCACACCACGGTATTGCTGCACGAAGCAGTGGAGGGGCTGGCGATAAAGAAGGACGGTGTGTATGTGGATGCGACTTTCGGAGGAGGAGGGCACAGCAGACTGATTCTGGAGCAACTGGGTCCTGAGGGCAAGTTGATAGCGTTTGATCAGGATGCTGATGCATGGGTGAACAAACCGGATGATGACAGGTTGATACCTGTAACAGAAAATTTTAAGTATCTGCGTCGTTTTTTACGATTGCACGGACATAATGAGGTGGATGGGATATTGGCGGATCTGGGAGTAAGTTCTTTTCAGTTTGACACAGCAGAGCGAGGTTTCTCGATAAGGTTTGACGGGCCGCTGGATATGAGGATGGATAAACGTGGTGAACTTACCGCGGCGCACATTGTGAATACTTACTCGGAGCCGCAGCTGCATCGGTTGTTTGAACAATATGGTGAGGTGCGCAACTCGCGCCAGCTGGCGAAACACATAGTGTCGGCAAGAAGTGTGCAAAAGGTGCAGACAATAGCATCGCTGAAGGCAATGCTGGCGCCTGTGATGAAGGGTAACCCCAACAAATACCTGGCGCAGGTGTTTCAGGCGCTGAGGATAGAAGTGAATGATGAACTGGGAGTGCTGAAGGAGTTGCTGCTGCAGGCGGCGCAGAGTCTGAAGCCCGGAGGACGATTGAGTATCATATCGTTTCACTCGCTGGAAGACAGGATAGTGAAGCACTTTATAAAGCGCGGCCGCTGGGATGAGCCCGGAGCGTTTGAGGAAGTGGCGCCGCCGGTGATGAAGCCGGTGAACGCGAAGCCGATAGAACCAAGCGAAGCCGAACAGCGAGCCAACCCGAGATCGCGGAGTGCAAGGCTGAGGGTGGGTGAGAAGTTGTAAAAGAAGTTGAATAAAAATGCCCTTCAAGGGTGATAATATAGCGAGCATGAGCAGCGAGGAAAAAGATATAACGCAGGAGGGGCTTACGCCTGCGCAACGTGTGCGGAGTGACTGGAAGTCGCTGGTGGAGAAAGTATCTTATAAGGCAATCGTAAATAATATTCCTTTTCTGGCATTCCTGGTATTGCTGTGTGTATTGTACATAAGCAACAGTCAGCGGGCGATAGATATGCAGCGAGAGCTGAACGCCCGTAACCGGGAGCTGAAGGAACTGCGTTGGAAATACATGGATGTGAAATCGCAGCTGATGTATGTGAAGACCGAAACACAGGTGATGACCAACGCTGAGAAAATAGGATTGAAACCGTCTTTGCTGCCGGCTTATAAGATAAAGGGAAAGTAAGTAATGAGTGCTACCGATAACATAAAGAACGATATCCGCTTCAGGGTATATATCACGTTTACGTGTATATTCCTGTTCGGTTGCGCTGTTGTTGTGAAGGCATTTCTGATACAGGCTAAGGAGGGGCCGCGTCTGAGGTCGATGGCTCGTGAGATGCATACCCGTTTTGATACGCTGATAGCCGAGCGCGGCAACATACTGAATGAGGATGGTGTATTGTTGAGTTCATCCATTCCTGAGTTTGATGTGCACATAGATTTTTCGGTGATCGACTCAGCTCTGTTCGAGCAGAAGATCGATACGTTGTGTACTTGTCTGGCAGCACTCTTTCCGGCAAGTGGCAAGACGGCTGAACAATTTAAAGAAGAGTTTGTGAATGCCTATGACAACAGGAATAAATATTACCTGTTGTCGCGAAAGCTGAAGTACTATGAGTATGAGGCGCTGCGTAGCTTCCCGATATTCAACAAGGGTAAGGCATACGGAGGTTTTATTGCTGAGCCTCGTGAAAAGCGCAAGCTGCCTTATGAGAAACTGGCGCGCAGGACGATAGGTGTTTTCAGGGATAGTAATATAACCGGACTGGAAGCGAAATACAACAAGCAGCTGAAAGGTGAGAATGGCCGCAGGGTGGTGCAGAAAGCAACGGGTAGCGTTTGGGTGCCGGTGGAAGGAAGTGAGGTGGATCCGCAAAATGGGAAGGATGTGATCACCACTCTGGATATGAATGTACAGAACGTGGCCTATCACGCGTTGCTGAGCAAGCTGCAGGAATATGAATGTCAGTACGGCACTTGTATAGTGATGGAAGTGGCTACCGGAAAAATAAGGACACTGGTGAACCTGGGAAGGCAGAAAGACGGCAGTTACGACGAAGATTTTAACTACGCAACCATCCCAACTGAGCCGGGATCGACTTTTAAGCTGGCAACGCTTATATCGTTGTTGTCTGACAAGAAGATAAATGTTGATCAGACGGTGGACATTCAGGGTGGAAGGAGGCAGTTCGGTAACCGTGTGATGCAGGATTCGCATCCGGACGCGCGGCTGGGAGAGATGCCGATATGGAAGGCATACGCTATATCGAGTAACGTGGGTATGGCAAAGCTTGCAGATATGCACTACCGCGACAATCCGTCGAAGTTTGTGGAACATTTGAGGAAACTGCGCCTTGACAAGCCAACAGGTATCGACCTGCTGGGCGAGCGCAGGTCTTTTATCACAGATCCCAAGAGTACGCTATGGAGCGGGACGACATTGCCATGGATGGCTACGGGATATGGCATCATGATCACCCCTTTACACACCTGCATGATGTATAATGCGGTGGCCAACTATGGCAAAATGATGCGTCCGTATCTGGTGAGTGCCATCAGAGAATATGGCCGCGATGTGCAGACATTTGAGCCGGAGGTGCTGACCACTATTTGCGATAGCGCGGCTATACAGCAGCTTCGCAAGTGTACGCGTGCGGTAGTGACCGATGGTACCGGAAAGGGAATTGAGTCGCCATACTACACAATGGCCGGTAAGACCGGTACGGCGCAGGTGGCAGACAAAGGAATAAGGTATACGGACGGTGTGTATCAGGGTTCATACGTAGGCTACATGCCTTTT
Source organism: Flavipsychrobacter sp. (assembly GCA_016786565.1). Lineage (GTDB taxonomy): Bacteria > Bacteroidota > Bacteroidia > Chitinophagales > Chitinophagaceae > Nemorincola. The sequence continues at coordinate 38,153 of JAEUVY010000040.1, forward strand.
GAGAATCCGAAGTATACAATATGTGTAGTGATACGTACCAAGGCGCATTCGGCTGCCTATTACGGAGGTACTATAGCTGCTCCGGTATTCAGGATGGTTGCTGATAAGATATTCTCCCAGAACATGGGGGCATGGTCGGCGCCGCTGGATAGTATGGCACTGACAGGTTCTTCTGTGATACCGGCAAAAGCGGCTACTGCAGCTACATATGATGTGTTGCTGGGTCGGCTGAATCGTAAACTGCCTGTAGTTACTGACTACAGGAATACGATGATGCAACTGGTGACAGACTCTAACAGGCGTAGTGAGGTGGTGCCAAGGCACGTGTACCGAGGTGTGATGCCGGATGTGACCGGAATGAAGCTGAAAGACGCTGTGTATATGCTGGAGAATTACGGATTGCGTGTGCGTGTTGTGGGTAAAGGAAGGGTGCAGGCACAATCGGTGCCAACTGGAACAAGGTTAATTAAAGGACAAGATATAATACTGCAATTGAGTTAATGATACTACTGCGCGACATATTGATACCTATACAGCCGGTGGCGGTGCACGGAGATGCCTCTGTTGCCGTTTCAGGTATCTGCATCGACTCGAGAGCGGTGCTGCAGGGTAGTGTATTTGTGGCGGTAGCAGGTACAACAGTAGACGGGCACAATTTCATTGACAAGGCAATAGGCCTGGGTGCTGCAGCGGTAATATGCCAGCGCATGCCGGAAGCAAGGGTGGATGGTGTAGTATATGTGCATGTTAAGGACAGTGCGGCGGCGACAGGCTTGATGGCGGACATCTTTTATGGTCAGCCATCGCGCCAAATGAAGGTGGTGGGCGTTACAGGAACCAATGGCAAGACCACAACGGCAACGTTGCTGTATCAGTTGTTTGAAGCGATGGGGCATAAGTGCGGGCTGTTGTCTACTGTAAAGAATCATATACACACGGAGGTAGTTCCATCAACACACACCACCCCTGATGCGGTGTCGGTGCATGCGTTGCTGAGGCGCATGGCGGATGCCGGATGTACTTATGCCTTCATGGAGGTGAGTTCGCACGCGGTGCATCAGCACAGGATAGCAGGTATTGATTTTGCAGGTGGCCTGTTCACCAATATCACGCACGACCATCTTGATTATCACAAGACGTTTGACGAGTATATAAGAGTAAAGAAGATGTTCTTTGACGGATTGCCCGAGGGTGCGTTCGCTCTTACGAACATAGATGATAAGCGCGGAATGGTGATGCTGCAGAACACGGACGCAGGCAGGTATACTTACAGTTTGAAAGCCCCGGCAGATGTAAAGGGTAAAGTACTGGAGAACAACCTGTCGGGTCTGGTGATGACGGTAGATGGACATGAGGCGCACTTCCGCATGATAGGCACATTCAATGCCTACAACCTGCTGGCTGTTTACGGCGCAGCAAAGTTGTTGGGCGAAGATCCGTTGCATATACTGGCCGTACTGAGCGGATTGCACGGTGCTCCGGGTCGTTTTGAGACTTTGGTTTCGGCTAATGACAAGATACTGGGAATAGTGGATTATGCACACACACCTGACGCACTGATCAATGTACTGGCAACCATCAACCAGTTGCGGACAAACGGTCAGCAATTGATAACGGTAGTGGGATGCGGAGGAGACAGAGATACGACCAAACGCCCGGTAATGGCACAGGTGGCATGTGAACATAGTGACAAGGCGGTACTTACTTCAGACAATCCGCGTAGCGAAGATCCTGAAGCGATACTTAACGATATGGAAGCGGGCCTGACCGGTGTGCAGAAGCGCAAATCGCTGCGGATAACGGACAGGCGCGAAGCAATAAAAGTGGCATGCTCACTGGCACAGCCGGGCGATGTGATACTGGTGGCCGGAAAGGGGCACGAAAGTTATCAGGAGATAAAGGGTGTGAAACACCATTTTGACGACAAAGAAGTATTAACGGAAATATTCGAAACACTCAATAAATAACAGGCGGCATGCTGTACTATTTGTTTACATACCTGCGCGATACGTTCCACCTTTCGGGGGCGGGTGTGTTCAATTACATAACGTTCAGGGCTGCCATGGCGATCATCTTGTCGCTTACCATATCTATGGTGTTCGGCAAGCGCCTGATAGATTTTCTCCGTCGCAAGCAGATAGGCGAGACCGTGCGCGATCTGGGTCTTGCAGGTGAGCAACAAAAGAAGGGTACGCCTACAATGGGTGGCATCATCATACTGGCGTCTATACTCATTCCTACATTGCTGTTTGCGCGTGTGCTGAACGTGTACATCCTGCTTATGATCGTTTCAACCGTATGGTTGGGGATAGTAGGTTTTCTGGATGATTATATCAAGGTGTTCAAGAAGAATAAGGAAGGACTGGCCGGCCGCTTCAAGATAATGGGGCAGATAGGGCTTGGTGTTATTGTGGGTGTGACCATGTATTATAATGAGAACGTGGTTATCAGTCGCGAGGTGTCACGTGGTCAGGAAGGTGTGTATAGTGTTACAGAGAAGGCAGATAATGCGCGTTACGTGCGCAAGGACGACAAGGGTCGCGAACATACTTATGTGAAAGTGCGCACAGCTACGACTACAATACCGTTCCTCAAGTCGCACGAATTCAGGTATGAGAAAATAGCCCGGATATTCGGCGAGAATAACGTGGAGTGGACCACACCGCTTATATATATACTGTTTGTCATCTTCATTATCACGGCTGTTTCCAACGGTGCCAATCTTACCGATGGCATAGACGGATTGGCAACGGGTGTGTCGGCTATTATAGGTGTTTGTCTGGGTGTGTTCGCCTATGTATCGGGTAACTATGTGTTTGCCGGTTATCTGGGCATTATGGATATCCCCAACCTTGGTGAGCTGTCCATATTTATAGGCGCGTTTGTGGGTGCCTGCGTGGGTTTCCTTTGGTACAACGCCTATCCGGCGCAGGTGTTCATGGGCGATACCGGCAGTCTGGCGTTGGGTGGCATCATCGCCTCACTCGCTATCATCGTGAGGAAGGAATTGCTGATACCTATTATCTGTGGTGTATTTCTTGTAGAGAATCTTTCAGTGATACTGCAGGTGTGGTATTTCAAGCGGACGAAGAAGAAGTATGGAGAAGGCAGGCGCATTTTCCTGATGTCGCCGCTGCATCATCATTATCAGAAGAAGGGCTATCACGAGGCAAAGATCGTGACGAGGTTCTGGATCGTGGGCATCATGCTTGCCATTATGAGTATAGTAACATTAAAGCTGCAGTAAAGAAATGAGCACAATATCAAAACGTCTTGTTATACTCGGCGCCGCTGAAAGCGGTGTAGGGGCTGCATTGCTTGGCAAGCAGCAGGGATGGGATGTGTTTGTGAGCGACGGCGGAAAGATCAAACCAAAGTTCAGAGAGACACTTGAAGCTAATGCTATACCGTTTGAGGAAGGGGCGCATACCGAGGAGCTGGTACTGAACGCAGATTGTTTGGTGAAGAGCCCCGGTATCAGTGATAAGACGGCCATCATGAAGAAGGTGAGGGCGGCAGGCATAGAAGTGTGCAGCGAGATCGAATTCGGATACCGGTACAAAGGCGATAGCCGCATCGTGGCAATCACGGGCAGTAATGGCAAGAGCACCACAACCATGCTCACCTATACTCTGTTTAAAGATGCAGGATATGATGTGGCACTCGTGGGCAATATAGGCTACAGTTTTGCCCGCCAGATAGCTGAGCGCCCGTGCGCATGGTATGTGATGGAGATCAGCAGCTTTCAGCTGGACGATATACACCAGTTCCGGCCGGACATCGGGATACTGCTCAACATCACCCCCGACCATCTGGACAGATATGATTACAAGTTTGAGAATTACGTGACCTCAAAGTTTCGTATCACACTCAATCAGACAAAAGACGACTACTTCATAGTAAACAAAGACGACCAAGCAATACAACAATATTTTACTACCCATTCTATTCACGCTACTACAATTTTTTTCACAATGAGCGATAACGTTACAGGCCAAGAAGGAGGATTCATCAACGACGACAATATGCGCATATTGTATGGTGGTGACTACTTTGATATGTCCATTCACGACCTGGCTATCAAAGGAAAACACAATCAATATAACAGTATGGCAGCCGGCATATCCGCCCGCATTGCAGGCATAAGGAAGGAGAAATTACGAGAGACGTTCACAAGGTTCAAGGGACTGGAGCACAGGCTGGAATATGTGGCAACCGTTCGCGGCGTTGATTTTATCAACGACAGCAAGGCTACCAATGTAAACTCGGTATGGTTCGCGCTGGAAAGTATGGACAAACCGACCATACTCATTCTGGGTGGTCAGGACAAGGGTAACGATTATAGCGAGATCATGGATCTGGTGAAAAAGAAGGTGAAGGCTATCATCTGTCTGGGTGTGAATAACCAGCCGATACACGATGCCTTTGATTCTATGGTAGATACCATTATAGAAACCGCGGGCGCGGCAGAAGCAGTGCATGCTGCCTATTCTTGCGCCGAGGCCGGTGATGTGGTGTTGCTGGCACCGGCCTGTGCAAGTTTTGACAGGTTCAACAATTTTGAAGATCGCGGGGAGCAATTTAAAGAAGCTGTTAGGAGCCTTTAATATTAATAGTAAAGTGAAGGCATAGTAAAACAATAGTCATGGCTGACGGAATGAAGCAAATACTGACAAGAACGAAGGGCGACAAAGTGATTTGGGGCGTCGTGCTTGTGCTGTCCTTTATCAGCCTGCTCGCGGTGTATAGTTCCACAGGTTCTCTTGCTTACCGCATGGAGAAGAACTCGGGGTACTATCTGGCAAAGCAGGTGATGGTATTGGGCCTGGGTTTGCTTATTGTTTATTATGTGCACCGCATCAATTATACAAGGTTTGCGAAGTGGTCGGTATATGCTTACTTGCTGTCGCTGCCATTGCTGATATATACTTTGGTCTTCGGTACAAGTCTGAATGAGGGTTCCCGTTGGATAAAGCTGCCGGTTATCAATCTTACGTTCCAGACATCAGACCTTGCCAAGCTGGCATTGTTCATGTTTCTGGCACGTATGCTTACTATCAAGCAAGATGTGATCAAGGATTTCAGGAAGGGTTTTATACCAGTGCTTGTGCCCATGTTGCTGACCTGCGCCTTGATAGCGCCGGCCAACCTGTCCACGGCTTTGATGCTGGGTGCCACCTGTGCCATTATGTTCTTTATAGGCAGAGTACAGTTAAAGCATCTGGTATTTTTGGCAATAGCAGGGTTCATGTGTTTGAGTGTAGTATTCACAATATCTAAACTTACGGGTGTAGGTCGTGCGGCTACTTGGGAGCGCAGGGTGAAAGACTTTTTTAAGGAGGAGGATAAGAACAGCAAGCATCAGGATGTGTACCAGGTGGAGCAGGCTAAGATCGCCATTGCGAATGGCGGACTCACCGGGCGCGGACCGGGAAAGAGCTTGCAGAAGAACTTCCTGCCGCACCCATATTCTGACTTCATTTTTGCCATCATCATAGAGGAGTATGGGTTGTTGGGTGGAACATTCGTTGTGCTGCTGTACCTGTTGTTCCTGTGGCGGAGTGTGCTGATATTTAAGCGATGTCCGTTTGCCTTCGGTGCATTTCTGGCGGTGGGTCTCAGTGTGACGCTCGTTTTTCAGGCGATGCTGAACATGGCGGTGAATGTGCATCTGGTGCCGGTTACCGGCCTTACACTACCTATGATCAGCATGGGTGGTTCGTCAATATGGTTTACCAGCGTCGCGATAGGTATTGTACTTAGCGTGAGCAAGTATGTTGATGAAATGGAGGGAGAGCGCAAGAACGCGGCCAGGCTTGCTGCAGTAGCGGCTGCCGAGGCCGAAGCGGCATCAGAAGAGGTGGCGGTTGCCGCATTAAAGGGTAAGAAAACGAAATAGAACGAATAAAAGATATGAGTGAAATGCGTGTCATAATTGCAGGTGGTGGTACCGGGGGGCATATATTCCCTGCGGTGGCCATTGGGCACGCATTGCAGCGTCTGGCACCGGGCACACGCCTGTTGTTTGTGGGGGCTAAGGGTAAAATGGAAATGGAGAAGGTTCCGCGTGAGGGATTTGAAATAGTGGGGCTGGATATAGCGGGATTCAACAGAAGTAATATGTGGAAGAACATTACTCTTCCGCTGAAGTTGTTAAAGAGCAGAATGCAGGCAAGGAATATAATAAAGGAGTTTGCACCTACGGCAATAGTGGGCGTTGGCGGTTATGCCAGCTTCCCCATACTGCATGCAGGGCAGGCAGCCGGTATTCCTACTCTGATACAGGAACAGAATTCGTGGGCGGGTAAGAGTAACAAGATCCTGGGCAGGAATGCAAAAGCTATATGCGTGGCCTATTCGGGTATGGAGCGTTTCTTTCCGGCTTCGATACTGCAGTTGACCGGTAATCCGGTTAGAAAGGCTATTGCAGATATGAACCGATCAGCGGCTGAGGGACGTGCGAAGTTTGGTTTGAAAGAAGGTCGCAAGACGGTGTTGGTGATAGGGGGCAGTCTGGGAGCCCGTTCGGTGAACGAGGCGGTTGAGGCCGGTCTTGCCAATATAGTGAGCGAGCAGGTGCAGTTACTGTGGCAGACAGGTAAGCCGAATTACGAGCAAGCCTGTGCGGCAGCAGCGATGTTTGGTGACAAAGTAGTTGTACGCGATTTTATTGCAGAGATGGATTACGCCTACGCTGCTGCAGATGTTGTGATCTCGAGGGCTGGCGCGCTGGCGATAGCGGAAATGTGTATAGCAGGTAAGCCGGTGATATTTGTGCCCTATCCGCATGCAGCCGAGAATCATCAGGAAAGTAATGCAATGGCATTGGTGAACAACAAGGCTGCGTGGATGGTGAAGGATAGTGACGTGTACAATCTGCTGGTGGGGCGGTTGAAGGATTTGATGAAGGACAATGCCACGCAACAGGAAATGACTGAGAATTTGAAAAAAATGGCGGTTACAGATGCGGACGAACGCATTGCCGCGAGGGTTTTGGAAATAGCTAACGCTAACAGATAGAAAGAAGTAGAAAATGCATGTAAGGAACATCAGGAACGTTTATTTTGTGGGTATCGGCGGCATCGGTATGAGCGCGCTCGCGAGGTTCTTTATGGGCCGCGGTGCTACCGTTTGCGGATATGATCGCACGGAGACCGACCTTACACGCCGCCTTGCCGCAGAGGGTATGCAGATACATTACACTGATGATATCTCTCTGCTGCGCAAAGATGCTGAACTGGTGATCTACACGCCTGCTATACCTAAAGACCATTCAGAGCTGAATTGGTACAGGGATAACAATTATCCGGTTTACAAACGCAGTGATGCGCTGAAGTGGATCACCGAGGCGATGTATGCGATAACAGTAGCCGGCACACATGGCAAGACCACTATATCTACCACAACAGCCTACCTGCTACGTGAGACCGGATATGGATGCAATGCTTTTCTGGGTGGTATTTCGGTCAATTATGAAAGCAACTACTGGAGCAGCGATAATGATACCGCAGTGATAGAGGCCGATGAGTATGATCGTAGCTTCCTGAAGTTGAGTCCCGATATGGCAGTATTGACCTCTATCGACCCCGATCATCTGGATATCTACGGAACACCGGCTGAAATGGAGGAGGCATTCATATCCTATACGAAAAACATTAAGGCTGGTGGCACATTGCTGGTGAAGCATGGGCTGCACAGGGCGGCAGAATTGAAGGGCCCTAAAACGGTGACATACAGCCTGCAGAACGATGCAGCGGATATTTATGCCGACAACATAAGGCTGAATAACGGAGGGTACATTTTTGATGTGGTAGCCGCCAACTGGAAGTTGGAGAACATGGTCCTGAACATAGGCGGCATGCACAACGTGGAGAATTCAGTGGCAGCAATAGCTGTGACGCAGATGTTGGGTATTGAGGGAGACAAGGTTCGTGATGCGCTGGCACAGTTCAAAGGTATCAAGCGCAGGTTTGAATATCTGGTCCGCACTGAGAAGATGGTGTATATAGATGACTATGCACATCATCCTGAGGAGCTTGCCGCGCTGATAAAGAGTGCTAAACGATTGTTCCCTAATCGCAGGTGTGTGGTTGCATTTCAGCCGCATCTTTTCAGCCGCACCAGAGATCTTGCCGATGGTTTTGCTCGCAGTCTGGACCTTGCGGATGAGGTGATATTGCTGGACATTTATCCGGCGCGTGAATTGCCGATGGACGGCGTTACGTCTGAGACGATTACAACAAGAATGTGCAACACGGCACATACAATTTTGTCGAAGGAAGGATTGCTTGAGTTTGTAAAAGTGGCACCACTTGATCTGTTCATTACGGCAGGTGCGGGCGATATTGATAAATTGACAGGACCTATAAAACAAATATTGGAGAACAAATAAGTGGCAGAGAAGCGTAAAATATCAGTGCGGAAGATACTCCAGTTGCTACTCACTATTGTGGGTGCAACGGGCTGTGTCGTCGCTATGGTAAGCGCTTCTACAATAGAAGGAGAGAAGCCGTTGCGTGAGTTGCCCATTGTAAGCATCAGTAACGACAGGAAGTATCACTCTCTGGAACAGAAGAAGATAATGGACCTCGCGATCTATAAACGGAATATTGACATTCTGCACACACCGGTTTCCAGGCTTGATGTGCGCGGCATAGAAAGAGCTATTGAGACTGATCCGTGGGTGCAGAACGCGCAGGTATATATCGATATCGAAAGGGTGATGCATATAGATGTGACAAGGCGCGTTCCGGTTGCCCGTTTGTTCAGGGCTGATGGTATGAGTTACTATATCGACAGTACGCTGCACACCATGCCGTTGTCTGATGACTACACATACTACACAAACGTTGTGACAAACGTACCCGACCTTGGAGATGACAGTGCGGGTATAGGGATGAAAAAGCAAATAGTGAGGTTGGCCCGTTTCATCAATACTGATAGTTTCTGGAGCGCGCAGGTTTCACAGATCGCCATCGATTCGGCAGGTATGTTCGAATTGACACCGGTGATAGGTGAGCAGAAGATATTGCTGGGAGATACGAGTCGCCTTGCCGAGAAGTTTACTAATGTGATGGCATTCTATAAAAACGTGCTGAACCGGATAGGGTGGGATAAGTATCAGACTTTGGATGTTCGTTTTCAGGATCAGGTGATCGCTTCGCCATCGCTCCCTTATAAAGGACCAGTTGATAAGGCCATCAGCAAGATGAACTGGATCACCAGTATAGAAGTGACAGAAGCGCAGAAGCGCCACGAAGATTCTATACGCGCGGTTGTAAATCGTCAGGCTGCCGTAGCTGCGGCTAAGGCTGCTGCTGCCGAAAGGGCACAGAAGAAGTATGAAGAGGCTGTAGCTGCAGCCAAGGCGGCAAGAGACAGGGAACTGGAGAACAAGAAGGCTGCGAAGCACCCCGATCCTGTAAAGCCGGGCGCAGCGGCAGTAGGTTCTTCAGCGAAGAATGTGCGTAAACCTGCTGAGCAGAAGGCAGTGGACAAGGCTGCAAAGAAGCCAGTGAAGCATGTTGCGCCTGAATTGAAAAAAGATGTGAAGAAAGCTGCAAAAAGTGGCAGCGCGGCAAAGAAGCCGGTCAAAGGCGGTGCAGCACATCCGGCTGCAAAACCACACACAAAGGCGGTTCCTAAGAAGCCCGCGGCCAAAGCAGGGAAAAAGGAGGTGAAGGGCAAGGATGCGGCGAAGAAAAAGGATAAAGGCAAGTTGAAAAAGGAAAACAGAAAAGAAGACAAAAAAGAAACTAAGACCGGCAAGTATCTCTATCCTTCCGGGCACTAAATACTAACCGAATAAAAATATCAATGCAGTATGAGTAAGAAACAACAACCAATTATCGTAGGGCTGGACATTGGTACCACAAAGGTGGTGGCGATAGCCGGTCGGAAGAACGAGTACGGGAAGCTGGAGATACTCGGCTTTGGCCGCGCCGATTCCGAAGGCGTTAACCATGGTGTGGTCATTAATATCGAGCAATGTGTGCATTCGGTAGAGCTGGCCATTAAACGGTGTTTCGAGAACAATCCTGATCTCGTTATTACTGAGGTGTATGTGGGTATTGCAGGTAAGCATATCAAAAGCATGCAGGCTCAGGGTAGCAGGGTGCGTGCCAACGTTGACACCGAGATCAGCAAGGACGATATTGAACAACTGCTGCGTGATCAGTATAAGACGTATCTGCCCACCGGTGATCAGATCATCGATATCATACCACAGGACTATACAGTAGATAATATCCCTGATATTATCGATCCGGTGGGAATGAGTGGTGTTAAGATCGGCGCAAACTTCCATGTCATCACCGGCGACAGCACTGCCATTCGCAACATGAAGCGTTGCGTGGACAGATCTAACCTTAAAACCTGCGACCTCATATTGCAGCCGCTTGCTTCGGCCGCAGCGGTAATGAACGACGAAGATATGGAGGCCGGTGTAGCCATTGTGGACATTGGCGGTGGCACTACAGACATGGCTGTGTTCTGCGATGGCATACTGAAGCATACCGCAGTTATCCCTTATGCGGGTGTCAATATCACTAACGATATCCTTACCGGTCTGCGTGTGCTGCGTTCTCAGGCCGAGCAAATGAAGGTTCAGTTCGGTACCGCATTGGGCAGCGAGGCCAACCGCAATTCCTATATCACCATTCCGGGCCTTCGCGGATTACCGGCTAAAGAGGTATCGGTGGTGAATCTCGCCAATATCATTCAGGCTCGTATGGAAGAGATACTGGACTACGTGATGTTCAATATCCGCCAGATCGGTCTTGAGCACAGGCTGAATGGTGGTATCATTCTCACCGGTGGTGGTGCGCGCCTCAAGCACATCACTCAGCTTACCGAGTATGTGACCGGTATGGGCGCCCGCATTGGTTACCCTAACGAACATCTTGCAGGTGGTTATAATGACGCCTTGATGAGCCCGATGTATTCTACTTGTATCGGTCTAATACTCCGCGGCTATTACGACTTTGAAAGTGGTAGAACGGAATTCTACGGTAATGGTGGCAACTATCTGAGAGTGTCTTTAAACCAGCCTGTGGTGCAGGAGATCGAAACTGTTGAAGAGCCTGTTCAGGAAGCGTCAGACGATGTAGCTGCTAACAACAAATGGGAGAAGTTTAAAAAACGACAAGACACCATGAAGGAACTCTTCGATCGCCTGCGTGGCAAGTTTATGGAGCTTTTTGAAGATATAGACGACAAAGAACTTAAATAAAACATCCTAAGAAAATACATTAACTCACAACCAATTACACAACAAAAATCACTAACCCACAAAACGATAAGATATGATACATTTCGAGATCCCTAAGAATCAGTCATCTATCATCAAAGTGATAGGCGTAGGCGGCGGCGGAAGCAATGCCGTAAATTACATGCACAGCCTTGGCATTGAAGGCGTTGACTTCGTGGTGTGCAATACCGACTCGCAGGCACTGGCACTCAGCCCCGTTGTCAACAAGATCCAGTTAGGCCCGCACCTTACCCAGGGGCTTGGTGCAGGAGCTAATCCTGAGATCGGCAAACAGTCGTGTG